>NZ_JANADR010000001.1:2727142-3408928 GCF_024199925.1 Bradyrhizobium sp. CCGUVB1N3
GGAAGCCGGTGACGTACCAGCCGCCGGCGACCAGGAGACCGACGATCGCGCCTGCCGCAATCTGGCCCGGCGAGCGGCGGAACGCCGCGTGGGCGAACGCGAACAGCACCAGCGCGGCCACAATCACGACAGCGGCGAACGTGCGCGAGGCGGCTTCGCCAAGGCCAAATGCGGAGAGCAGCGCCGGCAGCGAATTCGCGCCCACGGTGGTCTGCGAGGCCTGCACCAGCGCGATGCGGGCCGGCGCGATCAGGCCTTTCAGCGTCATCTGCGCCGCGATCGCCAGCACGATCACGACGACGAAGGAGCGCAGATTGCCGCGACCGAGCAGCACCAGCGCGCGTGAGCCGCAACCGTTCGACAGCACCATGCCATAGCCGAACAGGAGCCCGCCGAGGAACAGCACCGGCGCCGAGAATGTCTGTTGCAGATAGATCGACTTGCCGAGATCGACTGTGCCGCTTCCGGCGAGAAACTGGCTCGCGGCGATCGCGACCGCGATCGCCAGCGCATAGGTGCGGACCAGCCGGCCGTCGCCATCTGCGAGGTATCCGCGCATGCTGCTCATCAGGCAGAAGCCGCTGAGCAGGCCGACGGCGCCGTAGACGAGCCCGATGGCAAGGCCAGCAAGGATGACGAGTTGGGCGGATTCCATCGGTTGCTCTCAGAACTCTCGCCATTCGCCATCATTGCTAGCGGAGCGAAGCAATCCAGTCTGTCTCCGCGGATGCATTTCTGGATTGCTTCGCTGTGCTCGCAATGACGAGTTTCAAGGCTTCAGGATCACGCGATCGCGCGAGGAGCCGGCGACGGCAACGTACGCCTCTCTAGCACGCTCGAGCGAATAGATTGCGCTTTCCTTGATCGGGAACGGCTTCAGGTGGCCGCTGGCAAAGCCAGGGCCGAGATCGCGCAGCACCGCGCCGGTTGCGGCCGACGACAGGCCGAGCGTGTCGATGCCGACATAGGTGTGCTGGCCGCGATAGAATTCGAGGATATCGAACTGCACGATGCGATCGATCGCCGCGATGAGGATCTGGCGGCCGCGCAGGGCAAGCGACTTGTGCGCGGCCTCGAAGTAGGGATCGCCGACCGTGTTGAAGACGATATCGGCGCCCTTGCCACCGGTGACCTCGCGCACGCGCGTGGCGACGTCGGTGGCGGAGGCGTCGATCACCTCGACGGGCGCGTTGGTATGGCCTTCATAGGCTTCCGCCTTGCGCACCACGCCGATGACGCGCGCGCCCTGCCAGGTCGCGATCTGCACTGCAGCCTGGCCGACCTTGCCGTTGACGCCCATCACCAGCACGGTCTCGCCGCTCCTCGGCAGGCCGGCACGACGAAAGCCTTCCATCGCGGTGACGAAGGGCACGCCGATGCCGGCGGCCTCCTCCCAGGACAGCGCCTTCGGCTTCTCGACCACCGCCTCAAGCTCGACGACGAGATGCGTGGCATGGGTGCCGTCGCGGCGGATGCCGAGATCGCCGGAGGAGCCGAACACCTCCCGGCCGATCGTACCGGCCGGGCCGTCGATCACCACGCCGGCAT
The DNA here is from genome assembly GCF_024199925.1 of Bradyrhizobium sp. CCGUVB1N3. Classification (NCBI taxonomy): domain Bacteria; kingdom Pseudomonadati; phylum Pseudomonadota; class Alphaproteobacteria; order Hyphomicrobiales; family Nitrobacteraceae; genus Bradyrhizobium; species Bradyrhizobium sp. CCGUVB1N3. The sequence goes on from NZ_JANADR010000001.1 coordinate 2,728,691, forward strand.
AATCACGGCCCGGCGTGCGCGGGAACACGGCATAAGGCATCAGCCCAGTCGCAGCTTTCACGTCGGACGGATTGACGGCGGCGGCCTTCACCTCGATCAGGACGTCATTGGCGCCACGAGCGAGCGTGTGATGCTCGACGCGAGGCGCAACCGCCGCCGCGTTCACGGCCTTGGCATCAAGGCGCACGCAGCGCGCGTCGACGGTTTTGGATGGCGTAGATTGGGCGACAGACATGGAGATACCCGCGACTTCTCAAGGCCTTGTCGCCGTTCGAAGCAGCCATGTCAATTGCAGCGAGCACCCTGCCTCCCCTCATCCTGAGGAGCCGCGAAGCGGCGTCTCGAAGGATGAAGGCCCCCGCTGCGGCAGCCGGGCCTTCATGGTTCGAGACGCGCCTTCGGCGCTCCTCACCATGAGGGGTGAGAGCTAGTCTTTCGGCCGCTTGTCGTAGAGACGCTTGGCCTTGCCGAGCGACCGTTCCAGCGTGGCCGGCGCGACCGCCCGCACCTTTGCCGTGATGCCGATCGTGTTCTTGATGTGGGTCGATATCCGCTCGGCGTGGTCGACGAGCCCGCGGCCGTCCCAACTCTCGGGACGCGCCTCCGCGATGATGGTCAGTTCGTCCATCCGGCCCTCGCGGGTCAATTCCATGATGAAATGACCTCCGCACCACTCCGTCGCGAGCAGCACTTCCTCGATCTGGGTCGGGAAGAGGTTGACGCCGCGCAGGATGATCATGTCGTCCGAGCGCCCGGTCACCTTCTCCATCCGCCGCATTCCGGGACGAGCCGTGCCCGGTAACAGCCGCGTCAGATCGCGGGTGCGATAGCGGATCACCGGGAAGGCCTCCTTGGTGAGCGAGGTGAAGACCAGCTCGCCCTTCTCACCATCGCGCAGCACCGCGCCGGTCTCGGGATCGATCACCTCGGGGTAGAAGTGATCCTCCCAGATGTGCAGGCCGTCCTTGGTCTCGATGCATTCCTGCGCGACGCCCGGACCGATCACTTCGGACAGGCCATAGATGTCGGTCGCATCCATGTCGAAGGCCTCTTCGATCTCGCCGCGCATCGCGTTGGTCCAGGGCTCGGCGCCAAAAATGCCGACCTTGAGCGAGCATTGCCTGGGATCGAGCTTCTGGCGCTTGAACTCGTCGAGGATCGCCAACATGTAGCTCGGCGTCACCGTGATGATGTCGGGCCGGAAATCGTTGATGAGCTGCACCTGCCGTTCAGTCATGCCGCCGGAAATCGGCACCACGGTGCAGCCGAGCTTTTCCGCGCCGTAATGCACGCCGAGGCCGCCGGTGAAGAGGCCATAGCCATAGGCGTTGTGGATGATCATGCCCGTACGACCGCCGGCGGCGCGGATCGAGCGCGCCATCACCTCCGACCACGTCTCGATATCCGCTCTCGTGTAGCCGACGACGATCGGCTTGCCCGTCGTGCCGGAAGAGGCGTGCACGCGTACGAGTTTTTCGCGAGGGACCGCAAACATGTTGAAGGGATAGTTGTCGCGCAGATCCGTCTTCACCGTGAACGGAAACTTTGCGAGATCAGACAGCTCTTTGAAATCGGACGGATGCACCCCGGCCTTGTCGAACGCTTTGCGATACTGCGCGACGTTGTCGTAGGCGTGCTTCAGCGACCAGGCCAGGCGCTGCGTCTGCAACGCCATGATCTCATCGCGCGAGGCGCGCTCATGCGCGTCCATCTCGGCACTATAGGCGTTGCCACCTGCCTTCAGCCTGGTCAGAGCCATCCTCGTTTCCCCACATCATTTGTTTGTTCTTGTGGTCACTGATCTTGCGTCGGCAGCCACGTGCCGGGAATGACACGCGAATGCCCACGGAATTCGGCGATGACGGTGTCGCCGGCGGTGACGCGCACGTCATAGATGCCGGAGCGGCCGCCGCGGGTAACCTCGCGCGCTCTTGCGACGAGACGATCGCCAAGCCTGCCCGGCTTGATGAAAGTGATCTGCCCCTGCGCCGCGACCACGCGCTCATTGCGCGAGTTGCAGGCGAACGCGAATGCGGAATCGGCAAGCGTGAAGATGAAGCCGCCATGGGCGATGCGCTGACCGTTGACCATATCCGGCCGCACCGTCATCGCCAGCGTCGCAAAGCCCGGGCCGATCTCGACGATCTCCATGCCGAGACCTTTCGAGGCATCGTCCTCCGACCACATCGCATCGGCGCAGGCGCGGGCAATATCCTCGGGCGACAGGGCGGCTTTGACGTTCACGCGCTTCTCCCGGCCAGGTATTTGTTCATCGAGCGTTTGCACATGATGTTCTGCCGGTTGGCTCAACGTGTCAAATAACGCGACGCATTTGCATCGTCGGGGTCTGATGCGCCTGCTCAGACATGATCGTAGTCGACCACGACCCGCTCCGACGACGGCTTGGCCTGGCAGGTGAGGACGAAACCTGCCTTCAGCTCCCATGGCTCCAGCGAATAGTTGATGTCCATCGGCGCGTCGCCCTCGACCAGCTTGGCGCGGCAGGTCGAGCACATGCCGCCCTTGCAGGCAAACGGCAGATCGACGCCGGCGCGCAGCGCAGCATCGAGGATGGCCTCGTCCTCGGCGACCGGAATATCGCGGCGCTTGCCGTCGATGATCAGGGACGCGATGGCCTTGGGCGGCGCGTCGGCCGCGACCGCCTTCTTCGGTCGCGGCTTGCCGCCGAACTCGGACACGAAGCGCTCGACGTGGATGCGGTCATCCGCAATGTCGAGGTCGCGGCAGGTCGCCTCGATCTCCTCGCTCATGCCTGATGGACCGCAGATGAAGACGTGATCGACGCTTGCGGCCGGCACCAGCGAACGCAGCAGCACCCTCACCTTCTCGCCGTCGAGCCGGCCATGCAGGATCGGGATGTCCTGCTCCTCGCCGGAGATGACGTGGAAGATCGAGAGGCGATCGATGAACCGGTCCTTGAGTTCTTCGAGCGCCTCCAGGAACATGATGTTGTCAGTCGCACGGTTGCCGTAGAACAGGAAGAAGCGGCTCTTCGGCTCGCGCGCCAGTATCCCCTTCACGATCGACAGGATCGGCGTGATGCCCGAACCCGCGGCAAAGCCGACATGGACGCGCGCGGTGTCGCTTTGCGGGATCGCACCGAAGCGGCCGGTCGGTGTCATCACATCGAGTTCGTCGCCGCACTTCAATTCGTCCGCCGCCCAATTCGAAAACGCGCCGCCGTCGACCTTCTTCACGGCGATGCGGATCTCGCCGTCGTCGGGACCCGAGCAGATCGAATAGGAGCGGCGGACTTCTTCGCCGTCGAGCACGGTGCGGAGCGTGAGGTACTGGCCGGGCGCGAACGCATAGTCGCTGGCGAGTTCACCCGGAATGACGAAGGTCATCGACACGGCGTCCGACGCTTCGCGACGGAGGTCGTTGACGGCGAGGCGATGAAAACGTGGTGCGGCTGCGGACATGGTCAATGACACTTGAAGTAGTCGAACGGTTCGCGGCAGGACTTGCAGCGCCAGAGCGCTTTGCAGGAGGTCGAGCCGAATTCGGACAACAACTCGGTATTCTCAGAGCCGCATTGCGGGCATGCGACGGCCTGCTCGCCGAACAGCGCGCGGCGCGAGCTTGAGGCTTGCGGCGGCGCAATGCCGTAGGCGCGGAGCTTCTGGCGACCTTCCTCGCTCATCCAGTCGGTAGTCCAGGCCGGCGACAGCACGGTGCGCACTCTTGGGCGATGGAAGCCGGCGCGTTCCAGCGCAACCTCGATCTCGAGCGCGATCATGTTCATCGCCGGGCAGCCTGAATAGGTCGGGGTGATCGCGACCTCGACGTGATCACCCAGAAGCGCAACGTCGCGCAACACGCCAAGATCGGCAATGGTCAGCACCGGGATCTCCGGATCGACCACGCTTGCCGCCGCGTCCCATGCACGCCGGCGGAGCTCGGTGTCGCTGTCGAGCGCCATCACCATGTCAGCCCCGGGAAGGTTCGTTGCATCGATTGCAGCTCGCTGAGCAGGTGACCGAGATGCTCGCTGTGCCGGCCCGCGCGGCCGCCCTGTTGCATCCAGTTGTTTTGCGGCAGCGTGAGCGTCGCCTCGCCGGCGACATTGGAGAGCGTCTTCAGCCAGCGATCGCGCAACGTCGCCGGATCGATCGCGACGCCGGCCTCGATCAAGCCGCGCTCGCCGTCGTCGACGGCAAACATCTCGCCGGTGAACGCCCAGAGATGATCGATCGCTCCTTGCGCGCGCGCGTGGCTCTCCTCGGTGCCGTCGCCGAGCCGGATGATCCATTCCGAGGCATGGCGCAGATGATAGGCGCTCTCCTTTTCGGACTTGGCGGCAATGGCGGCGAGCGTCGCATCGCGCGAGGTCATCATTGCGCGCCAGTAGAGATCGGCGAAGGCGGAATAGAAGAACTGCCGGACCAGGGTCTGGGCGAAATCGCCGTTCGGCTGCTCGACCAGCAGCAGGTTGCGGTACTGGCGTACGTCGCGCAGGTAGGCGAACTTGTCCTCGTCATTGTCCTTGCCTTCAACCCTGGCCGCATAGGTGTAGAGCTCGCGGGCCTGGCCGATGAGATCGAGCGCGATGTTGGAGAGTGCCATGTCCTCTTCCAGCATCGGCGCGTGGCCGCACCATTCCGACAGCCGGTGGCCGAGGATCAGCGCGTCATCGGCGCGGCGCAGGGTGTAGAGCACCAGCGGCGTCTCGGAGACCTGTATGTTGGCGACGGGCATCTATTCAATCCATCTTGCCACTTGTTCCGACCTCATCCTGAGGAGCCTGCGCAGCAGGCGTCTCGAAGGATGGGCTGCGAGTTAGGGGCCTTCATGGTTCGAGACGCCGCTTCGCGGCTCCTCACCATGAGGAGCGAGACCGCTACATGTGCCCCACTTCTTCCGGCACCTCGTAAAACGTCGGATGCCGGTAGATCTTGGATTCCGCTGGCTCGAACATCATGCCCTTCTCCGCGGGGTCGCTTGCGGTGATCGCGGTCGAGGGCACGACCCAGATCGACAGGCCCTCGCCTCTGCGGGTGTAGATGTCGCGCGCGGCCTGCAGCGCCATGGTGGCATCGCTCGCATGCAGCGAGCCGACATGCTTGTGCGCGAGCCCGTTGCGGCTGCGAATGAAGACTTCCCACAGCGGCGTGTTCGGCGTCGTCATCGTCACCTCCCTACTCGGCAGCTTGCGCGGTCTGGCGATGCTGGCGCTTGGCCGCATAGCTGGCTGCCGCCTCGCGCACCCAGGCGCCTTCATCATGCGCCTTGCGGCGCGCGGCGATACGGTCGCGGTTGCAGGGGCCGTTGCCGGCGAGCACCTGCTTGAACTCGGTCCAGTCGATCTCGCTATAGCGCCAGTGCCCGTCGGCATCCTGCGTCATGCCGGGATCGGGAATGGTCAGGCCGAGATACTGCGCCTGCGGCACGGTGGCATCGACGAACTTCTGGCGCAGCTCGTCATTGGAGAAGCGCTTGATCTTCCACTTTGTCGAGGTGTCGCTGTGCTGGCTCGTAGCATCCGGCGGGCCGAACATCATCAGCACCGGCCACCACCAGCGGTTCAGCGCATCCTGCGCCATCGCCTTCTGCTCGTCCGAGCCGCGGCACAGCGTCAGCATGATCTCGTAGCCCTGGCGCTGGTGGAACGACTCCTCCTTGCAGACGCGGATCATCGCGCGCGCGTAAGGGCCATAGGAGCAGCGACACAGCGGGATCTGGTTCATGATCGCGGCGCCGTCGACCAGCCAGCCGATGGTGCCGATGTCGGCCCAGGTCAGCGTCGGATAGTTGAAGATCGAGGAGTACTTGGCCTTGCCGGCAAGCATCGCATCGACCAGCTCCTCGCGCGATGAGCCGAGCGTCTCGGCGGCGGCATAGAGATAGAGCCCGTGGCCGCATTCGTCCTGCACCTTTGCGAGCAGCGCGGCCTTGCGGCGCAGCGTCGGCGCGCGGGTGATCCAGTTGCCCTCGGGCAGCATGCCGACGATTTCGGAATGAGCGTGCTGGGAGATCTGGCGGGTGAGCGTCTTGCGGTAGGCCGCCGGCATCCAGTCGTTCGGCTCGATGCGCTCCTCGGCATCGATGCGCGCCTGGAATTGCGCAGCCTTGGCGGCATCCTCGAGGCCGCGATCGTCCGCCTCGGCCGTGTTCAGCGCCTGGGTATACATGCGCATCCTCCCGATTTATTAAGAGGCAATATATAACATAAATTAGATCATGCAAGATATTTCTGTAACATAAATCCTAGCTACCGAAACGTCGCTCCAGCAGCTTCCGCGCCAGCGGCAACGGCCCCTTCTCATTGGTTCCGTGGTCGTCAAGCCATTGCTCTGATGGGGCCAGGAGCGCGCGATAGATCTCGCCGCAGAGCTCGCGAGCCGCCCTGCCCGGCCAGTCCGCCGGCAGCAATTCGCCCGGCAGCAGCGGATCGCGCAGCACGACGCGGCGATAGTAGTGGATCAGGAGAATGCGCGCGGTGAAGGCGTCGGCGTCGGAGAGGTCAGCGCCGCGCGCAATCGCGGCGCGCAGCGGCTCGAACATCGTCATGAATTTCAGATAGGCATCTGCGGTACGGTTCAGCGGCCAGCTCGCGCTGAGCAGACGGCGGCCGCTGTCATCCTCGGCCGAAACCTCGAGACGGATCGCGCCGGTAGCCTCGTCAGGCACCGGCACGCCCGATGGCGCGACCCACACGCCCGGCAGTGGACTGCCAAAGCCGGCATTACGCAGCGCCTCACGCGAGGCGTCGCGGTCTTCGCCATTGCCGATCAGCAGAAGCTCGAAGCGGCCGGTCCAGTCGGATGGCGGCGGATCGTAGATGTGACGCGTCGCGGCCTCGAAGGTCTGACGACCCTTTGCGGCGAGGCGATAGAAGCTGTTACGTCCGACCTTTTCGCGCGTCAGCCAGCCGTCGGCGGCAAGCCGCGACATCGCCGTGCGAACGACGCCGCTGTCGATGTCGAGACCTTCAAAAAATTCGAGCAGCGTGCCAAGCCACACCGAGCCTCCGCGCGGCACGATGGCATCGCCGAACACAGTGATGATGATGGAGCCGGTACGCGACGGCTCACGCTTGAGCTGGTCGATGATGCGGGAAAGCGGATGCGCCATGCGTCAGGCATAGCGCGATTTGCGCTAATGCCAAAGCCGGGCTCGATCCTTCGAGACGGCGCTTCGCGCCGCCTCAGGATGAGGTCGAACAGCTATCGCGGAGATTCAGGTCTCAACCCTCACGGTGAGGAGCGCGGCAGCGCCGCGCGTCTCGAACCATGCAGGCCCGCTTAGCGATGCGGATCCGGATAGACCAGGCTCCGCCAGCCGCCGCGGTCGAAGGGCTGCCACTGGCCCTCCTTCTGCGCCAGACGATCGGCCACCGCGTAGACCGCCGCAGGGTGGTGACCCATGCCGCAATGGCTGCTCTCGACCTCGATGCTCTCGGTCTCAGCACCCGCCTTCTCCATGCAGCCCTGCCAGGCGCAGACGCCGTCGGTACGGCTGAAGATCGCGGTGGTCGGCACCGGCGGCGGGACGGCGAGCTCGCCGCCGAAGCGCGGATCGACCTCGTCGGCCTTGCGACCGCTCGCCCATTCATAGACGCGCCAAGCATTGGTCGAGTGCGGATCGCCCGCAAAGGGGCTGCCGAGCGTGATCACCTGGCGCACGCGCTCCGGCATCATCTTGGCGAGCTGGCGCGCGTAGAGACCGCCGAGGCTCCAGCCGACCAGGCTGATCTTGCGACCATGGGTGTCGCTGAGCTCCTGAACGAGGTCGACCATCGCATGCTGCACGCCCGGGCGCAGGCCATAGTTGCGGCCCTGGCGCCAGCCGCTGACGGCATACCCCTTACCCTTGAGGAACGACCGCAGCGGCCGCGTGGAAACGTCGGATGCGACGAGGCCGGGCAGCACCAGCACCGGATGGCCGTCGCCACGCGCCGCGAGGCTGAGAAGCGGCAGCGCGCCGAGGAAGGCGCCGAGCTCGTGGATCGCCCGCCCCTCCAGAAACATCAGGGTGCGGGACGGCGGACGCAGCGTCTGGGCAGTAGCGGTCATCAACGTTTCCTCTGAAGGCACCGGCCGCGATGCCGGTGGATGGGCATGAATTCCAAGACGCCGGCTTCTTGATCGTTCCGCAGCGCAACATGAATCAGCTAGGCGGCCGGTTCCCGACATTCAAGCCGGTGAACACGGGAGCGACAATAGGCCCGCGCGTTAATGCTAACGGCCGTGACGCAAAAGTCACAGCAATCGAAGCAGGAATTCTACGGAGTAGAGCGTGAGGCCCGCGAGCCCGCCGATCAGCGAGCCGTTGAAGCGGATGTATTGCAGGTCGCGGCCGATGTTGATTTCGATCAGCGAAATCAACTGCGTCATATTCCACGACTTGACCTGGTCGGAGATGAAGGTCGAGACGCCGCTCTTCTGGTCGGCGATGAAGCTGCGCAGCACCGTGACCAGGCCTTTGTTGATTTCGCCGCGCAGCTCCGCATCGCCCGCGAGCGCCTCGCCGGCCGCGACGAACATTCCCGCGAGATGATGCTGGAGCACCTGCGTCTCGCCCGAGGCACTACGCTCGATGAAGGCGCGCGTGTTGGCCCACACTGTGCGCGCAAGATCAGCAAGTTCGGGCCGCGCCAGCAGATCCCGTTTCAGACCGTCGATGCGGTCAATATAGGTCTGGTCGGTGCCGAGCCGGTCGACGAAGGTCAGCACCATGCGATCGAACTCGCCGCGGAACGGATGCTTGGGATCACCGCGAACCTCCTCGAAGAAGGCGCTCGCGGACGCCACGATCTTGTTCACCAGAAACTTGTCGGCGCGATAGAGCCGAAGCAACGTCGGCAGCTCCGCACGCACCTTCTCGCGGATCATCGCCATGGTCTCCTTCCCCGTCAGCGTGTCGTGCATGACGCGCAGGAGATCGTCGAACAGGACCTGGTGCCGCCCCTCCGCCACGAAGCCGCGCAGCGTGCCGGCCGCGAGCGGCGCGAGATCGATGGCCTGGAGCTGCGAGGACATGCGGCGGATGATGAAGGTCATCAGGCCCGAGCTTTCCGTTGCGGAGAAAGCCTCCGGCAACAGCCGCAGCGCAAAGCGCGCGAGATCGTCGCTGCGCTTGCGATCGCGCAGCCAGTCGGCAACGAAGGAGCCGAAGTCGATTTCCTTCAGCTTCGCCTCGACCGGACCCGCCTCGAGGAAATGCACCTGGATGAATTCGCCGAGCTTGTCGGCGATGCGGGCCTGATTGCTCTGGATGATCGCGGTGTGCGGAATCGGCAGGCCCAGAGGCCGCTTGAACAGCGCGACCACGGCGTACCAGTCGGCAAGGCCGCCGATGGTGGCGGCTTCCGCGAAGGCCGCGATGAAGCCGAATACGGGGTGCACGTTCAACAGCCATTTCGCGACCACGAACAGCCCGAGCGTCGCGGCCAGCACGAACGTCGCCAAGGCCTTGACGCGGCGCAACTCGGCCGCGCGTTCGGCGTCGCCGGGGGCGTCGAAGGAGAAGGTGGTTGGCACAGTCATGGGCATGCAACTTAGCTTGCCGACCCTTGCGTGTCCCGGACGCGATGCAGCGCGTAGCGTTGCGTCGCTGAGCCGGGACCCAGAAAAGCAAGCAACCAGATGGACCCCGGATCAGCAGTGCACCACGCCGCAAGGGCGGCGCGCTGCACTGCATCCGGGGAACGCAATCGGCAAAAAACAAAGGCCCGCCGAAGCGGGCCTTAAGAACTCAGTTTCTCAACTTAGGCGCACACATCAGGCGGTCTTGTTGTAGACCTTCGCGAAATTGTCCTGAGCGGACTTCGCGCCGTTGGCGGCGAGCTTGCCGAGATAGTCGGTGGTCGCCTTGGCGCGCGAGACGAACACTTCGCTGCGGGCACGGAGCAGGCCGGACTGGATCTCGACGGCTTCGCTGATCGACTTGGCCGAAGCGAGCTTGTCGATGCCGGAGAAGAACGCCTCGGCGTCCTCGTAGATCGCCTGCTGGATGTTGCGGCTGATCTTGCCGGCCTCGGAGACGGAATCGGTCACCGCGTTCTCGATGGCGGCGGTCACCCGCTCGGAGCCAGCGAAAACCTCGGCAGCACGGTCCTTGGCGGTGTTGGCAGTCTTCTTGACGAAATCGCGGGCAGCCTCGGGAACTTCCAGGTTCTGGATGTTCTTGAACGCGTCCTTGAAGCCCTCGAAAGCGGTATTGGTCTCGGTCGTCATGGGGTCTCTCTCCATCCTCAATTGTCTGAGCTATGGGCTCACCCCGTCCGGATTGGCCCGGGGCACGGCTTATATGGCATAGTTAATTGTGCGATGCAACAATCGTATTGCAGTGCGATATCACTAAATCGTGATCAGCCTTAACGAGAGGCAACATGATGCCTCCCCAGGCATCGCCGGGCAGCGCTGCCTTTGTGCCGGTTGCCGGACGGCGCTTTCGTGCTGGGAGATGCTTCTAGTGCTGGACGGCGCCTGGCAGCCCATAGGCCTCCATCTGGGCCTGGACCTGCGCGATGTTGTGCCCGAGCACGACGATGTCGTGGGTCTTGCCGCCGACATCCCGGACATGGTCGCGAAGCAGCGCCTCGGCCTTGAAGCCGAGGCTCTCGAACAGGGCGATCGCCGCCTGCTGGTCGACCGTCATCTGGACCGAGAGCTTTTCGAGGCCGGCACCAAGCGCGAGCGCAAAGGTCTCCTGCGACAGCGCCCGCCCGACCCCCTTCCCGCGGACGTCCTGCGACACCACCATCCGGATCTCGCCGACATGGGGCGACCAGGAGTGGGGATCGCGCACCAGCGTGCCGCAGCCGACGACCTTTCCGTCCTTCACCGCGAGCAGGCTCGTGATCGCGCCGCGCTCGATCTCCTTGACCCAGGCCGACAGCACCTTCGGCTCGCTGATATTGCGCGGCAGGAACAACAGGTCATGCGTCGGCAGTGCCTTGCCGAAGGCAAGCACTGCGGGCTCATCGGCCGGCGACATCAGGCGAATCTCGATATCGCCCGCATCCGTCCTGACGTTACGCGGATAGGAACGCGCTTCACTCATGTCGATCTCTTCCCCAGCCAGGTGTCCAGTTTCGGCCACAGCCGCTTGATCGCGTTGGCACCTGCGACGAGAGAGACGTGGCCGCCCTTCAGCATCACCTCTTCCTTGTCCTCGGACCCGATCTTCGTGATCAGATGCCTTGCGGCGTCATAAGGCACGATGTGATCATGCTCGGCGACCGCATGCAGGATCGGCACCTTGATGTTCTCCAGCTTTGCCGCGCGTCCCCCCACCGACATGGTGCCGTTGAAGAGCTTGTTGTCCCACATCAGGTCCTTGGTGATGGCGCGGAAATATTCGCCGGCGAGCGGTAGCGTGTCGGTCGCCCAGCGGTCGAACATCCGGTAGGATTTCACGAACTCGTCGTTCCAGATGTTCTCCCAGAGCTGGATCTGGCTCACGGTGCGCGAGGCCGGGCGCAGCATCTCGAAGGAGGAGAGAATCATCTCGGGTGGGACGTTGCCGACGCTGTCGACGAGACGATCGACGTCGAAATAGCGGCGGTCCGAGAAATTCGAGAACAGCTTCATCTCGCGAAAGTCGATCGGCGTGGTGAAGCAGATCAGATTCTTCATCGGCCCGTCCTGAAAGATCGAGCCGTAGAGCAGCGACAGCACCCCGCCGAAACAATAGCCGATGACCGAGACGTCCTGCTCGCCGGAATCCTCTTGCACGCGGCGGATGCAATCCGGGATGAAGTCGAGGACATAGTCCTCCATCGCCAGGCTCTTTTCCTCGGGCCGCGGCGCGGTCCAGTCGAGCATGTAGACGTCGTAGCCACGCTTCAGGAGAAACTCGATGAAACTTTGGCCCGGCACGAGATCGAGGATGTAGCCGCGGTTGGTGGTTGCCATCACGATCAGCACCGGCACGCGGTAGATCTCGTCCGACATCGGGCGGTAGTGATAGAGGCTCATCGTGCCGCGCGAATGCAGCACGTCCTTCGGCGTCGACCCGAGCGTGGGTCCGGAAGTCGAGAAATATTCGACGCCCTTGATGCTGCGCATGACGGCACGCTGCACCTCGGACTGGATGCGCTCCGGGATCTCTGCGAAATCAAGTCCCGTCGGCGCGTTCATTTTTGCTCTCCGCCTTCAGGCGGCGGGCGCTTGGTGCGGGGCGGCCGCGGCGCCGCCCCTGCCTGCGACACGCCTGATCCGGCCGACATCTGGGTCAGCATCGATCTGATCTCGCCGAGCTGGCCTTCGATGGATTGCAGCCGTTCGGCAATGCCGGTCATCTGCTCGCGGCTCGGCAGATTCATCGAGAGAAGGTATTTCTCCATGACGTCGCCGAATTGCTTCTGAGCACCCGCAGCAACGCCGCCGGCCCGGTTCATGGCCTGCGAGAATTCTGGCGTCTCCATCGCTTTGGTGGCGAACGAGTTGAAGCCTTTCTCCATCTCGCCAATCATCTGCTGCCACAAGGCGACCGGATCGGTGATCTTGTCGGTCATCGGCGTCCTCCAGGTCGAGGGCTGTGTTGCCCTTCTTTTCCCGCCATACCACACCGTTGTGACGGGCGGGTCAACCCACGAGCGGCGGCCCGATGTCGCGCACGCGGCTTCTTTGCGGCGGCAAACCGTGCGATACAACGCTGACTGCCAGCAAGGGGAACACGCCCGTGAATGCTTCCGCTCATCAGCCGCCGCAGATCGTCCGCGCCAACGGCATCGACATCTGCTACGAGATTTTCGGCAACGACAACGCCGAGCCTCTGCTGCTGATCATGGGGCTCGGTGCCCAGATGATCCACTGGGACGACGCCTTCTGCGAGCAGCTCGCCGCGCGTGGCTTTCGCGTGATCCGCTTCGACAATCGCGACATCGGCAAGTCCAGCCATCTGACCGGCGGCAAGCGGCTGACGCCATTCGAGCTGTTGAAGCTGCGCTTCCTGAAGATTCCGGTGGCCGCCACCTACAGGCTGATCGACATGGCCAGGGACACGGTCGGCCTGATGGACGCGCTCGGGATCAAGTCGGCGCATCTCGTCGGCGCCTCGATGGGCGGCATGATCGCACAGGAGATCACGCTGTCGTTTCCGCAGCGCGTGCGCTCGCTCACCTCGATCATGTCGACGACCGGCAATCCGCGCGTACCGCCGCCGACCCGCGAGGCGGCCGCCATGCTGATGGCGCCGCCACCGCGCAGCAAGGAGGAATTCATCGTGCGCTACGGCCAGACCTGGAAGGTGCTGCGCGCCGGCCATTTTCCGGAGGAAGAAGCGCTCGATCCCAGCCGCGCCGAACGCGTATTCGCACGCGGGCTGAATCCGGCCGGCGTCGGGCGGCAGTTGCGCGCCGTGCTCGCCTCCGGCAGCCGCAAGGAACGCTTGCACAACGTCAAGACGCCGACGCTGGTCATCCACGGCACCGTCGATCCGCTGGTGCGCCCCGAAGGCGGCAAGGACACCGCGGCATCGATCCCCAACGCGACACTTCTGATGGTCGATGGCATGGGCCACGCACTGCCGATGCGCTTCTGGCCGCAGATCATCGACGCCGTCGACAAGCACGCGCATGGAGCGGCGGCGAAGGCGGCCTAACCCTTCCTCGCGATCCAGATCACATGGCGCGCGCCACCACCTTTTCCGGTGGCGCGGACGTTGACTTCGTTGACATCGAAACCTGCCGCACGAAGATGCCGTGAAAATTTCGCATGCGGCCCGGACGACCAGACCGCGAGCACGCCGCCCCGCCGCAGCGCCGTGTGGGCCATTTTCAACCCGGCGACATCGTACAAGGCGTCATTGGCCTTGCGGGTGAGGCCTTCCGGGCCATTGTCGACGTCCAGCAGGATCGCATCGAACCCGAGCGGATGCCGTTCGATCAACTGCCCAACATCCGTTTCACGGATATCAACGCGAGCGTCGTTGAGACTGTCGCCAAAAATCTCGGCCATCGGACCTCGCGCCCATGCCACCACGGCAGGGACCAGCTCGGCCACCACGATTTGCGCCTTGCTTCCGAGCACGGCGAGCGCCGCACGTAGCGTAAAGCCCATACCCAATCCGCCGATGAGGACGACGGGTTTGGCGACCTTCTCGATCTGTTTGGCCGCAAGCGTCGCGAGTGCGGCCTCCGAGCCCGACAGGCGGCTGTTCATCAGCTCGTTGGTGCCGAGCATGATGGAGAACTCCTTGCCGCGGCGCATCAGGCGAAGCTCGCCATCGGAGCCGGGTATCCCGGCGGTATCGATTTTTTCCCAGGGAATCATGCCCAAGGTTTAGCATGATCCGGCCGGCGGTTACCCACCCGCCCAGACGTCGAGCACGTAGCGGTTCTTGGTGCCCAGCTCCTCGATCCAGCGCGCGCCGGCGGCAGCGTCGCCGCCGCTCTTCTCGCGGTAGATCGCCACCAGCGCCGCCTTCACGTCGGGCTCCATCTTGCCGCCATCGCCGCAGACATAGATGATCGCGCCCTGCTCGATCAGGCTCCACGCCTTGTCCTTCTGCGCGGCGAGGACGTGCTGCACATAGGTCTTCGGTCCATCGGCGCGCGAGAAGGCGGTGAGGAGCTCGGTGATGCCGCTCGCGGCCAATGCTTTCAATTCATCGGCATAGAGAAAATCCTGATCGGGGTGGCGGCAGCCGAAGAACAGCATCGCGGGTCCCAGAGCCGCCCCCTTGGTTTTCCGCGCGGCGCGCTCCTGGAGGAAGCCGCGGAACGGCGCTAGCCCCGTGCCTGGGCCGATCATGATGATCGGCACCGATGAATCATCCGGCAGGCGGAAGCCGGCCTTGGTCTCACGCACCGTGGCGTAGATCGTGTCGCCAGTTCGGCGATCGCTGAGATAGTTCGAGCAGATGCCCTTGTAGATGCCGCGGCCCGATGCGGCCGGCCCACCGACCACACCGACGGTGACGCTGCATCGTGCCGGATCGACCGACGGCGAGGACGAGATCGAGTAGTAGCGCGGCGCCAGCAGCGAGAGCATTTCGAGATAGGCATGGAACGGCAGCTCGCAGGCCGGATATTCGATCAGGAGATCGAATACCGATTTGCGCTTGGCCAGGATCTCGCTGCGGTAGCGCTCGCCGGCCTCCGCGTCGTCACCGACGAAGGCGAGCACCTTCGGTTTGGTCACCGGGCAGCGCGTGTGCTCCGACATGATCTGGATCTGCTTGCGCGTCGCGACCTGCTGGAGCTCGACGAAATCGGTGAGGAGCTGACCAACCGACACGCTCGCGCCGACCGGCAATTGCGCGCGGCGGCCTTCGGCCACCGCGAGCTTGATCTGGTCGGCGGGCAGGAAGCCGAAGCGGCGCGCAACTGCTTCAACCAGCGCAGGATCGTTGCGCGGCACCACGCTGAGATGGTCGCCGACGCGGTAGCTCGCGCCCTGCGGCAACTGCACCTCGATATGGCGCGTCGAGCGCTCGGACGGGTTGGGACCGCTCTTGCTCTGGAGCTCGTCGTTGACCAGCACCCTCATCGCCGCCGTGCCGCCGAGCGCAGCGATCGCGTTGACCGCACCGGGTGCGACCGGCTCGACCTTGTAGAGCGGCTCGTCGTCGGCGTTGCGGCTGAAATCCGCCGTCAGCCCCCACTCCTTCACGGCGGCCGGTGCGGCGGCGGCGAACCATTTCTCGAACTGGCCGTCGAGATCGCTCCGCGCATCGCCCTCCCCGCGCGCATAGAGGCTGCGCGCGCCATGGGCCGAAAGCTGCTCGTCGATGAAGCGCGGCACGGATTGATAGGTGGCGGCCCAATCGCTGTTGCCGCAACCGAACACGGCGTAGCGCACCTTTGAAAGCGCGTCCTTCGGCATGTCGCCATGGAGCCATTTGACGAACTGCGTGGCATTGTCCGGCGGCGCGCCGTTGTAGGAGGCGCAGAAGATCAACACGCCGCCCTCCCCCGGCAGCTTGTCGGCGTACTCGTCCAGCGGCGCAAGCTTGCTGGCAAAGCCATTGACCTGTGCAAGATCGGCAACCCGCGTCGCCAGCTCTTCAGCCGTGCCGAGATTGGAGCCGTAAAGCACCAGCAGCGGCGTGTTGTGACCGGGGCGCGTGGTGGCGCGTGGTGCAGCTGCGCCGGGACTCGTGGTCGCTGCCGCAGGGCCGGAATGGGCGCCGCGCTCGCGATCGGTGCGGGGGCGGACCTTGATCTTGAATCCTTCCGGTTTGATGGTCAGCGTTTCCTTCAGGTGCATCTGGTAGCGCTGGTGATCGTTCAGCCTGAAGCGCTGGAGGATCATGCCGAGCGCAAGCGCGGCCTCGTGCATGGCAAAGCCGCGGCCGATGCAGGCGCGCTGGCCATTGCCGAACGGCTTCCAGGCATTGACGGGGCGCTTGGCCTCCGCCTCGCGGCTGAAGTTCTCGGGATCGAAGGCATCTGGGTTCGGTCCCCAGATGCTGGGGTCGCGATGCAGCGCCGTCACCAGGATCGTTGTGAAGGTACCCTTCTTCAGCTTGTACTTGCCGCCACCGATGGTCTCGTCCTTCAGCGGCGAGATGCCGTAGGCCGGCGCCGGCGGCCACAGCCGTAGCGCCTCTTTCAAAACCTGCGTGATGTAGGTCAGCTGCGTTACCTGCTGATAGGTCGGCTTGGCATTGACGTCAGGACCGAAGACGCGGTCGACCTCGTCATAGGCCTTCTTGAGAATGTCCGGGTGCTTGAGCAGCGCATAGATCGTGTAGGACAACAGGCCGCTGGTGGTCTCGTGTCCCGCAATCAGGAACGTGTTGATCTGGTAGCGGATGTTGACGTCGTCGAGCTGCTCGCCGGTCGTGCGATCGACGCCGGTCATCATAGCCGCGAGCATGTCCTTCTTGTCGTCCGAACCTTCCGCGCTCTTGCGCCGCTCGGCGATGATCTCGTCGACCATCTTGTTCATGAAGGCGACGTCTTCGGCGAGAGTCTTCCGCCGCTTCTGCATCCAGAGCTGCTCGAACGGCAGGCCGCGGGTCATCATGATGGTTTCGAGCGAGCGCACCAGCGACTCGACGAAGGGATGGTAGTCGCGCCGGTAGAAGGAATTGAAGCGGTAGTCGAAGCCGCAGAGACCGATCGTATCAAGCGTCAGCGCGGTCATGTCGTGGACGACGTCGATCTCGTCGTCGGCGTTGAGCCGCTCCCATTTCTTGACGAGCTGCTCGGCGATATCGACCATGCTCGGATGATAGGACTGCATGGCCCGGTTGCCGAAGGGCTGGAGCAGGATGTTGTGGGCCTTGCTCCAGTTCGGTTCGCTGGTATCGGCCGTGAAGAGGCCATCGCCACCGACGGCGCGCACGCGCCGCAGCGCGCCGCGCACCACCTTGTCGAAGCGCTTCTCGTCGGAGAGCTCGTCGACGAGATCATGGCCGGAGACGATGACGATCGGCGACCCCATCATGTCGAGCCAGAAGATCGGGCCGAGCTCCTTGGCGAGACGCGTCAGGTGCTGCACGGGCGCGGCCGAATCCAGCGACAGCATATTGCCGACCACCGGCTTGGTCGGCGGATGCGGGATCGGGTCCAGACGGTTCTTGGATGACATGTAGTTACGCTTCCCCCAATTGCATTATTCCGGGGCGATGCGACGGGACCGCAAGCGCGGCCCGGAGCATCGAACCCGGAATCTCGAGATTCCGGATTCGCCCCTCGGGCGCTCCGGAATGACGTCTGTCTCTCGACTGCGTCCTCAGCCGAACCGCCTTCTATGCCATTCGATCAGCTTGGCGCTGACCTCTTCCGGCTTTTCCTGCTGCGTCCAATGTCCGCTATCCCTGACCAGATATTTTTCGAGATCCGGCACCAGCTTCTCCATGCCGTCGGCGGCCGAGGGTGGCAGCACCGCGTCGTTCTCGGCCATGATCATCAGCGACGGCACGCGCACGTGATGGTCCAGCCCCTTGGAGTTCTGCCAGTTGCGGGTGAAGTTGCGGTACCAGTTGATGCCGCCGGTGAAACCGGTCTTCGTGAAGGTGTCGACGAACACCTTCTTCTCCTCCGCCGACAGGATCGGCGTGCGCGGATCATGCCTGGCATCGTAATTCGCAATCATCTGCGGAAATGCCAGATTGATCCGCGGTGAAGCCCCGACGCCCGCGATCGGTTCCTCCGCCGGCGCGCCAGGAGGCCGCGCCGCCGGCTTGCGCATGAAGGCATCGAAGGTCTCTTCGACACGGCTGCCAAAAATCCTGTCCGGCTCGCGCGCGGGGTCCTGGAACTGCACGATGTACATCTGATCGCCGAACCGCTTGCGGAACAGCTCGATCGGATCGGCCGGCGCACGGTCCCAATGCGGCGTGTTCACGCCGACGACACCGGCGACGCGCGAGAGGTGCCGCAGCGGCATCTGCCAGACGATGAAGCCGCCCCAATCGTGGCCGACGAAGATCGCCTTTTCGATGTTCAGATGATCAAGGAGCCCGACCAGATCGCCGGTCAGATGCTCCATGTCGTAGTCCTCGACCGGCTCGGGCCGATCGGTCGCGCCATAGCCGCGCTGGTCCGGCGCGATCACGCGGATGCCGGCCTCGCTCAGCGCCTTGATCTGGTGACGCCAGGAAAAGGCGATCTCCGGCCAGCCATGGCAGAGCACCATCGGCGGCTTGTCGCTCTTCGGGCCTGCCTCGTAATAGCCCATGCGGATGCCGTTCGTCTGCACGAACTTGAGCGGCGGCATTTCAATCATCATAAGATTCCTGGCAAACTTTCCTATTCGGCGGCGCCCTTGATGTCGGCCGCTGGCGGCGCGTAGGCCGCTTCCAGCGCGGCGAACTCCTCCGGCAGCATGTCGCACATCACCTGCACGTGCGGGATGATGTTGGCGCCGACGATGAAGCCGAAATCGAGCTGGTCGCGATAGCTCTGCACGGTGATGTTGAGCGCCTGCCCGTGGGTGGAGATCGACACTGGATAGATGTGCAGCAGCTCGGCACCTGCAGCATAGAGTGTCTGCCGTGGCCCCGGCACGTTGGAGACGGTGACGTTGGCCGCCGGCGGCAGCACGTCCGACAGGTTCGAGCGGCTGTAGAGCAGCGCCAGGATCTGCACCATCATCGGCGCGCCCAGCATCGAGATGTTGGAGACCTGCGGCATCAGCGCGCGCAGCGGATGCGACATCTCCTTGGCCTTGGTCGACTGCGCAATGATCGCCTCCAGCCGTCCCTTGGGATCGTCGACATTTGTGGCGATCGAGCAGATCATGCCGAACACCTGGTTGTTGGCCTCGGTATTGCCCTCCTCGCGCAGCGAGATCGGCACCGCCGCGGTCAGCGATTTCGCGGGCAGCGTGCCGTATTGCTGGAGATAGCGTCGCACCACGCCGGAGGCGAGCGCGAGCACCACGTCATTGAGCTTGCCGCCGGCCTGCTTGGCGAGCGCCTTGGCGCGCGACAGCGGGATCGAGACGCCGGCAAAGCTGCGCTCGGAGGAGATCGACTTGTTCAACATGGTCGGCGGCGAGACCATGCTGGCAAGGCTCTCGCGCGAGTTCGGATCGGAGATCTTGCCGAGCACGTCCGAGACGCTCTTCAGCACGGTCGGGATGTTGCCGGCAAAGCGCACCGCGCTTTCGATCTGGTACATCGCATTGTCGAACAGGATCGAGCCGATATCGCTCTTGCCCGTGCGCGGCAGCTGCAGGTTCTTGGCGGCTTGCGAGGCCTCAAGCGGCTGGGTGAAGAGCTGCTGGTAGGAATCGAGCAGATTGGCCGCGATGTCGCGCGGCTCTTGGCCTGGCTTCGCGCCGGCCACCGGCGGATCGACCTGTCGCGGGATCGGCGAGATGTCGTAGATCATGTTGGTCAGCGCCGCGCCGGCGCCGCCGTCGATGGCGGCATGGTGCATCTTGGAATAAAGGCCGACCTCGTTGTGCTTCATGCCCTCGAAGACGTAGAACTCCCAGAGCGGACGGGCGCGGTTCAGCAGCTTGGCATGCATCCAGCCGACGATGCGCTCGAGCGTCGCGCGGTCGCGCGGCGCGGGCAGGCTGGCGCGGAAGATGTGGCGATCGATGTCGAACTGGTCGTCCTCGACCCAGGAGGGATGGTCGATGTCGAGTGGCGCCTTTTCGAGCCGTGCTTTCAGGATCGGCGCGATGTGCAACCGCGAGGCGATCATCGCCTTGAAGTCTTCGAAGAAGTCGCCCTTGTAGTCGTCAGGCAGGCGAAAGATCGCCATGCTGCCGACATGCATCGGCATTTCCGGCGTCTCGAGATAGAGAAACGACGCGTCCAGCGACGACAGCTTCTTACCGTCACCCATAGTTCCCTCCGACTTAATCTTGGACAGGCGCCTTACCGGCGCTTCTTGTCAGGCCGATACTGTAGGGTCCGGCGGGGCATATGCAATGGCAAACGGGCCCGCCCGGTCAAATGGCCAGAACTCCCCTTCCGGTTGCGCCAGCCGATCGGCCACGGCCCAGAGCGCCGCGGGGTTGACCCCGAGCCCGATATGGCTCGCGAAATAGACCTCGATGTTCTCGGCACGCTCGGAAGGATGCAGCAGGCAGGTCTTCCAGTTTACGATGCCGTCGCTGCGCGAAAAGATCGAGCTGTTGGGCACCGGCAGGTCGCCGGCGATGGCCTCGCGCAACTCGGAAAAGTCCTCGACCCGTTCGCCCGACAGCGCCTCATAGAGCCGCGTCGCATTGGTAGCCCGCACGTCGTTGGCGAAAGGGCTGCCGAGCGTGACGACATAGCGGACCATGTCGGGCGCCTGCAGCGCGAGGTCGCGGGCATAGACGCCGCCTAGGCTCCATCCGACGAGGCTTACCTTGCGCCCGGTCGCCGCATGAATTTCCGCCAGACGGACACGCAGCGCGTCCCGGACGCGCGCCAGCCCGCCGAGATTGCGGCCCATCCGCCAGGCTTGGGCGTCATAGCCGAGCTCGTGCAGATAGCGGCGCATCGGCGCCATCGACAGGTCGCTGGCGAGAAAGCCTGGCAGCGCCAGCACCGGATGACCGTCGCCCTTGGGAGCCCGCATCAGAAGCGGCGACAGGAACAGGCTGGCGTTGAATTCGAACAGGCCGCGCGCTTCCGCGAGCAGGAGCCCGAGGCCCGGCGGACGAAGCCGGGGCGACGGCTCTGCTCCGTCCCGCTCGCCCGGCATTACTTCTTCTTGTCGCCGCTACGCGGCCCGCCGAGACCGGCCATCGTCACGAACATGTTCTGAAACTGCTCGGCGAGCTTCGGATCGAAGGTGAACCAGCTCTGGATCAGCGATTCCGGCGAGACCTTTTCGATGTTGCTCAACACCTGCTGCTGCAACTTGTCCATCACCGCCGTCTGCATCGGCCCCACGTCGGGCAACCCAAAGAACTGGCGGGCCTCGAGGGGGGTGCAGTCGATTTCGATGTTAACCTTCATGGTCCCCTCCAGATCGGATTCGAGCGGCCTTACTGTAGTATCACCGCGAGTTGTGGTGCGACGCAAGCGACCAGATGCGAGGCGCCGCGTGCCCCCTCCCGCATTCGGCCAATATGGTCAATCAAAAGTCGAATGTCGCCGGCGGGCGATCTGTCGGAGTATCGGTCAGCATTGCTGCACAGCGGCGCAGGTTGGCGCGTTCCTTGCTGGAAGGGCGCTTGCACGGTGCAAAAACTCTGGGCAACATGGATACATCAGCCCGGCCGAACAATCAAAAATCACGGCACGGGCAGAGTGGAGAGGGTCAAGAATGTCGGTACGTCAGGGTTTTCTAGCGATGACGCTTGCGTCGGCGCTTGCGTTTGCGGTCTCACCGGCCATGAGCCAGACGCTGCGCTACGCCAACCAGGGCGAGCTCAAATCACTCGACCCCTACACGCTCAATGAAAGCACCACCCACGCCCATCTCGGCCATGTCTATGAGGGCCTCGTCGAGCGGGACAAGGACCTGAAGATCATCCCGGCGCTGGCCGAAAGCTGGGAGACGCCGGAGCCGACCCGTTGGCGCTTTCATTTGCGCAAGGGCGTGAAATTCCACAATGGCGATCCCTTTACCGCCGACGACGTGGTGTTCTCCGCCGAGCGCGTGCGTGCCCAGGGTTCGAACCTGCAGAACCGCCTCCCCGCCGACGCCAAGGTCGTCAAGGTCGACGACTACACCGTCGACTTCGTTCTCAGTTCGCCCAATCCCATCCTCCTGGGGCAATGGGACGTCTGGTACATCATGGACAAGAAGTGGGCAGAAGCGAACAACGTTGTGGCACCGACGCCGGTCGCCGCCACGACGCCGAGCTATGCCTCGCTGCACGCCAATGGCACCGGCCCCTTCATGATCGACAGCCATCAGCCCGGCGTGAAGACCGTGTTCAAGGCCAATCCCAACTACTGGAAGAAGCCGGAACATAACCTGAAGGAGATCGTGTTTACCCCGATCGCATCGGACGCCACGCGCGTGGCGGCGCTTCTGTCAGGCGAGGTCGATGTGATCGAGCCCGTTCCGATCCAGGATATCCAGCGCGTCAACGCGAGCCCCAATGCGACGGTGCTGTCCGGACCGGAGCTCCGCACCATCTTCATCGGCATGGATGAGTTGCGCGACGAGCTCCTGTTCTCGAACGTCAAGGGCAAGAACCCGTTCAAGGACATCCGCGTCCGCGAGGCCTTCTACAAGGCGATCGACGTCGAGCTGATCAAGAATCGCGTCATGCGCGGGCTCTCCACGCCGTCCGCCTTGATGGTCGCACCGGAGCTCTATCCGCTGTCGAAGGAATTCACGCGGCCGAAATTCGATGTTGACGGCGCCAAGAAGCTGCTGACGGAAGCGGGCTATCCCGATGGCTTCGAGCTCACGATGGACTGTCCGAACGATCGCTACGTCAATGACGCCGCGATCTGCCAGGCCGTGGTCGGCATGCTCGCGCGCATCGGCGTCAAGGTGAGCCTGCTGGCGCAGCCCAAAGCGCAATATTTCGCGAAGGTGCTGAAGCCCGGCGGCTTCAAGACCTCCTTCTACCTGTTGGGCTGGACGCCGGCCACGATGGACTCCCAGAACGTGCTGCACGACATCATGGGCTGTCGTGACGATCCGAAGGATCCCAACCGCGGCGAAGCCAATCTCGGCGGCTACTGCAACAAGCAGCTCGACGACCTTACGGACAAGGTTCTGGTAGAGCCCGACATGACCAAGCGCAATCTGCTCATCAAGGAGGCCTTCGAGGTCGCCAACAAAGACTACGCCTACATCCCGCTGCATCAGCAGGCGCTGGCCTGGGGCGTATCCAAGAAAGTGAAGCTGGTTCAGCGCGCGGACAACCAGGTCCTGCTCTACTGGGCCACCAAGCAGGAAGAGTAAGTGTCGACGAGTTGTGAAGTCCCGGAAGCCTCGGCTTCCGGGACTTGCCGTTTAGGGCTACGCGATGATGCGCGCCTCTGAAGAGACCTGAAAGGAACCGATGCTCGCTTTCACTCTTCGCCGGGCAATCCAGGCCGTCGGCGTCATGATCGCCGTCGGGATCATTTCGTTCTCGATGTTCCGCTTTGCCGGCGATCCCGTGAACCAGATGGTGTCGCTGGATACATCCGGCGCCGAACGCGCCGCGATACGCCAATCGCTCGGGCTCGACGATCCCGTCATCGTGCAGTTCGGCCGCTATGTCGCCAATGCTGCGCAGTTCAAGTTCGGCATCTCCTACCAGTTCCGCCTTCCGGTCACGAGCCTCTTGATGGAGCGGATGCCGGCAACGCTGGAGCTCGCGATCTGCGCCACCATCTTCGCGATGGTCGGCGGCATCCTGATGGGCGTCTATTCGGCGCTCCGCCGCGACAGCTTGCTGGCTCACGCATTCCAGGCGATCTCGCTGATCGGCATCTCGCTGCCGACCTTCCTGATCGGCATCCTGCTGATCTACCTGTTCTCGGTGACGCTGGGCTGGTTGCCCTCGTTCGGGCGGGGCGAGGTCGTGCATATCGGCTGGTGGACGACGGGGCTGCTCACGCTCTCCGGGTTGAAGGCGCTGATCATGCCCTCGATCACGCTCGGGCTGTTCCAGATGACGCTGATCATGCGCCTGGTGCGCGCCGAGATGCTGGAGGTGATGCGCACCGACTATATCCGCTTCGCCCGCGCCCGCGGGCTCACGACGCGCGCGATCCATTTCGGCCACGCGCTGCGCAACACGCTGGTTCCCGTCATCACGGTGGCCGGCCTGCAATTTGGCTCGGTAATTGCTTTCGCAATCATCACCGAGACCGTGTTCCAGTGGCCGGGCATGGGTTTGTTGTTCGTCCAGGCCGTGCAGAATGTCGATATCCCGATCATGGCAGCCTATTTGATGATGGTGTCCCTGATC
Organism: Bradyrhizobium sp. CCGUVB1N3; assembly: GCF_024199925.1. Lineage (NCBI taxonomy): Bacteria > Pseudomonadati > Pseudomonadota > Alphaproteobacteria > Hyphomicrobiales > Nitrobacteraceae > Bradyrhizobium > Bradyrhizobium sp. CCGUVB1N3. The sequence continues at coordinate 2,752,930 of NZ_JANADR010000001.1, forward strand.
TTCGTCACCATCAATCTCATCGTCGATATCCTCTACACCATCGTCGATCCGCGTCTGCGCTCGACGGTCAGCCGGGCACACTGAGATGAGCGAGGCCGTCGTCCAGCACAAAACGGAAGAGCCCCTCGCGCGCGCTGCGGCCCGTTCCGGCTGGTTCAAGCGCGCCATCGAGAGCGACCTGTTCTATTCCTTCCGCCGCTCCAAGATCACCATGATCGCGGCTGCGATCACGCTGCTGTTCTTCCTGCTGGCGATCTTCGCCTCGTTGCTCGCCGTACAGAATCCGTTTGATCCGGCGCAGCTCCAGCTCCTGAATTCGCGCATCTCGCCGCTCTGGACCGCGGACGGCCAGAGCCCGTTCCTGCTCGGCACCGACGAGCAGGGCCGCGACGTGCTTTCGGCGATCCTCTACGGCTTGCGGATCTCTCTCCTCGTCGGCATCCTCGGCGTCGTGTTCTCCGGCGCGCTCGGAATCCTGCTTGGCCTCACGGCCGGCTATTTCGGCGGCGCCGTCGACGGCCTAATCATGCGCGTCGCCGACGTGCAGCTCTCCTTCCCCGCGATCCTGATCGCGCTTCTGATCAACGGCATCGCCAAATCGCTGCTCGGCAACAAGCTCGACGAGATGAGCATGCTCGGCGTGCTGGTGCTCGCGATCGGCCTGAGCTTCTGGGTGCAATATGCCCGCACGGTGCGCGGCTCGGTCATGGTCGAGAAGAACAAGGACTATGTTGCCGCCGCGCAGCTGATCGGCCTGCCCGCGCCCGTGATCATGCTGCGCCACGTGCTGCCGAACACGATGGGGCCGATCCTGGTGATTGCCACCATCAACCTGGCGCTCGCCATCATCACCGAGGCGACGCTGTCGTTCCTCGGCTCGGGCATGCCCGAGACCATGCCCTCACTCGGTACGCTCATTCGCATCGGCAACAACTATCTGTTCGCCGGCGAATGGTGGATCGTCGCCTTCCCGGGCCTCGCGCTCGCCGTGCTGATCCTCTCCATCAACCTGCTCGGCGACTGGCTGCGCGACGCGCTCAATCCCAAGCTCAGGTGAGTCCACCTCGTTCATGACCGATACAGTTCTCTCCGTGCGTAACCTTCAGGTGGAGTTCGCCTCCCGCCGCGGCACGCTGCGCGCGATCGACGGCGTCTCCTTCGACATAGCCAAGGGCGAGGTGCTGGGCGTGGTCGGCGAGTCCGGTGCCGGCAAGTCGGTCACCGGGCTCGCGGTGATCGGCTTGATCGATCCGCCCGGCCGTATTGCCGGCGGCGAGATCCAACTCGCGGGCACGCGGATCGACAACCTGCCACCGGAGGAGATGCGCCGCGTCAGGGGCAAGCGGATCGGCATGATCTTCCAGGATCCGCTGACCTCGCTCAACCCGCTGTACAAGATCGGCGACCAGATCGTGGAGACGATCCGCACACATCTGAATCTGTCCGAGCAGGCCGCGCGCCGCCGCGCCATCGATCTCCTCGCCGAGGTCGGCATCCCCGCGCCGGAGAAACGCATCGACGGCTATCCGCACGAATTCTCCGGCGGCATGCGCCAGCGCGTGGTGATTGCGCTCGCGATCTGCGCCGAACCCGAGCTGATCATTGCGGACGAGCCGACCACCGCGCTCGACGTTTCCGTGCAGGCGCAGATCATCTCGCTGATCAAGCGGCTCGGGCGCGACCACGGCACCGCGGTGATGCTGGTGACCCACGACATGGGCGTGATCGCGGAGGCCTCCGACCGCGTCGCGGTGATGTATGCCGGCCGTGTCGCCGAGATCGGCCCGGTGCAGGACGTCGTGAAGAATCCGCTGCACCCCTACGCCAAGGGCCTGATGGGTGCGATCCCGACGCTCGCCGGCGAGGACAAGCGCCTGGTACAGATCCCCGGCTCCATGCCGCGCCTGTCGGCGATCCCGCGCGGCTGCTCGTTCAATCCGCGCTGCGCCTTTGCCTTCGACCGCTGCCGCGTCGAGCGGCCCGAGCCGCTTGCCCGAGGCGCACAATCGGTCGCCTGCCACCTCTATGACAACGTCCCCGCGGAGAGCGCAGCATGAGCGCGCCGTTCGTCCAGGCCAGGAACCTGCGCCGCGTCTTCGACGTCTCGAAGCCATGGCTCAACCGGGTGCTCGAAGGCGGGCATCTCGAATATCTCAAGGCCGTCGACGGCGTCACCTTCGACATCAACAAGGGCGAGACCTTTGCGCTGGTCGGAGAATCAGGCTCAGGCAAGACGACCGTCGCACGGATGATCGTCGGGCTGCTGCCGCCAAGCTCGGGCCAGGTGCTGATCGACGGCGTCTCGATGACCGACCCGAGGCAGGCGCCGGCGCGCCGCCGCCTGCGCCGCCGCATCCAGATGATCTTCCAGGACCCCTACGCGAGTCTCAATCCACGCTTCCGGGTCGACGCCATCATCGCCGAGCCGATCCGCGCCTTCGACCTGATCCAGGGCGAGCGCGACATCCAGGCCCGGGTCGGCGAATTGTTGAGCCTGGTGGGGCTGCATCCAGACGACCGGCTGAAATACCCGCACGAATTCTCCGGCGGTCAGCGCCAGCGCATCGCGATCGCGCGTGCGCTGGCGTCCGACGCCGAGTTCATCGTCTGCGACGAGCCGACCTCGGCGCTCGACGTGTCCGTGCAGGCGCAGATCCTCAATCTGATGCGTGACCTCCAGGACAAGTTCGGCTTGACCTACATGTTCATCAGCCACAACCTCGCGGTCGTCCGCCACATGGCGAGCCGCGTCGGCGTGATGTATCTCGGCCGCATCGCCGAGATTGCCGAAGGCCGCGAGCTGTTTGCGCGCCCGCGCATGCCGTACACGAAGATGCTGCTCGGCGCAGTGCCGGATCTCGCGATGTCCGGCCGCCAACGGATTCCGGTCAAGGGCGAGATCCCGAACCCGATCGATCCGCCGCCGGGCTGCGCGTTCAATCCACGCTGCCCCCTTGCGTTCGATCTCTGCCGGAAGGAGACGCCGCAACTGATCGACGGCGTCGCCTGCCACGCCGTCAACACCGCCCCGGTGCCGGCGTGACGCGTGCGTGCCATGCCGCCCGCGCAATTGGCAGCGGGTCACGCCTGTGATCAATTGCGCCCGCCGCAAACAAGAAAAGCGATCTCCCATGGCCAGCAACGTCAATCCGGATCCCTTCACGACGAGGCCCGAGATCGAAGGAACGTTCGGGGTCGTCGCCAGCACGCACTGGATCGCGACCGCCGTCGGCATGGCCATCCTCGAAAAAGGCGGCAACGCGTTTGATGCCGGCGTCGCGACCGCCTTCACGCTCCAGGTGGTCGAGCCGCATCTCAACGGCCCCGGCGGCGACGTGCCCATCATCGTGCATGACGTCAAGCGCGGCCGCACCGAGGTGATCTGCGGCCAGGGCCCGGCCCCGGCGCGCGCCACCATCGCCCACTACAAGAGCGAAGGGCTCGACATGGTGCCGGGCACCGGCCTGCTCGCGGCCTGCGTTCCCGGCACCTTCGAATCCTGGATGATGCTGCTCCGCGACTACGGCACGATGCGCGTGCGCGACGTGCTGGAGCCAGCGATATCCTACGCATGCGACGGCTATCCGCTGGTCGAGCGCGCCTGCGCGACGATCAAGACCGTCGAGCAACTGTTCCGCAGGCACTGGCCGACGTCGGCCGCGGTTTACCTGCCGAACGGCGAAGTCCCGAAACCCGGCACGCTCTTCACCAACAAGACGCTCGCCGCCACCTATTCGCGCATCCTGAGCGAAGCCGAAAGCGGCGGCGGTGGCCGCGACGCCGAGATCGAGCGCGCGCGGAACGCCTGGTCGAAAGGCTTCGTCGCCGAGGCCATCGACAAGTTCTGCCGGACCCAGGAGGTGATGGACGTCAGCGGCTCGCCGCATCGCGGCGTGCTCTCGGCCGACGACATGGCGCGCTGGCAGCCGACCATCGAAACGCCGCTGACCTATGATTACGGCCGCTACACCGTCTGCAAGGCCGGCGTCTGGAGCCAGGGTCCGGTCACCTTGCAGCAGCTTGCGCTGCTCAAGGGCTTTGCCCTCGACGGGCTCGATCCGACGGGCCCCGAATTCATCCATCTCCAGATCGAATGCGCCAAGCTTGCTTTCGCCGATCGCGAAAAGTTCTACGGCGATCCCAAGTTCAACGAGATCCCGGTCGCGACGCTACTGTCGGATGCCTACAACGACGAACGCCGCAAGCTCGTCACCGACAAGGCCTCGCTCGACTTCCGGCCCGGCTCGGTCGAAGGCTTTGGCGGGGTCGTCAAGCTGCGCCGCGCCGAAGGCCAACGCGAGGCCGTCGGCGCGCTGGGCGCCGGCGAGCCCACCGTCGGTCGGTTCGGCGAGGTGCGCGGCGACACAGTGCATTTCGACATCATCGACAAGGCCGGCAACATGGTGTCCTCGACGCCGTCGGGCGGCTGGCTACAATCCTCGCCGATCATTCCGGAGCTAGGCTTCTGTCTGGGCAGCCGCGCCCAGATGTTCTGGCTGGAGGAGGGTCACCCCGCCTCACTCGCGCCGGGCAAGCGTCCGCGCACCACGCTGTCGCCGACCATGGCGCTGCGCGACGGCGAGCCGTATCTCGCCTGGGGATCCCCGGGCGGTGACCAGCAGGATCAGTGGATCACCCAGTTCTTCCTGCGGCATATCCATTGCAACCTCAATCTGCAGGAGGCGATCGACGCGCCGGCCTGGCATTCCGAGCATTTCCCGATCTCGTTCTGGCCGCGCACGGCGCGTCCCGGCGTGCTCGTGGTCGAGAACCGCGTGCCCAAGGCGACGATCGAGAATTTGCGCGAGCGCGGGCATATCATCGAGGTCGGTCCCGACTGGTCCGAAGGCCGCCTCACCGCCGCATCGCGCGTCGGGGTGCGCCGACGCGCTGCCGCGAATCCACGGGGCATGCAAGGTTACGCGGCAGGACGCTGAAGGACTGACGAGCACGACATGACCTGGTCGATCATCGCGCGAGATCCTGCCACCGGCCAGTTCGGCATCGCGGTTGCGACGCGATTCTTCGCCGTCGGCGCGCGCGTACCCTTCATCGCCGCCGGCCTTGGCGCCATCGCGACGCAGGCTTTCGTCAATCCCTATTATGGCATCGACGGCGTCAAGCTGTTGCGCGAAGGCCTGAATGCGCATGACGTGCTCGCGGCGCTGCTCGCGACCGATGATGGCCGTGAAAGCCGCCAGATCCACATCATGGATGCCAGCGGTGAAGTCGCGGCGCACACCGGCCGCGACTGCGTCGACTGGTGCGGACACACGGCGGGAAGCGGCTTCTCCATTGCCGGCAACATGCTTGCCGGTCCCGACGTCCTCAGCGAGACGGCAAAGACCTACATCGCCAATGACAGCCTGCCCTTCCCGCGCCGCCTGCTCGCGGCAATGCGCGCCGGCGAGGCCGCCGGCGGCGACAAGCGCGGCAAGCAATCTGCTGCACTCCTCATTCATGGCGAGGAGGAATGGTCCGCGCTCGACCTGCGCGTCGACGATCATCCAGATCCGCTTGCCGAGCTGGCACGGCTCGAGCAGGTCAGCAACGAGCTCTGGGTGCATTTCCGCGCCTCGCTGCCGACCCGCCGGAATCCTGCGGGGATCACCGACCGCGCCGTGATCGATGCCCGCATCGCGGCGGCCCGCGCGACAGAGCAATGAGCGCGGCGCCCCTCATCGAAATCCAGGGCCTGCGCGTCCGCTTCCACGGCGACGATGGCCGCATCACCCACGCGGTGGACAGCGTCGATCTCAGCGTCGCCAACGGCGCGACGCTCGGCCTCGTCGGCGAATCCGGCTGCGGCAAGAGCGTGACGTCGCTTGCGATCATGGGACTGTTGCCGAAGCAGACCAGCGAGGTCACCGGCAACATCCGCTTCGATGGTGTCGATCTCCTGCAAACCTCCGACCAGACCCTGCGCGACCTGCGCGGCAACCGGCTCGCGATGATCTTCCAGGAGCCGATGACCTCGCTCAATCCGAGCTTCACCATCGGCGACCAGATCGTCGAGACGATCCTGCGCCACCGCGGCGGCTCAAGGAAGAGCGCGCGCGAGCGGGCGATCGAGTTGCTCCGCCGCGTCCATATCCCTTCGCCCGAGCGGCGCATCGACGAATATCCGCACAAGCTCTCCGGCGGCATGCGCCAGCGCGTGATGATCGCGATGGCGCTGGCCTGCGATCCGCGGCTTCTGATCGCGGACGAGCCGACCACGGCGCTCGACGTCACCTTGCAGGCTCAGATTCTTGAGCTGATGCGTGAATTGAAGGCGGCGAGCGGCGCCGCCATCATCCTGATCACCCATGACCTCGGCGTCGTCGCCGAAGTCTGCGACGAGGTGGCGGTGATGTATGCCGGCGAGATCGTCGAGCGAGCGCCGGTGGACGAATTGTTTGCCTCGCCGCAGCATCCGTACACCGTCGGGCTGCTCGGCTCGATCCCGCGCCTCGACCAACGCGCCGAGCAGCTTGCAACGATCGAAGGCATGGTGCCGAACATGGCACATCCGCCGGCCGGCTGCCGCTTCGCGGCAAGATGCCCGTTCGTGCGCGAGACCTGCACGAAAGCGCCGCCGGCGCTCGCCGAAGTGAGCGCCGGCCACCTCTCGCGCTGCATCCGCGCGCCGCTCGAGCAACTGGTGTCGTGATGGCGCTGCTCTCTCCTCTCGTGCCCCGGGCGCAGCGCAGCACGAGCGCAGCGCAGTGGTGCGCTGCTGAACCGGGGCCCATTTTGCGACGAGCTGGGTCCCGGTTCAGCGTCGCAACACTTCGCGTTGCGCCGCGCCCGGGACACGAGACAACTCCTCGCGCGGAGCAGATGCGATGACCGCGCTGCTCGAGGTCGAAAATCTGGTCAAGCATTTCGTTGCCGAACGTTCGCTGCTCGGCAGACCCAAGGCCCTCGTCAAGGCTGTCGACGGCGTGAGCTTTACGCTCGACGCCGGCAAGACGCTGGCGCTGGTCGGCGAATCCGGCTGCGGCAAATCGACGGTCAGCCGGCTGGTGCTGCGGCTGATCGAGCCGGATGCCGGCAGCGTTCGCTTCGAAGGTCGCGATCTGCTCGCGCTCGACCCCAATGCGCTGCGCGCCTTCCGCCGAAAGGCCCAGATCATCTTTCAGGATCCTTACGCCTCACTCAACCCGCGCATGACGGTTAGCCAGATCCTGACCGAGCCGCTCGCACTGCATGACCTCGTCCCGTCATCGCGCCGGCGCGAGCGGGTTGCGGAACTTCTGCAACTCGTCGGGCTGGAGCCGCGCCTCGCGCGCCGCTATCCGCATGAATTCTCCGGCGGCCAGCGCCAGCGCATCGCGATTGCCCGTGCGCTGGCGGTCGAGCCCAGGCTGATCATCTGCGACGAGCCGGTCTCGGCGCTCGACGTGTCGATCCGCTCGCAGATCCTGAACCTGCTGCGCGAATTGCAGGATCGGCTCGGCCTAGCCTACATTTTCGTGTCCCACGACCTTGCCGTGGTGAAGCACATCGCCGACCGCGTCGCCGTGATGAATCTCGGCCGCATCCTCGAGACGGCCGAGGCCGACGCGCTGTTCGCCGCACCGCGCCATCCCTATAGCCGCGCGCTGCTGTCCGCGATTCCCCTGCCGCAGCCGCACGCAAAGCGAGGCACCATCCTGCTCAAGGGCGAGATGCCGAGCGCGCTCGATCCGCCGGCAGGATGCCGCTTCCACACCCGCTGCCCGTTCGTGGTCGACCGCTGCCGCAGCGAGGCACCGCAACTTCTGGCAGACAGCAGCGGCCACGCCACGGCATGTCACCGCGTCGCGGAGCTGCCCCCGGCCGACGCCATCCTGCCCGCCCCGCACGCCTTGTCGCCGGCGCTCGCGAAATTGGTTGCCGCCTTCAGCCGAAAGACGGAAGGCGCTGGCCCCTCCGGGGTTGGTATACAAGATGCGCCGGCAACACCGAGATAGCCGCCAGCCATGTCAGACAGTTTTGGGGATGATGCAATGAAGATGTTCCGTCTCGCGGCGACCGCCGCCACATTGCTGATGTCACTCGGCGCCGCGCAGGCCCAGACCACGCTGCGCATCGGGCTCGCCGAGGACCCAGATATCCTCGATCCGACCATGGCGCGCACCTATGTCGGGCGTATCGTGTTCGCCGCATTCTGCGACAAGCTGTTCGACATCGACGAGAAGCTGAACATCGTGCCGCAGCTCGCGCTGTCCAGCGAGACGGCCGATGACGGCAAGGCGCTCGTCATCAAGCTCCGCCCCGGCGTGAAATTCCAGGATGGCGAGCCGTTCGACGCGGAGGCCGCAAAGTTCTCCCTTGAGCGACACCTCACCTTCCCGGGCTCGTTCCGCAAGCCCGAGCTCGCCTCGGTCGATCACGTCGAGGTGGTCGATCCCCTCACCGTCAGGCTGGTGCTGAAGGCACCGTTCTCGCCGCTGCTCGCGCAGCTCACCGATCGCGCCGGCATGATGGTGTCGCCGAAAGCGGCGAAAGCCGAAGGCGACAAGTTCGGCCTGCATCCGGTCTGCGCCGGTCCCTACAAATTCGTCGAGCGCGTGCAGCAGGACCGCATCGTGTTCGAGAAATTCGCCGACTATTGGAACAAGGACAATGTCTTCATCGACCGCGTCGTGTTCCAGCCGATCGTCGACTCCACCGTGCGGCTTGCCAATCTGAAATCCGGCGGGCTCGACCTGATCGAGCGCGTGCTCGCGACCGACCTGAAGGACGTGCGGGCCGACTCGCGACTGAAGGTCGCGACCGCCATCGAGCTCGGCTATCAGGGCGTCACGCTCAACATCGGCAAGGACAAGGCCAAGGGGCCGCTCAGCCAGTCCGCCAAAGTCCGCCAGGCACTCGATCTCGCTATCGACCGCGAGGCGATCAACCAAGTCGTCTTCAACGGCGAGTTTCAGCTCGGCAATCAATGGGTCAATCCCGACCATCCCTACTATCAAAAGGCTGTTCCGGTCCGCGCCCGCAATGTGGAGAAGGCCAAGGCACTGCTGAAGGAAGCCGGCGTGACGCCGCCTGTCAGCGTCGATTTCCTGGTGCCGAAGGGCGCGGAAACGGAGACGCCGGCGCAGGTGATCCAGTCGATGGCGGCAGAAGCCGGATTCGACATGAAGATCCGCGTCACTGAGTTTGCGACCGGGCTGAAGCAGGCCGAGGCCGGCGATTATCAGGCCTTCGTGCTCGCCTGGAGCGGCCGCGTCGATCCCGACGGCAATTCCTACATCTTCCTGCACGGCGACGCCCCGCAGAACTATGGCGCCTGGAACAATGCACAGGCCGACAAGGCGCTCGAGGAGGCCCGGCTCGTCAGCGATCCCGACAAGCGCAAGGCGATCTATGAGACTCTGGCGAAGCTGGTCCAGGACGAAGTGCCGATCCTCTATCTCTACCACCGCCGCATCATCATCGCCCACACGACCAAGCTTGAAGGTTACAAGCAGATGCCTGATGGACTCGTGCGCGTCGTCGGCCTCAAGCTGAAGTGACGCGCTTGGCAACCCGCTCGTGTCCCGGACGCGGCGCGGCGCGCGAGCGCTGCACCGCAGAGCCGGGACCCAGAGCCCCAAACAATGATGCATGGGTCCCGGTTCAGCGTCGCAACATTGCATGTTGCGCCGCGCCCGGGACATGGGAGCGTCCATGCTGAACTTCCTCGCCCGCCGTCTCGCGCAGATCGTGCCGACGCTGTTCTTCGTGTCGGTGCTGATCTTCTCGCTCCAGCAACTCCTGCCGGGCGATCCGGCGCTGGTGATGGCCGGCGAAGAGCGCGATCCCGCCGTGATTGCGCAGATCCGCCAGCAATACCGGCTCGATCAGCCGATCCCCGTCCAATACGCCTATTGGGTCAAGGGCGTTTTGACCGGCGACTTCGGCGAGTCCCTGCGCAACAAGATACCGGTGCGCGCGCTGATCGCGCAGAAGCTGCCGGTGACGCTGCAACTCGCATCGATGGCGATCCTGATCGCATTCCTGATCGGCATTCCCGCCGGCATCGTTTCAGCGGTGAAGAAGGGCACCGCCTGGGACTACGGCGCCAACCTGTTCGCGCTGTGGGGCATCTCGACGCCGAACTTCTGGCTCGGCATCATGCTGATCTTCCTGTTCTCGATCGAGCTGGGCTGGCTGCCGGCCTCCGGCTATGTGCCGCTGACGGAGAACTGGCGCGCGAGCCTTGCCGCCACGATCATGCCGGCCTTCGTGCTCGGCAACGCCATCGCCGCGATCCTGATGCGGCATACGCGCAGCGCCATGCTCCAGGTGCTGGAAAGCGACTATGTCCGCACCGCGCGCGCCAAAGGCCTCCTGGAGCGGACCGTCATCCTCAAGCACGCTATGCGCAATGCGCTGACGCCGGTGATCACGCTCGGCGCGCTCGAGCTCGGCACGCTGTTGTCGGGCGCGGTGCTGACCGAGCAGATCTTTTCCATTCCCGGCTTCGGCAAGCTGATCGTGGATGCCGTGTTCAACCGCGACTACGCGGTCGTGCAGGGCGTCGTGCTGGTCACCGCGACGATCTACATCACGCTCAACCTGATCGCCGACATCGCCTACATCCTCGTCAATCCGCGGCTGAGGGGTTAGGTCATGGCCGACACCGTGCTCTCGGCCAATCCCGTCACTGACGCGAGCGAGCTCGACAGTCCCGCACGCCGCGCCCGGCGGCGCCTGTTCAGGCGCAAGGCCGCGGTCGCGGGGCTCGTCGTGATGACGGCGTTCATCCTGCTGGCCCTGCTGGCGCCGCTGATCGTTCCCTATGATCCCGTCGCCACGAGCTGGAGCCTGGTGCGAAAAGCCCCCACCGCGCTACACTGGTTCGGCACCGACGAGCTCGGCCGCGACATTCTGAGCCGCGTCATCTACGGCGCGCGTGCCTCGCTGCTCGCCGGCGCAATCTCGGTGGCGATTGCGCTCGGCATCGGCGTGCCGCTCGGCCTGCTCGCCGGCTATCGCGGCGGTTTCACCGACGCACTGATCAGCCGGATCACCGATGCAATGCTCGCATGCCCGTTCCTGATCCTGGCTATCGCGCTCGCAGCGTTCCTGGGTCCAAGCCTCGGCAACGCCATGATCGCGATCGGCATCTCGGCGACGCCGGTATTCATTCGCCTGACCCGCGGGCAGGTGCTGAGCGTCAAGGCCGAGGACTATGTAGAAGCCGCGCGCGCCCTCGGCAACCCGTCCTGGCGGATCGCATTCGCCCACATCCTGCCGAACATCCTGCCGGCGCTCCTGGTTCAGGCGACGCTGTCGATCGCCGCGGCCATCATCGCGGAAGCCGCATTGTCGTTTCTCGGCCTCGGCCAGCAGCCGCCGGCGCCGTCCTGGGGCAGCATGCTCAACGCCGCCCAGCGTTTCCTGACGCAGGCGCCGTGGATGGCGATCTGGCCAGGCCTTGCGATTTTCCTGGTGGTGCTGTCCCTGAACCTGCTCGGCGACGGCCTGCGCGACGCACTCGATCCGCGCCAGCGCTAGATCACGACCTCGCGCACCACGCGCCGGCAATCCATCTCGAATTCGAGATCCACCACCGGTGGCCGCGCAAAATGCCAGGTGAGGCCGGAGCGCAGCGCCCCGCGACGCACCAGCTCGTCGGTCAGGGCGTGGTGGAAATTGCGGATCGAATAGGCCTGCACGGCCGTCGTCTCCTTCCAGCCGAAGCCGAATGCCGCAAGGCGGCTCTCCATCTGCGAGGTGGTGAAGCGGACCTTCTCCGTGATGCCCTCCGGGCTGAGGTCGCGATAACGCACGGTGCGCTCGACATAGCTGCCGCTTCCCTCCCGCGCCTCGGCGCCGCCGGCGATCACGAAACTCGGCGTGCTCGACCGCGTCGGCCGTGTGAAGGAGAACGCATGGAAGGACGGCTCGGCGGGTGGATCGATCTCGGGACAGACATTGCTGCGCGCCACCGGATTGGTGGTGCCGTCGAAGATGCCCCACTCGGACAGCGTCTTGACGTAGTGCAGATTGAAATTCCGGAAGCCTTCTTCCGTGAACGCGGCCGGTGAGCGCAGCTCGCAGGCACAGAACGCCGTCAGCGGACGCCCGGCCTCGCGGATGAATTTTGCGGCGAGCGCAAATCCTTCGGCGAGAGGCACCAGACGATCGAAGCGAACCCGCTCGATTTCGTAGCCGGGATCGGCGGCGGCGCCCGCCGAATACTGGAACACGGACGGAATGAAGCGATAATTGCCGGCGGCGAATTCGCGGGTCATTTTCGAATCCCTATTCCAGTTGCATGCGGACGCCCTTGGCGCCGTTGAGCAGGCGCCTGAGGTGGAAGCCGGCCAGCGCATCGTCTGCGTGCATGCCGACCAGCGCGGCGAAGGCCGGCATCGCCGCGACGTCACCGGCTTCAAGCTTGGCGAAGGCTTCGGAGTATTGCGTCGTCAGAGGTGTTTCGAATCTTGCCGGCGGGAGCGGTTCGAAGGCCCGCAGCGGCTCGCTGCGGCCGCGCAGCAAGAGGTCGCCCACTGGCCGCCCCTGGAAATTCGCCGCGCTCTTGGCGACGCTGGCGCTGACGCAGATGCGCGTGCCCAGATACTTGTTGGCGGATTCCAACCGCGCCGCCGTGTTGATGGTGTCGCCATAGGCGGTGTAATCGAAGAAGCGGCTACCGCCGAAATTTCCGACCAGCGCCGGCCCGGCATGGACGCCGATGCGTGTCGTGCCGAAATTGACGCCCTTGTCCTTCCAGCGCTGGCGAAAGCCCTCGGCCCATATATCGAGATCGTGGGCGCAGGCGACCGCACGCGTCGCGAAATCTGGCTGATCGCCGGGCGCGTTGAACAGCACCTGGATGGCATCGCCGATGATCTTTGCAACGGTGCCTTCGTGCTCGAACACGATGTCGGTCATCCCGCCGACATAGGTGTTGAGGAGCTCGCCCAGCGTTTCCGGCGCCGCGCTCTCGACCAGCGTCGTGAAGCCGGTGATGTCGGTGAAAATGGTCGCGACGTCGCGCCACTGCACCTCCATGCCGTCGCTCTCGCCGCTCGCCGCGGCCAGACGCTTGGCGATCTCGGGCGAGAAATAGCGCGACAGCGAGGCATGGGCGCGCTCGGCCTCCGCCTGCCGTCGCCGCGCCTCGCGCAGCGTCTCGACGTGGCGGATGGTCTTCTGGATCGTGGTCTCCAGATCCGCGAAGTCGATCGGCTTGGTCAGGAAGTCGAAGGCACCGCGATTCATCGCGGTTCGGATGTTGCTCATGTCGCCATAGGCCGAGACGATGATGGTCGACTTCTTGTCCTCGGCCTCCTGGAGCTTCTGGAGCAGCGACAGCCCGTCCATCCGCGGCATGTTAATGTCGGACACCACCAGATCGACATCCGGATGCAGCTCGAGCGATTGCAGCGCCTCGACGCCGTCATGGGCAAACATGAAGCTGACGAGCCCCTCGCGAATCTGCCTGCGAAACTTCTGGAGGACCAGCGCCTCCAGATCGGGCTCATCATCGACAACGAGAATCGTGGATGTCATGCCGCTTGCTCGAGCCTGGTGTCGATCTCCTGCCGCAGCAGCGCAAAATCGATCGGCTTGGTCAGAAGCCCGACCGCGCCGCGCTCGATCGCCTTCCGCCGTGTGTCCGCATCGCCGTAGGCCGTGATCATGATCACGGGTACATCCGGGCGTTCCGCGCGCACCTTCGGCAGCATGTCGAGCCCGCTCATGCCGGGCATGTTGATGTCGGACAGGATCAGGATCAGCGAGGGATCGCGCACCGCAACCGCACGCTCGATCGCCACCGGCGCGGACGGCGCAAACTCCATCTGGAAACGGCCCGCGCGCAGATCGCGCCGGAACTGCTGACGAAACAGCGCCTCAACGTCGGGCTCGTCGTCGACGACAAGGATGTAGACGTTCAATTCCTGCCTCCGGTATCGCCTTCTGCCAGCATGCGCGGCAGCGTAATGATGAATTCAGTGAATGCACCCGGCTCAGTCATTACGTCGACCGTGCCGCCGTGCTGTTTCACCACGATGTCGTGACTCATGGACAGGCCAAGCCCGGTTCCCTCGCCGGCCGGCTTGGTGGTGAAGAAGGGATTGAACATTTTTTCCTTCACCTCGGGCGGGATGCCGGTGCCGTTGTCGCGGATCCTGATTTCGACCTTGTTGCCGAGATTCCTGGTGGACGCGCTCAACGTCGGCTCGAACGCGCCGCCCTCGCTCTCCTTGCGCTTGGTCGCGGCATAGAAGCCGTTCGAGATCAGGTTGAGGAAGACGCGGGTGATCTCCTGCGGATAGATATCGAGCATGCCGGCGGCCGGATCGAGGTCGCGCTTGAGCGAGATGTTGAAGCCGGGCTTTTCGGCGCGCGCGCCATGATAGGCAAGGTTGAGGCTCTCCTCGACGAGCGCGTTGATGTCGGCCGGGCGACGCTCGCCCGCCCCTTCGCGCGAATGCAAGAGCATGTTCTTGACGATGGAATCGGCGCGCTTGCCGTGCTGAACCACCTTCTCGAGATTACCCTTGAGCATATGGGTGAGTTCGGCGACCTCCTCCTTGGTCTTGTCGTCGAGGCCTACCGATTGCAGGACCTCGTTGAGCTCGTCGATCAACTCCGTCGACACCGAGGAGAAATTGTTGACGAAGTTGAGCGGGTTCTTGATCTCGTGCGCGATACCGGCGGTGAGCTGGCCGAGCGAGGCCAGCTTCTCGGTCTGGATCAGGCGATCCTGGGCGGTGCGCAGCTCGTCGAGCGATTGGGAGAGCTCCTTGGTGCGCTCCTGGACCTGCTCGAACAGGCGCACATTCTCGATCGCAATGACCGCCTGGTCGGCGAAGGTCTGGACGAGATCCATCTGGCGCTGGCTGAAGGGGCCCGGATCGGGCCGTCCCAGCAGAAGAACACCTTCAACCGCCTTGTCGCGCATCAGCGGCACGGCGAGCACGGCACGATAGAGGCCGATCACAGGCGCCTGTCCGAAATTATACTCGGAGTCCTCGCGAATGTCGGGAACGTGAACCGGCTTGCCGTCCATGAAGACGCGGCCGGTGATGGTCTCACGTCCCGGTCTGATCGGGTGAGCCTCCATGAAATCGATGAAGGCTTGCGTGCAGCCCGACTCGGCCTTGAGCCGCATCACCTCGCCGTCGCGGAGGCAGATGATGCCGAGCGTGGCGCCGCACAGCGCCTGTGCTGATTCAGTCAGCGTCGTCAGCACGGATTTCAGATCGAACGCGGAACGGCTGATGACCTTGAGCACGTCGGCGGTTGCCGTCTGCTGCTGGAGGGACTCGCTCAATTCCGCCGTGCGCTGCTCGACCTTGTTTTCCAAATCCGCGTAGGATTCCTGCAAGCGCGCGCCCATGTCGTTGAACTGGTTGGCGAGCCCTTCCAGCTCGTCGCCGGTCCGAATCGAGATGCGCTGCGAGAAGTCGCCGCCGCCGATGCGCTCGGCGCCGGTGCGCAGTGCCTGGATCGGGCCGACCATGCGCCGCGCCAGGAAAATCCCCGCGAGCACTGCGAAGATGGATGCTGCGAGCAGCACGATGGCGAGACGCTGCAGGGAGGCATAGAGCGAGGCATAGGCTTCCTCGACCGGAAGCTCCACGAACATGGTCCAGCCCAGCGGAGCGATCGGCGCGGACGCGGTCAGCACCTTCTGTCCCTGGATATTCGTCGCCTCCTGCAACGAGTCAGGCATGGTCCCGCCGCCGGCCTGCGCGGCGCGCACCTGCTCGAGCCTGGACATGTCGGTGTTGCGCAATACCAGGCTGATGTCGGGATGCGCGATCAGCCGGCCCTGCGAGGCCACCACATAGGCATGCCCGCGCTCGCCGACCTTGATCTGCGAGACGACGTCCCAGATCAGCTTGAGATTGACTTCCGCGATGCTGACGCCGGCGTCCTTGCGCGTGCCGGCGAGCGCCAGCGTCATGTAGGGCTCGGACTCCCGCCGGAAATAGACCGGCCCGTAATAGACCTTATGCGCAACGGCCTCGGTGAATTTCGCATCATTGGAGAGGTCGATCCCGCTATCGACGACGTCCATCGCCAGGCGCGAGACGCGCAGGCGCTCCTTGCCGGTCGAATCGACCTGGGCGAGTTCGGTGATCGCCGGAACCTGGCGCAGAAGCCGCAGCGCATCGAAGCGGCGCTGCTCGATCGAGCCCGCCGACCACGGCAGTTGCGTGGTCCAGCCAAGCTGGCTCTCGATCTCCTTGACGAACTGGCTGATCTTGGCGGCAGCCGCCTCGGCCTGCTCGCGCTGAACACGGATCAGCGCGGCCTTGTGCTCGCGATAATAGAAGAACACCTCGAAAAGACCGTTGGCGAGCAGCGCAACGGCCACCACAGCCACGAACAGGGCGACATATTTGGTAAAGAGCCGGGTCCGGATCCCGGGCCGCCGGCCCTGCCCGGAAGCGGCATCGCCCGCCGCTGCGCTACCAGGCAACGACCGGCCCTGCGGCGTGTCGGGATGGAGGGAAATGCTCATCCTGCCGAGCCTAGCAAGAAGGCCGTGGCTTGTCTCTTGCCGCAGTGCACAAGGCTATTCGATGACTTCGTCGGCGAGCGCCAGCAAGGTCGGTGGAATCTCGAGTCCGGTGGCCTTCGCCGTCTTGAGATTGAGCACGAGGGGATAGCGGGTCGGCTGCTCGAACGGCAGATCACCGGGGTTCGCGCCGTTGAAAATGCGGGCGACCAGTGATGCTGCCCGCTCGAAGGATTCCGACACGTCCGGTCCGTAGGACATCAGCCCGCCGTCGCGGGCGAGGTCGTCATTTTCGTAGATCGCCGGCAGCTTTCGGACGGCAGCGAACTCGAACACCCGCTTGCGATTGAGAATGGTGAGCGCGTCCGCCACCATCAGGATGCCATCCGGCAGATCGCCATTCATCACTGAGAAGGCCTCGTCGAAGTCGTCGGGTTCGCGGACGCCGAGCGCCTGCACGGTCAGCCCAAGCGCCTGCGCGGCCTTCGCCGATGCCTGATAGCGCATGGTCATGCCGAGGTCGTCCTTGTTCCAGAGCATGGCGACCTTGGTCAGTTTCGGCGACATCTCTTTCAGCAACGCCAGCCGCTTGGCACTGAGCGTCGCCGCGACGTCCGAAATGCCGGTGATGTTGCCGCCGGGATGGGCAAGGCTCTCGATGAGCCGGGTCTCGACGGGATCGCCGATGCCGCTGGCCGCAACTGTCGGGAGGCCCACCGCCTTGGCGGCCATGGCCGTCGGATAGCCAATAATCACGATGGCGTCGACGCCCCTGGACTTCAGCTCGGCGACCAGCGAGGGGAGTTTTGCGACATCGCCGGCCGCGCCGCGAGGCTCAAGGGTCAGGTTCTGACCGAGGCGAAACCCGCGCTCACCAAGCGTCCTGATCAGTATCTTGCCGCGTGGACTGGTCTCTGCAATCGGCGCGATCGGCGTCAGCGTGCCGAGATGGTAGGTCCTGCCGCCCTGGGCTGCCGCCGAGCCGGGCCACAACAGCGAAGCGCAGCCGAGCCCTCCCAGGAATTCGCGCCGCCTCATCATGTCTTCCCTGCCCTGGCGCAACAGCGCGCCGTTGCAAGTCTAGCACGGGACAACAAAAAAGCGGCAATGGCGATGGCCATTGCCGCTTTGCATCCTCGATCGAACGGCCTCAGGTCGGCCGCAGCGCGCTGGAGCCGATATCCAGCGCCTCGATCTGCTTGTTCCGCTCGGACTCGGTCTCGGCGCGGTGGTCGGTCGCGAGCACAACGTAGACCGCCGGCAGCACGAACAACGTGAACAGCGTGCCGATCGACATGCCGGCCACGACCACCAGGCCGATCGAGAAGCGGCTGGCCGCACCGGCGCCGGTTGCTGTCAACAGCGGGATCAGGCCGGTGACCATCGCAGCCGTCGTCATCAGAATCGGACGCAGCCGGATGCGAGCCGACATTTCGATCGCCGAGCGGCGATCGAGCCGTTCGTTGACCTGGAGCTCGTTGGCGAACTCCACCATCAGGATGCCGTGCTTGGTGATCAGGCCAACGAGCGTCAGCAGGCCGACCTGGGTGTAGATGTTCATCGTCGCCACGCCGAAGAACAGCGGGATCAGCGCGCCGACGATCGCCATCGGCACCGAGATCATGATGACCAGCGGATCGCGCAGGCTCTCGAACTGCGCCGCCAGCACCAGGAAGATGATGATCAGCGCGAAGCCGAAGGTAATCGCGAGCTGATTGCCTTCCTGCACGTACTGCCTACTGTCGGCGAGGTAGTCGTGGCTGAAGCCTTGCGGGAGCTTCTTGGCCTCGCCTTCGAGGAAGTCGACCGCAGCGCCAACGGTCACGCCGGGCATCGGCACGGCCGAGAAGGTCGCCGAGTTCAGCTGATTATAGTGCGTCAGCGAGTTCGGCTCGGTCGAGGTCTCGATCGACAGGACGGTGGACAGCGGAACCTGCTGGCCGGTGTTGGTCGTGACGTAGTACCCATCGAGCGCCTCCGGGGAGAGCCGCTTCTCGCGCGGAACCTGCGGGATCACCTGGTAGGAGCGCCCCTCCAGGTTGAAGCGATTGATGTAGTTGCCGCCGAGCAGCACCGCCAGCGCACTGCCGACATTCTGCATGCTTATGCCGAGGTCCTGCGCCTTGGTGCGATCGATCTTCACCTTCACCGTCGGCTGGTTGAAGTTGAGATCGCTATCGGAGACGATGAACATGCCGCTCTTGCGCGCGGCGTCCTTCAGCTTCTCCATCTGCTCGTAGACGGTCTGGAAGCCCGCGGTCGAATTGATCACCATCTGCACCGGCAGGCCGCCCGGCCCACCGGGCAGCGGCGGAAGGTTGAAGGCGAAGGCCTGCACGCCCTCGATCTTGGAGAGCTCGGCCTGCACCAGCGGCTTCAACTTGATCGACGAACGCTGGCGCTCATCCCAGGGCTTCAGCAGCATGCCGGCGATGCCGCCCTGCGGGCCGTTGATGCCGTTCAGCACGAAGCGCAGATCGGTCTCGGGGAAGCTCTGGAACTTCTTGTCGAGCTTTTCGCCATAGAAATCGAGATAATCGATATTGGCGTATTTCGGCGCCTTGGTCACCGCGAACACGATACCCTGGTCTTCTTCCGGCGCCAGCTCCTTCGAGGTGTGCATATAGAGGAAGCCGACGAGGCCGAGGATCGTCAGCGCGAACAGGCCCGTTACTGCCTTGTAGTCGAGCGAGCGATCGAGCCGGCGGCCGTACCAGCGCGTCACCGCGCCGAACACCTTGTTCACGAGCTTGGCGAAGCGGCCCTCTTCGGTGTTCTTCAGCAGCACCGAGCACATCATCGGCGACAGCGTCAGCGCGATGACGCCGGACACGATCACCGAGCCGGCCAGCGTGAAGGCGAATTCGCGGAACAGCGAGCCGGTGAGGCCGCCGAGGAAGCCGATCGGGGCATACACGGCGGCGAGCGTGATGGTCATCGAGATGACGGGGCCGACGATCTCGCGCGCACCTTCGAGCGCGGACTGCACCGGCGTCTTGCCCTCCTCCAGATGGCGGTGGATGTTCTCCACCACCACGATGGCGTCGTCGACGACGAGGCCGATGGCGAGCACCATGGCGAGTAGCGTCAGCAAGTTGAAGCTGAATCCCAATGCGAGCATCAGCGTACAAACGCCGATCATCGACAGCGGGATGGTGACGACGGGAATGATCACCGAGCGGAACGAGGCCAGGAACAGGAAGATCACCACGATGACGATAATCACGGCCTCGCCCAGCGTCTTCTCGACCTCGTCGATCGAGGACTGGATGAACTTGGTCGAGTCGTAGGCGACCTTCATCTTCATCGACGGCGGCAGGTTGCGCTCGAGCTCGGGGAACAGCGCGCGCACGCCCTTCACCAGCGTCAGCGGATTGCCTTGCGGGGTGGCCTGCACGCCGATGAAGATCGCATGCTCGCCGTTGAAGGCAACGCTCGCATCCGTGCTCTGCGCGGCAAGCTCGACGGTCGCGATGTCCTCCATCCGGACGAAGCCGCCATCCTTGGCTTTGACGATCATCTTCCTGAACTGATTGACGTCGGTCAGGCCCGTGTTCGTCGAGATGTTCGAGACGATCAGATAGCCCTTGGTCTGGCCGGCCGCCGACTGGAAGTTGTTGGCGGTGATCGCGGCTGCGACGTCGCCGGGCGACACGTTGCGGCCGGCCATCTTCACCGGATCAAGCCACAGCCGCATCGCAAAGGTCTGGCCGCCCAGGATGTCGGCCGACGCCACGCCGTCGACGGTCGACAGCACCGGCTGCACCACGCGCGTCAGATAGTCCGAGATCGCCGACCCCGACAGTTCCTCCGAGGAGAAGCCGAGATACATCACGGCCGTGGTCTGGCCCGTCGTCTTGGTGACGATCGGGTCGTTCGATTCCTTCGGGATCAGGTATTTGACCGAGTTCACCTTGGCGAGCACCTCGGTGAGCGCCTGGTTCGGGTCGAAGTTCAGCTTGATGTAGATCTGGATCGTCGAGGTGCCCTGCACCGAGGACGAGGTGATGTAGTCGACGCCCTCGGCCGAGGCGACCGCCTGCTCGATCGGCGTCGTGATGAAGCCCTGGATCAGGTCAGCGGACGCGCCGGGATACACCGTCGTGACGTTGACGACCGTGTTCGACAGTTTCGGATATTGCCGGATCGGCAGCACCATCGCCGCGCGCAGGCCGATCAGCAGGATCAGCAGACTGACGACGACCGACAGGACCGGTCGCTTGATGAAGATATCGGTAAAGGCCATCGCGGCAATCTCGAATTCGTTTTGCTTGAGTGGCGTGATCCGGCGTCAGGCCGGATCACGCGAGCGCGTCAATCAGTAACGCGGCGGTTTGGCCGGAATCGCCGGCGCCGGATCGGACGAAATGGCTACCGCCGCACCCGGTTGCAGCTTGAGCTGGCCGACCGCGACGACTTTGACGCCCGGCTTCAGGCCCTTGAGGATCTCGACCCGTCCTTCGACCCGCTTGCCGGTCTGCACGAAGGTGCGCACCGCGGAGAGGCTGGTCTTGCCGTCATCCTCCTTCTTCTCGGTGATGACGAACACCGAGTCGCCATAGAGCGTGTAGTCGACCGACGTCTCGGGAACGGTGATCACCGGCGGAGTATCGGGCAGCACGACGGTGGTGGTCACGAACATGCCGGGCTTCAGGATCTTCTCGGGGTTCGCAATCGTCGCCTGCACGCGGATGTTGCGGGTGTCGCTGGCGATCTGCGGCTCGATGGTGGTGATCTTGCCCTCGAAGACGCGGCCCGGATAGGCATCGACCCTCAGCCGCACGGCCTGGCCGACCTTGAGATTGCCAGAGTCCTTCTCGGTCACCGTGAAATTGGCCCACAGCACCGACAGATCCGT
Source organism: Bradyrhizobium sp. CCGUVB1N3 (assembly GCF_024199925.1). NCBI lineage: Bacteria > Pseudomonadati > Pseudomonadota > Alphaproteobacteria > Hyphomicrobiales > Nitrobacteraceae > Bradyrhizobium > Bradyrhizobium sp. CCGUVB1N3. Next base: position 2,774,223 of record NZ_JANADR010000001.1, read on the forward strand.
CAGCGACACGATGGCCGTGCCCGCGGTGAGATACTGGCCAACCTCGACCTTGCGCACGCCGAGATCGCCGGAGAACGGCGCCCGCACCAGCTTCTGCGAGATCAGCGCTTCCGTCTTGGCAATGCCTGCCAGCGCCTGGTCATAGGAGGCTTGCGCCTGGTCGACGGTCGCCTGCGGACCGAACTGGCGCGAGGCGAGCTGCTTGGCGCGGTCGAGCGAGAGCTGCGCCACCGTTGCCTGCGCCTTGAAGTTGGCGAGGTCGCCCTGCTCCGGCGCGTCGAACAGCTGCACCAGCGGCGTGCCTTCCTCGACATGCGCGCCCGGCTCGAACTTGATCTCGGTGACACGGCCGTTGACGTCGGCGGTGACGTTGACCTGATGCACGGCGGCAAGCTCGCCGACCGCGGTCAACAAGTTCGGCACCACCTCGCTCTTCGCCTCGGCCGCACTGACGCTCATCGGCGGCGGCTTGTTGTTGGCAAAGAACTGCTTGATCATCTGGCCACGGAACGAATTGAACCAGACCAGCCCGCCGACGAGTGCGCCGAGCAGCAAACCGACAATGATGAACCAGCGCACCGGCTTCACCGGGCGCTTGGGCGCTTTATCAATCGGTTCGCCCGATATTTTATGTTCAGCCACGATGTTCATGTCATGCACTTTCTGCAATCGCCGTCTCGCCTGCACCCGTCGCCAAAGCGCGGCCCAGATGCGAAGCAATTGCGGCGTCGTTAAGTCCGATACCTCTCAGGAGAAACTCACAGAGCTGCCGCTCCAGATCGTCCGCCTTGCCGTAAGCGAGGCAGGGCGTGGCCGGCAGCCTGGTCAGCGCAGCCGTCATCACCGAATGGTGCGCGAACCAGAACAGGTTGAGTGGCGCCGTTACGCAGGGCCTCGCATCACCAGCTGCGACTGCACGCTCCAGCGATGCAACGAAGACGGCTCCAATCAGATGTTCGATCTTGGCATATAGCAGGCGGGCGAATTCGCCATCATCCAGATGGCTAGTAACCATCAGCCGCAGGCGCTGCGCCTCTTCCTGATCCGGGCTGTCGGCGACCTGCATGAAGTGCTGGACCATGCCGCGGATCAGCTCGACCAGGGTGGCCGTCGAGGGCTCCCGCTCCAGAAGCTCCATCAGCGCCGGATCGGCCTCGCACTCATCGCTGAGGATCTCGGCATAGAGAGCCGCCTTGGACGGGAAATGCTTGAACAGCAGCGCTTCGGAAATGGCAGCGGCGGCCGCCACGCTCTTGGTCGTGGTGCCGGTATACCCGTGACGGGCAAAACAACGTTTAGCGGCACCGAGGATGAGTTGCCTCCTCAGGTCGCTGGTCATACGCAATGAGCTCATGCTAGTGAGTAAGCACTCACCCACGCAAAAGTCAAGCCATTCGCTGCATTGCAACCGGCGTGAGGTGGAATTTTAGCGCGCCCCGACGATCGCGAATCCCCGAGCACGGAGGCCGCGTCGATCCGCGTCCAGCGAGCGGAGAAGACGATCCCTTGTATCGCGCACGTGCGCAGCGGATTCACGAGCGGCCTCCTCGGGTTGCCGGCTCCGGATATGGCCGAGGATGCGCCGGTGCTCGCTCCAGGCCTGCTCGCGTGAGGACTCGGTCCAGACCTCGAGCCAACGGGCTCGCGAGAGTCTGGTCATAACGCCCTCAATCGCCGTCACGAGAAATTTATTGCCGCTGAGGCGGGCGATCTCGACATGGAAGTCGGTGCCGACCTTGTGCCACTCCTCACGCGGCACGTCGGGGCGGCAGGCGTTGAGCATCTCTTCGATGGCATCGAGATCCGAGGGTGTCGCGCGCGCGCAGGCAAGCCGGACCGCGGTCACCTCGAGGGGTTCGCGGAATTCAGCCAGGGCTTCAAGTTCGCCGAGATCGATCGGGGCGACGGTCCAGTTCCGCCCCTCCCGCTGCACCAGGCCCTCGCCTTCCAATCGGGCCAGCGCCGCGCGAATGGGCGTGCGCGAGCTCTGGAAGCGACCTTCCAGCCAGCGCTCACTCAGACGCTCGCCGGGCCCGAGATCCAGCGAAAGAATCATCTCCCTGAGCTGATCGTGGATCAGCAGCATCTGCGACACGCCGAAATCTCCAGCCTTCCGCGCGCGCTATACGCTCGCAATTGTGAATGATGGTATCCTTTTTTGGTATCCCACTCAACCGTACTTTGGTATCCCAAAATGGTATTCCATGGAAGGACGGTGAGGAATGACGACGGCCACGGACAAAGAAGATATGCCGGGCGCAGTCAGCACCGCCCGCCCGGTGTCCGCCGCTCATAACCTCGTTGGTGTCGGCCTCGCGGCCGTCGCGGCGATCGCGTTTTCGCTCCGCGCGATCTTCGTCAAACTTGCCTATGAGGACATGAGCGATCCCGTCACGCTGCTCGCGCTGCGGATGATCTTCTCATTGCCGTTCCTGGCAGCGGCGCTGGCGCTTCATCGCCGTTCCTCAGCCGCTCCGGCCCCGCTCACAAGACGCGACGCGCTGGCCCTCGCGGCACTTGGTTTCATCGGCTACTACCTGTCGAGCTTTCTCGACATGTTCGGACTGCAATTCGTGGCCGCCGGGATCGGCCGCCTGCTGCTGTTCCTGTATCCGACGATCGTGGTGATCATTTCCGCGCTGGTTTTGGGCAAGCGAATTTCGCAGCGCGAAGTCGTTGCGCTGCTCGTCACCTATGCGGGCGTTGCATTGGTGCTCTCCGGCCAGTTCGACAAGCCGAACCCAAACTTCTGGCTCGGCGCTTTGCTTGTGATGCTCAGCGCAGTCACCTTCTCGGTCTATCTCGTCGGCAGCGGCGAAGTCGTCGCCAGGCTCGGATCGATCCGTTTCACGGCTTACGCGACCGCAGCAGCCAGCGTCTATTGCATCGCGCAATTCCTGCTGCTGCGACCGTTGAGCGCGCTCGTGCTGCCCATTCGCGTCTACGAGCTCGCGCTTGCCATGGCGGTGTTCTCGACCGTGATGCCCCTGTTCATGATGGCGGAGGCACTGCGTCGTATCGGCGCGAGCCGCGTCGCGATGATCAGCGCACTGGGACCGGCCGCAACCGTCGTCTCCGGCTATCTCGGCCTCGACGAACGGATGACATGGATGCAGTCGATCGGCGGTGTCCTGATCGTGTCGGGCGTGCTCATCGTCGCCGCTCACGTCCGCAAGCTGGACGGGAAGTGACCGGCTGGGCGGCGAGCTAGATCGGCGGGAACCCGAGGTCGCCGCGCAGCCGGTTGACGATGTAGGTGCCGTCGCGCGTGGGCAGGATCCGGGGCAGCTCGGCGCTGTCGATCTTCACATTGGCAAAGCGGGGTCCGCTCCTGACGTCATGAACGGACGCGGCGAAGCTCTCGACCTCCGCCATGGTGGAGATCGCCTGGCTATCCCTGATGCCGCAGGCCTTGGCAACGCCGACGAGATCGGCAGCGGCCGAGGTGTGGCTGGTCTGGCCGCCGGTCTCGCCGTAGCGCTCGTTGTCCAGCACCACGATCGAGAGGTTGGCGGGCTTCTGCAGGCCGATGGTGGCAAGGCTGCCCATCCCCATCAGCATCTCGCCGTCGCCGGTGATGACGAGCACCGGCAGTTTTGGTTGGGCCAGCGCCAGCCCGAGCCCAATCATCGCGGCGCCGCCCATGCCGCCCCAGAGATAGAAGTTGCGCGCATGGTCACCGGCGGCAGAGATGTCGTTGGTCGAGGCCCCTAAGCCACCGATCGCGACCACCTCCCTGCGGTTCGCAAGCAGCGCGGTGACGACCTGACGGCGATCGAGGAGATTGGTCTTGCTCATTTGGTGAAAACCTTGGCACCGATCAGGCGCTGCGACAGGAGGACGGCGGTCGGCGTCAGCGCGTTGTAGGCCTGCGCCGCGGCAGCTTCCAACACGACCGGCACTTCGGCGGCATGCGATGCGCGCAGCACCTGGACGCCGGAGAGTTCGAATACGCCCTGCGTGGTCGATCCCATCGGCACCTGCCAGGGATTGAACTCGCCCCATTCGCCACGCATCGTCACCAGCGTGAGGAACGGAAAGCGCAGGATCGGGATCAGCGACAGCATGTTGATGCAGTTGCCGACCCCGCTCGACTGCATCAGAAGCACGCCGCGCTGTCCGCCGGCCCAGGCGCCGGCGAGCAGCGCCACGCCCTCCTCCTCGGTCGTGAGCGGAATGCCGCGCATGGCCGAGGACGCGAGCACGCGCCTGATGAGTTGGGAGTGTCCGGCATCGGGCACATAAGGCACCTGCCGGACCTCGAAGCGCTCAAGGACCGCGAAGATATCGTCAGGCCATGACGGCGGGGCATCAGCATCAGTGCGCGCGTGCATTTTGGTGTCCAGTCGGCTAGCAAGTCGGAAGAAGTCTAGACGGACGCATGCATCGTTCGAAGAACAATAACGGCATATCGGCTTTAACCGGTGAGTATAACGGGATGGACGCACACGCGAGAGAGCTGGCTGCGAGCTTCGACCTGGAGCGGCTGACGCCCGAGTTCTACGACAACCCCTATCCGACCTATCGTGCACTGCGGGAAAACGAGCCGGTCAAGCGCCTGCCGAACGGCACGGTGTTCCTGACGCGCTATGACGATCTCGTCACCACCTACAAGAACACGAGATCGTTCAGCTCGGACAAGAAGAAGGAGTTCGCGCCGAAATACGGCGCCTCCCTGCTCTACGAACACCACACCACGAGCCTGGTCTTCAACGATCCGCCCGCGCACACCCGCGTGCGGCGCCTGATCATGGGCGCGCTGTCGCCGCGCGCGATCGCCAGCATGGAGAGCGACCTGGTCGCGCTGGTCGACCGCTTGCTGGACGCCATCGCCGCCAAGGGCAACTGCGAGTTGATCGGCGACTTCGCCGCCTCCATCCCCATCGAGGTGATCGGCAACCTGCTCGACGTCCCCCATGACGAGCGCGAGCCGCTGCGCGACTGGTCGCTGGCGATTCTCGGCGCACTCGAGCCGGTCATCTCGCCGGACGCCTTTGCGCGCGGCAATCAGGCGGTGAAGGGTTTCCTCGCCTATCTCGAAACGCTGGTCGCGCGGCGCCGCCGGAAGCCCGGCAACCCCGAGCGCGACGTGCTGACGCGCCTGATCCAAGGAGAAGGTAGCGGCGAGGACAATGGCGAACGACTGACCGAGACCGAGCTGCTGCACAATTGCATCTTCCTGCTCAATGCCGGCCACGAGACCACCACCAATCTGATCGGCAATGGCCTCGTGGCACTCGACCGCCACCCGGACCAGAAGCAGCGGCTGATCCAGAACCCCGACCTGATCAAGACGGCGGTCGAGGAGATGCTGCGCTACGAGAGCTCGAACCAGCTCGGCAACCGCATGACCACCGAACCGGTGGAACTCGGCGGCGTGACGCTGGAGGCCGGCACGTCGATCACGCTGTGCATTGGCGCCGCGAACCGCGATCCAGCGCAATTTCCTGATCCTGAAGTCTTCGACATCGCGCGCACGCCGAACCGCCATCTCGCCTTCGCCACCGGCGCGCATCAATGTGCCGGCATGGCGCTGGCGCGGCTGGAAGGCACGATCGCGATTTCGCGCTTCCTCGCGCGCTTCCCGAACTATGCCTTGAGCGGGAAGCCCGTACGTGGTGGCCGCGTCCGCTTCCGCGGCTTCCTCAGCGTGCCGTGCACGATCGGTTGATACAGGCGAGGATTCCATGAAGATCGAGAGCTTGCGCGATCGCTGGGCCGATCCCCTGCTGCACTGACGGGGCTTCTCGTCGTCATGATGTTTGTCGTTGCACCGTTGCAGGCACTCGGGATCTTCGCCTTTCAGGTCTCCGAGCTCGTGCTCGCCCTGCTGCTCGTTTGCGGCATCTTCATCATCTCGGCGAGTCCGATCGCGGTCGGGGCGATGCTGCTCGCACTCGTCATGATCGTCACCGGCGCCGTCCTGCGATTCCACTCGCCCTCGCTGCTCGACCTCAACCTCTTCGCCGGCGCCTGGTTCATCGTCGGCGTCACCATGGCCTGGGCGGTGGCGCGTGCGACCTTCGGGCCTGGACGCATCAACTATCATCGCGTCGTCGGCGCCGTTCTGCTCTACTTCACGGTCGCCGTGATCTTCGCAGCGCTTTTCACCTTTATCGGATCGCTCGTGCCGGAGGCCTTCTCGGGCATGAAGGTCGAGGATAGTCCGGCGCTGGCAAGCCAGGTGATCTATTTCAGCTTCGCGACGATGACGACGACCGGCTACGGCGACGTCTCGCCGGTGCACCCCATCGTTCGCAGCCTTTGCAATCTCGAGGCCATATTCGGACAGCTCTATCCCGCGACCCTGCTGGCGAGGCTGGTGACGCTGGAGCTCGAGCACCGCGACAAGGAGTGAGTTTGAACATGTCGCGCATTTTCGGCTAGAATGCGTGAGGCTGACAAGCTGGAGTGACGAAGGATGAGCAATCCGCCAGTCGCTGATTTCATCGCGAGAGAGGCGCGTTTCGGCGCCCGCAATTACGAGCCGCTCGGCGTCGTCTTGTCGCGCGGCGAAGGCGTCTTCGTATGGGACACCCAGGGCAACCGCTATCTGGATTGCCTCTCCGCCTATTCGGCTCTCAACCAGGGCCACTGCCACCCGAAGATTCTGGCCGCCATGGTCGAGCAGGCGGGCCGACTGACCCTGACCTCGCGTGCATTCCACAACGACCAGCTCGCCCCGTTCTACGAGGAGATTGCGGAGCTGACCGGCTCGCACAAGGTGCTGCCGATGAACAGCGGGGCCGAGGCGGTGGAGAGCGCGATCAAGTCCGTGCGCAAATGGGGCTATGAGGTGAAGGGGGTGCCGGACGGGCAAGCCGAGATCATCGTCTGCGCCAACAATTTCCACGGACGCACGCTTGGTGTGGTCGGCTTCTCGACCGATCCGGCAACGCGCGGACACTTCGGACCGTTCGCACCAGGCTTCAGGATCATTCCATTTGGCGATGCGGCAGCCCTCGAGGAGGCGATCACGCCGAACACCGTCGCCTTCCTGGTCGAGCCGATCCAAGGCGAAGCCGGCGTCATCGTTCCGCCGGCAGGCTATTTCACAGGGGTCCGCGAGCTCTGCACGACTCATGAGGTGATGCTGATCCTTGACGAGATCCAGACCGGGCTCGGCCGCACCGGCAAGCTGCTCGCAGAACAGCACGAAGGCATCGAGGCGGACGTGACGCTGCTCGGCAAAGCCTTGTCAGGCGGTTTCTATCCCGTCTCGGCCGTGCTTTCGAACAACGAAGTCCTCGGCACGCTGAAGCCTGGCCAGCACGGCTCGACGTTTGGCGGCAATCCGCTCGCATGTGCCGTGGCGCGCGCAGCGCTCCGCGTGCTCGTCGAGGAAGGGATGATCGAGAACGCCGCGGTGCAGGGCGAACGTTTTCTGGAAGGCCTCAGAAGCATCCGCGCCAACACCGTCCGCGACGTGCGCGGACGCGGACTGATGCTGGCGGTCGAACTACATCCGGAGGCCGGCCCCGCGCGCCGCTACTGCGAGGCTCTGCAGGTTGAAGGCATCCTCGCCAAGGATACCCATGAGCACACGATCCGTATCGCTCCGCCACTGGTGATCACCAGTGATCAGGTCGACTGGGCGCTGGAACGCTTCGCCACCACACTGACGCGGGATTTTCCCTGAGGCGGCCTGCGTCGGAAAACCGCAAGGCAGGTTGTCGTTGACAACGAACGATATCGTCACCTGCGCGTTGAACGATTGCGGGCGACGGGGACGAGCGTGGAGTTGCGATCATGCTTCCGCGTGGTGTTTGCTTTTCGGCGTTTTTGGTTAGTGTCTCGATAGTCGCGGCGAGCCTCAGTGCGGCCGCCCAGGACCACCATGGAAGGGGTGGACCACCGGCACCGGCTGCGCGCCCAGCCGCGCCACCTGCGATGGCCCGTCCGGCGGCGCCGCCAGCCATGGCGCATCCCGCCGCGCCGGCGTTCCATCCACCGGCCATGCCGCAGCGCCCCGCGATGGCGCCACATCCGGCGCCTCACATCGCCTCACCGCCGCCGCGTCCGACCCCACACTTCGCTGCGCCGCCGCCGCGAGCTGCCCCGCACGTGGCGGCCCCGCGACCTGAATTCCATCACCCGCAAGCAGCGCCACAGCGTCCGGCCATGGCGCCGCGGCCGACGCCGCATATCGCCGCCCCCTCACGCCCAAGCGCGCCACCGACCGTGAGCGCGCGGCCGTCGCGACAGGAGCAGATGGAACAGCGCGCGCAACAGCACCAGCAGCAGATCCAGCAGCGCCAGCAAATGGTTCAGCAACGGCAGCGCGACGCGCTGTCGCGCCAGAGCGCGGAGCGTCAGACCCGCATCGATCGGATGCAACAGCGCGTCCAGCAATTGCAGTCGCAGAAGCCGGAAGGCATGCGGGCGCAACGTGCACAGGAGCGGATGCTGCAGACGCAGAATCGCCTACTCCAGCGCGAGCAAGGCATGCAGCAGCGCGATCAGGCGCGCCTGCAGCGGTTGGGACCTGAGCCCGCGGCAGCTGGGCGAGCCGCCGCCGTGCAGGCCGCCGAGCGCGGGCGATTTGCGCAACGCTTCCGCGAGCAGGCTACTGCGCAAAGCCAGGCGGCGCTCATCACCCGCCAGAGCGGCTGGGCTCCCCGGCAGGCATGGCGGCACCGCCATCCTGCGGTCTTCGTGGCGTGGCTGGGGCCGGTGTTCTGGCCGTATGCCTACTCCGACATTTTTGACTACACGTTCTGGTCCTACGCGTACGAACCCGGCTACTGGGCCTATGCCTACGACGACTTCGTCGACACCGTGTTCTGGGGCGGGGATGGCGCCTATTCCGCCTATGCCAGCACCAACCCGTATGACTATCCGCAGACCGGTGGCAGCTACCGCGCGCGACGGGGCACCAGCGCAAGCCCGCAGGCGCTACGGCAATTGTGCGACGCTCCGGACAAGGGCGTGACTGCCTGGCCGATCGCGTCGATCACGCAGGCGGTCCGGCCGACGCCCGAGCAGCGCAGCCTGCTCGACGACTTGAAGGCCGCGGCGGCACAGGCTGCCGATGCATTCAAGCAATCCTGCAACGATTCCTATGCGCTGACGCCGCCCGGCCGCCTGCGCGCGATGACGAGCCGCGTCAGCGCCACGCTCGAGGCGGTGAAGATCGTTCGGCCGGCGCTCGAGAAATTCTATGGTTCGCTCAGCGACGAGCAGCAGGCGCGTTTCAACGCGCTCGGTCCCAATGTCGGCGAGCCTTCGCAACAGCAACCCCAGCAGCAGGAAGCAAATGCTCAGCCCGGGAACTGCGGCGATCCGAAATCAAGCCTGACGCAGCTGCCGATCGAACGGATCGACGCAGTGGTACAGCCGGCCGGGCAAGCAGAAGGAAGCGCTCGACCGCCTGAGCGACGCGACGAAACAAGCGGTTCAAGGGCTGCAAGCTGCCTGCCCGGATGAGGTACCGTTGACACCAGTCGGGCGGCTGGAAGCGATGCAGAAGCGACTCGAAGCCATGCTGGAGGCGGCCAATCGGGTGCAGCCTGCGTTGGACGAGTTCTACGCGACGCTGAGCAGCGAGCAGAAGGCGCGCTTCAACACGATGCCCCGGACGGCAAGCCAGTGATTGCCACCAGCGTTGCTTGAGACATGATTCTAAACCACGGTCCGGTGCCGCGCGATGCAGGTGCGCAGCACCTCATCCATCGGCTTGTCCCACCAGCCGTTGGAGAATATCTCAATCTCGGAATAGCCGGCGTAGCCTTGAGCCTCAACCGCGTCGCGCAACCGCTTGATGTCGATGACGCCGTCGCCCATCATGCCGCGGTCGTTGAGGATGTCCTTGGTCGGCACCAGCCAGTCGCAGACATGGAACGCAAGCAGGCGGTCCCGGCCCGCGCGCGCGATCTGTGCCATCAGCTCGGGATCCCACCAGATGTGATAGACGTCGAGCGCAACGCCAAGCATGCCGCTGCGACCTGGGTCGAGCCGATCGCAGATGTCGAGCGCCTGTTTTGTCGTGTTCACACAGGCGCGGTCAGCGGCATAGGCCGGATGCAGGGGCTCGATCGCAAGCGGCAGTTTTGCCTGCCTGGCATAATCGAGCATTTCACCGAGAGCATCCTCGACCTGCGCACGCGCTGCGACGATATCTTTCGAGGCGCCACTGCCCGGCCGCGAATATTGCGGCAGGCCGCCGACGACCAGCACAATGCAGGAGGCGCCGAGCGACTTGGCTTCGTCCACGCAGCGGCGATTGTCGTCGCGCACCTCCGCGCGGCGCGCAGCGTCGGACGTGAACATGCCGCCGCGGCAATAGCCGGAGAGTTCCAGCCCGGCGTCGCGCACCGCTTGTACGGCGCGATCGAGCCCGACGGCGGCGACCTGATCGCGCCAGGGATCGATGGCGCGGATGCCGTGCCGCGCGCAGGCATCGATGATGGCGACGAGGTCGCCCTGCTTGCGGACCGTTGCCGTGTTCAGCGACAGCCAGCGATGATCAGAAGAGAAGTCGCGCATCAGGCTTCGATTCCGCGCGAGGCCATCACGGTCTTCATCCGCTGTGTCGCGGCTTCCGGATTGGCGAGCAGCCCGGCCTGATCGGCGAGCCGGAACAGCTCGGCCAGATGCAATGTCGAGCGCGCGCTCTCCTGGCCACCAACCATCGTGAAATGATCCTGATGACCATTCAGATAGGCCATGAAGACCACGCCGGTCTTGTAGAAGCGCGTCGGCGCCTTGAAGATGTGACGCGACAGCAGCACCGTCGGCCCGAGCACATCGTGGAAGCCGGCCTCATCGCCGGCCGCCAGCCGCGACAGCGCATAGGAGGCCGCCGGCGCGATCGCATCGAAGATGCCGAGCAGTGCGTGCGAAAAGCCCTGCGCGTCGCCGGCGATCAGCTCCGCATAGTTGAAGTCATCGCCGGTATACATCTTGATGCGCTTGTCGAGGCGACGGCGCATGTCGATCTCGCGCTGCTTGTCGAGCAGCGAGACTTTGACGCCATCGACCTTGGCGGCATTGCCGTTGATGATCGCGACGGCGGTGTCCATCGCCTTGTCCAGATCCTGGGTGCCCCAATAGCCCGTCAGGGCCGGATCGAACATGTCGCCGAGCCAGTGGATGATCACGGGCTCGCGGACTTGCGACAATACGCGGTCATAGACCTTGGCGTAGTCCTCGGCATTGCGGCCGAGCTTTGCCAGCGCGCGCGAGGCCATCAGGATGATGCGGCCGCCGATCTTCTCGATTGCCGCAATTTGTTCCTCATAGGCGCGGATCACATCGTCGATGCCTTTGGCATCCTCGACCGCGAGGTGATCGGTGCCCGCCCCCGAGAACACCAGCGCATTGCGCGGCTTTGCGGCCGCAACCGAACGCGTGATCAATTCCAGCGAGGTCGGCCAGTCCAGCCCCATGCCGCGCTGCGCAGTGTCCATGGCTTCGGCAACACCAAGGCCGAGATCCCAGACGTGCTCGCGGAAGGCAATGGTCTTGTCCCAGTCGATGGCGGCGGAGAGCCAGGGATCGTTGTCGGCGAGCGGATCGGCCACCATGTGCGCGGCCGAGAACGCAACGCGGTTCAGCGTACCCTCGAGCTTTGCAGGGAAACTGCGCGAGGCGGCGAGCCGATAGGTCTCGATCGAGCGATCGGCCCTGGGCAGCTTGAGCGACAAAGACGACATCGGCGGGACTGGCTTGTTCATGGCTCCCTCCTCAGAGTTTGATCGGTGCGACGTCGATCCAGCGCCGCTCCTTCCAGCTCTTCAGCGCACATTCGGCGAGCTGCACGCCCTTGGCGCCTTCGAGCAGCGTGAACTTGTACGGCGCATCCTCGAAGACGTGCCGGATGTACATCTCCCACTGCTCCTTGAAGCCGTTGTCGTAGGAGACGTTGTCCGGCAGCTTCTGCCAGTCGCCATAGAAATCATGCAGCCGCTTCTCGTCGGGATTCCACACCGGCCGGGGCGTCGCCTGGCGTGCCTGGATCACGCAGTCGGTGAGGCCCGCCACCGCAGAGCCAAGCGTGCCGTCGACCTGGAAGGTGACGAGATCATCGCGATAGACGCGCGTTACCCAGGACATATTGATATGGGCGATGATGCCGCCCTTGAGCTGGAAGGTGGCGTAGGCGGAGTCATCGGCCGTCGCCTTGTACTTCTGTCCCTGCTCGTCATAGCGCTCGGGGATGTCGGTATTGCCGATGCAGACCACGCTTTCGACGTCGCCAAAGAGGTTGTCGAGCACGTAGCGCCAGTGGCAGACCATATCCAGGATGATGCCGCAACCATCCTCATTGCGATAGTTCCAGGATGGCCGCTGCGCCTCCTGCCAGCCGCCTTCGAACACCCAATAGCCGAACTCGCCGCGCACCGAGAGGATGCGGCCGAAGAATCCGGAATCGCGCAGGAATGCGAGCTTCTTCAATCCCGGCAGGAACAGCTTGTCCTGCACCGTGCCGTGCTTGACGCCCTTCGCGTTGGCGAGCCGCACCACTTCGACGGCTTCCTCGAAATTGGTCGCAATGGGCTTCTCGCAATAGACGTGCTTGCCGGCGTTGATGGCGCGGGTCAGCAGGTTCGGCCGCGCCTGCGTGGTCGCGGCGTCGAAGAACACGCTATCGTTCTTGTCGGCGAGCGCCGCATCGAGATCGGTGGTCCAGCGCGTGATGTTGAACTGTCTGGCCAGCCGCTCGACCTTGTCGGCACTACGGCCGACCAGGATCGGATCAGGCATCACGCGGTCGCCGTTCTTCAAGCGGACGCCGCCCTGGTCGCGGATCGCGACGATCGAGCGGATCAGATGCTGGTTGAGCCCCATGCGGCCGGTGACGCCGTTCATGATGAGGCCGAGGCGTTGCGTGGTCATGCCAATTGCTCCTGAAGTGATCCTGGCTGTTCGAGCGGTGCCAGCGCCGACCAGTCCGGATGGACCGACGTCGCAAAGCCCGGTGTGGCGAGCGATCCCGTCAGGAGATCGCCGTCGTGAATCTTGAGCCGGACGCCTTGGCCGGTATCGGCATAGAGATCGGGATGCGCAGCGGCGAAGGCTTGTGCCTCGGCCGCAGGCGCATCGCCAAAGCCGTCGACATAATGATGGCCGTTGCGCTCGGCATGGGCGATGCCGATGAACGCGCCGAGCGCGAGATCCTGCTGCACGGCCAGGCCCGCCTGGCAGGTCAGATCCTCGCTGGTGATGAAAAACCGCTCCCCACCGGCGCTCCACTTCGCCGCGCGCGTCGCGTTGATGATCGACTTGTAGAGGCCCTTGCAGGATTTCGACGAAATGCCGCGATAGCCCAGCGCCCGTGCCGCGGGGAAGGCGTCGTAGGCATCGTCAGCTTCGTCGATGATGAAATTGCGTGCCGCGAGCGAGCCGAGCGGCGTCTGCCGGCTGATATCGCGGGGCATCGGCTGCTCGATGTAGAGCAGTTGTGCCGCGATCGGCCGCAGCGCCGCGTCCCGGTCGAGACGATCGAGCAGCGCACGGAGCGCGGCGAGATCGGCGTATTGTTCGTTGGCGTCGAGCGAGACCTTGTAGCCATGTCCGCGCGCCGCAAGCTCGGTGCCGATGCGCGCCAGCCGCCTTGCATCATCTTGCGGATCGCCGGAAAGCTTGAGCTTGAAATAGCGCGCCCCGCCGTTTTCCTGCGCATCAGCGACGCCGCCCTTCCCTTCGATATTGTCGTCGAGACCAACCGTATGCCTGACCGCGACCCGCGGCAGCGGCTTACGGTCGCCCAGGAATTTTGCGATGTCGGCGCGGACCAGTTCGGGCGCAAGCCGGGCATCGACGCCGGCGATGTTCTCGGCCATGCCATCGAAGAAATTCGTCCCGGCTGCCCGCAGCAGCGCATCGAGGATGGCCTTGTCGATCTCGGCGGGGCCATAGGCAGCCGCGAGCGCTGGGATGTCACCTTTCGCGCAGGCGGCAACATGTGCACCGATACAGGCGGCGTGCAGGCCGAATGCGGTATGGAATCCGGATTGCGCCAGATAGAGCCCTCGCGCGATCCCGAGCGAACGCCTGAGCTCATCGACCGTCTGCTCCGGCGACAGCTCGGGCCGCTTGTCGAACCATTTCGGCACCATCAGCTCGGCACTGGCGCCGACTGCGGTTCCCTCACCCGTCCCCTTGCCCTCGACCTCGATCTCGACCCGGACGAAGATCTGCGGCGTTGCGTTGACCGTAACAGCGCCAAAACGGAACGGCCGCGCGAAGCGCACGGGCCGTTCGAAGAATGCGAGGTCTCGCAGCTTCAGGCGCACAGGCATGGTCCCAGGGCATATGGAGTTGATGGAGACAGATTGAGCCGCGATGACGGTGCACCTCTCCCGCTTGCGGGAGAGGTCGGCGCGTAGCGCCGGGTGAGGGCTTTCTCCTCTTGGGGGTTCTCGATTGCGGATGCACCCTCTCCCCAACCCTCCCCCGCAAGCGGGGGAGGGAGCGCACCGTTCTTGTGGTCGCGATCAAAAGACATCACATCAAGCCTTAGTCCAGCGACCCCTGCGTAAAGAAATGCTTGCGGATGCGTTGCACGAGTTCGGTGAAGACGGGATCGGCCATCACGTCGAGCGAGCGCGGGCGCGGCAGCGGCACGTCATAGATCGCCGCGATCGCGCCAGGCCGCTCGGTCATGACCAGGACGCGATCGGCGAGGAACACGGCCTCCGGAATCGAATGCGTGATCAGCAGCACCGTCTTACCGGTCTCGCGCTGGATCCGCATCAGCTCCACATTCATGCGCTCGCGCGTCAGGGCATCGAGCGCACCGAACGGCTCGTCCATCAGCATGATCTTGGGATCGTGCACCAGCGCGCGGCAGATCGAGGCGCGCTGCTGCATGCCGCCGGAGAGCTGCCAGGGCAGCTTCTTCTCAAAACCTTCAAGGCCGACCAGCTTCAATAGTTGCTTTGCGCGCTCGAGATATTTCGCCCGCGGCAGCCGCTTCATGTCGATCGGCAGCATCACGTTGGAGAGGATGTTGCGCCAGGGCAGCAGCAGCGCGTTCTGGAAGACGATGCCGACATTGCCGTGCGGCTTCGTCACCGTCTCGCCGTCGACCTGGATCTCGCCGCTCGACGGCGGCAAGAGCCCGGAGATCAGTTTCAGCAGCGTGGACTTGCCGCAGCCGGACGGGCCGACCACGACGAAGAATTCGCCCTCGTTGATGCGGAAGTCGAGGGGCTTGAGCGACGGCACGTCGCCGTCGCGCGATCTGTAGGTTTTGGACACGCCGGACAGCGTAATGCCCGATGCTTCGCTGCCGGCCCGGTCGCTCACCAGTCGCAGATGAGCGGCCGGCTGCACGGCGTCGCTTGGTCTGGCCGCCGATTTCACGAGTCGCCCTTCGGCAGGTAGTCGTTGGTGTAGAACGCCTTCGGGTTCTCCTTGGCCTTGGCGTCGAGACCGCCATAGTCGACCAGCAGGTTGACCGTATCGGTCATATTCTGGTCGGTGACCTGGAACGGGCGCTTGTTCTTGGTCTCCGGCGTGCGGTAGAGCGGAATGGTCAGCTCGAAGCCCTGCGTCAGCGTGTCGATCTTGCCGCCCTTCGGATTGGCGTCGAGGATCGACTGCGCGGCAGCTTTTGGGTCCTTCTCGGCGGCTTCCACCGCCTTGGTCGTCGCCGACATGAAGCGGCGGACGAGATCTGCATGGGCCTTCACGTAGTCCGCGTTGGCGATGATGCCCGAGGAGACCATGTTGATGCCGTAGTCGGCGAACTTGATCGGATAGACGTCCTTGCCGGTCGCATCCTTGATCTTCATCGACTGGTCCATGACGTAGCCGAGGAGGAGATCGGCCTGGCCGTTGACGACGGCGTTGAGCTTGGTCTGGCCGTCACCGGCAACGGTCTGGAACTCGCTCTCCTTCAGGCCCGTCTTCTTCAGGAACAGCGGCCAGATCTGCGTCATCGAGTCCGCGGGCGTGATCGCCACTGTCTTGCCCCTGATGTCCTCGGGCTTCCTGATGTTCTTGTCGACGAACCCCATCGCCGACATCGGGCTGGTCTGGAGCAACACGCCGGTCGCGATCACAGGCGCGCCCTTGATCGCGGCGCGCATCATGGTGGGCACGTCGACATAGCCGAAGTCGGCGGTCTTGGCCGCAACGGCCTGCGTTGTTGCCGCCGAGCCGCGGCCTTCCTGGATCTCGAGGTCGATGCCTTCGGCGGCGTAGATGCCCTTGGCCTTGCCGTAGTAGAACGGCGCGTGCTCGCCATAGACGTACCAGTTGAGCATCAGCACGACCTTGTCGGCGGCCTGCGCCGGCGCGACGCCGAGCGCCATCAGCGCCACCGAGACAGCTCCTATCAACCGCTTCATCGCTACTCCTCCCACTCCCTTTTTTGGCTTCGGCCGTTGCTGGCCGCTGGTTGGCTTATGAGGCGAAAATGACATCCTCGCGCTGGCTGACATGCCAGGGAATGACGAGGCGCTCGATGCGGTCGACGATCCAGAACAGCACCACGCCGAGCAGCGCCAGGATGACCAGCGCCGCGAACATCGTCGGCAGGTCGAACGTTCCGATCGAGCGCTGCATGACGTAGCCGATGCCGGAATTGGAACCGACGAACTCGCCGACCACGGCGCCGACCACGGCGAGGGTCACCGAGACTTTCAGGCCGGAGAAGATCGCCGGCAGCGCATGCGGCAGGTTCACCGCGAGGAACACCTGGAAGCGGCTGCCCTGCATGGCGCGGGCGAGATCGACCATGTCAGGATCGACCGATTTGAAGCCCTGCACGGCGGAGACAACGACGGGGAAGAACCCGAGCAGGAATGCGGAAATCACTTTTGGAATGATGCCGAAGCCGAACCAGACCACGAACAAGGGCGCGATCGCGATCTTCGGCACGGACTGCGAGAACACCAGAAGCGGATAGACGTAGCTCTCCACCGTCTTCGAGCCCGCGATCAGCATCGCCACGGGAATGCCGAACAGCGCGGACAGCAGGAAGCCGCAGATCGTCGCATAGGTCGTCGGCCAGGACTGCCGCAACAGTTCCGGCCAATCGGTGCGCAGCACGGCGACGACGTCGGCCGGTGCCGGGATCTGGTAGGCGGGGATCCTGAACAGCCGGATCGCGAGATCCCAGGCAATGACGACGAACACCAGGAACAGGAACGGCCGCACCCAGGCGGCATTCAGCATCTTCGACAGCGCGCCTTGCGGTCTGACCTCCGCCACGTCTCACTCCCGGTCTTCTTTTTCGTTCTCGGGAGAAATTAACTTGTTGGATAAATACTGTCCAGCGCTTTCCCTGTGGCGTTTTGTGGCGCCTGCCCGACCCGGCATTCCGAGAGCTTGATCGGATATCAAGGGCGATCGACGGGTTCCGCTCCGTTCGCCCGCTCCTGCGCATGTCGATGATCGCGCGCTGCTGATTTGCCCGACGCGTCAAAGGCTTCGCGCAACGCGCAAGGCGTTGGACCGGCGGCCGCCGGCTACTTTGCATGGGGTTGTTTTCGAGGTTTGGTTTGCCGTCGCGTCGGACGCTAGACCGGCTGGTGCTGCGGGACGCGCCGTTTCGACGCCTTGACCATGCCGAACAATTCCGCCGAGCGCCCGGTCAGCGCCGCCAGCACGAGACCGATCATATGCGCGAGCCGCTCCTCCTTGGCGTCTTTCCCGAGCAGGTCGCGGCCGAAAATCACGCTCAGCGTGGCGCTGTTGGAGAGATAGAAGAAGGTGAGCGCCGCGATCGAGATGTAGAGCTGCACCGGATCGACCGCGATCTGGAAGTCGCCGCTCTCGACGCCGCGGCGAACCACGGTGCGGATCATCTCGACGAAGGGCGAGTGCATCGACTTGACCTTGGTCGAGCGCTTCAGATGTCTTGCGCGCGAAAGATTCTCGGTCTGGAGCAGCGACAGGAATTCGGGATTTTGCAGGAAGTAATTCCAGGTGAACTCGATCAGCCGCTTGATGGCCTCGGGCGGATCGAGATGCTCGAGATCGAGCCCCCGCTCCTCGTTGCGTATCTTCTCATAGGCGCCCTCCAGCACCGCAAGATAAAGTTCGTCCTTCTTGCCGACGTGGTAGTAGAGCATGCGCTTGTTGGCGCCGGCCTTGGCCGCGATGCGGTCGACGCGGGCCCCCGCAAGGCCATGGGCCGAAAACTCCTGCTTCGCCGCTTCGAGGATGCGGAGCCGCATCCCTTCCGGGTCACGCTGCCATTTGAGAGCTCGTTTTGCCTTCGCCAAACCGGTTGCCCGCCGATGCCTGTCCGATTGCATGTATCACGCGCACAAGGATTTGAGAATGCGAGCGATCACGCCGCCGGCTTCGGTGCGCGCTCGAGGAGGATCGTCTGGATGCCGCAGGTGCGGCTGCGCACCGTCATCACCCGCGTGCCCGGCTTTCGGCCGTTGCGCACCTCGCTGACGTCGACGCCCGCGGCGATCAGGCGGGCGCGGGTCGCTTCGATGTCGGCGACGCGCCAGCTCAGGCCCCAGAGCCGGTCATGACTGAGGTCGCCGCCCGCGACCGGCCGGCGCACCACCTCGACGATGAGGTCGCCGCAGCGGAAGAACATCAGCTGGCCCCAGTCGTGATGCGAGCGGTCGAGCGCCAGATCGAGCCCGAGCCGGGCGCCATAGAGCGCCGCGGCACGCTCGGAATCCTCGGTCGCGACCACGACGTGGTCGAGCCCTTCGATCGGGCCGACGTCGGTCACATCTGAAATCGGGCGCTGCTCGGCGAGCTCGAGAAAGAACATGCGCACGCCGCGCGTGAGCTCGGTGGCCGTGCGGGTGCGCTTCCAGTGCAGCACCGCGCCGCTCTCGGCGTCGCGGCTCTCGACCTCCACGACCGGCTCCGGCTTCAGCGCCACACGGTCGAGCCGCCGGTGCATCTTGCCGACGTCTGCGACGCGGAAGCACAGGCTTGCGAGCACGCCCTCGTGGTCGTCCAGCAGCGCACGCATCCGGTCGGCGGTGACGCTGAAGCCGCTCGGCGCCATCAATTCCAGCGTCATATTGTCGAGGGTGAACAGCACGCGATCGGCGCCGTCGCCGGAGTTCTGCCAGGCCGGCGCCCGTGCCAGCAGGGTCTGATAGGCGGCCTTGGCGGCGCCGATATCGCTGACCAGGGCGACCACGTGATCGAGGCCGGTGATCATTATTCCCCCCTATTTGACCGCCCCGGAACAACGGGTCGAAATACGGCATTTGTCCGGGCTTGGCATTGCCCAGCGATGGTCGTATTCCGGCCCTATGCTCACCTCAAGCGCCGAGGGCGGTGCCTGTGCGAATAATTTCCGCGTTCCATCCGCGGAAGCGGTGCTAATGTAGTGCCGCCGGCCGGGACCACCCAGCGCATCACGGACAACCAATGCAGGCTCTCTTTATCGGACAGACCTATATCGACGTCACCTTCATTACCGACCACATGCCGACCGGCGACGAGAAGCACGTGGC
This sequence comes from Bradyrhizobium sp. CCGUVB1N3, assembly GCF_024199925.1. NCBI lineage: Bacteria > Pseudomonadati > Pseudomonadota > Alphaproteobacteria > Hyphomicrobiales > Nitrobacteraceae > Bradyrhizobium > Bradyrhizobium sp. CCGUVB1N3. The sequence goes on from NZ_JANADR010000001.1 coordinate 2,793,617, forward strand.
GGATGCTTACGCGGTCTCGTTCGGCGGCAATGCGGTAACTGCGGCTTTCTGCTGCGCCAAGCTGGGAATCGTGCCCGACCTTATCGCGACCGTCGCCAATGACTGGCTCGGGCGGATGTTCCAGGACATGTGCGCGAAATATGCGATCTCGCTGCACAACCGGAAGGTCAACCAGTCCTCGCTGTCCTTCATCATGCCCAAGGACGGCAAGCGCGCCATCGTCCGCTGCCGCGACGATCACCACATCCACCCCTTCCCGATCCTCAATCTCGGCAGCTGCCGCGCGCTGCACATCGACGGCCACCAGCCCGATGCAGCGATCCACTACGCAAAAGTCTGCCGCGAGGCCGGCATCTTGACCTCGCTCGACGGCGGCGGCCTGCGCACCAACACGCATGAGCTCCTGGAGTTCATCGATGTTGCGATCGTCGCGGAGCGGCTGTGCGAGCAGATGGACCTGACACCGGACAAGATGCTCGATTACCTCAAGAGCCGCGGCTGCAGGATCGGCGGCGTCACCATGGGTGAGAAGGGCCTGCTCTGGTACAACGAGACCGGGGCGGTCGACATCATGCCCGCCATGCCAATTCCGCGCGAGCGCGTGATCGACACCAATGGCGCCGGCGATGTGTTCCACGGCGCCTACATCTATTCCTACCTCGCCCACCCCGGCAAAAGCTGGCGCGAGCATTTCGACTTCGCCCGCGCCGCCTCGACCTTCAAGATCCAGCGCCTCGGCAACGAGGCCGGCTTGCCGACCCTTGTCGACATCGCCAAAGTCAGGCAGGAATTCGAGGTCAGGGTTTAGTCTTCGCCGTAGTTTCGCATCTGGGGTATCACATGGGGCGCGTCTTCGTCGCCGGCAGCATCAATATGGATGTGGTGGCGACTGCCGATCGCCATCCCAGGGTCGGTGAGACCGTCGCCGGCAAGCAGGTGCTATACTTCCCGGGCGGCAAGGGTGCCAACCAAGCGGTCGCAGCCTCAAGACTCGGCGCACGGACCACGCTGATCGGCCGGCTCGGCAAAGACTCCTTCGGCGCGGAGCTGAAGGCGTTCCTCGGCGGTCAAGGCATCGATCTTGGCTATGTCCAGGAGACGGCGGAGGCCCACACCGGCACCGCCATCATCACCGTCGCCGAGGCCGACAACACCATCGTCGTCATTCCCGGCACCAATGCGCTGGTCAGCGCCGAGGACGTCGGTGTCGCGCCGTTGGCGAAGGACGATGTCGCGGTCAGCCAGTTCGAGATTCCGCTGCCGACGATTGCCGCCTTCTTCCGGCGTGCCCGCGCGGCGCAGGCGCGGACGCTGCTCAACCCGGCACCGGCACAGAAATTCGGCCGCGACCTGCTCGAGCTGGTCGACGTCCTCGTGCTGAACGAGACCGAGCTTGGCCTGCTCGCGGGAACCGAATTGTCAGACGGCGACGAGGTCGCGCGGATCATCGACGTGGCGCGCAGACTTCAGGCTGGCCCGGACCAGACCATCTGCGTCACGCTCGGCAAGCGCGGCGTTGTCGCGCTCGCCGGCCGCGAGGAGCTGGTCGTGCCGGGCCGCGTGGTGCGGGCGGTCGACACCACCGGCGCCGGCGATTGCTTCGTCGGCGCGCTGGCGGCGCAGCTTGCGGATGGCGCAGCCTTGCGCGACGCGCTCGCCTTTGCCAACGCCGCCGCCTCGATCTCCGTGCAGCGCATGGGTGCCGGCCCCTCGATGCCGACGGCGGAAGAAGTTTCCGCCGTCCTCAACAAAGGCTGATCAAGCCAGCGCGCTCTTCAAATCGAAAGTCTCGTCCGCGGCCTTGTCGGGCGCGAGCGAGCGGTCCATGCCGAGCAGGCGGCGGCCGAACATGTGGTCGCCGGCGCGGTTGATGGACTCGATGCCGAGCAGCTTGTCGCCCTTGTAGCAGAAGGCCGAGAACGCCTTCTTCGTGGGGTCGCCGCGCAGCACGACGCGGTCGTAGCCTGTGGTCAGCCCCGCGATTTGCAGCTTGTCGTCGCCCTGGTCGCTCCAGAACCAGGGCTGGCCGTCATAGACCTTCCTGTCGCCGGTCAGCCGCGCCGCCACGCAGCGGGCGTGGTCGGTAGCGTTCTGCACCGACTCCAGCCGCAGCGAGCCGCCGAAACGCGGGCTCGCGAACAGCGCACAATCGCCGACCGCCGAGATGTTCGGATCGGCTGTCAGGAGATATTCGTCGACGATGATGCCGGAGGCAACCGCAAGCCCCGCCTCTGCCGCAAGCTCGATATTCGGCAGCACCCCGACGCCGACCACGACGAGATCCGCCGGCAGATGACGGCCGTCGCTTAAGGACACGCCGGTGATCTTGCGGTCCTCGGCCTCGATGCTGGTCGCCTGCACGCCGAGATGAATGCGGATGCCGGCCTCGCGATGGCGCTCCTGGAAATATTCCGAGACCTCCGCCGTCACCGCCCGCGCCATCACGCGCGGCGCGAGCTCGAGCACGTCGACCTCCAGGCCCTTGATCCGGGCGGTCGACGCGAATTCGAGTCCAATGAAGCCCGCGCCGATCACCACGACCCGTGTCTTCGACGGGATGATCTTTCGCAACGCCTCGCTCTCGTCGAGGATGCGCAGGTATTTGACATCAGGAAGATTGGCGTTGGGCAGATCGAGCAGCCGGTTGCGCGCGCCCGTCGCCAGCACGAGGTGGCCGTAATCGAGCATGTCGCCGGAGGCGAGGTGAACCTTGCGCCCGGCGCGGTCGATCGAGGTCACGCGGCCCGCGATCAGCTCAATCTTCTGGTCGGTATAGAATTTCTCCGGCCGGAACATCAGGCTTTCAGGGCCAGCCGAGCCCTTGATATAGGCCTTGGACAAAGGCGGCCGCTGATACGGCAGATGTGCCTCGTCATTGATCAAGCAGACGCGACCGGCAAAGCCGGACTGACGCAGGGACGCGGCGACCTGGTAGCCACCATGGCCCGCGCCGACGATAATCACCGAACCATCCGTCATCGGAACAGCCCAACTTTCTGGACACGAGCGTTACCCATGTCGTCTCCTCTCTCACTGATTTTGGCTCGCTGGCCTTGTCGGTCGAGGAGCCGGCGCTCGTGTCCGTCCCTAAACGATGGCACCGCCATTTGACCCTATCGTTCCCGGTAACGCAAGAGCGACTGGCAGCATCCGGCGGTGGGGATTGTCTCCCCTCGCCTTCTGCGATTTAGTTGCGGCAAAGACCTCTTGCCGGGGATTTTGCCATGTCCGTATCCACTGCCTCCCATTCCGACGACGCCGCGCTGCTGCGCATCGACGGCTCCGTCGCCACCATCACGCTCAACCGCCCCGCCGCGTTCAACTCGATCAATCTCGCGATCGCGCAGAGGCTCGAGCAGATCGCCACCGAGATCGAGGCTTCCGACGCGATCAGGGTCGTCGTCATCGAAGGCGAAGGCCGCGCCTTCTGCGCCGGCGGCGATTTGCAGACCATCGGTGCCGCGGCCGAAGCCAACACGGTAACGCCGGTCGTGGGCGAGCTGTTGAAGCATTATCACGCCTTCATCGAGACGCTCAGGCGCATGCCAAAATTGTCGCTCTCGAGCGTGCACGGCTCGGCCGCCGGCGCCGGCATGGGGCTCGCCTTCGTCACCGACCTCTGTATCGCCGCGGAAGATGCCAAGTTCACGCCGGCCTATGCCAAGATCGGCGTGTCGCCGGACGGCGGCAGCACAGTCGGGATCGTCGGAACCGTCGGCACAAGGCGCGCGCTGCAGATATTCCTCGTGGAGGACAGCTTTACCGCACAGCAGGCCCAAGAATGGGGCCTCGTCGCCAAGGTCGTTCCCGCGGCTGAGCTCAAGGCCGCCACGCGGCAGCTCGCAGAGCGTCTCGCGCAAAATCCGCCAGCCGCAATCGCGGGAACAAAATCGTTGGTCTATCAGGCCGCGACGACGCCGGTGAGACAGCAGCTCGATGCCGAGGAGCACAAGATCATCATGGCGATGCACACGGATGATTTTCGCGTCGCCGTGAAGAAATTCACCAGCAAGTCGAAATGAAGGTGCTGACCCCATCACGCTCGTTCTACGGCCTCCGTCATGGCGCGACCGACTGGAATCGCGAGGGACGTTTCCAGGGACGGACCGACAATCCGCTGAACGCGGATGGCCTCACGCAAGCCCATGCAGCCGGAGACGTGCTGCGCGGCGTCGGCATCAGCCGCATCGTCACCAGTCCGCTGGTGCGCGCGGCAAGAACGGCCGAGATCATTGCAGCCGCGATCTCGGCGCCGTTGACGATCGACGACCGCATCATCGAGTGCGATTTCGGCAGCTTCGAGGGACTATCCGTCCGCGCCGCCATGGAGAAGCACGGCGTCAAATCGGCCGAGGGCCTCATATCCATTCTGCCCGCCGACGGTGAAGCCTGGGATGTCGTCACCGAACGGTCGCTGGCTTGCGTGTCGGGGTGGCTGGAGCGGCACCCCGACGAGCACATCCTGTTCGTCTGCCATGATGCAGTGATGCAGGCGCTTGCGCGGTCGCTGTGCGGCGGCTTTTTCCAGAACCGCCACGGCACGCCCTTTCGGTACGTGCCCTCACGGCAGGGGTGGAGCGTCGAGGAAGTTCGCTACTGAGGGCAGATATAGCCCGTGCCCGCCGGCGACTTGAAGCAGCCGACCGACTCGGGAAGCACTTGCCGCGGCAGCCACAAAACCACGCTCGGAAAATAGATCGCAAAGGCGATAGTGGCGAAGAACACGACATAGATCGGCAATGCGGCGCGCAGCGCCTTGGCAAAGCTGATCCCGACGAATTTCGAGGCCATCAGCAGCACCAGGCCGTAGGGCGGCGTGATCAGGCCGAAGGCGAGCGTTGCGATCAGCACCACGCCCATATGCACGCCGTTGATGTCGCCCGCTTCCGTCAGCGCGTTGACCAGCGGCATGAAGATGATGATGGTCGGCACCGGCTCGATGAAGTCGCCGACCACGGTGAACAGCAACACCATCAAGAGCATGATCAAATGCGGATCGTTGCCGGCGATCGAGGTGATCCATTCCGCGATGTAGTTCGCGCCGCGCAAATAAGCGAGCATCCAGCCGAAGGCGTTGGCGGCGCCGATCGTGATCAGCGGCAGCGAGAAGATCAGCCCGGCGAGGCAGAAATCGTACGGAATCTTCCTGAAGTGGCCGCGGTTCAGTGCGGGGATCACGACCAGGATGATCCAGGCCACGGCAACCACGCCGGCTTCCGTCGGCGTGAACCAGCCGGTCAAAATGCCGCCGAGCAGGATGACCGGGATCATCAGCGGCAGGGCCGCATCGCCGGCAGCGAACACCACCTGCCGCAGCGGCGCGCGCGGCTTGCGCAGGCCCGAGGGGCCGAAGAAGTAGCAATAGATCATCAGGCCGAAGCCGATCATCAGGCCGGGCACGACGCCCGCCATGAACAGGCCGGCGATCGAAACATTGCCGACGGCGCCATAGACCACCGCGGTGATGCTCGGCGGCACCAGCGCGGCAATCGTCGAGGCCGACGCAATGATCGCGGCGATGAACGCCGGCTCGTAGCCCTCGCGCTTCATCGGGCCACCGAGCGCGCGGCTCATCACGGCGACGTCGGCCGTCGTCGAGCCCGACATTTCCGAGAAGAACATGCTGAAGACGACGACGACCTGCGACAGCCCGCCCCTGATATGGCCGACCAGCGACACCGAGAGGTTCGCGATTCTTACCACCACATTCGCCGAACTCATGAGCTCGCCGACCAGCAGGAAGAACGGGATCGCCAGCAGCGCCTCGGAATCGACGCCGTCAAAGATCTTCTGGATGATGGCGGCGAGCGAAACGTCGGACAGGATCGCGCCGATGAAGACGCCGGCCATCAGCGAGAACGGCACGGGCACGCCAAGATAGCCGAAGAACAGGAAGCAGGACGACATCAACACCAGGACGACGGGTGCGCTCACGGCTGCACCCTCGTCTCACTGGCTGCGGGAGGCGCGGGATCCTCGTCCAGCGGTTCGGGATGATCAAAACCGTTGCGCAGGCCGTTGACGAGCTGCTCGACGGTGAACAGGCCGATCAGGACGCCCGACACCGGAATGATGGCATAGAGCGAGGCGATCGGCGTGCCCGACGGCAGGCGAAAACTGCCGAAGCCGCGAAGATAGTTGAGATAGCCGTACCAGATCAGGCAGGCGGCAACGCCGAGCACGACAATGCGGATGATGACCTCGACGATCAGCCGCGGCGTGCCGTGCATCGCCTCGGAGATCGCTGTGAGATAGAGATGGTCGTTGCGCCGCGTCGCGGCCGCCGTGCCAATGAAGATCGCGTAGATGAACAGCGTCGAGGTGACCTCCTGGAGCCACAGCCAGGGATGACCGATGGTGCGGGTGACGATGTCGGCGGTCACCGACAGCGAGAAGCCGAAGCACAGCACGCCGCAAAGCATCATCAGCGCAAGCTCGAGCCAGTCGAAGATACGCCACTTCAGGTGACGCTGCCGCGTCAGGACGAGCTTGTCGGCGATGGCCATCAACGTCCCCGTCGTCCCGGCGAATGCCGGGACCCATAACCCCAGCTCCGCGTTGTTGAAAGAAGCAGACAGCCATCGTGCCACAAGCTGCGTCGCGGAGTATGGGTCCCGGCCTTCGCCGGGACGACTCGTGGAGGCAGTGGCATCTGCGGCCTAGTTGATCGACCGGATCAGGTTCTTGATCTTCTCGGCGTGCCGGCCGAGATCCTTGGCGAGCTTGTCGAGATAGGGATCGGCGAACGCGGTAAAGCTCTTCTTGTCGACGTTGTCGACGATCTTGACGCCCATCTTCTTCAGCTTCTCGGCCGCGCTGCGCTCGAGTTCGAACGCTTTCTGCGGCTCCTTCGAGCTGATCTCGTTGGCCGCGGTCTGCACCCACTGCTTCTGCTCGGCCGTAAGACTCTGCCAGAGCTTGTCGGAGACGAACACCAGCGCGTTGTTGGCCTCGTGCTCGGTGATGTTGAGCACCGGTGCCACCTCGTAGTGCTTGTTGACGAGATAGACGTTGATGCTGTTCTCAGCGACGTCGACCACGCCGGTCTGCAGCGAGGTGTAGACGCTGCCGAAGGGCATGTGCACCGTCTGGGCGCCATAGGCCGGGAACATGGTGTCCTCTGTCGCAGTCGCCTGCACGCGGACCTTCAGCCCCTTGATGTCACCGACATTGTGGATCTCCCGCTTGGAGTACATGTGGCGCACGCCCTGCGAGCCCGTCGCGATCAGGTGCAGGCCCTGCGTGGTCTCGTCGATCAACGTCTTGAGCGCTTCGAACACTTTTGGATCGGCCAATCCCTTGATCACGTGATTTTCGTCGCGGAACAGGAAGTGCAGCGACATCACGCCGGCCTGCGGCGAGATCGTGGCGGTGTTGGCGGAGGAGATAATCGCGAATTCAATGTCGCCCGACTTCACGAGCTGGAGCACCTGCGGCTCCTGGCCGAGCTGCGCGCCGGGATATTGGTCAATGATCATGGTGCCCTTGCTCAATTCCTTGAGCTTGTCCGCAAAGAGATCACCGGCGATCGAATAGCCGGTGTTGCGCGGCTGGTCATAGGCGAAGCGATAATGCTTCACCTCCTGTGCCGATGCGCCCGTGACGAACAGGATCACAGCCGTTGCCGCCAGCCCAAGCATGGATCGTGCAATCATCGTCTCCCCCTGTTTTATGGTTCGCCGCTTTTGCGGCTGAACAGTTTTGCGGGTGGTCGCTCACCCCTTCTCGGTCTTTGGTCCAGTCCTCTGCATGAAATCGAAGTCGCAGCCCTCGTCGGCCTGCAAGATGGTCTCGTTGAACAGCCAGGCATAGCCACGCCTGCTTTCGTCCGGCGCGGCCGCCGGCTTCAACGCCGCCCGCCGCCGCGCGAACTCCGTATCGTCAACCAGAAGCTCGATGCTGCGCCTGGCAACGTCCAGCCGGATCATGTCGCCGTTCTTCACCAGCGCCAGGGGACCGCCGACCGCGGATTCCGGCGTGATGTGCAGGACGATGGTGCCGAACGCCGTGCCGCTCATGCGCGCGTCCGAGATGCGCACCATGTCCTTGGTGCCGCCACGCGCGAGCTTCTTCGGGATTGGCAAGTAACCTGCCTCGGGCATGCCGGGCGCGCCCTTCGGACCCGCATTGCGCAGCACCAGCACGTCATCGGCGGTCACGTCGAGATCGGGATCGTCGACCCGCAAGGTCATGTCCGCGACGGATTCGAACACCACCGCGCGCCCGGTGTGCTGCAATAGCTTGGGGCTCGCGGCGGATTGCTTGATGACGGCACCGCGCGGCGCGAGATTGCCGTGCAGGACGGCGAGCCCGCCCTCGGGCTTGATCGGATTGTCGCGCGGCCGGATCGCGTCCTGTCCCGGCACTTCCTCCGCGTTGGCGACGACATCGTGCAGCGACTGCCCCGAGATCGTCTTGGCGTCGAGATCGATGAGATCGCCGAGCTGCGCCAGCAGCTTCGGCACGCCGCCGGCGTGATGGAAATGCTCCATATAGTGCTCGCCGGACGGTTTGAGGTCGACCAGCACCGGCACCTCGCGGCCGAGCTTGTCGAAGGCGTCGAGATCGAGCCGGTGCGGCGAGCGGTGCGCCATCGCCGTTAGATGGATCAGGCCGTTGGTCGAGCCGCCGATCGCCTGGAGCACGACCTGCGCATTCTTGAAGGACGCCGGCGTCAGCAATTCGCTCGGCTTCGGTCCCTTGGTCTTGGCCATCTCGGCGGCGACCTTGCCGCTCGCTTCCGCCAGGCGAAAGCGCTCGGCATGCGGCGCCGGGATCGTCGCGCTCATCGGCAGCGAGAGGCCCATGGCTTCGATCATGCAGGCCATGGTCGAGGCCGTGCCCATCACCATGCAGGTGCCGACCGATGGCGCGAGCCGGCCGTTGACCGCCTCGATCTCGGCATCGTCGATGTCGCCGGCGCGATACTTCGCCCACAGCCGCCGGCAGTCCGTACAGGCGCCCAGCACCTCGCCCTTGTGATGGCCGACAACCATCGGCCCCACGGGAATGACCACCGTCGGCAGGTCGGCGCTGATCGCGGCCATCACCTGCGCAGGCAGCGTCTTGTCGCAGCCGCCGATCACGATCACCGCATCCATCGGCTGGGCGCGGATCATCTCCTCGGTGTCCATCGCCATGAGGTTGCGGAGATACATCGAGGTTGGATGCGCAAAGCTCTCGGCGATCGAGATGGTCGGGAACACGAACGGCATCGCGCCCGACAGCATCACGCCGCGCTTGGCCGCCTCGATAATCTGCGGCACGTTGCCGTGGCAGGGATTGTAGTCGCTGTAGGTGTTGGTGATGCCGACGATCGGGCGCTCAAGCGCGTCGTCGGAATAGCCCATGGCCTTGATGAAGGCCTTGCGCAGGAACAGCGAGAAGCCGGCATCGCCATAGCTCGTCAGCCCCTTGCGCAAGCCACTCGTCATGATGCCACTCCATTCGCCTCGGCATTGTCGTACAGGCTGCCCCCTGATTGTCAATAACAGAGGCCGCTATTAGACCTTTTTCCAACCCAAACTCCGCCGAGCACGGCAGATTATTGACAATCCACTCCCTCCCTGCTCCACAGGAGCGACCGAACCACGGGCCCGGCCCGGGAGGCCAAGGGGATGACGGAGATTTTGAGCGCGAGCCCGGCGGCACTTCGGCGCGAGGACCCCGACGACGTGGTCGCGCGGCTCGAGGAGGACATCATCTTCGGCCGCTTCGCACCGGCCGCGCGCCTGACCGAGGACGCGCTGATGTCGCGCTACGGCACCTCGCGGCATTTCGTCCGCCAGGCTCTTGTGGAGGCCGAGCGGCGCGGCATCGTCCGGCGCGAGAAGAATATCGGCGCTACCGTTCGCTTCTATTCGGCCGAGGAAGTCCGGCAGATCTACGAGGTGCGGGAGATGCTGACGCGGCAGGCCGCGCTGATGATCCCCCTGCCCGCGCCGCAAGCCCTGGTCGAGGAGCTGACCGAGCTACAGCGGCACTATTGCGCGAAGGCCGAGGCGCAGGACCTGCGCGGCATCCACGAAGCGAACGACGCCTTCCACGTCGCGCTGTTCTCGGCCTGCGGCAATCCCTATCTGGTGCGCTCGCTGCAGGACTACATGAACCTGACGCTGCCGATGCGCGCGAAGAACCTCGCCGACCGCGACGGGCTGGCGCTGTCACGACGCCAGCACGAGCTGATGATCGAATTGCTGAAGGGCAGGGATAGCTGGGCCCTGGCGCAGCTCTGCGTCGATCACATGCAATTCAGCAAGTCGGATTATCTCGCCCGCATCGCGGACGATGAAACTGAACGCCAAGGTGCGCCCCCTTAAATAAGCTGGATGTCAGTGCCCGGTATGCATGGAATGTAGGGATAGGACCAACCGCAGCTTGAACCGACGCATGCCGAGACGAGCTTTAAAACTGTTTGTCAAGCCATCGAAATAACGCAGAGCCAGAAATAAATAGGGACGGGCGTCCAGCGGCACATCGCACATGCTCACCCTTTTCCTTCCCGAATGAAAATGTCATGACCGAACAAACCCTGACAGAGCCGATCGATGAGCGGCGAGAGGTGTCCCGCGGCTTTTCGCGCTACCAGTCAATTCTCGTCGCGCTGCTGGCGCTTGTCCAATTCACCATCATCATCGATTTCATGATTATGTCGCCACTCGGCGCCATCATCATGCCGGCGCTCAATATTTCGGCCGCGCAGTTCGGGGTGGCCGTCTCCGCTTACGCATTCAGCGCGGGAATTTCCGGCATCCTGGCGGCCGGCTTTGCCGATCAGTTCGATCGCAAGCGGCTGCTCTTGTTTTTTTATTTCGGGTTTACCCTTGGGACCGCGCTTTGCGCGATCGCTCCCAACTATCATGTGCTGCTGCTTGGGCGGATCGTTACCGGCTTGTTCGGCGGTGTGATCGGCTCCGTTGTGCTCGCCATCGTGACCGATCTCTTTGCACTGCAATTGCGGGGCCGTGTCATGGGCTTCGTGCAAACCGCCTTCGCTGCAAGCCAGGTGCTGGGGATTCCAGCCGGTCTTTTTCTCTCCAACCACTGGAGCTGGCACGTCGCGTTCGGCGCATTGGTCGGCGTGTCGATCGTTGGGATGGCCGCCGTGCTGCTTTTGATGAAACCGGTAAACGGCCATCTCTTGCTGAAGCAGGATAAAAGCCCGTTCCGGCACCTCATCGCAACGATCGCACAGCCACGCTACTGGATGGCATTCGCGGTGACGACGCTGCTCGCAACCGGCGGCTATATGCTGATGCCGTTCGGGAGCGCCTACACCGTGCACAATCTCGGCATCGATATCGTTCATCTGCCGACGATCTATCTCGTCTCCGGTCTGTTTAGCATTTTGATCGGACCGCTGGTCGGACGTGCGAGCGATGCTTTTGGCAAATTTCCCACCTTTGCCTTCGGCAGCGCCATGTCCATCGTCATGGTGCTCATCTACACGCATCTCGGCCAGGTGAGTTTGACGGTCGCGATCCTCGTCAACGTCTTGATGTTCGTTGGAATCTTTTCACGCATGATCCCGTCGCAAGCGTTGATTTCCGCAATCCCCGAGCCGGCACAACGCGGCTCCTTCAGCGCGATCGGCGCCTCCCTGCAACAGCTCTCCGGCGGTCTCGGCTCCGTGCTCGCAGCCGCACTCATCGCACAAAATGCCGATGGTTCGCTCCGGCATTTCGATTGGCTAGGATACGTCGTTGTTACAACGGCGGTGATTTCCCTGATCGTGATGTATCTTGCGCAGAGGCCAATCGCCGCCCGGGTTGGCAAGCACGTTGTTTAAGGCGTCGGTTCCGACGCCCGGACACGCTACGGCGATCTGCCCCTGCCCACTCCCGAGGGCGAGAACGGACAGGGCGTGCCGCTGGCTGATCGGATTCTGCGAATGGACGCCTAGGGTCTGTACTCAATAAGGATTCCGGCTGAGCCCGGTTTGTGATTCAAGGTCTCCGAAGATGATTTGGAGGCCGGGATGGCGAAGGTGCTCTACCTTTTGAACGATGCGGAATGGCGGCGGATCGAGCCGTTGTTGCCCCGTGGTCGGCGTGGAGCGCGTCGCGTCGACGATCGCCGGGTGATCAGCGGGATCGTCTACATGCTGCGTTCGGGCGGTCGCTGGCGCGATTGCCCGGCGGGGTATGGTCCCTACACGACGATCTACAATCGCTATAATCGCTGGAGCCGTCAGGGGATTTGGCACGACATCTTCAAGGCTCTGACCGGTCATAGCGGCATCTTCGGCACCGTCGCCATCGACAGCACCCACGTCAAAGCCCACCGCTCCGCCGCTGGCGCAAAAGGGGGGACTTCGCGCAAGGTATCGGCCGCTCGCGCGGCGGGCGCACGACGAAGCTCCACGGCCTGACCGACGCCAAAGGACGGCCTCGGGTGCTTTTGCTCACCGCCGGCAATGTCAACGACATCACCGTTGCCGCCGATCTGGTCCGCGCTATCGGTCCCTTCCGCCGCCTGATCGCCGACCGCGGATACGACGCCGATCACCTGCGCCACCTGATCAAGGGCCGCAAAGCTGAACCGGTCATCCCCTCGACCACATCAAGGCGCAGCCCTATTCCTTACGACAAACGCGCTTACAAGCAGCGAAACCGCGTCGAACGTATGTGGTGCAGACTCAAAGACTGGCGTCGCATCGCCACCCGATACGACAAACTCGCCAGGAATTACCTCAGTGCAGCCTTCATCGCCGCCGCAGTCACCTATTGGCTCAATTGAGTCCGGACCCTAGCGCTTGGTCCAGTCGATGATTCGGCTTGGATCCGCATCGAATTCGATGCTGCAAAACGCGCCGCCCTGGTAGTAGTCGCCGACCGGATCGGGCTTCAGCTTGGCCTGCTCGGCCATCGCGTGCTGCCAAAAGTCCTCTGCGCGGCCGGTGGGACGGTAGCCGAACTCATAGGCGCGGTGGTTGTCCCACCAGGCGCGCTCGTTGAGCGAGGCGCCGTAGAAGATCTCGAAATGGATGTCGGGGTGCTCGAGGCCGATGCGGCAGAGCTGCACGAGATCCTCGGGCTTCAGCCAGATCGCGAGCCGGCGCTGGTCGAGCGGCTTCTCGCCGAAATTTCCGATACGGATGCAGGTGACCTTGAGCCCGTGCTTGTCGGCATAGAGCGCGCCGACCGCTTCGCCAAACACCTTGCTGACGCCGTAGCGGCCGTCGGGGCGCGGCGTGACGTCGGTACCGATCTTGTGGTGGCGCGGATAGAAGCCGACCGCGTGGTTGGAGGACGCGAAGATCACGCGCTTGACGCCCTGCTTGCGCGCGGCCTCGAACAGGTTGTAGCCGCCGATGATGTTGGCCTGGAGAATGTCGTCCCAGGATCCCTCGACCGAATAGCCGCCAAAATGCAGGATGCCGTCGACGCCCTCGCAGATCGCCTCGCATTGCGCGAGATCGGACAGGTCCGCCGCCTTGAATTTCTCGTTGGCGCCGAGATCGGCGGGCGGCTTGATGTCAGAGAGCAGGAGGTCCGGATAGATCGGCGGCAGCAATTTGCGCATCGCGCTGCCGATTCCGCCCGAAGCTCCCGTCATCAAAATACGCGGCATGTCTTCCCTCGCAGGTAGCGACCGGTTTGCGGTCGCGGGGCTCTAATGATAGCAGACCTGACCAGAGGGGACGCAACAACGAGAACTGCACATGTCCGATGCATCGTCACATTCCCAAGAATCCTCGAAAGGATGGCGGCCGGCGACCTATTACCCCGATCCGGCGATAAGTGCACTAGACCCAAGGTTTGAGAAATACTGGCTGAAGCTCTCGGCTGTGGAACGCCTCACCACCGGCCTGCGCTGGGCCGAGGGCCCGGTGTGGTTCGGCGACGGGCGATATCTCCTGTGCAGCGACATCCCCAACCAGCGGATCATCAAGTGGGAGGAGGAAACCGGGGCGGTTTCCATTTTCCGAAAGCCCTCCAATTTCGCCAACGGCAACACGAGAGACCGCCAGGGCCGGCTGATCACCTGCGAGCATGGCGGCCGCCGCGTGGTGCGCACCGAATATGACGGCTCGATTACGGTGCTGATGGATTCGTTCGGCGGCAAGCGGTTGAACTCGCCGAACGACGTCGTCGTGAAGTCCGACGGCTCGATCTGGTTCACCGATCCCGTGTTCGGGCTGCTCGGCAACTACGAGGGCTACAAGGCGGAGTCGGAGATCGATCCGAACGTCTACAGGCTGGATCCCGCGACCGGCAAGGCGACCATCGTCGCCGAGGGCGTGCTCGGGCCGAACGGGTTGTGTTTCTCGCCGGACGAGAAGATTCTCTACGTCGTGGAATCGCGCGGGCAACCGAACCGCAAGATCCTCGCCTACGACGTGTCGGCCGACGGCACCACGATTTCCAACAAGCGCGTCTTCATCGATGCGGGGCCAGGCACGCCGGACGGCATGCGCTGCGACATCGACGGCAATCTCTGGTGCGGCTGGGGCATGGGCGATCCCGAGCTCGACGGCGTCGTGGTGTTCGCGCCCGACGGCGTCATGATCGGCCGCATCGCGCTACCCGAGCGCTGCGCCAACCTCTGCTTCGGCGGCGTCAAGCGCAACCGCCTGTTCATGGCGGCGAGCCAGTCGATCTACGCGCTATACGTGAACACGCAGGGCGCGCCGGGGGGATAGATGAAAGGGCCTGCCCTACATCGCCCTGCAATGGAGTGGGCCAACGATTGAAGTCATGTCAAATCGGCGGCGCCTGGCTCGCCGTTGAATGGAACTTCCTTCGCACTTCAGCGTTAAGTGCTGCTTTGTCAGAATTCAACTGGGGTGCGGTTCCCATGTTGTGAGTGGACAGTTGGAAGTTTTTCGCCGGACATTCCGTCGATCGGCAGGAACCCGCCGACTTATTTCCAACACCAACCATCGGCCCGAAATTTCCCAAGAGAAATTTCCCAAGACAAGGCAGTTGCGAGATCGTGCGACGGCCGTCGTCCACCCGCAGATCAGGAGCGACCCCAACAAAGCAACATTGCAACAATCAATGCGGAGAGAACGCCATGGCCGCCAATCTCACGTCCGTTGTGATGCAATTCCTGACTCCTGAAGTTCTGTCGCAAATCGCTTCATTCCTTGGAATCGATCGAACCACAGCCCAGAAGGCAACAACCGGAGCTGTCCCGTCACTGCTGGCCGGGCTGGCAGACCTTGTCGGAACTCCTGCTGGAAGCAATCAATTGTCAAAGCTGCTGTCCCAACAGCAAACCGGCTCTCTTGCAGATATTTTGCGCAGCGCGGGTCCTGACCGACTGGCCGAGAGCGGGTCGGGCATGCTGTCCGAATTGTTCGGCGCCGGAACAATGGGGACCATGGCCCAGGCCGTTGGAAAGTTTGCCGGCCTAGGCGATGGCGGCGGAAAGTCGCTGCTCAGCATCCTCGGCCCGATCGTGCTGGGCGCGCTGGGGCAGCACCAGCGCGAGGCTGGTCTCGATGCAAACGGTTTGGCATCGCTGCTGCGCTCGCAGAAGGACCAGATTTCCGCGGCCATCCCGGCAGGCCTTGCCAATCAGCTCAGCGCTGCGGGTCTGATCGACCAGGCAGGAGCCGGAGTGCGCAGCGGGATGGCTGCTGCCTCCGCCGCAGGAAGTAGAGTCGCGAGCGCAACCGAACGGGCGAGTTCCGCTTACGCAACAGCCACCAAGACCACTCAATGGCCCTATTGGCTCGCCGCCCTGGTCGTCCTGGGGGGCCTGGCATGGTACGCATTCGACCGTCCCGGCCAGCAGACGGTCGCTGAGCAAACCGCTCCCGCGCGGCCCACCACCGCCACAGTGGGCATGGCACCTCCGAACCTGACCGTCGACGGTGTGAACCTGGCCAGCCAGGTCAACACGACGATCGACTCCTTGAAGTCAGCGCTTCCGAGCATCACCGATGCCACCGGGGCGCAGGCGGCTCTGCCAAAAATCAACGCGGCAATATCGCAACTCGACGACGTCGGCACACGCGCGGCGAAGCTCACACCCGAAGGACGAACTGCGCTCGCCAAACTGATCGCCGCCGCAATGCCGGCCATCAACCAGATGTGCGACAAGGTCATGGCGGCTCCCGGCGTCGGGCCGATCGCGAAACCGGCGATCGACGATCTCAAAGCGAAGCTCGATTCGCTGGCTCGCGTTTGAGATTTCTGAGCGCGGAGACACTGGACTGTCGCCGCGCTCAGATCGGCTTTCACACGGCGGATTGTGTCAGGGAGTGGATCTATGGCTGACAAAGCAAGTTTCACGAAGGACGAATGGGCCTTGCTCTTGAGAAGTCCAATGAATGCAGGGATCGCCATCACAGCGGCTGAACCGAGCGGCTTGTGGGGCCTGCTCAAGGAGTCGTTTGCGAGTGGCGCGGCGCTGAGCCAGGCGGCCACAGACCCCAGCGCCAACGCATTGGTCAAGGCGGTGGTTGCGGATTTCACGACCGGCGACGGCAGAGGCGTGGCTCGCGATGGATTGAAAGCCGAACTCGCGAACAGCAAGCCGGCGGAGGTCAAAACCAAAGCCATCGACTCGCTGCGGCAAGTCTCGGCGATCCTCGCAGCCAAGGCGCCCGGTGACGCCGCGGCGTTCAAGGATTGGCTCCGCCAGGTCAGCCAGAAGACGGCCGAGGCTGCATCTGAGGGTGGAGGCCTGTTTGGCGGCGGCGTCCTGGTCAGCGACGCCGAGAAGGCAACGCTTGGCGAAATCTCGGCCGCGCTCGGCGCCTGATCGCGGCCGACACCGAAGGTTGCCTGCCTGCTGACGCGAAACGCCGGAGCGGTCATCCCGCTCCGGCGCCCGCAATTGCGTTCGCGAAAGGCTTATGCCGCGTTGAAGCCGGCGACCGCCTTCACCTCGAGGAAGTCCTCGAGACCGTACTTGCCCCACTCGCGGCCGTTGCCGGACTGCTTGTAGCCGCCGAACGGCGCACTGCGATCGTTGGGCACGCCCTGGAGGTTGACGTTGCCGGCGCGGATCTGGCGGGCAACGCGCTTCGCGCTCTCCACCGTATCGGCCGAGACGTAGCCCGCGAGGCCATAGGGCGTGTCGTTGGCGATCTGCACGGCATCGGCTTCGTCCTTGGCGCCGATGATGGTCAGCACCGGTCCGAAAATCTCCTCCTTCGCGATCGTCATATCGCTGGTGACGTCGGCGAAGATGGTCGGGCGAACGTAGAAGCCCTTGTTGACGCCCTCGGGCAGGCCCGGCCCGCCGGCGACGAGCGTTGCGCCCTCGTCGATGCCCTTCTTGATCAGCGCCTGGATCTTGTCCCACTGGCCGCGGTTGACGACCGGGCCGATGGTGGTGCCTTCACCGCGCGGATCACCCGCCTTGGTCTTGTCGGCCACCGCCTTCGCGATCGCGGCCACTTCCTTCATCTTGGACAGCGGCACGATCATGCGCGAGGGCGCGTTGCAGGACTGGCCGGAGTTGTTGAACATGTGCATCACGCCGCCGGTCACCGCCTTCGTGAGGTCGGCGCCTTCGAGGATGACGTTCGGCGACTTGCCGCCGAGCTCCTGGCTGACGCGCTTCACGGTCGGGGCTGCGCGCTTGGCCACATCGATGCCGGCGCGGGTCGAGCCGGTGAAGGAGATCATGTCGACATCCGGATGCTCGCTCATGGCGGCACCGACCTCGGGGCCGAGACCGTTGACGAGGTTGAACACTCCCTTCGGCACGCCGGCTTCATGGAGGATTTCCGCGAAGATCAGCGCCGAGGTCGGCGTGAACTCCGACGGCTTCAGGATCATGGTGCAGCCGGCGGCGAGCGCGGGTGCCACCTTGCAGGCGATCTGGTTGAGCGGCCAGTTCCAGGGCGTGATCATGCCGACCACGCCGACCGGCTCGCGCAGCACCATGGCGGTGCCGACCGGCTCCTCGAAATGATAGTTCTTGAGCACGTCGAGCGTGGTCATGAGGTGGCCGAGGCCGGCGCCGGCCTGAA
Organism: Bradyrhizobium sp. CCGUVB1N3; assembly: GCF_024199925.1. Classification (NCBI taxonomy): domain Bacteria; kingdom Pseudomonadati; phylum Pseudomonadota; class Alphaproteobacteria; order Hyphomicrobiales; family Nitrobacteraceae; genus Bradyrhizobium; species Bradyrhizobium sp. CCGUVB1N3. Next base: position 2,811,552 of record NZ_JANADR010000001.1, read on the forward strand.
GCTTCTCCGCCATCGGCAGCGGAGCGCCCATCTCGTCGGATACGGCGGCGCCGATCTCCTTGAGACGGCCCTTGTAGATCTCGATGACCTTGGAGAGCAGCGCGACGCGCTCCTCGCGGCTGGTCTGGGAATAGGTGACAAAGGCGCGCTTGGCGGCAGCGACGGCCTTGTCCACGTCGGCCTTGGAGCCGAGCGCAACCTCATACATCGCCTCTTCCGTCGCCGGATTGACGACCGGCGTCGACTTCTTCACGGCGGGATCGACCCAGGCGCCGTCGATGTAGAATTGCATGCGATTGACCATTGTGAACCTCTTCTTTTCGCAAATGGAGGGGGCGTTTCGGCAGGCATCCTTGCACGAAAGCCGGGGGAGTTGAACCCGCCCCCATGCTTGACCTGCGATGCGGCGGACGCGCGGGAATATGATCGCGGACCGCCGTCGTGGCAAGGTCCCTCAGCCGGCATTCCAGGGCGGCGGTCTTGGTTGCCTATGACGGCCTAGGTTACTTCCGTCACACCGCCATCTTCCGATGCAGCACTGGCGCACCGGTGGTGAGGCTTTCGGCCGCATCGATGATGGCGTTGGCATCGAGCCCATGGTGGCGATAGAGGTCGGCGATGGTGCCGGTCTGGCCGAACTGCTCGACGCCCAGTGCCTCGACTCGGTTGCCGCGGACGCTGCCGAGCCAGCCGAGCGTGGCCGGGTGGCCGTCGATCACGGTCACGAGACCGCAATCGCGCGGCAGCGGTGCCAAAAGCTTCTCGATATGGCTCAAATGCTGCACGCCGCGGCGGTCGCGACGCAATTTCCGCGCGGCGGTCCATCCGGCATGCAGGCGATCCGCCGAAGTAATCGCAAGCAGGCCGACGTCGCGACGGCTCTCGCCGATGAAGCCGGTCGCCTCGATCGCCTCCGGCGCCACCGCGCCGGTATAGGCGATCACGACTTCGGCATTGGGGCCCGGCTTGCGTAGCCAATAGGCGCCGTCGGTGATGCCCTGCGCGAGCTCGGCCGTCATGATCCGCTGCGCCTGCTCGATGGTGCGCGTCGACAGACGCAAGTAGACCGAGCCGCCCTCGCCCGCGTCGCGCTGCATGTGGTCAAACCCCCAGCCCATGATCACGGCGAGTTCGTCGACAAAGGCCGGCTCGAACGATGAGAGCCCGTCCTGGGCCATGCCGATCAAAGGCGTTGCGATCGACTGATGCGCGCCGCCTTCGGGTGCGAGCGTGATGCCGGAGGGCGTCGCCGCCACCATGAAGCGAGCATCCTGATAGCAGGCGTAGTTCAGCGCATCGAGGCCGCGCTCGATGAAGGGATCGTAGAGCGTGCCGACCGGCAGCAGCCGCTCGCCATTGATCTGGTGCGAGAGACCCAGGGCCGACATCATGATGAACAGGTTCATCTCGGCAATACCGAGTTCGAGATGCTGCCCCCTAGGCGATGCATCCCAGTTGAAGGTCGATGGAATTTTCTCGCTGCGGAATAAATCCGCTTTTTCGGCGCGTGCAAACAGGCCGCGGCGATTGACCCAGGGACCGAGATTGGTCGAGACGGTGACGTCGGGCGACGTCGTCACGATGCGCTTTGCAAGCTCGCTGTCGCTGCGCGCGACCTCGTTCAGCACCAGTCCAAAACCCTGCTGGGTCGACATCTGCGCCGACGGCTTGAAAGTGAGCTGAGAGGGAACCTCGACGACGGGCGCGGTCAGCCGGCGGCCGTCCTGGTTGAAGGGCACGCGCGCGAGGAAGGCTTCGAGCCCGGCAGCATCCTGCGCCAGGCCTTCGAACTTGTCCCACTCATGTCCAGGGCGAATGTTCTGGGTGCTGCGAAACTTCTCCATCTGCGCGACCGTCATCAGGCCGGCATGGTTGTCCTTGTGGCCCTGGAACGGCAGGCCGACGCCCTTGATGGTGTAGGCAATGAAGCAGACCGGGCGATCGTGATCGATCTTTTCAAACGCCTCCAGCATGCTCGCCATGTCGTGGCCGCCAAGGTTCGACATCAGTGCCAGCAGCTCATCGTCGCTGCGACGATCGATCAGCTTGGTGATCGGCCCCTGGTCGCCGATCTCGTCATGCAAGTGCTTGCGGAAGGCCGCGCCGCCCTGGAAGCAAAGCGCCGCGTAGAGCGCGTTCGGGCAGTTGTCGATCCACGCTTTAAGCGCTTCGCCACCGGGCTCGGCAAAAGCCTCGCGCATCAGCCGGCCGTATTTCACGATCACCACGTCCCAGCCGAAATTGCGGAACATGGTCTCGAACTTTTCCCAGAGCCCCTCGCGCACGACGGCGTCGAGCGACTGCCTGTTGTAGTCGACCACCCACCAGGTGTTGCGCAGGCCGTGCTTCCACCCCTCGGCCAGCGCCTCGAAAATGTTGCCCTCGTCCATCTCGGCGTCGCCGACCAGCGCGATCATCCGCCCTTCGCTGCGATCCTTCATCCAGCCATGCGACTTGACGTAGTCCTGCACCAGCGAGGAGAACAGCGTCTGCGCGACGCCGAGGCCGACCGAGCCGGTCGAGAAATCGACGTCATCGATATCCTTGGTGCGCGAGGGATAGGACTGCGCGCCCTTGAAGCCGCGAAAATTCTCCAGCTTCTCGCGGGTCTGCCGACCGAACAGATACTGGATGGCGTGGAACACCGGGCTCGCATGCGGCTTCACCGCGACGCGATCCTCAGGTTTCAACACGTGGAAATACAGCGCCGACATGATGGTCGCGAGCGAGGCCGAGGAGGCTTGATGGCCGCCGACCTTCAGGCCATCCGCGTTGGCGCGGACATGGTTGGCATGATGGATGGTCCAGGACGACAGCCAAAGCACCTTGCGGGCGAGCGCGGACAATGTGTCGAGGCGAGCAGAATCAACGGGCATGGCAATGCTCCGGAAAATGATGGCCCATGATACGCCTGCGGAGGGGCGCAAAATTCTCAATTTTTCGCGCTATGCCAGCCAATATTGGGATACTTTACCAATAGATAGCCACTCCACACAGGTTTCATACCAATGCCCGAGCTCGACGCCATCGACCGAAAGATCCTCGCCCTGCTCCAGACCGACAGCCGGCTGACCATGCAGGAGCTCGCCGACAAGGTCGGGCTGTCGGTCTCCCCCTGCCACCGCCGGGTCAAGCTTCTGGAGGAGCGCGGCGTCATCAGCCGCTACATCGCGACCGTCGACCAGAAGGCGCTGGGGCTGCATGTCAGCGTCTTCATCTCGATCAAGCTGGCACGGCAGAAGGAGGAGGATCTCAACCGCTTTGCGCGAGCGATCTCGAAATGGGACGAGGTGCTGGAGTGCTATCTGATGACCGGCAACCGCGACTATCTCTTGCGTGTCGTCGCCGCCGACCTCTCGTCCTATGAAGCATTCCTTAAGAACAAGCTCACCCGGCTCGACGGCATCGCCTCGATCGAGTCGAGCTTTGCGCTGAGCCAGGTCAAATATTCGATCGCGCTGCCGGTGTAGCTCAGCCTCTGTCATAGTCTTGGTAGGCGCCTCGGGCGCGCGCGATGCCGGTGTGACGACGGTGTCACATGGGCGCAACAAAGGCCGTCGATGGTCGTGCCCTGGCACCTCAGGGAAGAGAAGGACCCATGACCGCAGCCGACCGTAGCGCCGATGCCGCCAAGCGCGAGCGCATCATTCAGGAAATGGCCGACAATCTGGACGAGGAGCTCGAACTCGAGCTTGACGACAGCCGCCTCGACGATCTGCTCGACGAGACAAACACCCTCCACCCGACGCTGGACCGCAGGGTCTATTTCAGAGAGCTGCTCCGCCTCCAGGGCGAGCTGGTCAAGCTCCAGGACTGGGTGCAGAACGAGAGGAAGAAGGTCGTGGTGCTGTTCGAGGGCCGCGACTCCGCCGGCAAGGGCGGTGTCATCAAGCGCATCACCCAGCGCCTCAATCCCCGCATCTGCCGGGTCGCGGCCCTTCCCGCGCCGAGCGAGCGCGAGCGCACGCAATGGTATTTCCAGCGCTACGTGACGCATTTGCCCGCCGGCGGCGAGATCGTGCTGTTCGACCGCAGCTGGTACAACCGCGCCGGCGTAGAGCGCGTGATGGGCTTCTGCAGCGACGAGCAGTACCAGGAATTCTTCCAGTCGGTGCCGGAGTTCGAACGGATGCTGATCCGCTCCGGCACCATCCTGCTCAAATACTGGTTCTCCATCACCGACGACGAGCAGCAGTTCCGCTTCACCATGCGCATCCAGGATCCGCTGAAGCAGTGGAAGCTGAGCCCGATGGATGTCGAGGCGCGCAGCCGCTGGGAGCAGTACACCAGGGCCAAGGAGACGATGCTGGAGCGCACCCACCTGCCGGACTCGCCGTGGTGGATCGTCGATGCCGTGGACAAGAAGCGCGCGCGACTCAACTGCATCGCGCATCTGCTCAGCCAGATCCCGTACCAGGACGTCTCGCACGTGCCAGTGGTGCTGCCGCCGCGCGTCCGCAACCCCGACTATCATCGCGGGCCGATTCCGGCGGAGATGTACGTGCCTGCTAAATATTGACCGCGCCGGCCGCAGTCGCCGGCAACAGGCCTTCGGGATGAGGACCACGACATGCCCGTGCCGACCGATTTGAGTGTGAATAGTGGGACCCCGCTTCGCCGCCGCAATCGCTCCGGCCCGTGGCTCGCGCTCGCAAGCATTCTTTCGGCGGTGACGGTGGTTCTCGCGGTCGCCTATTGGGCCTGGCAGCCGGCGAGCTTGCGCATCGCCGTCGGCCCACCCGGCAGCGACGACCAGACCGTGATACAGGCGCTTGCGAGGGCCTTCGATGCGAAGGGCGGTGCGATCCGGCTCGCGCCGATCGAGACCGACGGCACGTTGCAAAGCCTCAACCTGCTCGGCGCGGGCAAGACCGATCTTGCGGTGGCGCGCGGCGACCTCGACATGCCGCCTGATACCAATTCGGTGGCAATCCTCCGCAGGAGCCTCGTGCTGCTGTGGGCGCCGACGGGCCGCAAGGGCGCGGCGAAATCGAAGGTGACGGAGATCGCAGGCCTCAGCGGTCGCCGCATCGGCGTTGTCGGCCTCGGCGATGCCAACGTCATCCTGCTGCGGGTCATCCTCGCGGAGTCCGGCGTCAATCCACAGAAGGTAACGGTGGTGCAATTCGGCGCAGACCACATCTCCGAGATGGCGCAGGATACCACGCTCGATGCCTTCATGACGGTCGGTGCGCTCGATGCCAAGGTGATCGCGGACACGATCGCCGCAACGGCGCGGGCGCGCGGCGAGCCGAAATTCCTCGGCATCGACGTCTCCGACGCCATTGCCGAGCGACATCCGCTCTATGAATCCGAGGAGATCCCCGCCGGTGCGTTCGGCTCCTCGCCGCAGCGGCCCGATGACAAGATCGACACCATCGCCGTCAACCACCTGATCGTGGCGCCGAGCTCGCTCTCCGAGGACGCCGTTGCGGCCTTCACCCGCGAGCTGTTCACGATCCGGCCGTCGCTCGCGAAGGAGTTGCCGGCTGTCAGTCACATCCAGAAGCCCGACACCGACAAGGATGCAGCGCTGCCGGCCCATCCCGGCGCGGCCGCCTACATCGACAGCAATGAACGCAGCTTCATGGACAAGTACAGCGACTACATCTGGGGTGCGGTGCTAATCCTCTCCGGACTCGGCTCGGTGGCCGCGTGGCTGCGTCACTATCTGAGACGGAACGAGCGCAAGCTGAACACGCTGCACCGCGACCGCCTGCTCGGCGCGATTGTAAGCGTGCGCGAGGCGGCGTCGCTCGACGAGCTGGCGGCCATGCAACGCGCGGCCGACGACATCCTGCGCGAGACGCTGATCTGCCACGAGGACGGCGCCATCGAGGATGGCGATCTTGCCGCTTTCGGGCTCGTGTTGGCGCAATTCCACCAGGCGATCGTCGACCGCCGCGCCGTGATCAACGGCGAGGCCGAAGGACATGCAAGGCCTGATGGTCCCGCACTTCAGCTTGCCTCTATCTCCACGGCTCCACGATGATCTTGGTGTGCGCCTCGGGATTGGCGAGGTCGGCAAACGCTTTCGCCACGCCGTCGATGCCGACGGTCGCCGTCACCATTGCCGCCGCGTCCAGCTCGCCCTCCGCGATCAGCCGCAGCGAATAGGCGAACTCCTCCGGCGTGTAGCCGAGGACGTACTGGACATTGAGCTCCTTCATGATGCCGAGCATCGGCTCGCTCTTGTCGCTTTCCATGCAGACGCCGACCACGACGATGCGGGCATCGCGCGGGGCGCCTTCGAACACCTGCTGGAGCAGGCCGGGCACGCCGACGCATTCGAAGATCAGCGCGGGCTTCAGCGCCGGCAGCATCGCCTGGAACGGCGGCCGCGCGGCCTTTTCCTGCTCCGACATCTGGGCGTGCTCAGCCCAGGCCGCATAGGGTTGCGACACCCGGGGATCGACGACGATGTCGGCGCCGAGTTTTGCCGCAAGCGCGCGCCGCGCCGGCGAGTAATCCGCGGCGACGATCGGGTGCAGGCCCTTGATCCTCAGCGCCGCAATGACCGCGAGCCCGACCGGCCCGCAACCGATGACCAGCGGCACCTCGCCGCCGCGCAGGTTTGCTTTGGCGACGGCATGGACGCCGACTGCGAGCGGCTCGGTAAGTGCTGCATGTTCCGCGGCGAGGCCGTTCGGCACTTCGAGCAGCAGCGGTTCGCTGAGCAGCATCGCCTCCGCGTAGCCGCCGATATTGTCGTTGGAATAGCCGATGCCCTGGATGCCCGCGGGCGTCAGCAGCGCCGGCAGCGAGCAGACGCGGGTGCCGGGTCTCAGCTTGCGTTCGGTACCCGGACCGTATTCGACGACCTCGCAACAGAACTCGTGACCGAAAACGACGTCGCGCGACAGGTCCATCGCGGTGCGCCCGACCTTCTTCGCCATCTCCACCATGCGGTGGGCGTGTTGGCGCGCGTGCAGATCGGAACCGCAGATGCCGCAGGCGAGCGTCTTGACCAGCACCTGGCCGGGGCCCGGCTTAGGTTCCGGCAACCTGTCGACGACAATCTCGCCGTTTCTGAAAATCGCGGCGCGCATCCGGCTCCTCCCAGTCTTGTTGGAGCCGTTGATAGCACAGAGCCAGCCCTGAGATATTGCGTCAGGCGTTCGGCGAACGCTCTTCGAGCACCAAAATCTGCGCGCGGCGGACACGCTCGCGATGGGCGATATAGAGGCCGCTCGCGACGATGAAGGCGGCGCCCGTGATGGTCCAAACATCCGGCAGCTCGCCGAAGATGAAGAAGCCCAGAATGCTGACCCACAACAATTGCGTGTAGGAGAACGGCGCCAGCACCGAGGCATCGCCATAACGATAGGCGAGCACGATGATCCACTGGCCGACCGTCGAAGCAATGCCGATGAAGATGCCGAGCCCGATGGCGCTCCAGGACGGCGTGACCCAGACGAATGGCACCATGACGGTCAGGAGGGCAACGCCCGTGAGCGCGGAATAAGCCATCGTGGTGAGGACGGCCTCCCGGCCGCTTATCATGCGCGTCAGGATCAGCGCAGCAGCCCAGCAGAACGCCGAGACGATCGGGAAGAACGCGGCGACGTGAAATGCGTTCGAGCCCGGCCGCAGGATAATCGTGACGCCGACGAGGCCGAGCGCGGTTGCGAGCCAGCGGCGCAGGCCGACCTTCTCGCTCAGGAAGATGATCGACAGCGCAGTGACGAACAGCGGCGAAACAAAGCCGGTCGCAGAAGCTTCCGCGATGGGGAGGAAGCGCAAGCCGGTGATGAAGAACAGCGAGGAGCCGAGCAGAGCTGCGCCGCGCATCAACTGAAGGCCGAGCCGCTCGGTACGCATCGCATAGAGCGGCGAGGCCGGAAGCATCACCGGCGTGAACATCAGCGCGAAGGTCAGGAAGCGGATCCAGGTGATCTCGATCGACGGCAGGCTCGTCGAAAGGTATTTCGCGGTGACGTCGGAGCAACCGAGGAACACGGTCGACAACAGGACCAGCGCAATGCCTTTGAAGGGATGGTCGACGCGCGCAGGTGCGCGGCGTGCAGCCTGCTTCCTCTCTGGCATAGGCACGGAAATACTGTCGAGCCTTGCGGCTGCGGCGGGCGGCGGTGTCACGGCTGGAACTCGGGAAAATGCGAATCTTATGAGCCTATAAAAACGCCAATTGCGCGCGGTTCACAACGCCCGAAAACAGGAAGCCGATATGCGCTGATGGGCACGTGTGTGAACGCTCCGTTAATAAAATGCGCCTTTTTGCACTACAGCATCGGCAGGCTGCGCGGCTTGCTCCCGCGCGGAAACGCCGCATCCAGCGCTGTGATGTCGTCCTTGCTCAACACGAGATCGCCACTTGCCGCATTTTCGCCAGCATGCTCGGCAGACGACGCCTTCGGGATCGCGAACACGGTAGTTGCGCGTGTGAGGAAGCTGAGCGCCACCTGACGCGGCGTCGCGCGGTGCGCCTCCGCAATGCGCGCGAGCACCGCGCCACCCTTGCTCGCCGCTGCGGGAAAATCGTCATGGCCGAAAGGCGAATAGGCCACCACCGCGACACCGCGCCGCTCGCACCACGGGATCACCGCGTGCTCGATCGCGCGCTCCTTCAGATGGTACAGCACCTGATTGCAGGCGATCTTGCCGTCACCGGCAACGTCGAGGATATCGTCGAGATCGTCGGTATCAAAGTTGGACACGCCCCAGGATTTGATCTTGCCGGCCTTCACCAGTTCCTCGAATGCGGCAACGGTGTCCTCCAGCGCGTAGGAGCCGCGCCAGTGCAGCAAATAGCAGTCGAGCCGGTCCGTCTTCAGCCGCTTGAGCGAGCGCTCGCAAGCCGTGATGGTGCCGCGGCGCGAGGCGTTGCTCGGCAGCACTTTTGAGACCAGGAACACCTCGTCGCGGCGGCTCGCGATCGCGTCGGCAATGACGAGCTCCGCATCGCCATACATCTCAGCGGTGTCGATATGCGTCATCCCGAGATCGAGCCCGCGCTGAAGCGCCGCAATCGCGCGCTTGCGGTCGCCGTGGTCGAGATACCAGGTCCCCTGCCCGATGATGGAGACGTTGGCGCCGGTGTGGCCGAAGGGTTTTGTGTTCATGTTTTTCTCCACAGGCGAGATCGAAAGCCCACCCTGTCCCCACATGCGGGGAAAGGCGAACGAGCGCGCGGCTTGCGTTTCATCCCACAACAACTATCGAACGCTAGAGTTCACCGATATCGGCGTTTCCAGGTACATGATGGTTGTTGTGTTGTCAGTATGTCCCGGACAGGCGCTCGCGTCAGCATAAGCGACAATCTCGGATGACAGTAAGTGCGCGGCCGAGCGATGATTTGGATCAATCCATCGCCGCCTTCCAGCGTTGTCATGTCGGCCGCCGTGCGCGCCCCGAACAGGTTTCGCGGCGATTTGTCCCGGGCTTCAGGAGGCCCGCACCGTCACAAGGAACTGCTCGACCTCGCGACCCAACCGATTGCTTTCCCCGAGCAGCGCTGACGCGGCGCCGTGAACCTGCGCGGCTGCTGAGCCCGTATCGGATGCGCCCCGACTGACCTCCGCGACATTGCTCGAGACCTGGACTGCGCCCAGGGCGGCCTGCTGCACATCGCGGGCAATCTGCTGCGCGGCGGATCCTTGTTCCTCGACGGCCGTGGCGATCGACGAAGACATTTCCGCAATCGACTGGATGGTGCCGCCGATCTCCTTGATGGCTCCGACCGACTGCTCGGTCGCCGATCGGATCTGAGTCACCTGGCGCGCGATTTCTTCGGTCGCCTTGGCGGTTTGTCCCGCCAGCGCCTTGACCTCGGCCGCAACAACCGCAAACCCCTTGCCCGCTTCGCCCGCGCGCGCCGCCTCGATCGTCGCGTTCAAGGCAAGCAGGTTGGTTTGCTCGGCTACGGCGGAGATGAGCTGGATAACCTCTCCGATGCGGGCGGCCGACTTGGACAGCTCGTTGATCTGCAGATTGGTGCGATCGGCCTGCTCGACCGCGGTGAGCGCAACCTTCTGCGATTCGACGACCCGTCGGCCAACCTCGCTTACCGAGGAGACCATCTGCTCGCAGGCTGCCGCCGCGGACTCCACACTGGCCGACGACTGTCCCGAGGCTGCCGCCACCGAAGCCGACAGCTCGTGCGTGGCCTCCGCGGTCTTGGTCATCCCGTTGGCCGCCAGCTCGATTTCGGATGACGCCGTGGTGACCGCGGTTACGATCCTGCCGACAGCCGTCTCAAAGCCGTCCGCGATCTCAAGCATGGTTTGCTTGCGCTGCGCTTCGGCCTGCTCCTTGGCACTCTCGCGCTCATCGGCCAGCTGCCTGTTCTCCAGCAGCTTGCGATGGAACACCGACAGGGTGGCCGAGATCTTGCCGATTTCGTCGCGGCGATCGATCCGTTCGACCGTGCGTTCGAGATGTCCCTGCGCAAGGCCCTCCATCACGTCCACCATCCGGACCAACGGCGCCGTCAAGCGTCGGCCGAACAGGAGAGCCACAATCATCATGACGGCGACCGCGATGCAGATGGACCAGACCACGTAGCGCTGCACGGTTGCCAGATCGTCCCTGACCGCTTCAAGCCGCTTATCGGACGCGTTTCGCACGGCATCCAGGTTGGGCCGCAGCCGGTCGTAGATCTGCGCGAGATCGGCGGCCTCCTCCGCGAGCGTGCTTTGTCCGGCCATGAAAGCGAGGAAGCTGATCTTGTAGGTATCTATGAGCTTGGATATCTCGGCCTTGGCCTCCGTGGGCAGATCGGACTTCGGGAGCTCGGCGAGGAATTCGCCCACGCGCTTGGTCAAATCATCGCCGTATTTTTCGTCGCCGCGCAGCATGAAATCCTTCTCATGCCGCCGCATCATGAGCATCAGCACGGCAAGCCGCGGCTGATCGAAGGTCTTGAGCTTGCTCTCGACCGAATGCACGGCCGCACGGAGCCTGCCCTGCAGGCCGTCGTTTTCGTTGAAGCCAACAAGCTTCTGCGCCGCGACCACGTTGGAGAAGCGCGTGGTGTAGTTGCCGATGACCGCACGGAAGGTCAGCGCCTTGCGCAGTTCATCGCCTTCTGGAAGCGAGCCGGCAAGCTCCTCGATTTCGGCAAGACGGACGGCGGCGGACTTGATGGTCTCCTCGTGCGCGGCTACCTTCTTGTCAGTCGGCTTCTGCAGAAATTCGGTCGCGGTTTCGCGGCCCTGCAGCAGGCCTTCGGATAGCCGCGCCGTCAGGGACTCAAGCTTTGCAAAGCGATCGGCGACCCGTTGGCTACGATCTTCGATCTGGCGCCCGGCCAGATAGATTGCGCCCACCACGACGACGCCGGCGACCCCAAGCAGAAGGATTTGCGTGCGCAGGCCAACGTGAAGCCGTCCCGCCAGCCGGCCCTTGCCTAGCTCCCTCATGCGCACCCATATCCCTAAAGAATAAATTCTAAGATTGAATTCCTAGTAGACGGAATTGCTTAATACTTTTGCAATCGGCCGCTTGGGACCTATCCGAGAACCGAAGCGCCAGTCCGCCGCCTACGCTTCGGCGGCCCCATGACCGCAAGCCCGGCGAAGCCTTCGGCGTAAGCCGTGTCGCAGGCGATGATCCGAGCCCAAATCAGCTCGCCGCGCCGGCGAAGTTTGCTTCCTTCGCCGCCCCGCCCGTCTCCGCAATCAGCCGCTTGAGCTGGGGAATGCAGGAGCCGCAATTGGTGCCGGCTTTGAGTTTTGCGCCGATCTCGGCCGCGCTGCGCGCGCCGGCAGAGATGGTGTCGCAGATGGTGGCGCGGCCGACGCCGAAGCAGGCGCAGACCACGGGACCGGTCGAGGCGACGCCTTCGGTCGATTTGCCCGAGAGCAACAGGCGGCGCTGCTCGTCGCTGACGCTGTCTGCCGCGAACAGGCTCTTCACCACTTCCCAGTCGCCGGCATCATGGGCAGGCCCGATGAACAGGCAGGTCTCGATGCGATCGTCGACGAAGGATGCGGCGCGATAGACGCCGCCGCCGAAATCGCGATACTCCGCGATATCCTCACCGGCGATCCCCTGGAGCCAGGCCGGCCAGCGCGACAGATCCGCATTGTCGGCGAAGAGATAGCCGTAGCCGCCGCCGATCGCGGCACGCGCCCACCACAGATGCGGCGGCAGCGCGAGCTGCTTGCGCGAGAGCGCAAAGCCGCGGAAGACGTACTCATACGGCGCGATCGCGGCCGGGGTCGCCTTGGCTTCCGGCTGCCCCGAAAACGGATCGTTGAACGACTGCACCAGCGCGCCGATGCGGCCGTGCGAAGTGTTCATCGCGCTCCAGTGGATCGGCACGAACAGCGTGCCGCGCTGCTGGCGCTCGCTGACCACGACTTTCAGGATGCACTGGCCGTAGTCGGTGGTGACGCGGGCAAAGCTGTCGTCGGTGACGCCGTATTTGCCGGCGTCATCGGGATGAACCTCGACAAACGGCTCCGGCAGATGCGCCCCAAGCCGCTGGCTGAGGCCGGTGCGGGTCATGGTGTGCCACTGGTCGCGGATGCGTCCGGTGTTCAGCCGCAGCGGTCGCCCCGCATTGGTCTCGCTGCGCAGCGCCGGCACCTCCGGTGCGACGAAACGGCCCTTGCCGTCATTGGTGAAGAAGCCGCCGTTCGCGAAGAAACGTTCTCCGGACGGCTGGCCCTCGCGCGCCGGCCATTGCAGCGGCACCAGCGCATCATAGGCTTCGTCCGAGACCGATTGCAGCGCGCCGATGTCGAAGTCACGGCTGCCATCGTTCTCGAACGCCGAGAGCGCGGCATGCTCGCGGAAGATCTCGGCGGCCGATTTGTAGTTGAAGCCCTCGCCGAAGCCGAGGCGCTTTGCGACCTCGCTCAGAATCCACCAGTCCGGCCGCGCCTCGCCCGGCGCCGGCAAGAACGAGCGCTGCCGCGAGATGCGGCGCTCGGAATTAGTCACCGTGCCCGACTTCTCGCCCCATGCGAGCGCGGGCAACAGCACATGCGGCCCCGCCTCGACCGTATCGTTGGCGAGCACGTTCTCCGAGACCACGAACAGCTCGAGCTTCTTCAGCGCCTCGCGCACGAGGTCGGCATCCGGCAGCGACACCGCAGGATTGGTGCCCATCACCCACAGCGCCTTGACCTCGCCGCGGTTGATCGCCTCGAACAGCTGCACCGCCTTCAGCCCTTCATGGGTGGCGATGCGCGGCGCCTTCCAGAACCGGCGCACGCGATCGATCTCGGGCGGCGTGAAGTTCATGTGCGCGGCGAGCTGGTTGGCGAGCCCGCCGACCTCGCGCCCGCCCATCGCATTGGGCTGTCCCGTGAGCGAGAACGGCGAGGCCCCTGGCTTGCCGATGCGGCCCGTGGCGAGATGGCAGTTGAGGATGGCGTTGACCTTGTCGGTGCCCTGCGCCGACTGGTTGACGCCCTGCGAGTACAGCGAGACGACCCGCTCCGTCTCGCGGAACATCGCAAAGAACGCCGCGACGTCCTGCTCCGACAAACCGGTCGCGAGCGCCGTCGCAGTGACGCTGCCGGCGATGCTGCGCGCACGTGCCAGCGCATCGTCGAAGCCCGACGTGTTATCCGCGATGTAGTCCTTGTCGAGAGCGCCGCTGTCGGCGAGATGGACGAACAGGCCGGAGAACAGCGCGGTGTCGGTACCCGGCTTGACGCCAAGGAACAGGTCGATATCGCTTGCGGTGTCGGTGCGGCGCGGATCGATCACGACGATGCGCGCACCGCGCTCCTCCTTGTTCCTGCGCATGCGCTGGAACAGGATCGGATGGCACCAGGCCGCATTGGAGCCGACCAGCACGAGCAGGTCGGCTTTGTCGAGATCCTCGTAGCAGCCGGGCACGGTGTCGGCGCCGAAGGCGCGGCGATGGCCGGCGACCGAGGACGACATGCAGAGTCGCGAATTGGTGTCGACATTCGCCGTGCCGACAAAGCCCTTCATCAGCTTGTTGGCGACGTAGTAGTCCTCCGTCAGCAACTGGCCGGAGAGATAGAAGGCGACCGCATCCGCGCCGTCGCGCGCCACGATATGCTGCATGCGATGGGCGACATGGTCGAGCGCGTCGCTCCAGGCGACACGTTCCATGACGCCTTTGCAGCGGATCATCGGATAGAGCAGACGTCCCTCGAGTCCGACGGTCTCGCCGAGCGCCGAGCCCTTGGAGCAGAGCCGGCCGAAATTGGCGGGATGCTCGGAGTCGCCGGCGATCGCAGCGCCACCGTTGCCGTCGGGCGTTGCCAGCACGCCGCAGCCGACGCCGCAATAGGGGCAGGTCGTTCGGGTGGTGCGGAGCGTCGGATCGATCGCAGTCATTCAGGCGACATCCATCAGGCGGCTTTGGGGGGAAGCGCGAGCGCGCGGCCGAACATCATGTCGGTGCGGATCGCGGCGACCTTCTCGCTATTGCGGATCAGTTCGAGATACCAGAGCGCGTCCACGGTATCGCCGATCAGCACGGCGCCGGTGAGTCTGCCGTCTGCGATCACCAGCTTCTTGTAGGTGCCGCGCCTGCGATCGGAGAGCACGAGGCTCTCGCTGCCCTCGCCGCCGACGAAATCGCCGGCCGAGAACACGCTGACGCCGGATACCTTCAGATTGGTCGAGACCACGCTGCCCTGATAGGCGGCACTCTTCCCGGCGAGATGCCGCGCCAGCACGCGCGCCTGCTCATAGGCCGGCTCGACGAGCCCGTAAGCGGTGCCGCGATGTTCGGCGCATTCGCCGAGCGCGAAGATGTCGGACTCGCTGGTCTGGAGGCAATCGTTCACGACGATGCCGCGATTGACAGCAAGCCCCGCCTCCTTCGCGACCGCGACGTTCGGCCGAATGCCGGCCGCAAAGATCACGGCATCGGCCTCGATGCGGCTGCCGTCGGCAAGCTCGACGGCCTCGACGTGGCCGTCGCCATGAATGCATTTGGTGCTGGCGTTCAGAACGACGTGGATGCCCTTGCGCTCGACCAGCGTCTTGAGCAACTCGGCGGCCGGCAGATCGAGCTGGCGCTCCATCAGGCGGTCCATCAGATGCAGCAGCGTCACCGGTGCACCCGCTTTCGCAAGACCATAGGCCGCCTCCAGTCCCAAGAGGCCGCCGCCGACCACGACGACGCGCTTCCTGGCTGCTGCGAGCGTCAGGAGGAGATCGACGTCGCGGCTGTCGCGAAAGGTGTGGACACCTGCGAGATCCGCACCCGGCACGTTCAGCCGCAGCGGCGTCGAGCCGGTGGCGAGGACAAGCTTGGAGTATTCCATGCTCTCCTCGCCGGCGATCTTCAGTTCGCGACGGCCGACATCGATCTCGGTGACGCGATAGCCGTAGCGCACGGTGACGCCGCGCTGCCGCCACCAGTCGGCCGGCCTGAGCTCGATCTCGTGCGAGCCGGTCTCGCCCGCAAGCACGGACGAGAGCAGCACGCGGTTGTAAGCGAGCCGCGGCTCTTCGCCGATCACAGCGACTGCGTAACGGCCGAGCGCGGTCTTGGCGAGTTCATCGACCAGACGCGCTGCCGCCATACCGTTACCGACGATGACGAGCGGTTCACTCATGAAAGTCCTCTATTCTACAGCCTGAGGGATGCTCCTCCCCGCGTACGGGGAGAAGCGAGATTCGTACCAATCCTCTACACTCGCGCTTCGGCAAGGCTCGGAGCACCTTCGGCTTGCGGGCCGCGACGCAGGTAGAACCACCAGGTCAGCCCGAGGCAGGAGGCGTAGAAGGCGAGATAGATCGCGAGCGCGAGCTGCGGCCCGCCGGTCATGGCGATCGACTTGCCGAACCCGGTCGGGATCAGATAGCCGCCGACCGCGCCGACCGCGCCGATGAAGCCCACGGCCGCACCGCTTTCGATGCTCGCCGTCTTCAGCGCGAGCGCACGCGCCGCATCGCCCTTGCCGCGCACCTTGAACAGGTTTTCCTCGCGGAAGATCGAGGGGATCATCCGGTAGGTCGAACCGTTGCCGATGCCCGTCGTGACGAACAGGATCAGGAACATCGCAAGGAAGCCCAAGAAATCCTTCTGCCCGACGAAATAGAGCACGCCGATCGTCGCCGCCGCCATCGCGATGAAATTCCAGAAGGTGATGATGGAGCCGCCGACCTTGTCGGCAAGCCAGCCGCCGAGCGGGCGCGACAGCGAGCCGACCAGCGGACCGAGGAAGGCGATCGAGATCGTCATCGCGGGGAACTGGGTCTTGATCAGCAGCGGAAACGCCGCCGAGTAGCCGATGAACGAGCCGAAGGTCCCGATATAGAGATAGGCCATGATCCAGGTGTGCTTGCGCTTGACGATCGCGAGCTGGTTCTTCACCGACGACTTGGCCGAGGTCAGGTTGTTCATGAAGAACACAGCGCCGAACACCGCGATCGCGATCGGCAGCACCCACATCAAACCGGCGTTCTGAAGGAAGATGCCGTCGACGGGCGTCGCCTGGAACAGGTTGATGACGCCGAGTGTCATCAGGATGGGCGTCAGGAGCTGCACGCTGGAGACACCGATATTGCCGCCGGCCGCGTTGAGACCGAGCGCCGATCCCTTCATCCGGTCGGGGAAGAAGAAGGAGATGTTGGTCATGCTGGAGGCGAAATTGCCGCCGCCGAGGCCTGCGGTCGACGCAACAAGCAGCATCAGCCAGAACGGCGTGTCGGGCTGGCTCACGAAATAAGCAAGCGACATCGTCGGGATGAACAGGATCGCCGCGCTGAAGATGGTCCAGTTGCGGCCGCCAAAGGTCGTGACCGCGAAGGTATAGGGAAAGCGCATGAAGGCGCCGATCAGGCCCGGCACGGCGACGAGCTGGAAGAGCTGATCGGTCGTGTAGTGGAAGCCTGCCTGCGGCAGTTTGGTGGTCACGATGCTCCAGATCAGCCAGACCGAGAAGCCGATATGCTCGGCCACGATCGACCAGATCAGGTTACGCCGCGCGACAGTCTTGCCAGTCGCATTCCAGAACGCCTCGTCTTCGGGGCGCCAGTCTGAAATCCAGGTCGGATTTCCGGTCGGATTCTTCGTCATTGATAATCCCTTTTGGTCTCACCGCTGCGTCGTTGCAGGCTCAGCCTCCACGCATGGAGGCACGCTCCGAGGCTTCCCCCCGGTGGCGAGTTCACGATGCTGATTGATGATGTCTGGGGACGTCGTCGTTGGCGTCGCAAAATGACATTTCAAATTCCATGCCAACTGCGCGCGATCGGGAAATACAGGAATTTCAGCGACTTATTCGAACGGCCCGAAATTTTCGCAGGCCATTTTCGCATGCAAATTTTGCGATTCGCTCAATCCTTGTGCGACGCACAAAGATTGAGCGAGATGTCGATTACTTGGGCGCGCGATGCAGGGGGTAACGACGCGTTTACGCGGCTTCGGCGAAGCGCGCACACAAGTTCGCATGGTCGCCGCACTTCGCGCG
This sequence comes from Bradyrhizobium sp. CCGUVB1N3, assembly GCF_024199925.1. Taxonomy (NCBI): domain Bacteria; kingdom Pseudomonadati; phylum Pseudomonadota; class Alphaproteobacteria; order Hyphomicrobiales; family Nitrobacteraceae; genus Bradyrhizobium; species Bradyrhizobium sp. CCGUVB1N3. The sequence continues at coordinate 2,828,927 of NZ_JANADR010000001.1, forward strand.
AGCACTACGCCCTTCCGGATGCTTCCTACTCGGCCGCCTGCGGCCGGCCATAGGCCTCAGTGATCATGAAATTGGAGAGGACGCCGTAGGCTGCGGTCCAGGCGGAAGCGACCTCAGGCGTCCAGGCTTCACCGAGGCCTTTTTCCAACGTCCAGAGCAGTGCGGAGCCCACCACCGGATAATGCTCCGCCTTCGCGCCATAAGCGACGTGACGCTTTGCCAGCGCGCTCGCGGCGGGCAGGATCGATTCAAGGTTGGAAAGACCGCCGACGACGATTGCGAGCGTTGCCATCAGCTTCTTGCGCTGATCGGTCAGGTCGGCCGGAAACATCGCCTTCACGGAAGGCGCGACTTCGAACAAACGATCGTAGAAAATGACAGCGGCCTTTTCCGAGATCGGTGCGACCTTGGCAAAGCTGTCCTGGACTAATTTGATTTGCGTCGGATTCATCTCAAACTTCCTTAGGTGACGTGATCAAGAGAGACCCGTTGGTCGCGACGCCGGCGCTTTGGTTCAATGCCAGTGCTTCCCGCGCCACACACCTGGACTACGCCGCCTCGACGAAGCGATGACGCTCGTAGAGGAATTCGAGCACGCGCTGGCGGCACTTCAAGTAAGTGGCGTTCGACGCGAGCTCGAGCCGCTTGCGAGGACGCGCGAGCGGCACGTCCAACACCTCGCCGATGTGCGCGCTCGGCCCGTTGGTCATCATCACGATACGGTCGGACAACAGCACGGCCTCGTCGACGTCGTGGGTGATCATCAGAATCGTGTTGCCGAGCTTCTGATGCAGCGCCATCACCGAGTCCTGCAAATGCGCGCGGGTCAGCGCGTCGAGCGCGCCGAAGGGCTCGTCGAGCAGGAGCACCTTCGGCTCCATCGCGAGCGCACGCGCAATGCCGACGCGCTGCTTCATGCCGCCGGAGATTTCCGACGGACGCTTGTCCTTGGCATGGGCCATCTGCACGAGGTTGAGATTGTGCATGACCCAGGCCTCGCGCTCGGCCCGCTTCTTGGTCCTGGCAAACACCTTGTCGACGCCAAGCTTGACGTTCTCGAACACGGTCAGCCAGGGCAGCAGGCTGTGGTTCTGGAACACCACGGCGCGATCGGGTCCGGGCGAGTTGGCCTCGCGGTTCTCCAGCAGCACGCCGCCGGTCGAGGCGCCGGTCAGACCTGCGATGATGTTGAGCAGGGTCGACTTGCCGCAGCCGGAATGGCCGATGATCGAGACGTATTCGCCCTTCTCGATGGTGAGGTTGATGTCCTTCAGCACCTCGGTGGTGGCGGCACCGCGGGTAAAGATCTTGTCGATGTGATCGAGCTTCAGATAGGCGGTCATGTGCCCTCTCCTTCAGTTCTGCGCGGTGCCGTGGGTGACGAACTTGCCGAGGCCCGCGATCAGGCGGTCGAGCACGAAGCCGATGATGCCGACATAGAACAGTGCCAGGATGATCTCGCTGATATGCGAGGAGTTCCAGGCGTCCCAGATGAAGAAGCCGATGCCGACGCCGCCGATCAGCATCTCGGCCGCGACGATCGCGAGCCAGGAGAGGCCGATGCCGATACGCAGGCCGGTGAAGATGTAGGGCGCGGCCGCGGGGATCATGATCTTGCCGAAGAACTCCAGCGGATTGAGCTGCACGACGGCCGCGACGTTGCGGTAGTCCTGCGGGATGTTGCGGATGCCGACCGCGGTGTTGATGATGATCGGCCACACCGAGGTGATGAAGATGACGAAGATCGCCGAAGGCTGCCCGTCGCGGAAGGCGGCGAGCGAGAGCGGCAGCCAGGCGAGCGGCGGGATGGTGCGAAGGACCTGGAATAGCGGATCGAGTCCGCGCATCGCCCAGACCGATTGCCCGACCAGCGTGCCGAGCGCGATGCCGACGATGGCCGCGATCGAGTAGCCATAGGCGACGCGCTGGAGGCTGGCGGAGAGATGCCAGAACAGGCCCTTGTCGATACCGCCGTGGTCGAAGAACGGATCGAGGATCAGCTCCTTCGTATCCTTGAACACTTTCGACGGCGGCGGCAGCGTGGAGCCGGCGCGGCGGCAGATGAGCTCCCAGACCAGCATCGACAACGCGAGCACGACGAGCGGCGGGATGACGCGGACCGCGGTCTCCTTTGCCATACGAGCGTATGTCTCGGCGCGCGGCGGGCGCTTGGGTGTCATCGCGACGACCGACGCGGCCGCGCCGGCGGAAGGTGCAACACCTTCGGCGTCGATCTTCTTCACGGACATGTTCATCGAAATCGTTCTCCGGCTGCAATGGCGATGCGGCCGCCCATGGGCGGCCGCGGGACCTGTCAGACTTCGACGCGCTTGATCGCGAGCGACTTCAGATAGGCAGCCGGATTTTCGGGATCGAACACCTTGCCGTCGAAGAAGGTCTCCTTGCCGCGCGAGGTGGAGGCCGGAACATCAGCGGCTGCAACGCCCAGCGTCTTGGCCGCGTCCTTCCAGAGGTCCTCGCGGTTGACCTTGGCGATCAGCGCCTTGGTGTCGAAATTGGGTTCGTACTTGCCCCAGCGGATGTCTTCGGTAAGGAACCAGAGGTCATGACTCTGGAACGGATAGGACGCATTGTCCTTCCAGAAGCGCATCTGCTGCGGCGAGTTCTCGACGATGCGGCCGGTGCCGTAGTCGAACTTGCCTTTCATGCGGTCGGTGACGTCCTCGACCGGGCAATTGATCCACTGGCGCTTGGCGCAGATCGTCGCTGCTTCCTCGCGGTTCTCGACCTTCTCGGCCCATTGCTGGGCTTCCATCACCGCCATCAGCAGTGCTTTCGTCGCCTTCGGATATTTGTCGACGAAGGCCGCGCGCATGCCGAACGACTTCTCGGGATGCTTGTCCCAGAGTTCACCGGTAGTGACCGCGGTGTAGCCGATCTCCTGGTGGATGAGCTGGAGGTTCCAGGGCTCGCAGACGCAGAAGCAATCCATCGTGCCAACCTTCATGTTAGCGACCATCTGCGGCGGCGGCACGACGATGGTTTCGATGTCCTTGTCGGGATCGATCCCGCCGGCGGCAAGCCAGTAGCGGATCCAGAGGTCATGCGTGCCGCCGGGGAAGGTCATCGCGGCCTTCACGGCCTTGCCGGAGGCCTTCTTCTTGTCCAGCGCGACCTTGAACGGCGCGGTGTCGATTCCAACCTTGATGTCGGCATATTCCTTGGCGACCGAGATGCACTGTCCGTTCAGGTTGAGCCTTGCCAGGATGTACATCGGCGTCGGCTGATTGTTCTGCGTCACCTTGCCGGCGGAGATCAGATACGGCATCGGAGTGAGGATGTGCGCGCCGTCGATGCCGTTGCCTTCGGAGCCGAGCACGAGGTTGTCGCGCGTCGTGCCCCACGAGGCCTGCTTCTGTACCTCGACATCGGGCATGCCATATTTGGCGAAGATGCCCTTCTCCTTGGCAACGAACAGCGGGGTCGCATCAGTGAGCGCGATGAAGCCTAGCTTGGCGCCCTTGACCTCGGGGCCTGATTCTTGCGCGAACGCACCTGCGGGGAAATTCAGCTTGGCGGCGGCGAGAAGTGCGGCGGTGCTACCGGTCGCTTTCAACAATTGACGGCGGCTGAGGCCGCTCGCGGAGGGGCGGCGAATGCGCTTGGTCATAGGTCGTGTCGTCCTTTGCGTCGTTGCAGAGATGGTGCGTCAGTGCACACGAGCCCGCCTGTCCGGTGACGCCGCCTTTGGCGCATGCGAACGCATGACGGAGAGACCCCCGTCCGGTGGCGTCGGCAATTCGGATGAGAAGTCTCGCGGGACGGCATCAGTGGCGTCGGCACAAACTATTCAAGCTTTGTGCCAAGCGGGACAGCGCGAATATTATTTATAAATCAATATATTAAGGCATGGGAACAGATTGTCGCAGGCCTCTGTTCCGCATGCAGAATTTGCGACCTGCCCAGTTCTTGTGCGGCGCACATAAACTAGGCAGGCGCTGGGAGGGCCGCTCTCACGCGTGCTCCGCGACCTTCACCCCGAGCGGCTTGGGAGCCAAACCGCTGCCCGGCTTGAGGTGGAATTCATAAGTCATCAGGTGCCAGGGCGCAGCCGCCTTGCCGCCGTCGGGCATCGCCGGATCGGCGCGTTTCTCGACCTTCGCGATCAGCTCGTCCTTGACGCCGAACACCACGTCGGAATCCAGGTATTTGTCGCCGCCAATGAAGACGTGGGTGATCAGGGGCTCATAGCCCTTGGCGTTGACCAGGAAGTGAACGTGCGCGGGCCGCATCGGGTGGCGGTTGGTCTGCACGATCATCTCGCCGACCGGTCCGTCAGTCGGGATCGGATAGCTGCAGGGCAGAATGGTGCGAAAGAAAAAGCGGCCGTCACTGTCCGTGACGAACCGCGCCCGCGCCGAAGCGCCAACCTCGTCGTAGTTCGGCTTCTGGGAATCGTAGAAGCCGTCGTCGTCGGCGTGCCAGACGTCGACCGGAACATTCGCGAGCGGCGCACCGCTGAGATCCGTGACACGGCTCTGCACGAACATCCTCTCGCCGGTCAGGTTATGCGGCGAGATGTCGGTGCCGTGCGCGGTCACCTTGTGCTCGCCGACATAGAAGGGACCGAGCACCGTCGTCTCGGTGGCGCCGTCGCGGTCGCGGTGGTTCACCGCGTCGACCAGCATGGAGACGCCGAGCACGTCGGAAAGCAGGATGAACTCCTGGCGGGTGTCGGTGCACTTTTGTCCTGTACGGGTCAGGAAATCGATCGCATAGTCCCATTCCTCGAAGGTGAGGCCGGTCTTGCTCACGTAATCGTGCAGCGACTTCACCAATTCCTGGAGCAGGAACTTTGCACGCGGATTGGGCGTGTTGTCGAAGCTCTTGATGACGGCCTCGGTAAGCTCGGTCTCGTTGAACTGGGTCATTTCTCTTTCCCGCTGTCCGATTTTCTCGTTGTTTGGCCTGACGGCGTTCCGCTGCGGAGCCTACACCAGCCGGGCATACGGCGTTAAGCGCGACCGGCTTGGAATGGAGCCCTCATTTCGGCTATCACCTCCCCACAAGAACACTCCGGAGGAACGTTCCAGATGCTCGCCCCCACCCCCGCCTCGCCCGAATCCGTCGGCATGTCCAAGGCCGCGCTCGACCGCGTCGATGCGCATCTGAAGAACCGGTATGTCGATGCCGGCCGCTTCCCGGGAACGCAGCTCCTGGTCTATCGCCGCGGCAAGATCGCCCACCGCTCGGTGCTGGGCCTTGCCGACGTCGAGCGCGAGGTACCGGTCAAGGACGACACCATCTACCGCATCTATTCCATGACCAAGCCACTCACCAGCGTCGCCTTCATGATGCTGGTCGAGGAAGGCCTCGTCGCGATCGACGAACCCGTGCACAAGTACATTCCGGAATGGAAGGACCTCGGCGTCTTCGTCGCCGGCACGAACCCTGCCTTCCTGACCCGGCCGCCGTCCCGGCCGATGCAGATCGTCGACCTCCTGCGGCACACCTCGGGACTGACCTACGGCTTCCAGCAGCGCTCCAATGTCGATGCGGCCTATCGCGAGCAGAAGATCGGCGAGGTCGAGAAGGCCGGCACGCTGCAGACGATGATCGAGGGGCTCGCCAAGATCCCGCTGGAGTTCTCGCCGGGCGATGCCTGGAACTACTCGGTCTCAACCGACGTGATCGGCTATCTCATCGGCAAGATTTCGGGAATGCCGTTCGAGCAATTCCTGAAGCAGCGCATCCTCGACCCGCTCGGCATGACCGACACCGATTTCCACGTGCCCGCCTCCAAGGCGCACCGCTTCGCGGCCTGCTATTCCGCCGATCCGCAGGGCGGCATGACCTTCCATGCCGGCCAGCGCCGTCAGGGCCTGACGCTGCAGGACGACCCGACGACGAGCTCGTTCCTGTCGCCCCCAGATTTCATCTCCGGCGGCGGCGGTCTGTGCTCGACCGCTGCAGACTATCTCACCTTCTGCCGCGCGCTGATCAATGGCGGCGAACTCGGGGGCGTCAGGCTGATCGGACCGAAGACGCTGGCGCTCATGACGACCAACCACATTCCGGGCGGCCACAGCCTGCCCGACGTGTCTCGCTCGCTGTTCAGCGAAGCGACGTACAATGGCATCGGCTTTGGCCTCGGCGTCGCCGTGACCATGCGCCCCGCCGAGACACTCATTGCGGGCAGCCCCGGTGAATATAATTGGGGCGGCGCCGCCACCACCTCGTTCTGGATCGATCCGGCCGAAGAGCTGATCACGATCTTCATGACGCAGGTTCTGCCGTCGAGCGCCTACCCGATCCGGCGCGAGCTGCGCAGCATGGTCTACGCCGCGATCACCGAGAGCAATCTGTAGGCGCACCACGGGGCGGGCCTCGGCACTTCACCCTAAGGCCCGTTCGCTCCAACCTCGGCTTGGTCCTCCCAGTCCTCCCACGCCACATCATTGATTTCGAGATAACGAGAAACGGCGACCCCGATGGTCGGGAAGAAGTAGTTTTCGCCAAGCTGCGCGAACAAGCCAAATCGCTTCAGCTTGTCCTTCACGGGATCCTTGAGCTCGGCAAAGCACAGCTCAATCCCCTGCGCGTGCAGCGCTACATCGAGTTCAGCGACCACGTCGCAGGCTGTGACGTCTACGCTCGTAACCGGCTCCGCCGCAACGACCAGCCAGCGTACAGACGTCGGCGATGTTGCTATGGCATCCAGAATGCGCTCCTTGAAGAATTCGGCGTTGGCAAAGAACAGAGGCGCATCCCACCGAAACAGGACCAGCCCGGGGATTCGGCGTGCATCCGGATATCTTGTGACGTCGTGATAACCCTTGACGCCTTGGGCGCGCCCCAACACGGCGGAATGCGGGCGCCATCCGTCCCAAAGAAACTCCGCGATGGCGATGGCGATTGCCAGGCCTATTCCTGGAATCACACCGAGCACGGCGACACCGACAAAGCAGACGATCGCCAACCAAAACTCCCACCGCTGAATGCGATAGATTCGTTTCAGGTCGGCGACCTCGATCAAGCCGATCGCCGAAGTGATGACCACAGCGGCCAATGCTGCACTCGGCAAATGCTGAAGGAGGTTTGGCGCCGCCAGCAAGAGCACAACGATGGCAAGCGCGCCAACGACGCTGGTAAGTTGGGTCCGCGCGCCGGCGGCTTCCGCAACGGGTGTACGCGAGCTGCTGCTGCTGATCGAAAACCCCTGAAAAAAGCCGGTCACCAGATTGGCGACGCCGAGGCCCACCAACTCCTGGTTGGGATCGACCCGCGTCCCCAATCGTGCGGCATAGGCCCGTGAGAGCACGCTGGTATCTGCAAATGATATCAGCGCTATCGCACAACCGCCGACCAGCACAGGGACCATGTCGCCGTAGCTGATCCAGGGAACGACGAAACCCGGCAGTCCCTGAGGAAGAGGACCCAGGACCTTCACGTCATAAGGCGCTGCGAGACCGAGCGCACCGACGACGACCGTCGCGCCAAGAACCGCGATCAGAATGCCCGGGAGCCGCTTGCTGTTCCTGAGAAGCAGGATCACGATCAACGTGCCGAGCCCGATCCCAAACGCGACCCAGTTTGTCCGCCCTTGATGGATTGCGCCGCCGATCGCCAACAAACTTCGAAGAGGTCCTTCGCTCTCAATCGAGAAGCCCATGAGCTTCGGCAGCTGGCTGATCAATACGGTCAACGCGATTCCGTTCATGTAACCGTAGCGTATCGGCTTGGAGAGAAGCTCGGTCACAAAGCCCAGGCGCGCGATACCCGCCAGAATGCAGACCATCCCCGAAACGATCGCCATCATGCCGGCGAGCGTCGCGGCCCGCAGGGGATCACCACCGGACAACGGAGCGACAACGCCGAGGATGACTCCTGCCAGAGCGGAGTCCGGGCCGAGGACGAGGATACGGCTTGGACCGAACAACGCATAGACCATTAGCGGCACGATCGTTGCGTACAGACCATAGATGCCAGGCAATCCCGATGCTGTGGCGTAGGCAATTCCGACCGGGACCAGCATTGTCGCCAGGACGATCCCGGCGAAGGTATCGTGCCGAAGCCACGCCGCCTCATACCGACGGAGAGTATGGAGCCCCGGCAACCAGTGGATCCAATGCTTCATCGGCGATCACCCCAAACCCGGGCAGGGCTAGTTGGCCGCGCTCTATACGCTGGCCGAGATTAGCGCGGCTGGAATCCAGCGTAGGCTAATACGCCCCTAGCAAGCTGAACAGTGGCGTAGTGTTCATGCGAGCGACGCAGAATGCAGTGCAAAATCTGACGCGCCGTCATCTGCCATGAATTCGAAAACCCGTGGCGCAACCGAGAGGCTCCTCGTATGCTCTTTCGTCTTCCGGCGCCGTCGCACCGGAACCAGGGCGTCCGCGTTTGTCCAAGTTGACCCTACCTGTGCGGCTCGCGCTCCTCGTCATGGGGACGATGCTGCCCCTGATCGTCTTCGCCGTCGGCATCGTCTTCTACAACTACACGCAAGACCGCAGCGACGCCAATCGCCGTGTGCTGGAAACGGTGCGCAGCATACGCCTGGTGCTCGATGCCGAGGTACAGCGAATGACCGGTGGCTTGCAGGTGCTTGCGCTCACCAACGCACTGCGCAGCGGCGACTTCGAAAGCTTTCGACGCATCGTCTCAGGCTTCCTCGACCAGTACGGCAAGGACGGCGTCGTGCTGGTCTCCGACCGCAAGGGGCGGCTGCTGTTCTCGTCGGTGACGGAGAACACCGCGGGCCTGCCGCTGCGCAACAACACCGAGATCGTGGAGAAGGTCTTCGCGACCAAGTCGCCGCAATATTCCGACCTGTTCCTGGGCGCGATCAAGCAGCGCCAGGTCGTCACCGTGGAAGTCCCCGTGCTGCGCGACGGCGAGGTGATCTACGCGCTTACCTTCAGCCCGCCGCTCGACATCTTCCAGACGCTGGTCGAAAAGCAACGGCCGGATGAGCACTGGACGGTGTCGCTGCTGGACAGCAAGGGCGTCGTGTTCGCGCGCGCGCCCAACCCGGGCGACACGTTCGGCAAACGCGCCACCTCCTCGCTCTATGACGAGATGTTCCGCAAGGGCGAGGCGTCCTTGTCGGCGGTCTCGCTCGACAACATTCCGCTCAGTGCTGCCTATACGCGATCACGACTGACAGGCTGGACGGTTGCCGCCGGCGTTGCCGAGAGCTCGCTGGTCGCGCCGCTTTGGCGCAACATCGCGATCACGAGCCTGATCGGCGGCGTGCTGCTCCTGACAGGGCTTACCTTCGCCCTGCGGATGGCCGCGACCATCGCGCGTGGCGAAATGCTGCACAATCTGCTGATCGAAGAGCTCAACCATCGCGTCAAGAACACCCTCGCCTTGATGCAGGCGATCGCGGTGCAGTCGTTCCGCAGCGCGAGCCGCGACGAGCGCACCAAGTTCGAGGGGCGCCTCGGCGCGCTTGCGGAAGCCCACAATCTCCTGAGCCAGGAGAAGTGGCAGGGCTCCGATCTGAAGGACGTCATTGCCCGGGCACTGGACCCGTTCCTGCTGAACAATCCGGACCGCATACGGATGAACGGACCGGCGGTGCCGCTATCGCCGCGCCTCGCCCTCGTGCTGTCGATGATCGTGCACGAGATCGCGACCAACGCCGCCAAGTACGGCGCGCTGTCCAACGAGACCGGGACGGTGACGCTGGACTGGGAGGTCACGGCCGATACGGCCAAGCCGCGGCTGCGGCTGATCTGGACCGAGCGCGGCGGCCCGCCGGTGACCGCGCCCGTGCAGCGCGGCTTCGGCTCGCGCCTGATCGAGCGCAGCGCGCGTGATCAGCTCGGCGGCGAAGCGACGGTGGACTTCCTGCCGCGCGGCGTCGTCTACACGATCAGCTGCGCGCTGGACGAACCGCGGTAGCGAATGAGCCTACTTTGCATGGGGTTGTTTTCGATATTTTTATTGTCCGGCCTCAGGCCCTGATCTGGCCCCTAGCCGATCGACTGGAGCACCGGAAAAGTCTCGAGCAGCCAGATGCTCATGTTGCTGATCGCGCCGGTGAGAAAGAAAATGCCGGTGATCACCATCAGCACGCCCATGGCCCGCTCGACATTGACGAGATGGCCCTTCATGCGCGCGAACAGCGCCGAGAATTGCTCGATCAGGAGCGCTGCGATCAGGAAGGGAATGCCGAGCCCCGCGGAATAGACCGCGAGCAGACCGGCTCCCTTGGTCACCGTCGCCTCCGCTGCGGCAATCGAGAGGATCGCCGCGAGGATCGGCCCGATGCAGGGCGTCCAGCCGAAGGCGAAGGCCAGCCCCATGATATAGGCGCCCCACAGCCCCACGGGCCTGGGGATCGGCAGCCGCCCTTCCCGCATCAACAGGTTGATGCGCGTCAAACCGAGGAAGTGCAGGCCCATCACGATGATGACGACGCCGGCGAGGATCGAGAGCTCGGCCGACCAGGCGCGGATCACGGTGCCGATCAGGGAGGCGCTGGCGCCCAGCGCAATGAAGATCGTCGAGAAGCCAAGCACGAACAGCAGTGCCGACATCATCACCGCGCGCCTGGAGGCCGACGGCTGCTCGTCGCTCTCGACGTGCTCGATCGTGGCGCCGGTCAGATAGATCAGATAGGGCGGAACCAGGGGCAGGACGCAGGGCGAGAGGAAGCTGACGAGGCCGGCAAGCAGCGCCGCCGTGATCGAAACATTTTGCATGATGCAGTCGGGGCCATCTCAAGGCCCGCACCGCGCGCAAGGGAAGCGCGCCGGAATTTGGGCCTAACGGCCCTTGGTGTAACCGATGCAGGGCAATGCGCAACAGAGGCGCGGGAAACCAAGGCTCCTCCCGATGCCGCCTGTGATCACAGGTGCGGCATCGGGACACGCACAAATCTCGCGGATGCGAGAGACGGCGGCGCGGTTATTTCACCACGCGGAGCAGCGGACGCCGGGGCTGGTCCTGCGTCTGCTTGGAACGGGAGGCGGATTCGCTGGCAGCGCCCCGCAGCATTTCGTCGCACAAGGCCCGAAGCTCGGCGTTGTCGACGCCTTTGAGTTTCATCCGCAAATCGAGGATGGCGATCGAGAGCAGCTCGACTGTCTCGCGGACCTGATTCTCACCGAGAACCCGACGGCACTCCTCGAGCGTTTCGAGCACCGACTGCAATTGTTCATCTGAATGCGACACCAGCGTTCTTTCCGTTAGTTCAACCTGTGAGAATGAATGGCAACCATCCACGCGGTCCATGGTTGCGAACGAGGATAGCACGATGAATCCGAGCCTTCGAAGACGATTTCGGCACGTCCGGGCTCGAAAATCGCAGTTCCAGTGCAAGAAAAGCCTTGCGTGATCGCCAAAGCACGGCGCGTCAGCATGATTGGATTTGTTGGCAATGATGCTTCCGCTGTGGACAATCGGGAGATGGACGTGAAGCCGGACTCGCGACCAATGCCCTCCGTTTTCGGAGAGCCCGATATCCACACGGTCTTCTCAAGGCTCGCAACGGAACGCACGCGATACCCCTCATCCGGACGATCGTCTGCCCGATTCCCAGTCATGGCGCACTCCAATACCTCCCGCGAGGCGGTAACAATGGCGTTAAAAACTCGCCACCCCCGCAACCCGCCGTGGTTGTGGTTTGCCCAAGTTTCTGCCAGTTTAGCCAGCCGAAAGGACTTGTATGCACCTCTTGGCGGAAAGGGGCGTTCCTCTGGAAGAACGCCAGAAAGCACTCCTCGGCGGCCTCTCGGATTGGGACGCGGCCAGGATATTCCTTGAGGTCGTGCGTTGCGGCAGCTTCCGTTCGGCGGCCGAGCGCCTTTCGCTCTCCATTAATGCCGTCCGGCGACGAATCGACGATTTCGAGCGCCAGATCGGGTCCACCCTGTTCACCCGCGACGTCCATGGCACCCATCTGACCGATGAAGGCGCACTGGTGGTCTCGGCCGTGGAGCGGATGGAGGCCGCGACCTTCGACGTGATGCGCGCCAGCGATACGCTCGCCGGCACGTCCGGCGAGGTGCGGGTTGCCATCACCGAAGGGCTCGGGACCTTCTGGCTCGCGCCGCGGCTGGTCGAATTCCAGCAGAGCTATCCGAACATCCTCGTCGACCTGCACTGCGCGATGCGCTCGGCCGACGTCTCCCGGCACGAGGCCGACGTCGCCATCCATCTGTCGCGCCCCTCAGCGCTCGACATCAAGCTGGTGCGACTGGGCCGCATGCATCTGATGTTCTGGGCGGCCGAAAGATACATTCAGAAACATGGCGCTCCGCGCACGGCTCACGAATTGATCAAGCACCGCCTGGTGCTGCAATTCGCCGACCAGCTCGCAGCCAAGGAAACATTCGAGAGCTTCTTCCCGGGCGTTGCGGAGCGTGACCTTCTGGTCATGAAGACCAACGTCTCAAGCGCCAACTACTGGGCTGTCGCGAACGGCGCCGGAATCGGCGTATTCCCGAGCTATGCCATCGCGCTTGGCGGGAAGTTGATACCACTGGAGGTCGCGTTGAACCGACCGCTGGATATCTGGTTGTCCTACCATCCCGGTAGCGGTCGGATTCCAAGGGTGCGGCACATGATTGACTGGCTGATCGAAGCCTTCAATCCGGCTCGCTTCCCGTGGTTCAAGGATGAATTCGTGCATCCGCGCGAATTCAAGGAAGTGTACATGGGCGAACCCCTGACCCAACTCTTCGGGGGATTTTCAACCGAAGAACGGTGAGAAAAAGTATGAAAACAGCGGCGAAGAGAATGAAGCAGCGCAGTGCCGGCAAGCCGGACATTGAGCTTGGCAAACGGATCAGGTTGCGGCGCGTCGAGATGAAGATCTCGCAGGCTGAGCTTGGCGAGAAGCTGGGCGTCAGCTTCCAGCAGGTCCAGAAGTACGAAAAGGGCGTCAATCGTGTCGGCGCGGCCCGTCTGCAGCAGATTGCTTCGGCGCTCGATGTGCCCGTGACCTTCTTCTACGACGGCGACAACAAGGCGCGCGAAGTCGAGAGCCTTCTGTTCCTCGACAGTGCCTTCAGCCTCCGGCTGCTGCGCGCCTACAGCAAGATCAAGGACCAGACGGTGCAGCGTCAGCTCGTTTCGCTGATGGAATCGATCGCGGCGAACGAAAGCTGAGCGATCGACGGCTGGGCAGTCGGCCGTCCATCGGACTTGATGTTCAATCCGCCGCGTCGCGGGGGCGCGGCTGGATTGGACGGGACTTCGCCGCGCGCCTGACGCGCGGCTTTTGCTTTTTGGCCCTCCTTCTAAAACGCCCCCTTGTTGCTTTTCGTCCGTTTCCTCGCGTTTTTCACGAACCGATCCGAGCCGTCGAACGACCAAATCGAGGGCGGATGGGCCGGGACGCCTGCGTTTAATCGGACCGCAATCCCCATGCCCTAGCCTGCCTCCGACTCGCCGAAAGCCGCGCCCGCGGCACTGCCGCAAGAAGAACATCATGCGAGCGCCCGTCCGGGCCTCGTCTTTCCAAGGGAAGATCAGACACATGTTGAAGCGCCAAGCCATGATCGTTGCGGTTGGGCTGCTCGCGAGCGCCTCGGCCCTTGCGCAAACCGAAACCACCGGCCAGGCCGGTCCTGCCAAGCCCGCGACCGCAGCACCGGCCGGTACGACACCCGCGACGGCCAATCCGGCCCACACGGCGGCGCCGAAGGCCGCCACAACGCCTGCCTCGACCCCGGAGTCACGCTCAGCCGCCGCGCTTGCGCTATCGCATGAGCCGACCTTCGACGAAGGCTCGGCCCAGCGGATCAAGGACGCCGCGCTGAGCTACTCCGACCTCGCCGTGCGCGGCGGCTGGCCGACGATCCCTGCGGACGCGAAATTCACCCTCGGCACGCAAGGGCCCAATGACGAGCTGCTGCGCAAGAGGCTGATCGCCTCCGGCGATCTCGCCGCCGACAAGGCAAGCGGCCCCTTCGACCAGGATCTGACTGAGGCCGTGAAGCGCTTCCAGGCGCGCCACGGTCTCGCGCCGACGGGCACGGTGACGCCGCGCACGATCGCGGCCATGAACGTCTCGGTGCAAAAGCGCATCCGGCAGCTCGAGGCGTCGCTGGAGCGGCTCCAGAACACCAACTTCGGCTTCGGGCAACGCTATGTCGTGGTCAATATCCCCGCGGCCTTTGCCGAAGCGGTCGAGAACGACGTCGTGGTGCGGCGCTATCGCGTGATCGTCGGCAAGACCGAAAAGCAGTCGCCGACACTGACGACAGAGATCACGGGCGTCGTCCTCAATCCGACCTGGACCGTGCCCTCCTCGATCGCCAAGACCGAAATCTCCGCGCATATGCGCAAGGATCCGACCTATCTGTCGCGCATGCACATGGAGGTGCTCGACGCTCACGACAATCCGATCGATCCGCATTCGGTCGACTGGTCGGGCACGCACACGCCGAACTTCACCGTGCGCCAGCAGAACGGCACCTTCAACGCGCTTGGCGCGGTCAAAATCGACATGCCGAACTCCTATTCGGTCTACATGCACGACACCAACCAGCGCAACCTGTTCAGCGACGACTACCGCTTCGATTCCCACGGCTGCTCGCGCGTCGACAACGTGCGCGATCTCGCGGCCTGGCTGCTGAAGGACCAGCCGAAGTGGAGCCGCGCCGCGATCGATGCGGAAATCGCCACCGGCCAGCATCTCGAAGTCGCCATGGCGAAGAAGGTCCCGGTGACCTGGATCTATCTCACAGCGTGGATGACCAAGGACCAGACCATTCAGTTCCGCAACGACGTCTATAACCAGGACGAACAGTTGCTGGAGGCCACGGCCGAAGAAGCCGCATTCTTCAGCAATGCCGCCAACCATCCGCTGACCGCGCATCTGGCGCAGTAGGCCCGGCACGGCCCGCTCGACCAAAATCTGGAAAACAACCCCATGCAAAGTAGCGAGGCCGGGGGATGGCGCATTGCTGATTTACAGAAATCGACTTGACACGTCGGGCAAATCAGGGGCAATAGTCGATCATCGCGCAATCTGCGAAAGGCAACCGTGCCCTGCCTGAGAAATGGGCCCGTGGAACGGTTGACCTCGCCGCAGCGCCTGCCGCACATTGCTCATGCGCGATGAGATCGGGACGAGCCGTCATCGCGCTTTAGGTTGTTGAGCATGATCTCCGCGCAAAATGCGTTCCGCGTTTGTCGCGAGGGAAAAACCGCTGCACACTTTGCGCCAACGCGGCCCTTTGGGTCCGGATCATGCTCTAGCCGCCAACACAAGCGGGTGCGCGATGACAGACGTTTTCCAGCCGGACACTTCATTCGCCGACGGCAAGATCCTCAAATCTTCCACCGACGGCGTGGGCGCGATCACCTTCAACAATCCGGACAAGCACAATGCGATGTCGCTGGAGATGTGGGAAGGGTTTGGCCAGGCGCTGACGAGCTTGCGCGACGACGACACGGTGCGCGTGGTGATCCTGCGCGGCGCCGGTGGCAAGGCTTTCGTGTCGGGTGCCGACATCAGCCAGTTCGAGAAGCAGCGCCACAACGCGGCAGCCTCCGAGGACTACGCGAAGCGCAGCGCCGTGCAGCGGGCGCTGCTCGCAGACTACCCCAAGCCGACGATCGCCTGCATCCAGGGCTTCTGCCTCGGCGGCGGCATGCAGGTCGCAATGCTCGCCGATATCCGTATCGCCGCCGCGAGCAGCCAGTTCGGAATCCCCGCGGCAAGGCTCGGAATCGCCTATGGCTATGACGGCTTGCGCCACCTGGTCTCGCTGATCGGCCCATCCTGGGCGCGACTGCTGATGTACACGGGCATGCGCATCGATGCGGCGGAAGCACTGCGGATCGGGCTCGTGGAGCGCGTGATCCCCGACGATCAGCTCTGGGGCGAGACCATGGCGATCGCCGAGACGATTTCCGGGAATGCGCCGCTCGCGATCAAGGCCGCCAAGATCACCATTGCAGAGGTGCTGAAGGACGAGAGCCAGCGCGACATGGACGCGATCAAGCAGGTCGGTACAGCCTGCATGGACAGCGAAGATTTTCGCGAGGGCCGCCAAGCCTTCATGGAAAAGCGCAAGCCGCAATTCCGCGGACGCTAGGGCGGAGCGGTGAATTCGTCAGGTCCGCCCTGCTCTGGGAAGGTCGGGCTCGCTACCAGTCTGGAAGCCAAATGCCAGCGCACGCGGCACGAAAGCCAGCGAAGCCTTTAATTGCGTCAAATGCAGGTCTTTTGGGCCGCCGGCCTCGCCGCTGGGCCGATTACCAGCTTGTTGACAATGGAGTTCGACGGTACCGTGGGAACGGCTTTTCGCAGGGACCTAAATGATTTGCCCGAGGTGCCAGCACCAAAACGGCGCAGCGGCGAAGTTCTGCGAACAATGTGCTTTAGCACTGACACGCGTTTGCGCGAACTGCGGCACTGAGGTTTCGCCGACGGCCAAGTTCTGTTCGCATTGCGGTCACGCAACGGGTCAGGGTGCCGCAAACTACCTGTCTGCCCGCTCTCAGGCGGTGAGACCACAGACTGCCCAACTCATCCCTGACGACGTTCTCACCGCTACCGCCGAACCCGCGGGTGAACGAAAGCAGGTGAGCGTGCTGTTCGCAGACATCACGGGCTCACTGGCCCTGATATCCGGCCAAGATCCGGAGAGCGCGCAGGCGATCCTCAACCCTGTGCTCGAGCGGATGTGCGAGGCCGTCCACCGCTATGAGGGTACGGTCAACAGGATCCTTAGTGACGGTATCATGGCGATTTTTGGCGCGCCGCTCGCCCATGAGGATCATGCCGTGCGGGCTTGTTACGCCGCGCTGATGATGCAGGACTCCATGGCCAAATTGGCTGACGGTACCGATCCGTCTGATCATAAGCCCCTCGAGATTCGCGTTGGGCTCAACTCGGGCGAAGTTGTCATCTGCGCGATCAGCAACGAGCTTGACATGGAATACACCGTTGTCGGTGAGGCCGTGCACGTGGCTTCTCGCATGGAGCAGATGGCGCAGCCAGGCTCGATCTTGACGACGAAGAAGACCATCCGATTGGCTGAGGGATACATCATGGCGCGGTCGCTGGGGCCGCTGCCGATTAAGGGGCTTGCCGAGCCCGAGGAGGTCTATGAGCTCATCGGAGCGGGGCCCGCGCGCACGCGTTTGCAGGCCGCAACGCTTCGGGGCCTAACCCAGTTCATCGGCCGCGAGGCCGAACTCGATGAGCTGCGTCGCGCACAGCAGCAAGCCGACACGGGATCGGGCCAATCGGTGGCGGTCATTGGTGAGGCGGGCGTGGGCAAGTCACGTCTCGTCTATGAGTTCACCCATGCCAATCGGCTGCTCGGTCTGCTTGGCTGGCTGATACTCGATAGTACGTCGATCTCGCATGGACGAGCGACCAGCTACTTGCCGGTCATCGCGCTTCTCAAGAGCTACTTTGGCATCCAGGACCGGGATGAGCTTCACGAGATGCGTCGAAAGGTGGTCGAGAAAATCTTCGCTCTCGACGAAAGGCTGGAGCCGACGCTTCCCGCGCTTCTGGCACTGCTCGATATCCCGGTCGAGGACCAAAGCTGGCATGCGCTCGATCCGATTCAGCGCAGACGTCGCAATATCGATGCCGTGAAGAGTTTGTTGCTGCGGGAGGCTTGCAAGCAACCGGTCCTCTTGATCTTCGAGGACCTCCATTGGGTGGATAACGAAACGCAGGAATTGCTCGATGCTTTGGTCACCGTCCTGGGCTCGGCTCGCCTTATGCTGCTTGTCAGTTATCGCCCCGACTACCAGCACAACTGGGGGAGCAAGGAAAACTACCGTCAGATCCGGCTGAGCGCGTTGCCGACCCGCGACACGCGCTATCTGCTGGAGGCACTCCTGGGTGAAGATCCTGAACTCGCGTCACTCAAGCAGCTTCTGATCGCACGGGGCGGCAATCCCTTTTTCATTGAAGAAACAGTCCGCTCGCTGGTGGAGACCCAATACCTCGCCGGAGAACGCGGTCACTATCGACTGTTGCGTCCGACCGGGAATGTTCAGGTTCCACCTACCGTCCAGGCCATTTTGGCGGCGCGCATAGATCGGCTGCTTCCCGGTGACAAGAATCTTTTGCAAATCGCATCAGTTGCGGGCCGCGAGACTCCGTTGGCGGTACTTCGGCCGATGGCCGACCTGACGGAAGGCGCACTGGACGGCGCGCTGGATCGGCTGCTGGCGGCCGGCTTTCTCTACGAGTCCGGGCTCTTTCCGGACGTAGAGTACTCGTTTGTACACGCGCTCACCCACGATGTAACATACGACGGCTTGCTGCGGACGCGGCGGCGCGCGCTGCACGCGCGACTGGTCGGCACGATTGAGACTCTGTATCGGGACCGGATCGGCGAGCACATTGAGCGCCTTGCGCAACATGCGGTTCGTGGAGAGTTGCCGGACAAGGCTGTTCGATACCTGCGGCAAGCCGGACTGAAGGCGCTCTCGCGGTCGGCGCTCGAGAACGGGCGGGTCTGGTTCGAACAGGCGCTCGCGATCATCGAGAAGTTGCCCGAAACCAAAGACAATATCGAACTTGCCATCGATATTCGCTTTGATCTCCGAAACGCACTTCATCCCCTGGGCCACCTTGAGAAATGCCTGGGCCAACTGCAGAGAGTGGAGGCGCAGGCGATACAGCTCGCGGACAAGCGAAGGCTTGGTCAGGCATCATCGTTCATATGCCAATACTACCGCTTGCTTGGCGAGTTGGGCCCGGCGATCGAGGCGGGCGAACGCGCGATGGCCATAGCGGAGGAATTGGATGACCTGTCGCTTCGGACGATAGTCAGTGGGCATTTAGGAGCAGCTCTGGCGGCACGGGGAGATCATCGTCGTGCGGTACAAATATTGTCTGAGGCTGTTGAGCGCCTGCGAGGTGATCTCGCCTCCGACACGATGGGAACGACCGGGGTTCAGGGCGTTTTCAGGCGGGTCTATCTGGTGTGTTCGCTTGCCGAACTCGGCGAGTTCGACCAGGCCTTGCGCCTTGCGGAAGAGGCCATGGAAATTGCCAGAGTTGCCAACCACGTCTACAGCCTTGGGTTCTCTCTTTACGGAGCTGGTACTGTTCTAGCCCTTCGGGGCGAGGCGCCGCGAGGCATCAGCGTCCTTGAGCAGGGCCTCGAGCTCTGCCGCTCATGGATTCTGCCACTGATGATACCACTCATCGGCACGTCCCTTGGATATGCCTATTGCCTCTCCGATCGCCTCGACGAGGCCATCGTCCTGTTGGAGGAAACCGAACGGGAATCGACCGCAATGCACCGCATGGGCGGGCTCGCCATGACCCTGGTCCGGTTAGGTGAGGCTTACCTTCGAAAGCTTCGGGCGGTCGAGGCTGAGCGGTGCGGCCAACGGGCACTGATGCTTTCACGCAAACATGGCGAGCGCGGCAACGAAGCTTACGCCCTGCGATTGCTCGCTGAGCTTGGCGCGACAGACCCTGCTCACCTTGATGAATGCCAGACAAATTTTCTCGAGGCGCTGCGCAGGGCCGAGGAGCTCGGTCTGCGACCTCTCGCGGCTCAATGTCACCTCGGGCTCGGAAAACGCTACCGATGGATCGGCCAGCAGACGAGCGCCGAACAGCACCTCAACATCGCCGCAGCCATGTTCTCGGAACTCGGGATGCAGTTCTCGCAGGAGGAGCATGCCGCGTGTGGCAGCTAGCTCAATCTTCCCGGGACCAGAGCATGATCCGGACCCGAAGGCCGCGCTAGCGCAAAATGTGCAGCGGTTTTCCCTCGCGACAAACGCGGAACGCGTTTGCGCGGAGATCATGCTCAAACAATAACCTAAAGCGCGATCACGATTCATCTTGGTCTCATCGCGCTTTAGGTCAGCCGAACTGCGGCGCGGACGAGCACGCGCGCGCCCGGAAAACCGGGCACGAAAATGCGGGCTAGCGGCGAGTGGTCGTTTCGACCTCGATGCTGCTCACCTCCAGCCCGCAGGATCGCGCGAGAGCTCGCAGCTCGAGCTGGATCGTCTCCAGCTGATGGCTATCGAGGTCTCGATCGATCGTGACCGTAGCGACGACCTGTTGCTCCGTTTCGCTACTTCGCAGCCTTCTTCTTTTTCTTGGCTTTTTGCGCGTCACGATAGGCCCCGGTCGCTTTCCATTCTTTCTCAAATTCTCTTACCTCGGCCTGGAATTGACGAAGCAGTTTGCGCGTCTCTGTGCTTTTGGGTGTGGCCGCCACCCGGATAAACGTGCGACCCTTGTTCACTCGTTTGTAGACCTTGATATCCGCCATGCTATTTGCCCCTTGCCTGCAAGCGGCCCCGACGGGAGCCTGCCCCTTGCCAAGGTTTTCTGATGTTATCGGAGAATTCGGAGGCGTGGAAGATGCACGGAGTGCCATCGATGCCTCTGAGCATGTACCAATCCGGAGCCGCGTCGTAACTGTTCTCAATATCGACCGGCTCACCTTGCGCCAGCCGGACAAAGCTCGCGGCCATGTTGTGCTTTCCAACCAGATCGAAGATGTTGGTTGCTGACGAAAACCGGCCTGCGTTGATTTCCGTGATGCAAGGAACGCCGCGTGCATTCGCTTTGAGATCCACGCTGAAAACGCCGGACACCTTTGCATCAAGCAATCGGATTGCCCGTGTACAGGTGTCGACGACCTTCGGTTCGAACACGGTCTTTGCGAGGGCCGCGACCGAAGACACTTCCGCTGGTTGGCTGCCCGTCCCGAGATAGGAAAGCCGTTCATAGGTCTTGATCAGCACCAGCTCGCCATCCTTCCAAAGGCTTTGACAGCCGAAATCGCGGCCTGGCAGTTACTCTGAAAGCATGAACGCGGAGACGGGCACGCCGCGCATCTCCTTCCAGTACCGGATCCAGCTGCGCGCCTGCTCCGGCGTCCGGACTGGCAGCGCGCCGAGCGCGCCGGCCCCGTCCCGAACACGGCACCACAGTGGCCTGCCGCCCCTCAATTCCTGAAAGATCTTGGTGATGTGCCTCAGATCCTTCACCTGATAGCTCGCGGGGGCGTCGATGCCGTTGTCGCGCAACAGCGCAATGAGACGGTTTTTGTCCCGGCAGATTTCGAGCACGGATGCGCGTGGCAGAAACAGGTACTCACTCAGGTGCTTACGCACGCGCGACAAGCTATCCGGATCAGAATCTACCGTAGGAACAATGAGATCCAGACGTTCTGTTTCGACAATCCATCGCAGTGCCTGAGACCATTCCGGATGGTCCACGGGCGGAACGACATAGTGCCTGTCCGCGTCTGATTTCTTCAGAGTGAACTGGTCGTCATTGCAGCCGACTATGAAGACAGGCTCGGCACCCTTTCGCAAGCTGCGGGCCAGATTGTTGCTCGGAGCGTGACCAGCGTTCGTAAAGAGCAATCGCGCAGCCAACTAACTTCTCCTGCGTCTGACAGCGACATGTCGTCCACAGGAGACACTATGGATCATAAGACATGAAATAGACATTCAATTTCCACTGGCCTTCGCCGCCATCGGACCGGCCTCCCCGGGCGGTCCGATCAAACGTAGTCAAGGCTGCGGACCAGATAGACCTGGCTCGCGCTCGGCCCGGAAAACATTACTATAAAGATTTGCTATCCATTGCCGACCGCTCGAGGTGATATTGAGATAGCGTATCGCGGCCTGAATTTGTGGAGCAACGTTGTTCCAATAAAATTGCGGGTATTTGTAAACCACGTCGGCAGGCGTTTCATAGCCGAGCTTTTTGTTTAAACCGATTTCCTCGAACTCGTAGAACAGAGCATTTGACTTTCTCAGGTAGTTGGGATCACCAAGCTGACCGATAAGATCGGCGGCGCGCAGCAACATACCCTCCTCTTCCATCAAACTGTCGTTTGAGGATTCCGAATAGGGAAAGCGCGTAAATTCTATGGCTCGGGCAATTCGGCTTGCGTCGATATCTTCGATGTCGTCGAGGCGTTCCAAGACGAACAATTTTGAGCGGTCCACATGATAGGGTGCGAGCGCGGCGTCAGACGCGCCCCGTGGGAGACGAACCATGCGGCCAGTCAAATCTGCGACATAGGAATCGTCGTTATCTCCCTGAACGACTCCGCGCACGTACCCGATGTCATGGGTGAGGCACGCCAGGGTAAAATTCGCATAGTCGACGACTGTCGTTGGTCGCAACAGCATTCGTCCCATCAGGATATCGTGCCCGGCAAGAGTAGCGAGCATCGAGTGCTCTATGTTGTGATACAGGGCGTCGCTGTTGCCAATGCATTCCAATGTGAGCCTGGCCGCAAAGGGGAGAACTTCAGCCAGGCGGGCATGCGAAGAGCCAAACCGATCTCGTGTATCAGAGGTCAGAAACGACGCCAAAGTCTGCGCTACCAGTTCTGGAATTGTGATCATCTGAACACCCATCTCAGTGTGCGCCGCGGGTTTCGACAAGCTCCTTCGTTGGGCTTCAATGATAGCACATCGCTCGTCTCTGCGTCGGTGAATGTGACGTCCGTGCGGACCCTGACCTCACCGGTCGGCCGGCAAGATCCATTTGGGGCGGCATCGAACTGATTCCGCATCCAGAAGCGAGCACTTCCGAAATAGGCTCATCAGCGAAGGGAGGCACGTCTCGTCAAGGTCCGCTCAGCGCGGTGAAGCGGACTGGATTTGCTCACGTTGAATTCTTCGCAATTTGACCCAAAGCGGACCTAGTGCGGCTAACGGGGATGAGTGTCGCCCTCGTGCTTCGGCACCACGCGAAACGTGGCGTTCGCCCGTGCGATTACACTGTCGTCGGCCTTGATTAGGCTTTGCGCGAAGCAGATCGTTCTGCCGGTCTTGATCACTTCGCTTTCCACGCTGAGCCATTGCCCGATCTGCGCGATGCCGGTGAAGTCGACCGCAAGAGTGATCGTCGCCAGCGACGATGCCCAGCCAATCGCTTGTCCGCAGCTATTACCCATTGCGTTGTCAGCAAGCGCGGAGATCAGTCCGCCATGAACATTACCACGCGCATTGGTGTGCGGCCTGGCCAGCCGCAATCCGATGATCACGGCTTTGTCCGTCCGCTTTGAATAGAGCGGTTCCCAAGGATCGGTGAAAGGGCTCTTGCGGAAGTGAGGCTCGAAACCTTCGGGGATACCAATGCTGTTCATGGTCATGCGCGACCTCCGTTGTTGGCGAAGCCCGTGCCATTCGCCTCAGTTGGCGGCCTTTTTTTATATCAAGCCAAGCTCGCCATGTCGCCTATTTGCCCTTCGGCGACGTACAGCGACGTCCGCTATTGAGCCGCTGTCGGCGAACAAGCGGACATCAGGCGCATTTTATGGGTACACGGCTTACAGCGCCGCAAGCACCGCTTTCGCGATATCGGCGGTGCCGTTGCTGCCGCCGAACTCCATCGGCTTGATGCCGCCGGCATAGACCTTATCGACCGCGCGCTCGATCTGCTCGCCGGCCTCCGCGGCGCTTTCCACGCCATGCTTGTCGGCGAGCCAGTCGAGCATCATCGCAGCCGACAGGATCATGCCGGTGGGATTGGCCTTGCCCTGCCCCATGATGTCGGGCGCGGTGCCGTGGCAAGGCTGGAACACGGCGTAGCGGTCGCCGATGTCGGCCGACGGCGCCATGCCGAGGCCGCCGATCAGGCTGGCGGTGATATCGGAGACGATGTCGCCGAACATGTTCTCCATCACCATCACATCGAAATCCCAGGGCCGTTTCACCAGCATCGCCGAGCAGGCGTCGACATAGAGGCGATCGGCCTTCACATCCGGATGCCGCTTGGCCGTTTCGTCAAAAATCCCGCGGAAGAAGGCAAAGGCCTTGAACACGTTCGCCTTGTCGACGCAGGTCAGCGCGCCCGGCCGGCCGCGCGCCTTGCGCCGCTCGGCCAGACGAAACGAGAACTCGAACAGGCGTTCGGATGTCTTGCGCGTGATCACCATCGTCTCGCGCGCGTCCTCATGCGTGACGATGCCCTTGCCCATCGAGGCGAACAGGCCCTCGGTGGATTCGCGGATGACGACGAGATCGATGCCGCGCTGATCCGCGCCGACGATCGGGCTCGGCACGCCCGGGATGAGGCGTGCCGGGCGCACGCCGGCATAGAGATCGAAGATGAAGCGCAGCTCGATCTGCGGCGCGATCTCGGTGTTATCGGGATAACGCACCGACGGCAGGCCGCAGGCCCCTAGCAGGATCGCATCCGCTTCCTCGCACAGCTTGATCGTCGAATCCGGCATCGACTTGCCGGTGGCGAGATAATTGTTGGCGCCGGCGGGCGCCTCGGTGAAGCGGAAGCTCAGCCCTGCCTTCCCGCCGACCTTGCGCAGCACCTCCAGGGCCGGCGCCATGACTTCGGGACCGATGCCGTCACCGGCAAGCACGGTAATGTGGAAGGCGTTATTTGCGGACATGGGGATTCCTGTCGAAGGGGCGTCATTCCAGGGCGGTCCAAAGGACCGAACCCGGAATGACGGAACAAGGCTACGGCGTCAACACCGTGCGTCCGACCACCGCACCCTGCTGCAATTGCACGAGCGCGTCGTTGGCCTTGTTGAGCGGCAATGGCGTCACGGGGATCGGCGGCACTTTCCTTGACCGAACAAGGTCGAGTAATTCCCGCGTCTCGCGCAAATTGCCGACATAGCTGCCCTGGATCGTCACCGCCTTGATCGGGATCAGCGGCAGCGCCCAGGTGGCGCCGCCACCGAACAGGCCGACGATGACGAGCTTGCCGCCCTTGGTCAGGCAGTCAAAGCCGAGCTGCGTGGTCGCGGCGTTGCCGACGAGATCGATCACCGCGCGGATCGGGCCGCCTGCCTTCCTGGCGAGCTGCTCCAGCGCATCCGGCGCCTTGGGATCGACGGTGGCGAGCGCGCCGGCCTTCTCGGCCGCCTCGCGCTTCTTCGCATCGATGTCGACCATGATCGCGCCCTTGCCGCCCATCGCCTTGAGCAGCGACAGCGCCATCAGGCCGAGGCCGCCGGCGCCGAACATCACAATCGGCGTGTCGAAATGCTGCTCGACCTTTTTCAGCGCGCTGTAGGTGGTCACGCCGGAGCAGGCGTAGGGCGCGGAGGTCGCGGGATCGAGCCCCCTGAGATTGAGAAGGTAACGCGGATGCGGCACCAGCATGTGATCGGAATAGCCGCCGTCGCAATAGACGCCGAGCGAGCGCGGCGTCAGGCACATGTTCTCGTCACCGGCCAGACACGTCGCGCATTTGCCGCAGCCGATCCAGGGATAGACGAGACCGATGTCGCCTTTCCTGAGGTCGCCCTGGTCCGATGGTGTCACGTCTGGACCGAATGCAAGCACCTCGCCGACCGTCTCATGGCCCATGGTCAGAGGCAAAGCGATGCCGCGATCCCTGAGCGAGAGCGGCTTGCGGCCGTGGCCGAGATCATAGCCGCCTTCCCAGATGTGCAGGTCGCTGTGGCAGACGCCGGACGCCTTCACCTTGATCAGCACCTGCGTGCCCGAGGGCTGCGGCGTCGGCTCGTCGAATTCCTTCAGCGGCGCTTTGAAATCGGCGACCTTGAAGCTCTTCATGGCGTCTCTCCCGCTCAATTCTTCTTTTCAAGCGCAACCTTGCCATGTCCAGCGGAGCAAGACAAACGGCGCGGCTCGCCCGTGGCGACACTCTCGGCCACGGCAAGAGGAACGCGCGCGAGATCAAACGCCGCAGGGCTTATTGTTGCGCAGCTGTTTTACCTGACGGAATTAGCACGTCATCGCCAAGGTCCGCTTCCGCGCAAAGCTCGCGCGTGTGCTCGCCGAGCGCTGCGATGCGCTTGCCGGGCATCGTGTCCGCACCCGACATCCGGAACGGCAGGTTGAGCACCTGGAAGGAGCCGCCCTCATCTTCCACGTCCGACAGCGCCTGGCGATGCGCGAGCTGCGGATCGCGCAGCGCCTCGGCGACGGTGCGATAGGCCGAGGCTGGCACGCCCTCGGCGCCGAGTTCTGTGAGACATTGCTCCGTCGTGATCTGCCGCGACCAGGCTTCGACGCCGTCCATCAGGTCAGCCCAGTTGTCGCGTCGCACGCCATAGGCGCAGAAGCGGGAATCGGAGATCCAGTCCTGCCGGCCGATCACCTTCATCAGAGATTGAAAAGTCTTCTCGCTCGCGATGGTGATCATGACGTAGCCATCGGCCGTCTCGGTCGGACCGAACATCGGACGCGGCGGCGGCTTCACCTCGAATTGCGAGTTCTGCAGCTCTATCACCGTGAGCGTCAGCATCGACTCCAGCATGGAGACGTCGATGTGCTGGCCAAGGCCCGTGATGGTGCGCTGGTACAGCGCCGACGCAATCGCGCCAAAGCCATAGGTGCCGGTGACGACGTCGGCATGATAGATGCCGCAATAGTCGGGGCGGTTGCGGCCGGGCTGATAGGCGAGATGCGCCATGTCGTAGCCGGAGGCGGCGTGGATCACCGGCGCATAGGCCGGCAACTCCGCTGACGGGCCGGTCTGGCCGTAGCCCGAGATGGAGCAGTAGATCAGCCTCGGATTGAACGGGCGGAGCGTGTCGTAATCGAGCCGCAGGCGGCGCATCACGCCGGGACGGAAATTCTCGACCAGGATGTCGGCGGTAGCGACGAGGCGCCGCACGGTCTCCTTGCCCTCCTCCGACTTCAGGTCTAGCACCATGCTCTTCTTGCCGACGTTGAGCTGGCCGAACACGGTACTGCAGCCGCTGCGCACCGGCGGGCGCGTCCGCATCGTCTCGCCGCCGTTGGTCTCGATCTTGATGACCTCGGCGCCCATGTCGGCGAGCATCCGCGCGCAATGGGGGCCGGCGATGGTGGTCGAAAAATCGAGCACCCGCAGGCCGGCAAAGGCTTTTGTCGTCGTCCCCTCACGCTTGTCTGCTACCTGCATTCCCTGAGTCCCCCTTAGGAACCACGCGCGTTCTTGCTTGTTGATGCGCCGACCCTAGATGGCGGCGGCCTGGTAGGAAAGTCTTTACCCGAACGGCAGCTTCCAGGGGCGGGCTTGGAATTCCGAGGGCAACTGGACCCGATCTTGCATAGCAGCAATCGGGCTCGGAAGAGGGCAGCTGTTCTTGAGGGTCTTGTTCGTCACGACAGAGATGGACGATTTTGTCCGCGTCGGCGGACTCGGCGCCGTTTCTGCTGCCCTCCCCAGAGCGCTCCGCCCCTTCGCCGATATCCGGATCATGCTGCCCGGCTATCGCGACATCATCGAACAACTCACGCATATTCAGATCGTTGGTCGCTGTCCGGCGTTCGCGGAGATGCCGGCCTGCACGCTCGGCCGGGCCGCAACGCGCGACGGCCTGCCGGTCTATGTGCTGCTGTGCTCGCAGCTCTACGACCGCCCCGGCAATCCCTATGGCGACGAAAGCGGGCGCGACTGGCCCGACAACGACATCCGCTTCGCGCGCTTGGCGTCGGCAGCCGCTGAGCTTGCGACGGGCAACCTGGACAAGAATTGGGCAGCCGACCTGATCCATGCCAATGACTGGCAGGCCTCGCTCGTGCCGGCCTACCTCGCCTGGCGCGGCTCGAAGCTGCCGTCGATCCTGACCATCCACAACCTCGCCTATCAGGGCCTCTTCCCGAAGGACGCGCTGCGGCGGATCGGCGCACCCGAGAGCTCCTTCCACATCGACGGCGTCGAGTTCTACGATCAATTGTCCTTCCTGAAGGCGGGCCTCGTCTACGCCTCGCACCTGACGACCGTGAGCGCGACCTATGCGCGCGAGATCACCACGTCGGAATTCGGTTGTGGCCTCGAGGGCCTGTTGCGCGCCCGCTCTGAGGCGGCCGAGCTCACCGGCATCCTGAACGGGATCGACGAGAGCTGGGACCCCCGCTATTGCGCGCAGCTCGCGCAGCAATTCGGCGCCGGCGACTGGGCCGGCAAGCGGGCCAACGCGGACTATGTGCGCAAGCAGTTCGGGCTCGCGGTGTCGCGCGGGCCGATGTTCGGCATCGTCGCACGGCTCGTGCATCAGAAAGGCATCGACCTCGTGCTGTCGGCGGCCGACGAGATCATCGATGCCGGCGGGCAGATCGTCGTCACCGGCTCCGGCGAGCCGGCGCTCGAGCAGGCGCTGATCAACGCCCATCGCAGGCGGCCCGATGCGATCGGCGTCGCCATCGGCTTCAACGACGCGCAGGCGCGGCGCATCTTTGCCGGCAGCGATTTCACCCTGATGCCGTCGCGGTTCGAGCCCTGCGGGCTCAGCCAGATGTACGCCCAGCGCTTCGGCTCGCTGCCGATCGGCCACCAGACCGGGGGGCTTGCGGAAACCATCACCGACGGCGAGACCGGCTTCCTGTTCACGCAGCCGTCCTACGAATCTTTCCTCGGCGGGGTTCGTCGGGCCTTCACGACCTTCATGGCCCAGGACCGTCTCGACTCCATGCGCCGCACCGCCATGTCGCGGTCGTTCAGCTGGAATATTTCCGCCGCCTGCTACAGCGCGCTTTATCGCAAGATCGCGTCGGCTTGAGGCGGCTTCGCCTTTCACGACGGGTCACCCAATCGAAGACCGTCCGATCCAGGCCCTGTTGAGACATCGCGTCATCCAGCCGGGCTGTGGCGTCCCGCGCAGTCGGGCTTGGGCTTCCTGATACGGACCGACATAGCGCAGGCGGGCGGGCAGCCGGGGGTAGATGCGTCGTATCCACTTGAGCGCGCGGTCCGCAGCCCTGTCGTCGGCTGCGCCACAAGCCAATCCAAAACCAGCGCCCAGTCGCTCCGGCAACATCCGGGCCGTCAGCGCCTGGTACCATTTGGGCGGACGTAACCAGGGTCGTCCGACGCCCCCGAGAATTTGTCCGGCCACCTCGCGCGCTGCGGTGCCGACGGTCAAAACCTCCGAGCGGGCCATGGCTTCCGTGTAGGCGAGAAAGGATTGCCAATCCGCCGGCAGGTCGTCCGGGGTGAGCCCGAACATTGCTGCGAAAAGCCGGCATTCGGCCCAGTATCGCTCGCGCTCGTCGGCCGAGAGCGGCGGAAAGACGAGATCGTGCGCCATGACCGCGCTCTCGACGAGAGTGGCGTGAACCCAACGCAGCGCCGCAACTTCATTGGCGCAGTAGTGCGAATTGGCTTCAAACGACCCGACGGCATCCGGTAAGCGGCCGACGATCGTGGCGTGACGCCGATGCAGCTTGCGCGAAGCCGTCAGCGCCTGATCGAGCGAGCCGAATACCATCGTAAACATGACATCGAAGGTTCGATGGAAGCGACCGATCGGGTCAGCGAGCGTCCTGGAGTGCTCGGCGATGGCGGCAGCGACCCACGGATGCGCCAGTTGAAGCAGCAGCGCACGGCCGGCTCCGAGAAAGATCACGGCCTCTCGGTCAATTCGCCAGGTCAGTGAGGCCGGCCCAAAAATACCCGCCGTCGATCCAGCTGCCTTGCGCCTGATATGATCGAGCGAAGACTCCAGGTCGTTCTCGGAAATCACTTTGCAACATCCGCTTGGGGCCAATTGCGAAGATCACGCGGATGAGCCGGATGGACTCCGCCGCGCTACTCCGCCGCGACGGGCAGGATATCAGGATTATCGTGCAACACCACGCCCGAGAGCGGATCGAACTCGCCGACCCATGGCGCGCGCGCCAGAACTGATCGCGTATGAAGATAGCCGGCGTCCCAGCGGCGCATGATGCCGGACGGACTGAAGTCTATGTCCTTGGTGTGGGTCTCGCGGTCGAGCTGCGGCGCGAGCAGCCGCACCACATGCATCCGCGTCGGACAGCCATAGCTCGTGAGTTCGCGCACCGCAGGATCGCTCCGGTCGCCCTCGGGCAACCGCGCGGCGAGCTGGTTGATGACGTGGCGTAGACGGTGCGCCTGCTGCTGCCGCGCGATGTGGCTTGCGATCCGGCTGGAATATTGCACGTCCTTGTGGCGGTTCAGCACCTCCGCCATCGTGGTCGGCTCGGCGCCGACCGGATTCCACAGATGAACGGCGAAGATCAGCGAGTTCTTGCGCGGATTGTCGTCGAACACGGCTTCCGTCGGCGTGTTCGAGAGAATGCCGCCATCCCAGTACAGCTCGCCATCGATGCGCACGGCCGGAAAGGCCGGCGGCAGCGCACCCGACGCCATGACGTGCTTCACCGTCAGATCGCCATCGCGGCTGTCGAAATAGCGCATCTGGCTGGTGCGGACGTGCGCGGCTCCAACCGTGAGGCGGGGCGTGCAGCGGTTGACGAGGTCGAAATCGACGAGTTCTGAAAGCGTCCTCTCCAGCGGCGCGGTCGAATAGAAGCCGGCGTGGTCGGCGCCCAGCGGAAAGGAGTCGCCGGCGTGCGCCAGCGGATTGGGCCGGAAGAAGCCGGGTATACCGTTGGTGATAGTCGACCAATAGGCGAGCTTCTCGTTGAAGCCGGGAAATGCGGCGCGCAGACTCCAGACCGGATTTTGCTCCATCCGCTTCCAGAACTCCTTCAGCCGCGACAACCGGTGCTGCGGCGCATTACCGGCAATCAGGCTGGCGTTGATTGCGCCAATCGAGGTGCCGATGATCCAATCCGGCTCGATGCCGGCCTCGTGCAGCGCCTGGTAGACGCCGGCCTGGTAGGAGCCGAGCGCGCCGCCGCCCTGGAGCACGAGCACGACCTGACCCGGCAGGTCTCTCGACTTGATGCGCTGCGTCATATCTTGCATGTGTCGCCTCCCATCGTGCTGGCACCGCTCGAATATTCGTCAAGCACAGCGCGATTGTTACGCCATGCTCTTGTGACCAATTGCCGAACACAACGGAAATGCCGGTTGGCTTCCGAAACCATACGTGCGCGCTATCGCGGACGGGATGTCATTCCCCACCCTGATCGGCTAGATTCGCCCCGACCTTGCCGGGAGCCGATCCATGGAGATGCACCAGGTCCGCTATTTTCTCGCGGTGGCGCAGCTTTTGAACTTCACGCGCGCGGCCGAGGAGTGCAACGTGACGCAGCCATCGCTGACCCGCGCGATCAAGCAGCTCGAAGCCGAGCTCGGCGGCGATCTGTTCCGGCGCGAACGGCCAGCGGCACAATTGACCGAGCTCGGCCAGCGCATGCATCCGCTGCTCAAACAGTGCTACGAGGCCGCGGCCGGCGCGCGCTCGCTCGCCTCATCCTTCAAGAGCGGCGAGATCGGCGCACTGCGCATCGCGCTGACGCATTCGATCGATCTCGCGCTGCTCATCCCGCACCTCAGCCAGATCAAGCGGCAGTTCAACCGACTCGAATTCCGCTTCCTGCGCGGCTCGAGCCGCGAGGTCGGCGAGTTCCTCAAAAAGGGCGAGGCCGAGCTCGGCATCGCCGCCGAGATCGACGAAGCCTGGGAGCGGCTCGACGTCTGGCCGCTGTTCACCGAGAATTTCGAGCTGGTGATCGGCAAGGGCCACCTGCTCGCCGAGCGCAGCACGATCGAATTCGACGATCTGCGCTCCGAACAGCTGCTCAGCCGAAACTACTGCGAGCACGCCACGCGCATCTCGGCAAGCCTGCGCGAGCACGGCGTCGACGTCGACCACAGCCACGAGGTTTCGAGTGAGCGCGACCTGATCGA
Organism: Bradyrhizobium sp. CCGUVB1N3; assembly: GCF_024199925.1. Lineage (NCBI taxonomy): Bacteria > Pseudomonadati > Pseudomonadota > Alphaproteobacteria > Hyphomicrobiales > Nitrobacteraceae > Bradyrhizobium > Bradyrhizobium sp. CCGUVB1N3. Next base: position 2,860,371 of record NZ_JANADR010000001.1, read on the forward strand.
GCTGGTCGAGGCCGATATCGGCGTCGCCATGGTGCCGCACACCTCGCCGGTGCCGGAGAGCCTCAAACGCACCTCGGTCGCCGGGCTCGATGCACGCCGCACCGTCAACCTCTACGGCGTCGCCGGCCGCCAGCGCACCGCGGTCGCATCCGCCGTGATGCGCATGCTGCGCGGCGCCGACTGGCGGGAGATTGCGGGGTAGGCCCTGCACTCGCTGCCCTCCCTCTCCCCTTGTGGGAGAGGGTGGCTCGCCGCGCTCGCGGAGACAACCCCTCATCCGGCGCTTCGCCCTTCTCCCACAAGGGGAAAAGTTTGCACTTCCTTGCAGCGCCTTGCATTAACTAGAGGCCTTCTAAGTCACTGAAATCCATAGTAAATTCTGCACAGTCCTGAAGCGGGGCGCAAGAGGTTGCACCCCGCACTTCCCGACACCGGGCCGGACACTAAAACAAAAAGGAATGTGCAAGACCATGGCTAAACCTCGCAACTATTCTCTTGAGAGTCCGACCGCGCGGTTGAAGCTCGCTATTCAGAAGAAGCCCCATTGGCAACGGCTCGGCCCCGGCCTCTCGCTTGGCTATCGCCGCAACGAAGGCGCAGGCACCTGGTCGATCCGCGCTGCTGATGGCCAGGGCGGCGAGTGGCTGAAGAAGTTCGGCGTCGCCGACGACTTCGACAAGCCCGATGCAAAGACGATCTTCAACTACGGACAGGCCGTCACCGAAGCCCGCAAGCTGGTGCGCGGCGGCGACCAGGACGAGGTCGAGGAGGAGCAAGGCAATAAGCCCGTCACCCTCGGCATCGCGATGGACCGATACAAGGACGATCTGGTCTCGCGCGGCGCGAACGCCAGCAACGCCACGACCCCGAAGGGCCATCTGCCTGCCAGCCTCTTGAGCAAGCCGGTGCCGCTGCTCGATGCGCAGGAGCTGCGCAAGTGGCGCGATGGCCTGCTGCTGAAGATGGCCCCGGCCAGCGTCAACCGGTACTGCAAAGTCATCAGGGCCGCGCTCAACCTCGCCGCCGCGAGCGACCGGCGCATCAAGAACGAGCACGCCTGGACGACCGGGCTCGAAATGTTGCCGGATGCCAACGGGGTCAACAACGTCATCCTGACCGATGGGCAGGTCGTCAGCTTTGTCGCGGGTGCCTATGCCCACGACGAGAAGCTGGGCGAGTTCTCCGACGTGCTGGCCCAGAGCGGGACGCGGCCCTCGCAGGCTGCTCGCCTCTGCGTGCGGGACCTGATCGCGCACAAGACCGAGCCTCGGCTGATGATGCCGAAGTCGGCCAAGGGTGGCGGCCGCAACCGCACGAGCAAAAAGGTCGAGCGCTACAGCGTGCACATCACCCCGGCGCTGGCCGAACGGCTGGCGAAGTCGGCCAAGGGTCGGCCCGCGAACGCGCCGCTCCTGGTGCGGAGCAACGGCAAGACCTGGGGCGTCGATGGCAAGGGCGTCTCTGACGACTATCGCGACGACGTTGCCGAGGTCGTCAAGGCCATCGGGCTCGATCCGGACGAGGTCGGCATGTACGCCTTGCGCCATAGCAGCATCGTCCGCAACCTCTTGCTCAACGTCCCCATCCGGGTCGTCGCGGCAAGCCACAACACGAGCGTCGTGGAAATCGAGCGGACCTATTCAAAGTTCATCACCGAGCATTCCGGCAGCCTCTCGCGCCGCGCTCTGCTTGATTACCAGCCCCCGCAGCCTGCTGATAGTGTGGTTCCCATGGCTGCCTGATCGGCCCCGCAAACAAAAGGCTCCGCTTCCGGCGGGGATCGGAGTGCATCTCGGCGGCTCCGCAGCTCGCGCTCCGGCGTTGGTTCGACCAAGTGCTCACTCCGGTGGGCTTCTTTTTTGGCACTAAGAAAGCGGGTCGTCTTCTTCCGGCTCCGGTTTGCCCTTCTCGACGAGCTCTTCAAGGAGTTCGTAGTCGTCGTTCTTCAGACCACCACCGTACTTATCCAGCAGCTTCGCATAAAACTCGTGAACGTCGGGGTCGTCGATGATCCAGCCGACTTGGTTATTCTGCCCAGGGATTTTGATGAGCCGTTCGACCTGAGCAATGGTGAACTGATCGAACGTATCGAGCTTCCCGATATGCACGTGCGTGGATGCGAAACTGCCGCTATTGCTCAGGCTGTTAATGGCGATATCCGTCTCAACCTGACTCGCGATCTTGATGTCCGGGAAGCAATCCTTGAAGAAGTCGGAGATCTTCGAATAGTAGATCAGCGACGACTTCTTCTTGGTCTCCCATTCGTCCCGAAGGAACTCATTGAAAACGCCTTCGGATAACTGCGACCGATAATCCTTGTCCTCGGACACGAGGTAGAGATCGGTCCCTTTATCTACCGTGACCAATAAGGTTTCCCAGTTCACCGCGTCGCCAAGGCTCTCGTTCTTCCAAGGCGGATTGCCGAGCCGCACGCGTCTCAGTGCGTTCAAATAGTGATCGTCATCGAACTCCGGCTTCGTCGCCTTCTTGAACAGCCCGGTTACGACCTCATCTGCCTTAAGAGAAGTATCCTTCGCATCGGCCATGATCTTGCTGACCAGCTCAGCATGCAGCTTGTCGGCCTTCTTGAGCAGCGCGCGAAGCTCATCGTATTCCTCGTAGTCCTTCGAGAATGCCGGGAAGGACGCATTGAATTTGGCCTCCCTCAGCTTCTTCATGGCATCGGAGATCTTGCCACCGCGATTGCGCCAGAACTCGTCCTCGACCTGCTTCGGAACAATGAGACTGATCTCTTTGTTCTTAACCAGGGCGACGAGCTTCTTCAGCTCCTCGATATCCTCGCTCGTCAGGTAATAGAACGACAGCAGGACGTTGGTATCGATAAAAAGCGTGATCATGTGCCACTCGTTTGCCGGGCGGAGTGAACGGCACGGGCGCGTTTTTTTAAGGGCTCCCGCAGAGGTTTAGCGCCTCAAGGTGCCAGGTCTTGCCAAGTCTCGATGAGGAATGTGGCCATCGTGCCTGCGAGGTTCACGGCTAGCTACGCGTGCCGCGGCGCCGGCCGCACCGCGGCCTTTCCCTTGCCATGGGCGTCACCGATCTTATTACGCAGCGACCCCAGGCCTTCCACCACACTTGTCGCGCCGCCTAGTATCCTCTTGAAGGCTTCTTCGGCATGCTGGCTAGGGGCGATATTGAGCTTTAAGGCCACAGCGCGGTAGAGCCCTGGCAAGTCGTCGTTGTCGCTATAGCTCCCGCCGGTCTCGTCCAAAATATGCTTACAAGTGGTCTCAAGCAGCGTGTGCGCGCTGGTAATCGCTCCTTCGGGGTCCGCGTGACGGCGCTCAAGTGCTCTGCTCCAGACGGCATGTACGCCGTCAGGATCAACGGACTTCAGCACATCAGTGGCGACACTATCGACGGGCGCCGTGTTCCTCTTTTCCAGAAAGTCAAATAGGGGTGTCAGGCCGTCGCGGGCATGTCGACGGCGCTTCTCCCAATGCCCGCTAGTCCCGGTCGGCAGGTCTTTGACGTAAGACCAGAAATGATTGAGATCTCGGGAGGTCCGCACGAACTGCGGCAGCAAAGCCTGCAGCGTCTCGTCACCCATCAGCATGCCGCGCAGTTGTGCGTACATCCCGGTCTGACTTCGGTCGCCTTCGCAGGCGGCCAGGAGGATGTTTTCCATCATCCTGGCCTGCTCCAACGAAGTATCTGGGATGTCGTCGAACATGCCCCCGAGTATCATAGCGGCTCCAGAGTCGCCACCCCTGAAGCGACAACGAGGAAAGTGACGGCCCCCCACCAGTCCTCCAGCATTCATGCCACGGCTGCCAGTCTGGGATAGGCATCCGCGCCGCAGGCTGAGGCGTCGGAGCCGTCCGTTACGATGCAACATTAAGGCTGCATCGAAGCGGAATGACTCAGAACTCACCCTGCTGGCCGTGCCTCGACTAGGCGAGGCTCTTTTTGCGCTCTGCGGTCGCGCGCTTGACGCGCTCACGGTGGCATTTCTTGCAGACCGTCATAGTCGCGTCCCGGAGGCCGGGGCGCACCTGGACATAGAAGTCGCGGAGCGGCTTCTCCTTGCTGCACGCCTTGCAGACCTTGGTCGCGATAACCTGCGTGTTCATCGTCCGCTGATCTCCGTCATCTTTCCGCAATGGAAGCACCTCGTTCGCCTGCGGTCGCGGAGCCGCTGCATTTCCTCGATATAGTTTGCACGCGAGCGGGACCACTGCGTCTCCTCGCTCGCCATTATCCGCAGGACGAACATCGGGTCGAGCCGCGTATGGCAGCGCTCGCATTCCACCTCGGTCTCGCCCTCGCGCAGATAGTAGGTCACCGGGACGAAGCCGCGCCCTTCGACGTAGTAGGACCGATGATCGCAGCCGTCGCGGTCGCCCCAGCGGTTGACCACCTTGAGGAACGACGGCTCGCCAGCGGGCGGGTCCTTGAACCTGACCGGGATGCGCGAAATCTTATCGTCGCCCATCTCACGCTCCTTTGCGGCCAAACTTGCGCTTCGGCCAGCGGCTACGCGGGCGCGGCTCGCCCCGATCCTTGGCCAGGAGCCGCGCCCGGAATCCCTCCTGGGCCTTTTCGATCCGGCGCGTCTTTGCCATCTGCGGAATGTCGCGCTCGCGCGTCTTGACGTTGTGCTCCTCGATTAGCATCGGCGTCAGGTTCCAGAACTCATCCGAGCCGCCTTGCGCGTGATAGAGCCCGTGGTCGAACCGAAACAGCGAGAGCACCTGGTCCTCGGTCATCTTCACCGCATCCTCGTGCGGAATGATCTTGACCAGCTTGCCGGTGCCATCGTCCGTCAGCATCTCGCAAAGCGTCGCCGCCAGCTTCGTCTTGAACGAGATGTGGCCGCGCCGCCTCATTCCTTGACCGGCTCGCCGCTCCAAAACGCAAGCTGATTAGGCTCGCGTTTCCTAGTTTGCGCTTCGTGTAAAGGCATTTCATGTCGCTCCGCTAGGTACTTAGCGGCACAGCTCAGAGCGTCCGGGCTTTCCTTGAAGTACCCGAGGCCAAGATTGCAGTCTCGGCACAACAGACCTCTAACAACGCCGCTTGCTTTGTGGTGGTCGACGTACAGTTTCAGGGACTTGTTACAGATTGCGCAAAGGTACGATTGCGCCTTTGCCATCGCGTCATATTGATCCGGCCTCAGACCGTAGCGCATCATCAGCTTGGTGATGCGCCGCTTGTCTTTGCATGTGGCTGCGTAGCGCCGATTTGCAGCCCGCACTTTTGCTAGATTTTTTGCGCGGTAAGTTGCGGAATAACTCCGACACTTAGATCGGTCCCTGATACGCACTCTACTGATCATCTCCTTCGTCAATAGGTTCCGACGCTGGATAATTCGTGTCGGTCAGCACGTCGGGCCGATAGCGGCCGAGCTTCTCCTTCCGGCACTTGTCGCAGACCCGGCACAGCGGAATGCCGCGCGCATCGTGTTCCCACCACGACTGCTTGCCGGACCCGCAGAGGCAAAGATTGTCGGCCATACTTGTGTTCCTCATCTCGGCTTCAGCGGCCTCGGCGTTTCGTAAATCGTCACCAGCTCGACCACGGCGAACTGCTCCTGGTACTGGCAGTCTGCGGCCAGCGTGTCGGCTAACTGCATGGCCTGGTCTGCCTTGTGCAGCTCGGCCACGATCTCGCCCTTGGTCTGGTTGATGACGCGGGAGGTCATTGCAGCCGCTCTTTCACCTGATCGGCGATCATCTGCCGCGTATACGCCGCCCAGTGGTCGAACTCGTCCACGGCATCGAGCGGATTGATGAAAGGGACCGTCGTGAACACGGAGACGGCCATGCAGCCGATGATGTTGTACGCAACCCCTGAGGTCACGCCGTTGATGAGGGTGAGCAGCACGTTGGCGGCATCGCGACCGATATCCGCGTCCCGCTCAGCCATCTCCTCGTCCTGCTCTACGCTCATGACGCTGTTGGTCCCATGATTTCGCGGAAGTGCTCGCGGCAGACGTAGCTCGTCAGCGGGTGCCTGACGGGCTGAGGGTCGTCGGCGAAGACCACTTCCTCGACCTTGTGCGCGGCGGGCTCGCCGCAGAAACAACGCTCGCCCTCGCGGCTGCCGGGATGCGCCGCTGATCGCTCGACCAGGCCGAGTAGCCAGACCACCAGATTGGCGCGGTCAGGCAGCACCAGCTCGTTGCCGGGGTTCGCCTCGCGCCAGCGGCCGACCGCCCGCATGTCGGCCTCCCACTGCAGATCGAAAATGTCCTGCAGCTCGGCTGCCTCTTCCTTGGCTGCGGCCAGCTCGGCCCGCAGGGTCTCGAGTTCGTTCACTTCAGCACCTTCTGAATTTCGGACAGCGACTTCTCGATCTTGTCGGCCAAAGCGAACAAGCGCTGCGCTTCATCAAAGGGTTGCCGCAGCGCTTTGATGTCGAGGAGAAGCTTTCCTGCTTGCATGATGTGATCGCGGATCTCCTCATTGCCAACTTCGTCGCCGAAATTTTCTTCTCGGATCACGCGCACCCAGGCGCGCGGCACGCCGAGATCGGTCGCCACCTTCTCGTCAGTCCAGCCGCGCCCGTAGCCGACCTTGCCGTCGATGTAGACTTCGTTCAGCTTTTCAAAGACGATGCGTCGATCCTCGCGCGTCATCACCCTGGCGTTCTCCTGCACGACCTGCAGCGGCGGCTCGATCTTAGTCACCACGGGCTTCTCCTCAGATTTCCGGATTGCTGCAAACTTCGCTGCGTTGAAGCATTTGGGGCAGCGGTGGGCCGTTGCGGTCTTGCCGATGCGCCAACCCTTCTGCTCCAGCTTGCGCGCGATGAACTGCCATTCGATGTTGCTGTCCGTGCCGCGACCATTCGCCATCACGTTCACCGGGAGCGGAACGGCAGCCTCGCAATTCGGGGCTCCGCATCGGGCGATGATGCCCCGCACCAGTCTGCCGTCATCGCCGTAAGGCACTCGCGCATGCTCGAAAACAGTCGAGACGACGTTACTCATCTTTCGCCCTCGCTTCCGGAAGGAGTCGGTCGATCACCGCGCCGATGATCGAGGACGGCTGGCCCTGGCCGTCGCGGGTGATGGCGCTTGCTATGTTCTCGATCTGCGCGCCGTATTGCAGCGCGAGCGACAACAGAACCGCACCATCACGCGCGATAGCCTCGACGGCCTCGCCGCTCTTGCCGCCCGAGATGAAGACCTCACCAAGCGCGCCGTCCTCGTAGAAGCCGAGCGTGACGGCATAGCTGCGATTGAGACCTCCGATGCTGATATCGAAGGTCTCGGCGCTGCGGCGCATCGGCAAGGTCCGGCGATCGGTCACCGCATGTATTCCCGGTGATACTCGTCAGTGTCCAGGTCGACGATATCGACCCAACCGACGTCGGCGCGCTGGCGGAAAGCCGCCAGCTCAACCACCAGGCTGGCCTCGGTGGCGTGCACCGTCGTGATCGCGCACATGCCGCGCCGCTTCCCGTTATCGGGGTCCTCGACGCCGTAGAACGCAGATACACGCCAGCGCCAAGCCATCACGCTGCCTCGGCGATCTTCGGCTTGCGCACCCGGCGCTCGCTTTCGAGCGCACCGGAAACCTGGCGGATGCAGGAGATCAGGTCGTTAGCCTGCGCCTTGGTGGTGATCGCCGCAGTGATCTGCAATTCGAGCGCGTCGTTCTCGGTCTTCAACTGGATGTCGGCCCCCTTGGGAATACGCATCGACTTCTCTCCTTGTTGCCAGGACCGGCCTGGCGTTGCTTAAGACGCTTCGTGAAGGATGATGTGCATGACCTCGGTCAGCCGCGCCTGGTAGGCGACGGCGATCAGGCCCAGGCTGTCCGCGAATTGCTTGTCGTTCTTCAGCTCCATCAAGAACGCGGTGATGGCAACACGGACCGACATGCTCTGGCCTTCGGTCAGCGTGTGCCCATCGATCGTGATCGTTGCTTCCATCACGGCCGCTCCATCTCTTTGAACATCTCGGTCTGCGGCGCTTCGGCGGCGGCCAGAGCGCGATAATCCTGGCCAATCGTCACCATCAGGTCGATCTCGCGCTTCGCCTGGGCCTCGGTCATGAAGCCGTCAGCGACGCGCCGCCGATAGACGTGCTTGCGGTAGCCGATTTCGCGCAGCACGCAGCGCAGCTTGTCGGTGGTGGTGGTCATCACGTCCCCTCCAGTTCGCGCGCCCTGAGCCAGGCCTGTGCGCTCTCGACGGAGATTAGCACTCGCCGACCGGCGCGAAATTCCTTCGGACCCTTGCCCTCGTCGCGCAGGTTGAAGTAGTGCCGCTCCGAAATGCGGAAGGCACGGCAAAACTCGGAGACCGTGTAGGCAAGCTGAGTCATCGGGGCCTCCGGCTTCTTGCGTGATTTGGCTTTCGCTCTCGCGGCGGACATCATCAGTGCGCCCCCATCCGACGATGCAGGTATGCGTTGATCTGTTTGATTTCGTCTGCGACGCACCGGTCGAAAAGCCCGTGCATCTGCTGCTGATGCGTGGGCGCGAAGCAGGCGACGTATTCGGCGACCAGATAGGCGAGCGTTGCGCCCTCGCTGTCGCAGTCCATGTCGCCGCTGGCCAGGTGGAATGCCTCAATCAGCTTGGTGACGTTGTCGGCGATCTTGTTTTCATCAACCGGCATGGCGGCATCTCCAGGACAGATGGCGACCGGTGTGGAAATAGCGGCGACTGCGCTTGCGGCAGACCGGATCGTGGGCAGCCCGCATGGCGTGTTTGGTGCCAGGGAGTGGGTTCGAACCACCGACGCGCGGATTTTCGATCCGCCGCTCTACCGACTGAGCTACCCCGGCATCGCGCCCGATGCGGCGGTCCCACATCGCCTGGAAGTCCTCGGCGAGGATCGGGGAAGCCAGGGTCGCAGCCAGGCATTGCAGGAGGGCGCGACGCATGATCATGCCCGAGCCCTCCGCTTGCGCTTGGTATGGGGCGCGGGTCGTTGGCTCATATCCTCACCGCGCGACGGCGTTGTGCGAGACGCCGCCTCCGTAGCTCCACCGGACCCAAGGGCGTGGCGGTCCAGCAACTTGCGAACGCGATAGGCCTCGGCGAAGTGATTGCCCGCATGGCAATGCGAGGTCTCGCTGCGGCAGAGATCGCCGCAGCAGATGGCCTGTGCAATTTCGAGGTCGCTGGGTCGCGTCATGTTCAGTGCTCGGTCTTGTCGGCCTCGGCGTGGCCGTTGCCGCGCGCCTGGGCCAGGAACATCGGCATCTCGCCCGTCTCGGTGGTGAGCTGGGCGGCTGCGATGTCGCGCTCGTTGTCGTGGAATTTGCGAAGCCCGAGCATCAGGCTGCCGCCGATCTGATCGAGCAGGCTCTTGATAACCTCGGCACGGCGCATCAGGTTGTCGCGCTCGGCGTTCACCTTGGCGACCTGGCGGCGCAGGCTCTCGTTCTCGAACTCGATCAGCGCCTTGTTGCGGTTGAGCACCTCGTTCTCGGTGCGCAGCGACTGCAGTTCGGTCTCAAGCGAGGAAATTTCGTTAGCGAGGTTCATGGTCTCTCCTTTGTTGTGGCTACATCAACGACCAGAGCAGCTCCGCCACGTAGATCAGCACGATCCAGACGGGGAAGTTTGCGAGCAGCATCAAGAGGCGAAGATGGTTTGCACTCATTTCGCGAGCTTCCTTCGGATTTGAGATCGGATCGCGGTGTGAAACCATCTGCCGATGGCCGTGCCGCGATGGAGGATCACGAGGGATCGTTTCCCCTCTGGGCCGGTGAAGTGGACGCGCGTGTGCTTGGCACCTTGGGAGACGCGGACATTCGAACCGCCTTCCTCGTGAACGGCGGCGACCACATCGCGCACCAGCTTCCGCATCATCCGACCTCCTCAGCGAGGACGCGGCGGATGAAGGCTTCGTACCGCTCGCAGGCGCGGATGACCGCGCTGTGGTCGATGTTGAAGCTGCGCGCGATCTGGTGATAGCTCGCGCCGGTCGCGACCTTGGCGAAGGCCATGATCTTCTGGCGCGAGGCGAGGATGTCCCGATTGGGTCTTGTCCGCAGATCGTTGAGCGTGACGCCGAACACCTGTGCGCCGACCGAGCACGCGATGGTGCAATGGTTGAGGTAAGGGCGCGCTGCGCTGATCGCGTTGAACTCGTCGAGCATTTTGCGATAGCGAGCCGCATCAGTCGCCACGAGCGGCACTGCAAGCGAGCTACCCTGCACATGCGGCCAGCCGAGCTGCATGAGCGCATTGTCGTCCACGATAAAGCGCAACATCACCCGTCACTCCCGTTTACGCATCACTCAAAGGACGATCACCCGCAGCGTCAGTCACATGCGCAGTCGAAGGCGCTTCGGCTTCGGATTTCGGCTTGGGCTTCGGCGCGTGCGCGGCGGCATGCGCGTCTATGGCGGCGATTGCCGCCTGGCCAACAGGGGGTGCGTTGCCGGTCAGGCGCTGCGCCAGGCGCGGCGACACGTCCTTGGCGAGGTTGGCGGCAACCGAAAAACCGGCATCTTCCATTTCATCGCGGCCATAGAGACCAGCGAGAATGTCCGGGCAGTACATCCGCGCCCAGTCGCGCGACATGTTGTAAAACAGCTGAAGATCAGGCTTCTTGTCCCAGAGCGGCGAGCCCATGACGAAGCCCTTGTCGTTGCGTTTGGGACGCAGCTTGCCGAGTGTGAACTGATCCGGATCGGCATCGACCGGCGGAAAATAGCGCGGCTCCTTCTCGCCCTTGAACGTGGCCCAGACCCGGCAGCGGCGCTTGTCGCCTTCGCCCTCGTAGCCAACCTGGAGGCGGCTAGTGATCGGCGCGTGCGCCTCGATGATCGCGTGGAACATCTGGCTCTCGTAGGCGACGCGCTGGACCTTCTGCCCGCCGACATACTGCTCGACGACATAGGACCAATTCATCAGCGCGAGCGGCGAGACGCCGAGTTCCTGCGCCTTCAGGAAGCAGTACAGCACGCCGCCGACATTGCCCTGCAGATGCGGCGGCAAGAACACACCAGACGCAGCGAAAAGCTTCGCGGCATCCACGGCATCCTTCAGGTTGGCGATGTCGACGCCACCGCCCTTGAACAGCGTCACGCGCTCGGTCCTGTCGGAAACGACCTTCTCGACATTGCCTTCCGCAAGATCGCGGCGGGTCACGCGCTCGGGCGGCGGCGCGCGGTCGGACTCCATCGGGCGGTCGCCGGGAAAAGATTGGTCATCGGCCATGTCAAATGTCCCCGTTGTTCAGTTCGCGACCCGATAGCGACTCTGCTTGATGCCCAGCGCGGGGTCACCGCGCCAATGACCCTCGACGTATTCGAGGCGGCCGCGACGCACGCGCAGATGTGTTCGACAGAAATGCAGGCACTTGTCGCCAGTCAGATGACCTTCGGAGGCAGGCTCTCCCGAGCGCGCATCAGGCGGCGCAACCGTCAGCAGGATTTCAGTCCAAGCCTGAACGGGAAATTTGCCGACGAGGCGCCGCTGCTTGAGCTTTTCGCGTTCGATACGCTCGTGCGGCATGTGCTGCCGCCGCCCGATGACGCGCGGCGAGTTGATCAGGGCGAGAGCGGCGTAGGCATCAAATGTCAGTTCATCTCCGCTCGACTCGCGCTGGTGGAGCTGCCCATCCCGATGGAGGGCCAAAAGGGGACGAGACGGCTTTCCGCCGGAATTAACCAGCGGGAGACGGTGCATGTCCTTGAGCATGCAAAACGCGCCATCGTCCCGCCGCTGCAACAAGCTCAAGCTGGCTGCGCTGAGGCTGCTATCGCCAGAGCCGACGAGCACAATGACCTCGCGCACACCGTCGCGCGCGATATATTCGACCCACGTCTGCGCGGCAGGCAAGAACGCGAGGCGATCACTGAAGTGATCGTGCTCGTCAAATGCCTTCCGCATCTTGTCGCTGATTTCCAGCATCAGAGCACTGCACGCCGCAAGATCGAAAAGGCGGCTAGAAGAGAGGGCGCTCCGCAGATCGCCGGGCGTCGGCATCCGATAAGGCGGCGGGTTCTCCACGATGTACAGCGTCTTGGAGCCATACAGATGTTCGGCCAAGTCGAGCGCGAGCGGTGTCATCACGGATTTTCCCGGAGCGCGAACTTCACCCGGTCATCGACCGACTTGCGATACCAGTCCGGAAGGTCGATATACTCAGCATCGGCGTGGTCGTCGCCGGGTCCCGGCCAGTGTTTCGACTGGTAGCACTGCAAGAACGTCTTGCGGGCAAGCTCATTGAGAGCGTGACCGCGCGCGATGTCTTCGTCTTTCATGGTGACGGCGCGGACGCAGAACGGTGCGTTGCTCTCGACAAAGAGGAAGGTGAAGCTCGTGGCGGGCAGGCCGAGCGCCGTCGCGCCCTCCATCACCAGTGCGGCCTGTTGGACATACCCGTATTCAACGATTGCCTTCTGAAGATCGCGCCAAGCCACCGACTTCGTCGTTTTCAAATCGACGAAATCGCCGCTGTCGTTGGGGGTGTCGTCGGGCCGCGCCTTTTCGAAGAAGCCATATTTGTTGCGCCAGATCAACGACCGCTCCGGTGCGCCGCCGAGAATGCCCTGCTGGACGAGCGGAAACTTGCCAAGCGCGACGATCATGCCCTTGGCACGCTCGACCATCTCGGGCGTCATGATGTACTTGCCAGCCGCGATCTGCGCGGCCTTCCAGTCGCGCCATTCTTTCCGGTTGCCCTGATAGGCCACGCCACCGACCGTTGCGGGGCGAAGGACGCAGTCGTGATCGAAGGGCTCGCCTGCAACTGCGGCATGCACGAAGCGGCCCAGCGCCATCGACTCACTCTGCTCCGCATCATCAACGTGCGCGGGGTTGAACCGCGACCGCTCGAATGCATGCGCAGGCGACTTGTTCAGGTTGCGGTAGAAAGACGACGACGTGCTGACCTCGACGCACAGGTCAGGGCGATGATAGACGGCCAAGGGGATGCCCCGATAAGCACCAGGCGTGGCGATCTGGTTTCCGTCCCACTGGATAGACTGCATGACGACACGAACCTCCGGCGCAAAGCAGTGACGACCTTGGCGCGAGCCAAGGGCGGCGAAGTGCGATGATTTGGAAGCGGGTCACCTGCTACACGGCAGGTGATGACACCGTGGTTTCGAGATCATGAGGGGCGATGGTGATTTGCTGTTCTTTGCGCCCGCCTGATGTGATCGATTGTCAATCTCGCCTATTGCAGTGTCAACAGCTCGATGCAGCGCAGACCCGGAAAGTTTGATGCAGCGTGTTGCAACGCTTAACAGCCGCACCACCAAGTCATCATCGCTCGTCGATACTACCTGCCAGTTGAGCCAGACCCGTTATTTTGAGCTGCACGCAAAATTCCTCGTGACACGAGGCATCATCGGGGATGATGAATGCGGATGCGGTTCAGCGTCTGGGACAATCCCGAGTCCGAACAGGTTCTTCGCGCGATGTGGATGCAAGGTAGCTCAGCGGCCCTCATCGCGGACGCCCTGCGCACGTCGCGCAATTCCGTCATCGGCAAGGTCCATCGCCTTGGGCTGTCGCGCACCCAGCGAACGCCGAAAGCGGCGAAGCAGCCCGCGCGGTCCAACGTCGTGCCGGCGCCCCGCAAGTCGAAGCCGCGTCCCGGCGAGCCGGTGCCATTCCTCCAGGCGAAGTGGTTTCACTGCCGCGCCGTGCTTGATCTGCGCGGCAAGGACGGGCTCGCGCTGTTCTGCGGCCAGAAGAAGGCCATCGGCTCGCCCTGGTGCGCCAAGCATCGGCGGGCGTTCACCGCTGCGAGGGTGCCCTGACAATTAGCGCGGCCCGGTGATTCTCCCGCTTCACCGTGGCCCCGCAAAACGCAAAGGGACACCGATGGCGAAAGCAGCGAACACGACCAACGACTTCGAACCCGAGGTCGTGCAGGAACTCCTGGGGAAGATTGACGGCTACCACGCCGACCTGGCGAGCGAGCGCGGCACGTTTATGAAGACCTGCCGCTCGATCCGGGAGTCCATCTCGAACGTCTATACCGAGGCAAAGGCGCGGGGCATCCCGGAGAAGGAGCTGCGGTCGTTGGTCAAGATCAGGCTCAACGAGGCGAAGAACCGCAAGATTTACGAGGAGCTTGAGGCCGACCAGCAGCTGACGCTGTCGATGCTGGCGACCGCCGAAGGCGTCAAGGACCTGCCGCTTTGGCGGGCTGCCGCCATGATGGGTGATGCAAGCGCCACCGCTCACTAACGGGGGCGGTCATGCACAGCATCGTTGCAGGTCCTGGCGCGACTGAGGTCGCGCTCTTCCCATCCGCGCAGAAGGCGCTCGCTGATCTCGACCACCTGGCGGCCGAGATCAGGAATGCCCCCTCCATGGACACTGTGGAGGCGGCTGCGAATGCGGCTGCTGGCTACCAGCGCATGTTCAAGCCGGTTAAGGCGGTCGCCGACCGCGCTGGCGAGGTGTGGGTCGAGGCCGAGGTCAGGATCGGCGAGGAACGCAAGAAGGTTGGCAAGGCGAAGGGCACGCGCGGCCAGTTTCGCGGCAAGCCGAAGGGCGAAGGTTCATCTGGCAGTCCCATTGTGGCCCCGCCAGATGAGGCGGTCCCCACCGTCTTAGAACTCGGCATCGACAAGAAGCGCCTGCTGCGTGCTGAAAAGCTCGCCGACCTGCGTGAGGACGAGCGTGCCGCACTGACGGCAGAGCTTAAGGCGGCTGACAAAGCGGGCACGCCCGCTGCGCTGCTCGCGGCTTCGCGCAAAAACGCGAAGGCCGAAAAGCGCCAGGTGGCGTTGACGGCGGTGTTTTCCGAGACCGGCCCCTTCGATGTCGTCGTGATCGATCCGCCCTGGCCCATGCTGAAGATCGACCGCGACGAGCGGCCGAACCAGGACGCCTTCGACTATGACGTGATGACGCTGGAGCAGATCGAGGCCTTTTGGCCCAGCGAGATCGCATCGCACCTGAAGGACGACTGCCACGTCCTTTGCTGGACCACCGAGAAGTTCCTGCCCGCAACGCTGGCGCTGCTCGAAAAATGGGACCTGCGCTACGTCCTGACGATGGTCTGGCACAAGCCTGGCGGCTTCCAGCCGCACGACCTGCCGCAGTACAACGCCGAGTTCATCGTCTATGCTCGCAAGGGCGCGCCGGTCTTCACCGACACGAAGGACTTCAACGTCTGCAACTCGTGGCCGCGCCGCGAGCACTCGCGCAAGCCAGCGGAATTCTATGAGCTGATCGCGCGAGTGACCGGTGGATCGCGGCTGGACGTGTTTGCTCGCGAGGCCCATCCCGGCTTTGCGCAGTTTGGCAAAGAGATCTTCAAATTCCCGGAGGTCGCGTGATGCCATACGCAGCTGACCGGGAGACTTCAGATCGCTTCCTGCCCGAGGTCAAGCGGTTGATCTCGCCTTACTTGCTTGACGCGACTCCTGACTTCATCGACCAGAAGCAGGCCGCCGATCTGATGACCGTGCTCGGGCGCGATATTCGGATCGGCGTCCGTGTGCGTGTGTTCGGCTACGCCGAGCGGTACCCGCATCAGTTCACCCTGCGCTGCCAACGTGACAGCGGCGCGGAAACCGAGCTGTCGAAGATCATCAATGGCTGGGGCGACTGGTTCTTCTACGGGCATGCGGCTGGCACTGAGGGGCTGGAAGATCGTTTGGTGCGGCGACCAGGACGAAGCCGGGTTGAAGCTTCGTGCGATGATGGCGCAGCTGTTCGGTTTCTCGAATTTTTTCTTCATCGAGTGGCCGGAAGGCTCGAAGGACGCGAACGACTTCCTGCGGAGCGACGGCCCGAGGGACCTGCACGACAAGGTTATCCACGCGCCCATGCCGTGGCCTGTCGATGGTCTCTTCCGCATGAGCGAACTTCCAGACCCGCCGCCGATGACGGTCTGGCAGCTTGGCTTCGACGACTGGAGGAACCGCTGCAACATCGCGGCTGGCACGCTGTCGGTCGTGACGGGTCATCCCGGCATGGGCAAGACAACGCTGTGGACTCAGCTTTGGCACCAGATTATCGCGAAGTACGACCTCGTAGCCTGCATCGCCAGTTTCGAGACCCGTCCGAAGCCGCATCTGCGGCGGCAACTGCGCACGCTGCACGCACGCAGGCTGGAAAAGACCTTGGACCCCCACGAGATCGCGGCAGCCGACGGGTGGATCGAGGATCACTACCTGTTCCTGCAGCATCCGGAACGTCGCCCCACGCTGCAATGGTTGCTCTTGAACGCGGAAGTCGCTGTGCGCCGCAACGGCGCAAAAATTCTGCAGGTTGATCCCTGGAACAGGCTCGAAGCGAGCCGCGAGCGCGGTGAAAGCGAAACGGACTACATCGGTCGTTGCCTGCGCGAGCTCTACAGTTTTGCCGTCGATCTCGACTGCCATGTGCAGATCATCGCGCATCCCGCGAAGGCGAATGATGGCTACCGCCGCAGCGATCCGCCCGAGCTTGAGCACATCCATGGCTCGAAGCACTGGGACAACATGGTCGACCAGGGGTTCGTGGTGCACCGTCCGCGCCTCTTCAGCGACTCGGGTGAGTGCGAGCACTACGCCGAGCTTCATCACAAGAAGGCGCGCTTCGAAGAGTTGGGCTTCGCTACCAAGTTCGGCCTGGAATTTCAGTCCGACTGCGGTCGCTACGCGACGTGCAATCTGCAAACGAAGAAGCCGAAGCAGGCGCACGCCCCGACGCAGCAGAACGAAGAGGAGGCGAGCGCGTGAAGTATGCTGACTATCTGACCTCGCCCGAGTGGCGCGCGAAAGCGGATGCAGTGCTGGCGCGTGAGGACGGAAATTGCCAGCGGTGCGGCGATCCGGCGCGCGAGGTGCACCACAGGACATACGAGCGACTGTTCAACGAACTTCTGGACGACCTCGAAGCGCTCTGCGTCCGCTGTCACCGACTAGTGCATGGCCGGTTGTCCATGACCGATGCTTCCCGTCAGGAGCGGAAGCAGCAGCAGTACGGCGAGCGCCGCGTGCGCGATCTCTATGCACCCAAAGGGAGGTAGGACGATGAATTGCATGCTGATCCGGCGCGGGCCGATGAACTTCAATCCGCTGGAAGACGTGGTGATGGATGACGAGGCTCCCTCGATCTGGGGCGGGCCCCACGTTAGCAAGCGGCTGTCCGAGGCGATGCAGACCCTGCGCCTGCTGCCGATGCCTGGCGTCTGCGGCTACCGGCCTAGCTGGCCTCCCTATGTTTACGAATTCGACGATCTGGTCGAGCAGCACAAGCAGGGCGAGCTGGAGCGGACCCAGCAGCTGCAGAACCGCACGCGCGTGCTGCCGTCCCTGCGCGAGATCACGCACATGGAGGCGGCGATCTGCTGGCCTGCCCAATACCTGGGGCGGCTCGCGCACCTCGTCCTGGCCGTGAATGCCGTGGCCCTCGCGCACGCCCTGGAGCGCGATGCCGGATGGGTGGCGGCCAAGCGCGGCGGCTATGCCGATGCCTGGCGGCAGCGCCACGACGAGGGCTGCGAGATCATCGCTTGCCAATTGCGCGACGAGCTCGTGCCGGTGTTCTGAGAGTGCCGAATGGAATTTGAAACCCCCCACGGTGCGGAGCGCGAATATCTGATCATCTTTGGCGTGGCTGCGGTCTACATCGGTACGAGCCCGATTGGAGAGCCCTGCATCGTCGGCGCAACCCGCGATCTCAACCTGACCCAGCGCGGCATGCAGCGGAAATGGCTGCGGTCGGAAATCTCGTGCGCCTACTGGGTCAAGGACCGTGATATAGCCGAGGCAATCGTCGCCGAGGTCAACGGCGTGCTGCCGCATGACCAGGAGGGTCGGCTCGCGGTGCGTGGCGAGGTCGCAGCACGGCAGATCGAGGCGGTCGCTCGCGGCTGGAATATCCCGCTGACAAATCACGATGCGGCGATGGCGCGCGTGAAATCAGCGGTCAGGCACGTCCAGGAGGTGATCGACGCTGCGAACGCGACCGGCCAGCTTGCCTGGTTCAACGCCGCCTATCGGGCCTGGCGTCTCGACGCGAAAAAAATCGGGTCCGGCATGAGCTACGCGGAAGCGCGGGCACGGCTGCGCAAGGCAGTCACCAAGCGGCTGATTACGTTAGACGTTCTCGATTGCAGCGAAACGCTGCTCCGGGAGATATTCCCTGCGCTGCAGGATGCTCGTTGAAAAACTTACGTTGAGGGCTTGAAAATTCGGGATCGTTCAGCGCGCGCAACCCCGCCCATATTCCTTGGCCGCGCGATCCATCCGCCGCCGATTGACGTTGAAGGCTGATACTAATCCGCTGAGGTGGTGACTCACGGTGGGGCTTTCCAAATCAGCGGGTCGATGATTCAACATGGCAATTGGAGGGAGTTGCCATGGGCCAGCCGATTGCGGTTCGGACGGATTTGACGGCGGTTGAGGTGCGCCGGTTAGCGCGGCGGGCGAAGGACAGCGATCAGGTTCGGCGGCTTCTGGCGATTGCTGCGGTGCTCGATGGCGCCTCGCGCACGGAGGCCGCCAAGGTCGGCGGGATGGACCGGCAGACGCTACGCGACTGGGTGATCCGGTTCAACGAGCAAGGGCCGGATGGTTTGATCAATGTCCCCGCGCCAGGTGCGCCGGCGAAGCTCAACGAGGAGCATCGGGCGTTTCTGGCGCAGATCGTGGACGAAGGGCCGATCCCGGCCATCCATGGCGTGGTGCGCTGGCGGGCGTGTGACCTGATCATGCGGCTGCACGAGGAGTTTGGCATCTCGGTATCAGACGACACGGTCTATCGCGCCCTCAAGGACCTCGGCTTCTCACACGTCAGCGCCCGGCCGAGAGCTTACAAGCAGGATCCCGATGCGATCGAGGCATATAAAAAAACTTCCACTCCAGCGTGGAGGACATCCGCAGCAGCCTTGCGCCGGACACGCCGGTAGAGGTGTGGTTCCAGGATGAGATGCGGGTGGGCCAGAAGAATAAGCTCACCTATCGCTGGGCCAGAAAGGGATCGCGGCCGCGGGCAGCCCATGACCAGCGTACGCAATCGACGTACCTGTTCGGTGCCGTATGTCCTGAACTCGGAACTGGCGCCGCTCTGGTACTACCTTTCTGCAACACCGAAGCAATGCAGCTTCATCTCGATGAGATATCCACCAAGGTCAGCCATGGTGCCCACGCCATCATCATCCTCGATCAGGCTGGATGGCACGGAGCGAAGCAGCTGAGCGTTCCGCACAACATCTCGCTGCTGCCATTGCCGCCGCGTTCGCCCGAGCTGAACAGCCAGGAGAACATCTGGCAGTTCATGCGCCAAAATTGGCTGTCAAACCGCGTCTTCAAATCCTACGACGACATCGTCGACCACTGCTGTTACGCCTGGAACACCCTCATCGCGCAGCCGTGGAAGATCATGTCGATCGGGCTCCGCGATTGGGCTTACATCGGTCGATCATTATGAGGATTGGTATGAGTCCAAGCCTGCGCCGTGATTGCAACACAGGTCCATGCCAACTCTATGCGCTCTCGGATCGAGGCCGTCGTTTTTTCTAGTTTGCGTCGTATCGGTGGAATCCAGCTTGTGGCTCGGATGAGGTTCCCCACATGCCAATTTACTCGGCGCCAAACTGGCGCCGGGGTCGGTGTCGATGTCAATACCAAAGCGTCAGGATGGCACTAACAGGCCCTGGATGTTGGCTAATCTTTTCAATCGAACCTATAGGACGCCTGAAAGAACGTACCCCAGCGCTCCATGCTGAATTTCGAAAACTGAGTTCCAGTGATTCCCACGCCAATACAGCCTGTGCATGTTGTTTTGCTGTCCTTGTTGGTCCACATTGCCCAGTAGCGCCCGCCGACGCCGACGCTGAAATTCTTGGTGATGAAGTAGGACAACACGCCTTCAATCTGGACGCCCCCGCCTCCATTCCCACGTTGTTCATCGAAGGTGGTTGTCGGGCGAAAGAGATGATGGTCACGCCCTCTGAAATCGATCCAGGGCAGATAAGCGACGTCCGTGCTCAAACGCCAACGCTCGGTGAGCATGGTTTCGGCGCTGAGGCCGAGCCGAGGTGCATTCCACTGAGTATTCTGGCTGCCAACGACCCTGTCGTCGCCGGGTGGCAAGCATCTCATCGCCGGGTTGGCGATCTGTACACACCCCCTCGAGTCGGAACTCTGTTCGTAGTAGGTCCAGCCGATAAATCCGCCGACCTTGTAGTTGGCGCCGCGCAAGAAATCGTAACCGGCATCGGCCGTGTAATAGGTGAACCTCCCGTTTGCCTGGCCGGATATATTGTTGACATAGGACAGCGGCCCCGTCCCCCCCGGAATGCCCCAATCTTCATTGTTTATGTTTCCTTTGTTGAAGCGTCCGAGGCCAATATTGCCCTTCAGGAATACTCCCCGCGGGCTGTCAACACGACCAAATGCTTCCCCGGAAAGCCCGTCGAGGCCGTGGTAGGTGAGCCTTGATATAAGAATGTTAGGATCTGTTGGCACAGCGCCAACGTTCCATTGGAATCGTCCGCGGCTGAGCCAAAGCCGCGGTCCGCCTTCAAACGACCAGCCGGCCGCGTAAGCAATCGGCGGCGTGCCGGCAGGCGCTTTCGCGTACAGCGGCGCATCGGACCATTGTGTCGCCCAAGGGGCGGCGCCAAAATGGTAGTTCAATCCGATCTTTCCGACGTGATAGTCGCTGGACAGGCTCGTTGTGTTCGCTGGCAGAATTGCGAACGGTGGATTTTGCACCGTCGGAGGGGTCGCGACACTCGGGCCGCGGACATGCAGATAGTCATACTCGACTTTGACCGACCATGCAGGGGTAAGCGCTTGCTCGACGCCTAGCCCGATGGTACCACCGACCCGGCCATAGTCGAAATGGGTTTTCCCCTGTGGCCCCCCGTTTTCAAAATTGTTGACGACGTCGCCGCGATTGTTTTGCCAGGCAACGCCTCCCTTGAGATAGGCCAGCGTGTGGCCCAGCGCGCCAAACGCGTAACCGACGCGACCGGTCCCGGTGGCAAAGACGTTGGGACCAGCCTGGCAGTTTGCGCTCACGACAAAGCCGGACGCCGCGAGGCAAGTATTTGTGCCCTCGGAGACAGCCCCGCTTGCATCGAGTTCGACGCCAAACACCCAGCCGTCCTTCTGCCAGTTGTAGCCGATCTGGCCGCCTGCGAGAAACACTGGGGTATCGACGACGCCCCCATAAATTGACGGACCGTACGGATTGCTGAAGGAGGTTCGGCCGTGGCCGCCGCCGACGTGCCCGCCAATATAGCCTCCCGACCAGCTCCACACAACAGCAGGCAGTTTCACTTCTGGCGCAAGGCCTGCTGCATTCGCTGCACCCCTTGCAACGAGCCCAATTGTACCGGCTACCAAGAGAAGAACTCTAGATCGCATCCAACACTTCCCTGAATTTTCTCGGTCCACAACCGAGCGCCCTTAAGTTGTTATCGCCGCAGCAAATCGTTGGGGCGGACCAGAGGCTAACAGCGACGCGCGCCAAGTTCGTCCCGAAGACCATCGCACTGCGGTTGGTGATGATGCCGTGAACAAAGCAAACCGCGTACCGAGTGAGTTCGCAGGCTCTGCAGCCCTCTTCGTAGCGGTGTGTAGCGTCAAGTTGCTGACATTGGTCTCAATACCGCCAGTCGGCGCAGCCAGCGCCCGACAGTGGCCGCTCGCGCGCTAAATGTGCGGGGCAGGCCTTGCGCAGCATTGCATTCTTCCGTGCGGTGTCGCGTGCAGACTCCGGCGGTGTGATTTCAACAGGGGATATGTGCGCGTCATCGACGACCGCGCGGTGTCGTCGTTGATCACCGGGGCCTACCGATGCGACGAGCCTGCGCGGGTACGCGGGACCGCCCAGTTCGCGCTTATTTCGCGACTGCGTTTTCGGCCTTTGGTTTCTCGCTGGGAGAAGTGGCCTTCCCGAGCCGTAAATGGCCCACCGGACGGGCCTTCATTCCAGACGCCGGTGGCATGGTGACCGACCAATTCTGAGAGGTGCGTCGCGGATCTCTTTGGGGGATACGATCCGACGCGGAGATTAGCGACCGGTTGCGTGAGGTAGTAGAAAAAATGACTGCAAGGCGCGGACTTTGGTCCGGCATCGGTCTCGGGCTTTGTCTCGGCCTTGGTCTATGGCGGGTTTTGCCCGGCGGGCTGGCCGGTAAGAATGATGGTGTCGGTGCGGGCGACGCCCTAATCGACAAGGTTAAATCAACTTGGCGAGCGCAGGATGGCGAGACGGCGGAGCAAATCTTCGCCAGGGTCGCGAAGGTCGCACACTTTGTTCCCAAAGGATGGGAGCGTGGCCGAAAGACCGACGCAGGCGAGCCGGTTGTGCTTTTGTGGGCCAGACACCGGACTGATAAAGCAGAGGACGACTCTACGGTGACCTGGGAGGTGGGACGCGATGGCACCGTGACACTTGTGACGCCGTCTGCAAAACCGATGGAGTTAGGCTGGCGGGCGTTCGCACTCTCACTTCTTGCTGACGAGGCCACAAGCAACGAAACGGGAGTGAACCGGCGCTTTCTACTTGATCCCGCTAACTTTAACTTCGTGACGACAGCGCAAGGCAAGCTGGGCGATCTTCTACGGCGCGGTCGTTGCATTATTGGCGATGGTGTTAAGATGGACTACTTGCCGATGCTGGACGAGCAACAAACGGTCAAGGACGGCTTGTGGCGCGTTCAGCTTTCGGTCGACTGCGATGTTCAGGGGGCTGGTCATTCTACCCGCGATGTCATCGCTTTCGAGAAGCGCGAGGGGCAAGATTGGGAGCCGCAATCGTTCCTAGCCAAGCGTATCGCGACCTATGCCCCAGAATCTTTGTTTGATTTTGCGGAACCGAAAGATCAGGAAGCGTTCGAGGCGGCGCGGAAGGCGTTGGCAAAATGACCTTGGCTTGCGCTGTCGATACCCTGACGGATGACGATGATTGAACGTGAAGTTGCGGCGTGGCTGGGTCGGAACAGAGGCCGACTTTGGACCAGCCAATGACGCCACCGATGATCATTAGCGATTGGTCCGAAAAACAGGACTCAGAAGTACAAGTCGACATCGCTGGCATGGCGGCGTTTTTGATGTTCGACGGTGCTGACCTTGTCGATATCGGCAGCCACAAGCAGGTAGAGTTTCTCCGACATCGGTTGAGCGAGGTGGGATTGCAGGCCCATACGGTCGTTGGCCGTGTCTTGACGTTCCGAGTCTGTTTTGAGTATTTCGCGGAAGGCAGGTTTACCGACTTCGGGTGGAGGCTCTCCGAAACGGCCCTGCGTAAAGTCGTCGAAGAGGCTGAGCGCGCCGCGAATTCGGATACTATGCGTCGATGCTAATCTTTGAGCCGTTGACCGTGACAAAAGCAACTGATGCGACAATGCTGAAGTGAGGGGTTCTGGAGGCTTGAATTCTTCGCGATGATCCCGACAGGACAGGGGCGGACGTGCTCATCGCCGAATGCCGCGCCACACAACTCACTGCATAGTTAGGATTATTGCATGGAATGACCAAGGGCGTGGATCGAGCCTTACCCTGCCTCATCGAACCGACTAAAGGATTTTCGATCGCATGCTCACCGCCCAGCAAATCGCCGAAGCCAAAAAGCACGTCCGCTATCAGCGACAGAACAATGTCCACGAACATGACGACTGCATCAGGATCGCCTACGAATGGCTCGATGCGCAAACCACGACCAAAGGAGCGTTGAAGCGAGCGTACCCAATTAAACAGATCATCGAAAGATGGGGCGGCAGATACATTTCATCTGCGGACGTGGAAGTTGCGGCCGAAATTCACCCGCGGATCAAAGGACGGTATCCTCACTTCAATATCAGTTCTCGCCTTACATTACCCCGTGATGGTCGGTTGGCAGACATTCAAGAGGCGAGAGCGCAGGGTTTCCAGCTTACCACGCACCATATTACCCAAACGTATGCTCGGATCGAAACTGAATTGGAGGCTCCGCAAGAGCGATAGCTCATCTTCGGGACCCGCTTAATTAGCAAGATGGGTTAGATATCCACTGTCAGAGTGACTGTCGGTAGTGCACCGGCGATGTGGCACTCTTGTAACCGTTTGCTACGTCCCCGGTTACGCGGACCTGGTCCTGTTGTTGTATCCGCGACCGTCATGCTCGTAGATGCTGAGGACTTCGTGATTCAGCGCATGAGCGAACGCAATCATTAGTGAGTTCCAGTGAGGATCTGGATACAGCCGATCACGACCTCGATTAGGATGAGCACAACCACGGCAACCTCCAGCCGAAGCGAGCGTTGCGTGTCGATAATATCCGTTAGCGCGTTTCCAGTCTCGGAAATCGCCTTGAGCTTGCGCTCGAGCGTGTCGAGACGCTCCTGCAGCTCATATTCGTCCTCCAGACGCTGATAGAGACGGTCGAGCCCCGGCCTCTCCCAGAGCACGTCGGGCTTCTCCGCGACCGCAACACGGCCCGCGACGCCCTGCTGCACCAGCAGCACGTTACCAATCAGTTGCAGGATTCCCTTGCGTCGGCGTGGCGTGCGGCCGCGCTGGGCGAGCTCACGCGCAAAGGGCTCGATGACGTCGAAGACGGCGGCGACGCGGCGCTCGTCGCGGGCAAGCGCCGTGCTCTTGGCGATCGCGTCGGCGATCAGGAGCAGCCGGTCGTCCGAGAATTTGGCGATGCAGATTGGCCCGCCCGGCTGGATCGTCTCAGAGCTTTCATCGTTGCAGAGCTGCGCCTGCGCGGTCTCTTCCTCGTAGGGGCTGAATTCGCCGATCACGCGCGGCCTCAAGCTGTCGATCAAAACCTTCTCTTCGGAGGGCAAGAGGCCGATCAGCACAACGATGCCGTAGCGGAAGATCACGGCGAGTCCAGCATGGATGCGGACCGCGACGGGCGTCGATGACACCAGCGTTCCGATCTCCAGGCCCGCCGCGTTAATGCGGTCGCCCAGCATCAGAGCGCGAATCCGTAAACCTGGCGCGGCGTCCTGCCCGGGTGACGTTGCGGGCGTCGCCACAGAGAGTTGATCGGCGTTCACACGAAGATCCTGCTCGGTTAGATGCAGGCCACCCGTTTGCTTGTTTGCTCATCGAGACGCGAAGGCCGCACGCGGCAAGGGCCGTTAGTCTTGCAGGGAACCGTGTAGCCGGTCGCAGCCAAGCCTGTCCCACGCGGCCCTTATTGTTGCGGAGTATGTAGAACTGGCAGACCGAAATGGCGTTGGGAACATCCCGAGCCCGCCTAGCATGACGGCCCCTGCAAGTCCGCGATGCTCATCCCATTGAAGCAAGGAGATGGCAACGATGAGCGCCCCGGTCAGTATTCATCCCTCTACCCGAGTCTCTCCCGCGCGATCATTGCGGACCAATTAAGCCCCTGCACGGAACCGAAGAAGCCGCGTCGCAGTTCGGTGCTCGGTTCCGTGCAGACGTCAAAACCTTGTGGGCAAAGCTTGCGCGCTGCTGCTTCGGCGTCTTCTAACTTCGAGTGCTGCGACGCAAAGGCCCATTGGCCCGGCCGGGGCATGCGCGCGAACTTGTAAACGTAGAACATGCGCCATCTCCGGGCTCGTCTCTACGCTTCGTTCTCGCGGCCAACAACTATGGGACTTGGTAGGCCGGTTCTCTCTTCTTTCGGCAAGGAATGTCGGCAAAACCCGCACGGCATGCCGAAGCGATCGGCTGACGTTCTCTGTGCAAGCCTCACCTGATTGTTTTGCCGCCGTGATGCTGATGTGGCCACCTGATTGCGGTGACATCAAAACTGCATGCTGTGGCTCACAATATGGAGTATGAATCCTGCGGAGGCTACCACCAAGCGGCTGATTACGTTGGGAGGTCTCGATTGCAGCGAAACGCAATTTGGCTGATGTATCCGCCGCCGACGGGAACCGCTTGATTGAAATTTACGTTGACGCTGCGAAAAATCGGGTCCATTCGTCGCGCGACGGCGAGCGGGCCAGTCGGTTGCCCAGATGACAATCAACCAGCAGCTCAAGCGCAGAGAGTTGGAGAAGCAGGCGACCGCGCTCCTACGCGGCGAAGGGCTTGCACCGGTTGGGCCGATTGGATTGATCGGAAAGCTTAGACGTCGCGAGACGGATAGCAATCTGGTCAAGCGAAACCGCCGGGAGACGGTGGTCGAGCTTCGCTCGCTGTATCAGCAGCTCTCGAAAGCAGCCCGCAGGACGCTGGCCAGCCGCTTCAAACAGCAGCGCATCGGCGATTCGACGCTCGACTGGAATGAGTGGCTCGCCAGAAATTTACGTTGACGACCGAGTCCGAGCCTGCGCTCGATTGCAGCACAGCTCGATGCCAGAGCCCAGCGTTCTCGGGTCGAGGCCGTGGTTTCATCTAGCACAGAGACTTGGATCAACCGGCTTCGGTCAACGGACGCCGGTTGTTTTTTGTACCGAGGGTTCGAGTCATAAATTTCGGTCATGTCCGCTTTGCTTCTAAAACGACGCGGTTGCTGCGAAGCAACGAATTTACGCGATGGGGCCAACTCCAGAATTATCCGGCGCGAGAGGAAGCCAACCGCTCGCGCCCGAATGGACGCGGATGTGGCAGATGTCGGTTCGGGTCAACAAGCTGAGGAGCGACGATCTCTTTAGTCTTCGAGCCCGCTGTGCTGTCAATTCTCACGGCCGATACGTTCGGTAAAAATTACGCCCATTTACCGCCAGGACCATAGCTAGGCGAATTGGGCGAACCAGCCGCATTCCAGATAGTGTCAAAGAGCGGCTTGAGGGCTCGGCAGTAATCCTTCTTCGGGCCGTAGGCCTCGATCGATACCGCGGGAAAAAGCAGGTCACTCTTTCGCACCGGCAACTGTGCGGACTGCCGACTTTCGCCCACGACGGTTGTTCCATGCATGCGAACGCCGCTTAATACGATGAGCATTGGTGGAACTACGCCCGCGTGCGAGAGTACGGTCATATAATCTTCGATTTTCTGCGAGATTTCGTTTTCAAAGTTAACCGCGTAAAGAAGAAAGGCTCCATCTGAGGGTGTGCGCACGTCGCCCGCGGCCGATTCGATGATTCCGCTTCGAAATGCCTGGACGTAGCCCGATAGGCCATTGGTTGGGTCGCCGCTAGTGGTGTAGAACCCGTCAGCATTGTATCCGATATTATATCCAGAACAGAAGATCGGCGGCAGATACTCGCGCTCAAGAAGACCTAGATCCAAAACGCCTTCCGAACTGAACGCCGAAAATGGAATTACGTGCAGAAGTACCCGGCCGCCCTCTCCACCGAACGGAAGCGGACCAGGGCCATCTGCAGAGTGGACCTCTTGCATTCGCTCTCGATGAAGCTCGCGTGCTCGGTCTAGCAGAGTTGCGCCTGCTAGAAACATCGATCGCATTTCATCAACGCTAGCCATATGCGCCCCAGCGGAATTCCTTGCGAAGATTAGCCGTGACTGATTGTGTACGACGGCATGCGGCTGGTTCCAGCTCTTAGGGACCCTTATGACTAGCGCACGCTGACCATTACCCAATGTAACAGCCCGCATCCGTACACCGACAATTCTGGGCTCCATGCGATCGCGGAGCAGGCTTTCGAGCCTTTGCTTTTCCTGATCGAGGTCGCCTTGCACTCCGATCACACCGGTTGGCACACCGCAATTCTCTGTCATCCCAATGATAATGTGCCCCCCGGCAGTATTCGCGAAGGAAGAGACGTCTTTCAGAAATTCCTTCTTCTCCGAATCGGAGGCACCATAAAGTGCGGCTTTGTAGTCAAAGAGAATTCCTTCGGCCACTCCATTGTCCACCAAGCTTTGCAAATCGCGTTCGTTAATGTGGTCGGGGTCAATTGGAAGCGCCATGTTCGTCGTTCTGACCGATCTCGCGCGGGGCATGCCACAGTTTCAAGATACGCGGCCAGTCGGAATGCCTGCAAGCACTAACTTTCAAACCGGCGATTCGTCGCTCATATGGGTCATGTGTGGACGACGCCCGCGTTGCAAGAAGAATCTGACGTTCGGCTTGCGGTCGGGTGCAAGTCATGTGTCCGGCCTGTTTGCGCGGCAGTATGACCGCTGGCCCTGATGTAGTCCGCGGATCGGGTCCCAATCATTTTCACGGGCTTTATGCCCATGACCCAGAAGCGGGTTGTCCCAATCGACGGCTCGACCGTTTCGCATCACGTCATCATCACCCTCGCAATTCGATTGTCTTGCTCCGCCGTCGCCTCACGCTCCCATTGCCAAGCCTCTTCAGGCGGTTGCAGCGAGCTCCGGCGCTCGATAGCGTCCTCCTTTGGCCATGATCGCCCAAGCGATGCGCGCCATCTTGTTGGCAACGGCAACGGCGACGAGCTTGGCCGGCTTCCTGGCCAGTAGCCTCATGACCCAGGGATGCTTTTGCGGATGCCGCCGGGCGTGTTGAACAACGGCTGTTGCACCGATGACGAGCAACCGTCGAAGATAGCGATCTCCCTGCTTGGAGATGCCGCCGAGCCGCTCCTTGCCACCCGTCGAGTGCTGCCGCGGCACAAGTCCGATCCATGCGGCAAAATCCCGACCGGATTTGAAGCCACTCGGGTCTGAGACAGTGGAAGCGATGGCCGTAGCCCCGATCACGCCTATCCCAGGCACGGTCTCGAGGCGGCAGCTCATGTCGTTGGCACGATGATGGGTGTGAATTGCGCGATCCAGAGCCCCGATCTGCGATTCCAGAGCAGCGAGTTGATCGACAATGGCCTGCAGCGCCTGTTTCATCGCGGATGGAAGGGCTTCGCGATTGCTCTCGTCTGTGATGATCGCGGCAAGCTGCGCGAGACCTTCGCGTCCCATCTCGGCCACCAGGCCGAACTCGGCAAGGTGGGCTCGGAGCGCATTGATCAGCTGCGTGCGCTGGCGGATTAAAAGATCACGCGTTCGATGCAACATCAGCAAGGCTTGCTGATCGGCCGACTTGATCGGCACGAACCGCATCGATGGGCGTGTCACGGCCTCGCAGATGGCGGCTGCGTCGGCAGCATCGTTTTTCGACCGTTTGACATAGCCCTTCACGTAGCTCGGCGGCATCAGACGCACGGTGTGACCGAGCTTGGAGACTTCACGCGCCCAATGATGGGCGGTTCCGCAGGCCTCCATACCGACCAGGCAAGCAGGAATCTTCCTAAGGAAATCGATGACCTGCTTGCGCCGCAACTGACGGGTGATGACGACCTTGCCCGCGCTATCCACGCCGTGCACTTGGAACACGTTCTTGGCGAGATCAATGCCAATGTTGCTTACCTGCATGCGGACGCCCCCCTCCGGTGATTTGTTGTTCAACGATCACCCTTTTGGCACATTCGATGCCGGGAGCGGGCGTCGTCCACCACATCATTTTCGACGGATTCATTTTCGACGGATTCAGCGGGAATTGTCGGCTGGTTGATGTCCGCCATGCCCCGAAAGCGCCGAAGCCAGAGAGCCGCTCCTTTGACGTCAACAACGCGCTCGAACCGTATCACTATGTTCGCGTTCACGAGTTTTCGCGACCTTTGCCGCATTGGGAGGAAGGGAGCGCGTGACAAGCGCCGCTCCGTTTATGGTCGAGAAGATCCGATATGTTCAGACGACTCGCCAACAACATCGTTGAGAGCCTGCGCACTCAGCCGCTCGTCCTTGCACTGGTCCTGGTCAACGTCATCGTGCTGGCGGGCTTTGCCTTCACGCTGCACGAGGTTGGCAAATCAATCGAGCGCAAGGACGCGATGCTGCAGAGCTGCGTTCTGCAACGAAAGTAAAGAGACGAGCCATGGCACTCGAGATTCTGAACGGCCCGATCATCGCAGCGGGCGAAGCGTTGTCCGACGGTGTGGACTGCAGCGCTGGCAGCATTATTCGCCTAACCATGCCGCCAGAGTGGGATGCAGCCAACATCAGCTTTCAAATCTCAAGTGATGGTGCTTTCTACAACGACCTGGTCAAGGGTCGACCGTGCGAAAATTTCCTGAAGGCGATTGCCTTCCTCAAAATCCGCTCTGGATCGCGCGACGCTCCGGTGACGCAGAGCGAGCAGCGCGCGTTCGCTATCGCCATCGAGCCCGATCCTGTCAGCGGCACGCGATAGGCGCGGCTCGCGACGACGAGAAAAAGGCCCGGATTGCGCCGGGGCCTTGCATCACTTCTTTCAGGAAAACTTCGCTTCCAGCGGTTTGACAATTCCCGGCGCCTAGCCACCGACGCGATCGGTTGCTCGCGCGGCGCATGGGCTGGTTGGGAAAGCGGCAAGCAGCCGGTCCCGAAATACATCTCGCTCGCCTGCGCGTAGCGCTATCGCTCGGGGCGGCCGATGACGCTGACCGAGATCGAGGCCCGCGGTCGAGGCGATCCGCAAGGCGGATCACTTCACCGCTTCGCTGTTCCTCGGGAGTGGCCAATACCGCATCGAGAAGCGGCCCACCGTACTCGCCGCGATGCATGCCGTGCGCGAGATCGAGAACGATCCGGCCGCCTTCACGCGCCGCGCGATCATTTACGTCCATCGCGCCCGACGGCCACGCCACGCTGCTGACCGCCGCGCTCATCGAGAAACTACTTTCCCTCAAATCGAAGGTGTCCGTTTAACACCCACAAAGGGCACAAAGGCGGACATCACAGTCGCCAGGAGGAGCGCAAGTGCAAATCGCGCGAGAGCTGACATAGTTGGCTCTATGCGAGCCCAAAGGGCGGTTACAACAGGAATATTGCGGCGCTTTCGCGACTTAAGAGGCTGAAGTCTGAAGTCGCCTATAGGGTCAATCGCGACGGTTTTGCCCGGTCTCTATTAGGGTCCCGTCCACCGCTCACAACCGCCATTCAGGCGACAGGCGGATTTCGTCGCAAAAGGGGCCACGAGCTGACGCCGTCGCTCTTACTCCGGTTCATCCTCAAGCCAAGAATGGATGCCTGAAGACGGAATGAGCCGTTTGGGTAAGTGAGGATTGATTGTGCCTGCGAAGATCGCCAAGCCTTCTTCAAGCATCAACCGCGTGAACGCCTTGGCTTCTGCCTCGGTCGCAAAAGTCTTCGTCTCGCGGGGGCTGCGCTGCTTGGGCAGGACGCCGCGCTTGCGCTCAAACGTGACGTACCAAGTCGGTGTCATAGTCCATAATTGACGGCCCGCGCCGCAAGCTTGTTTGCTGCGTTCATTTTGCCAATGTCTTTCGGGCTGGCTCCAATGCTTCCTGGTCCTTCGGGTTTGCAAGCTCAAACCAAGAGCCGGGTGCAGACGTGGCGATAAGCTTGGCAAAGAAGGATTGCGGCTCCCAATCCTGCCCTTCTCGCTTCTCGAAAATGATGATTCCGTCACGGGTAAAATAACTAGGTCCGGCAATATTGCAGTCGACCGAAAGCTCGACGTGCCACAGGTCACCCTCGGCGGTTTGCTGCTCGTCTATTTTCGGCGAGTTGTACACTTCAACAGGATCGCCGATAGTGCAACGGCCACGCCGCAGAAGATCGCCCAGCTTGCCTTGCGCCGTCGTCACGAAGTTGAAGTTAGCGGGATCATGCAGAAAGCGACGGTTTGCGCGTCTTTCGTTGTTCGCTACCTCGTCAGCAACAAGAGAGAGTGCGAACGCTTGCCAGCCTAGTTCCATCGGTTTCGCATGCGGAGCCACAAGTTTCATTGTGCCATCGGGTGCGACCTCCCAAGTGACCGTATATTCGTCCTTGGTTTTATCCGACCGGTGTTTCGCCCATGAAAAGACAACGGGCTCGCCAGCGTCCGTCTTTCGGCCAACCTCCCATCCCCTGGGAATGAAGTGGGCTACCGTCGACACCTTGGCAAAGATTTCCTCCGCCGTCTCACCATCCTGCGCTCGCCAAGTTGATCTAACCTTGTCGATCTGAGGGTTGTCATCCGCACGGGCGCCATCGCCCTTACCAGCCAGCCCGCCGGTCAAAACCAGCCATAGAGCAAGTCCGACACAGCCCCCGAGCCCGAGAGCGAACCAAAGCATGCGTCTATCAATCATTCTCTCTTACCCCACGCAGCCAGCCTTACATTTCGCGTCGCATCGTATTTCCGAAGAGACCCGCGACGCACCTATCAAGGTTGGTTGGTCACAATGCCGCTGCGTCTGGAGTGAAGGCCTGTCGGGCGGGTGATATACGGCTCGGGAAAGCCACTTTCTTGCGAGAAACTAAAGGCCCGAGAAACCAAAGGCCGAAAACGCCACCGCCAAATATGCGCGAACTGGGCGATCCCGCGATCCCGCCTGACGAGGCAGGCCTCAAAGTACCTTAAGAATCGCTAGGCTGTGCGAACAGCCGGTCTTGGTGATAGGCGGTGGATTGCTGAGCACTGTCTGGGGAAGGGCTATGCGCATCAACCGACGTCAATCGTTTGAATGCTTTAGCCAATCGAACCAAATGCACGTTGGCGCCACGCCGAGGCTAGCCGTATAGCGATAGCGCAGGCGCCAGTGCAGCCCTCGCTCGTCTACTTCTTTAGAAGTACGGCTTCTTGCTTCTTCTGCATCGGGATGGTCGTGCTGTAATACGGCCAAATGTAGGGGCCTCCGGCACCTTGATTTAGGTCTTGATTGATCGGTTCATACCCGCTGATAGCCGGCGGTTTGGATTGCTGGGTCGGAAGCAGTTGCAGGGCTGTGATGGGTTGCTTGCCCGACTCGTCGTTTTTCCAGACCATGTAGATGAACCTCCCACCTGCTCCTTCTTTCAGATCTTGACCGGTCCAATGCCAACCGGGAGGCGGATTCCTTTGCGCTTCGTCATATGCAATGAAATCGACAGACGTCACCGGATTACGGTCACCAAGAGTATAACCGATGTAAATGTACTTCCCTCCCACGCCTGTATTCGTGTCGACGAGCAGGAAATCCCAAGGCGGCTGATATCCTGGCCCAGGATTGTCATCAACTTGGTTCGTCAGCTGCTGGATTGCCATTTTAAGTGCTCCATTTGCTTTGTTGTGGATCTCCGCGCCGCGAGCAGTCCTCGGTTCGATAGCAGGGCAAGCAAGTGCCGCGCCAATCAGAGAACTCATTTTAGAACAGTACGATCCTCTGAAACCGCTGTGTTTCAGTTCCCGACTTGTCGAAGATCCGACACCGCAATGCAGAAGTGGAGCGCACCAATCACGATCATCGCCGGGCGCCCGAGCCTTGTCAGTCCTTGTAAGGCGGGATGCCGGGGCTTTCCCCCGTGGCTTTACCATTTCGCTGGGAACCACTAAATTTCACGTTCTAGCATTGCTTCTCTCGGTGAACTCCGTTCGGGGGAAGCGTTTATGGTTCGTCTCAGGTGGGAGGGAGACGATGCCGAACCCCCGGTCAAGAGATGGGCATTATTCACCGATTAGTTCGAGACGCCGCGATGGAGCCCGAAATGGTCAGCCGCATCAGGGCGGCTTACAAGCAAGCGCTCCATACCCTTTGCGTGAAGGATGGTGACGATCCGCTAACGGAAATGATCGCGAGGAAGGTCATCAAGATTGCACAAAACAGTGTCCGTGACCCGGCGGAAATCGCGGCCCTTGCGATCGGAGAGCTTGAACTTCGGTAAGGCGAACACCGCCATCTGTGCAAAGCTCGGCAGCCGTGAGGGACCAACAGCCGTGCCCTTGCGGGCGCGGGCCTTGTCTAATTCGAGTAACTCGATCTCGAGCGCTTGATCCCGGTAGCCGAGGGAGATCAGCGCATTGTGGGCGTCAGGCCATGACATCGCGCGTGCGACGTATTGCTCGACGAAGTTGCGATAGTAGGCGCGCCACCGCCCGAAGTATTCAGGATCGAGCCGATTGACAGCCCGATCTCGCACAACGCGCTCGATCACCACGGCTTAATCCTTGTAAGGCGGCACGCCCTGGGTGGTATCTTCCGCCGCCGTCTGCCGCTGTTCGGTGTGATCCGCCGGCGGCTTTTCCGCATGCCGCCGGTCCTCGTCCTTTTTCGGCTTGCCCGCCATAGCTTCCTCCGTGTTAAGGGCGTGGACTCGTTAGCGCGAAGCCATAGCCTGATTGACTCAAGCTGAACGAACCCGAGGTAGTTCGCGGCGAGTGAGCTGCCATTGCGCTGGCCAACAAGCTCGCCGGCATCGCATGGGCGGTTCTCAACAAGTGGCGCGCCTTCGCATGCGACAAGACCGATGCGATGGCGTACCGCCCAGCCTGATCCTCGCGCCGTGCTCGGGGCCGTCAAGACGTGACCTGGCAGCATGGAAGCAAGAGGTAAGCCTGTGCGACGGCCAGCCTTGACGGCCCCTTCCGCGCGGCCCGTTCTGCCGCGCACGCCGGGACGAAGGAACAACCGCCAGGCGCGAACAAAGGAACAGCCATGAAATGAGGAGAGACCCATCGACGATGTAATCTTACCCGCCGAGGTCTGCGAGAAGATAAGACGAGTATGGAGGATCGGTCTTCTCGGCGCATCCGAACACTGGTGACCCGAACGGCCCGGTCGAGGCCTGACCGCTAATCAGATCGCATGCGCGCTGATATCCATGATGGTCCGGAGCAACGCTCCAAACAGAGGCCGGATACATTGATGCAAGACCGCTTCACCGCCAGGTCGTCGAAATCTTCTTGCAACGCGCGGCCGGACCATAATCCGGTCAAATGGCGAAGAACTCAACGAGACCAAATCTAGTCCGCTTTTCCGCGCTGAGCGGACTCAACGAGAGGTGCCCCACTTCGTTGCAGACTCATTCAATCACCTCGTCGACGCTCACGAGCAAAGACGGCGGGATGGTGAGGCCAAGCTTCTTGGCTGTCCTCATGTTGACGGCGAAGTTGAGATGGGTGGGACCTTGAAACGGTAAATCGGCCGCTTCCGCGCCATTGAACAGGCGCTCCACATAGCTTGCCGCCTGTTGCTCAAGTTCTGCAATGCTCGGGCCATAGCCGATCAGAAGCCCGCCTTGAGCGGCCTCGCGGGAGCCTCCAATCGTCGGCAATCCGGCTTTCACCGCAAGCGCGCCGAGTTTTTCAAGGTCGCGGTTCAGCTCCGGGGTAGGCTCGATCATGAGGGCTTCCACGTCAGAACTGAGCATCGCATCAAACGCGGCTGCATACTCGTTCGGGCTCTCGACCCAGATTTCGACCAGTTCCAGTCCGGTTTGGGCAGCAGCCTTGCGCAAGGGCGCGAAGCCGGCTTCCACGATCTTACGATGAGCGGAGATCACCGCAATTCGATGCACTGACGGCAAGGCCTCATGAAGCAGGGACAGCCGCTTGACCTCAAGTTCCGGGGCGATCAGGCAAACGCCCGTGACGTTGCCGCCCGGATGCGCCCAACTCTCGGCAACACCGGCGCGGACTGGGTCTGCGCCCATTGGTGCGGCGACAATCGGAATTGTGCTCGTTGCTGCGCGAGCAGCATGGACCGACCAATCGGAAGAGGCAATAATGACATCGGGTTTTTCGCCAACCACGGCCTGCGCCAGTGCTGGCATTTGCTCCTCCGTACCTACGCGAAAATCGACAACTAGATTGCGGCCTTCGACGAAGCCGCGGGTCGCCAAATAGGGCAGCGTGACAGATCGGATAGCGCCACGGTTGGGGAGCGAGAGCACACCTAAGCGCCAGACGCGTTCCGCAGCTTCCGCGTATCTCGGCAAAAGCGTCGCCAGCACCACGCAGAGAAGCACAGCCCGCATCATTTAACACTCTCCTTTGTGGCTCGCGCTACAGCCTAGCGCTCCCCGCGAGAAATGTCCGCGTTGTGTCATTTTCGACGTTTCAGCGGGCATTGTCGGCTGGTTGATGTCCGCTTTAATCTCGAAAGCGGCGAAGCCGGAGAGCCGTTCCTTTGAGGTCAACAACACGCTCGAACCATATCACTATATTCGCACGCTGTACGAGTTTTCGCGGCCTTTACCACTCGTCGGCGCAAACCTCGCGCGGATCATTTTTGCTGGCGCGATGCTGCTGACGGCTATCCTGATCGCGGCGACGTCAAAAGGTCCGTTGATTCGTGGGAGCCCGTCGCACTCGCGTGCCGGGCGGAGGAGCCGTCCACAACATTCTGCCCTGAAAAGCCTGGTGTTTTCGTCCTGACACGCCTTGGCCGTTTCCCGGCCCATTCTCGCCAAAGCCGGGACAAAAACGGGCAGAGGAAGGCGACTGGCGCGCTTTTGAGGGTGACGGCCCGTAACCCGCCGAGCGCATCCCTGGGGCTTCCAATTGGCTCGCCCGGTTAACAGCGACGCGAGAGCAGACATTCCGGGACCGCCGCTTTGGGCCCAATCAGCGACATTTCCCCTGTCGATCGCGAGCGCCTTCACGTCGCCAGTTCGGCAAGCAACGCTTGGGCCTCTTTCAGATCGCGCGTGTCGAACCCTTCAGTGAACCAGCCGTAGACCGGAGCAAGTAATTCACGAGCTTGCCGCGGCTCGCCCTGGGAGCGCCAAAGACGGGCGAGGCTCATTGCGGCGCGGAGTTCCCAGGATCTGGCCTGTTGTTCGCGGGCGACCGCAAGGGCGCG
The DNA here is from genome assembly GCF_024199925.1 of Bradyrhizobium sp. CCGUVB1N3. Lineage (NCBI taxonomy): Bacteria > Pseudomonadati > Pseudomonadota > Alphaproteobacteria > Hyphomicrobiales > Nitrobacteraceae > Bradyrhizobium > Bradyrhizobium sp. CCGUVB1N3. Next base: position 2,896,659 of record NZ_JANADR010000001.1, read on the forward strand.
CTCGAAATAGCGTTCTGACTTCGCAGCGTCGCTATCTGGCGAGTTGACCGCGACTTCGCCTGCTACGCGATTGACCTCAGCCTCGTACCAGCGTTCATCGGTACTTTCGACCGCCATCATGGCTTCGTGGATACAGCGTTCGGCATTGTCGAACTGACCGACTTTCAGATAGGCGCTGGCAAGATAGGACAGATCGGTCGGCACCCGTAAGGTCGAACCGGTTGATCGCCAGGCGTCGAGGCTGGAGCGGATCATGCTGACAGCGTCGACCGCGCCGCCGACTTCAGCTAGGAGGTAGCCTTGCGCTCGAATGCCATTTGCTTTCCAAAAAGACGTGCCCTTCTCATTCGCCAAGACGACGAGTTCGTCCGCCTGCATTTTTGCTACGGCGTACTTTCCGCACCAAATGTGGGGAAGGATTGCGTAAAATAGGGCCCACATCAAAGTGGCGGCTTGGCCAAACTCGCGTGCATTCTTTAGACTGTCCTCCACACTTGCGAGCGCCGCATCTGGATAGCCAAGCAACCAAAGACTCCAAGATCTAAAGCACAGAGCGGCTACCGCAGCATCGATGGAAAAGTGCGTCGCCAGAGAATGGTGCACGGCCGGGTCATAGAGCGCAAGCGCCCGATCGTAGTGTGGCAAGCTCCCGGCGATGTCTCCCGTGGTCATGAGGGAGACGCCAGTGAGGCGGCTCCCGATCAAGAGTGGAACCGTGGAGGGGCTTTTGTCAGCCAGCGTCAGGAACTGACGAGCAAGCTCGCGCATCGCCTTACCATTGAAGTTGGCGTAGTGATGGACCCAGAAGCTATAGAGTACCGAGAACAACAAGAGGGGGTCTTCAGGGTGCTCTCCAAGCATTTCTGCCTGCTGGATTAGCGTGTGTGCCTGTTCCGCCGCAGCCCTGGTCTCTGGCGCCGCGTAACCCCTCACGTGAATAAGCGGCGTAATAAGCGCCACCTGAAGTTTGATTTGCTCACGGCGCAGCGCGGGCGTACTCGGTAAACTGGCTATCTGGTCGAGCGCGCGGGTGAGTTGCTCAATGGCTTCAACCAGGGCGGACTTCTGGAGCGACCGTTCCCCTGCCTTGCCCCACCATTCGAGCGCCGCTTCGGTGAGCCCCGCTTGTGTGAAGTGATGCGCCAGCAGCTCGGGCGCGGCGGCACAGGTGGTGGCAAAATTATCACGTAGCGCTTCGGCGACGCGTCGGTGCAAAACCTGGCGTCGGCTCTTAAGCAAATTCTCATAGGCAGCATCCACAATAAGAACATGCTTGAAGCGATATTCAGAGTCCGGCGGCAGGCCTTGCACACGTAGAATGTCGGCCTCGACGAGCCGTTCGAGCGCCGTCTGAAGCGGCACGTTTTCCGTCCCGGCGACGGCGCGAAGGAGCCGATAGGAAAAGTCGCGCCCGATCACGGCGCCGATCTGCGCCACCTCGCGCGCTGCGCCCAGCCGGTCGAGCCGCGCGGTCAGCGATTGTTGTAGTGTCGGCGGGATCGCATGGATGTCACCATGCTCGCCGCGCTCCAGTAGAAGTCGTGTCACTTCCTCAATGAACAGCGGCACACCACCGCTGCGCTCGGTCACGCGGTCCAGCACTTCCTTCGGCAGCGCGTGGTAAGCGGCAAGCTGACCCACCATATGGCGGACCTGCGAGCGATCGAGCGGAGCCAAGCTGATTGTGCTGTGATGCGAGCGCGTGCCCCAGGGCGGTCGGAACTCCGGTCGGGCGGTGATGAGAATGAACAAGGGCGCAAGTGCCCCGCGCTCGGCGATGCCGCGCAACAGCTCGAGCGTGGTAGGATCAGCCCAATGCACATCTTCAAATGCCAGGACCAACGGCTGGGTTCGCGCGCCGGCCATTGCCCAATTGGTGAGTGCTGTCAGCTGTCGGCGCCGCAACACCCCTGGCTCCAAGGTGCATGCACGGGTCTGCGGCATGGGGATGTCCAATAGGGGCGCCAATAAGGGGGCATTCTCGACCGGGTCAAGCTTCACCAGTTCCAGCGTATTTTCCAGGTCCGCGAGACGTTGCTCGGCGGGGATGTCGGCGCCGCCGAAGCGCTGGCGGCCCCAATCGGCGATCGGGTGCAGCGGCGTGTTTTGCGAAAGCTGCGAGCAGCTCCATTCTGTCCAAGTGTGCGGCACCTCGCGCAGCCGGAGATGGAATTCCTCGATCAGGCGGGATTTTCCCAATCCCGGCTCGCCCACGATCATCACCAACTGCCCGTCGCCCTGCCGCGCCCTCTCCCAGCGCCGCATCAACGTCGCGATCTCTTCCTCGCGCCCCACCAACGGCGTGAGATGGCGCTGTCCCCCGCGGCGCCCGCCACCACTCGCCCGCACGAGCCGGTATAGCGTCACCGGCTCCCGCACGCCTTTAAGTTCATGGCTGCCGCGTTCCTCAACGACGAACAGACCGGCGACCTGGTGCTGCACCCGCGCCGTCATTACTACCGTACCTGGCTCCGCTAGCGCCTGCACCCGCGCCGCAATGTTAGGCGCATCACCGTAAATCTCACCCGCCGCATCGACCACGACCGCGCCAGTTTCAATGCCGATACGCGCGTTAAGCGCAGGCTTGCCAGCAGCAGTATTCTTGCGGTTCACCTCGGCGAGCCCGCGTTGGATCGAGAGCGCAGCCCGCGCCGCGCGTTCGGCATCGTTCTCTTGCGCTACCGGATAACCGAACAGCACCATGAGCCCGTCGCCCAACTTTCTGGCGATATGGCCGCCCATCTCGATCGCCGCGGCGCAAGCGGCATCGAGATAAGCGCAGACGAGGTCGCGCCACTCCTCGGCATCGAGCTGCGCGCAAATGCTGGTCGAACCGACGAGATCGCAGAACATCACCGTGACATAGCGGCGCTCGCCGCGGACTTCAGCCGCGGCGGCGCTCGGCAGCGGTGTTGCGGTCGGGATCGGCTCTGACGCCACCGGTGTACAGCGCGGCGCTGCCATCATCTTGGCGCGCGCAGCTGGTGCGTTTTTCTTAATACCGTCGATGTCAGCAATCGCGCGCAACATTTTTCGGCGATCGCCAAGGACGACACCAATATCTTTAAGGTCCTGATCAGTCAGTTCGCGAAGGACGGAGAAATCAACGCGGTTTTCAGCAAAACGCTGAGCATACTCGGACATACCGAGCTTTTCGAGCCAGTCGGCAATTTGCTGCATCGCGGCCCCCGACCTGACGCTATCCCGGGTTGAACCGACGAAAGTCTACCACACGCGGCGAACCTGTTGCAGTGCTCGCAGGGGGTACATGTCCGGGTCAGTGATGTGTGCGAGCGATATGCATCAGAAACTTGACCGCCACGTACACGAGAATTGCGCCGATGCCCCATGACGACCACACCGGCGTTTTGCGTTCTGGCTCTACGCCGTTCTCGCGTAGCGACTTTTCATTGTCGTCACTCATGATCATCCCCCAGGAGGGACGGCAGCAAGCGCCGCCCCTGGTGGTATCAGTTGCAGGTGCAGACCGTGATGTAGCCGCCCGAACCGTTCGGCACTTGTTTAGAAGAGCGTAGCTCATGTGATCCTCCGCTTCACCGCTGTAGCCGCCCAGACCAGGGAGGCGATCCAGCCGCAGAACGTCCAGCCCAAAAAGAGATTGAGCAGAAAGATCGCCAGCGTGTTGCGATGCCGCCGCCCAAGCGCGATCAGCGTCGGAAAGAAGTAGCAGCCGATCAGGATGGCCAGGACGATCAGGCCCATGAACGGGTCGCCGCCGCTGCTGCTGTCCCCGGCAAAAGCCGGGGTCGCCGCAAGCAGCGCAGTTATCGTGAGTGGTAGTCTCATTTCCGTTTGCTCCATTTTGCTTTGATGAAGCTGGCGAAGTGCCAGCCAGCCTGTGCTGCTGCGATGGCGATCATGAAACTGACCACCATCGCGGCAGTGAATTCGTCGGGGATCACGCTGGCGCGCCTTACGCCAGCTTGTATGAGGTGACGCCGTCCTCGCGGGACCGCTCGACCTTCGCACCGCCAGGCAGGCGGGTGACCGCGGCGCGCAGCGTGTGCGCCTGCCAGCCGAGCTTCGAGCACAAGGCCTCGACCGTCGCGCCGCTCTTGAGCAGCGTCATCAACTGCTCGGTCTTGGTGCCCGCCTTCGGCGCGCCAGACTTGGCGGCCGTCTTCTTGGCGCTGGACTTCTTGGCGACCGCCTTCTTAGCGGGAGCCTCCTTCGCCGTTTTCTTCTTCGTAGCCATTTCAACTTCTCTTGTTTTGCGGCGACCGGAATGGTCGCCCCGTACTGCCCCGAGCCCAGAGCCCCTTTCGGGTGCTGGGCGTGTGGGCAGCCAGGAGGCTGCGGCTTCGGTTATCGCGCGAGCTTCACGCTCTTGGCCCAAGTGTTCAGGGCCTTGATCCAAGCGTCGTATTGGACCTGCGTCGCCTTGCCGGAAAGCAGGGCCTTGTCGGCGCGATCCATCAGGCGTTCGATGATGCGCTCCAGCCGGTCTTCGGTTGGCTTGTCGGTATCGCAAGCCGGAAAGATCGACAGGTGCATGCCGTAAGGCGAGTCAAGCATTCGGTTTCTCTTTCGTGGTTTCGCGCCTGGCGTTGTGCGCCGCGCCGTTTCGTTGCCCGTACATCGCTCTGCTGCGCGCCGACATCCAGTCGAACCGTAGCCATGGCATTGCGAAGGTGCTGCAGAAGCAGCAATGGAAGTGCTGGCAGCGTTTTCCATTCCCGAAGGGATTGCCTGCCTGGACCGTAAGCCCCAGGACTACGGGCCCGACCGGTTAGGCATTCCCTGGGCCACAGGCGGCCCGTGCGGCGCGCTGCCCCATCAAGGCGGAACGAGCGCGCGTGTGGCCAAGCGTGCGGCTCGGCAGAGTCGTTCGGAACTAGGCGGCAGTCGGCGGAACCAGGCAGCGCCCCAGGGTTCCGGCTCAATAGACGAACATTCCCCATTCGGTCAGCCCGGTTCCAAGGGGACCCGCGCAGCGCCTGATAGCAAGGACCGCGAACGCTCGACTTCCGAAAAGCAGTACCGGTGCCGCGCCGAAACTCGCCCTAACCAATTGAAGTCTGCGGGGAATGTCTTTCTCCGGGCGGGGGGGGCGGCACCGGAAATCCTAAAGAAACCCATTTCCGAGCGCGGCGGCGCTCCAATTTTAGCGGCCGCTCTTCCGAAAATTCGGGAAAGAAAAACATTCTTTCGGCCAAAAAGCTTTAGGTTTTCAATGGATGGTGGCAGATCGAGAAATGGCATGGACCAACTTAGCGGGTCCCTAGGATCGGCTAAGTGGGTTCCTTTAAGTCGAAATTGTCAGCGGTATTGTCTGCGCCTCGTTCTGGAACCAAGGATCGTGACAATCATGCAATTTCGGAGCCATTGAGTGTATGGGGAAGGCGGGGATAGTCTTGGCTCGCCCTTCCCAGTCCTGCTTGCGGCGGAGCGTTCACAGCCAATCGCGGTTCTTGACGAAAAGCTCGTCGAGCTCAAGATCAAAGAAGCCAATTTCCGCACGCTCTGGGGTTGAAGGATCATTCAAGTGTAGCGTCAATTCGTTCACGCCGGTCAGTACCACTACATGCTTATCCTCCTCTGCTAGAGTTACCGCAGCCCAGATCGGCCCTCGCCTCTGCAACGTCTCGGCGATAAAATCGCGCGTAAATCCGCCAGATGGCTTTACGAGCCTCTCCAATCCTTCGATCGAAGCCAAATAATGAAAACAGTCTCGGTCGAGGCCTGCGTCGTCCCGCCAAAGCGCGGGCAAACCCAGGCGGGGCCCCGGGCGAAAGTAATAGGACACCATACAAGCGGAAGCAAGAGCTGGCTCCGCAAATTCGGACAGTAGCTTGAGTGGATTTTCTGCCTGAGAGCGGCGAGGCTTCTTGCCGCGAATCAGGAGCGAAGATGACGAAGAGGAGTCGCCGGACGCATTCTCCGGCATTCAAGGCAAAGGTGGCTTTGGCGGCCGTGAAGGGGGAGAAGACGTTGGCCGAGCTGGCGCAATTGTTTGATGTCCATCCGAACCAGATCACGACCTGGAAGACCCAACTCCTGGAAGGCGCCGCCGGAGTGTTTGGGCAGGACAACGGACCGGCCGAGGCGCCGGTCGATTTGAAGGCGTTACATGCCAAGATCGGCGAGCTTGCGTTGGAGAACGATTTTTTGTCCGGCGCGCTCACCAAGGCGGGCCTGCTGAGCGCAAAGCGATGATCGACCGCGACCATGATCTGTCTGTCGTGCGCCAGGCGAAGGTCCTGAACCTTGCCCGCAGTACGGTTTACTATGAACCTCGGCCGGTTTCGGCCGAGGACCTTGTCTTGATGCGCCGGCTCGATGAGCTGCACCTCGATTATCCCTTCGCAGGGGCGCGCATGCTGCGATCGCTGTTGCAGCGTGAGGGCATGCAGATTGGCCGCCGCCACGTCGCGACGCTGATGAAGCGCATGGGGATCGAGGCGATCTATCGCCGTCCGAACACGAGCAAGCCCGCACCGGGCCACAAGATCTACCCGTACCTATTGCGCGGATTGAAGATCGAGCGGCCGAACCAGGTCTGGGCAATGGACATCAGCTACATTCCGATGCGACGTGGATTCGTCTACCTCGCGGCGGTCGTCGATGTGTTCAGCCGACGGGTGTTGGTCCATCGCGTATCGATCACGATGGAGACGATATTCTGCGTCGAAGCGCTCCAGGAGGCGTTGGCGAAGCACGGCAGGCCCGAGATCTTCAACACGGATCAGGGTAGCCAGTTCACCAGCCTCGACTTCACCGGCGTGCTGCTGGACGCGAACATCGCCATCAGCATGGACGGCAAGGGTGCCTGGCGCGACAACGTGTTCGTCGAGCGGCTGTGGCGCACTGTCAAATACGAGGAAGTCTATCTGCGTGCTTACGACAGCGTGCTCGAGGCGCGAGCATCGATTTCCAAATATCTGGCGTTCTACAACCGAGGACGTCCTCACTCGAGCCTTGACGAACGCACGCCCGACGAGGCTTACTTCGGCGCGCAAACGATGGTGACGGCCGCATGATCGTCGCCAACGATTTTGCTGCGGCTCTGGTCGGGCTTACGCCCTCCCGACGCCACAGCAAAATCGTAAAGCCCCGCCTTCAGCATAACCCGGCAGGAATCCACTTAATTTTCGCGGGGCGCTGTCCAAACAACCGGGGCCAGCTCTGCATACCAACAAGCCCAACTCCCCCACGGCCGCATAATTCCGTGGTGATCTCGTCGCATGATCGGTTGACCATCATAGCCATGCTCTTGGCCGACAAGCGGAACCCTCAATTGTATGTTCACTGTGAGAGCTCCATGAGTTTAAGGGGAGCCGAGCAAATAGCGCGCCAAGCGCCCGCGAACAACTACGAGAAAAAATAGTCTCTCGAGGGCGCGGAGAACTGGGCCTGCATCGCTTCGCTGATCGAGACCTGCCTATGCCGATTGCGGCATAGACAGGTTTATGCCGCCCGCCTCACCGCAACGGACGATCGGCTACGGTCGAGTCGCCCGGGGGAATTTCACCCCCAGGCGCTCACGAATCCGGACGTGAAGCTCGCGCTTCATCCGGCTTCTATCATCCAGCCGTTGGTCTGATGCCGACTTTCCACAGATACAGCAGGCTTGGCGCTCGTTTTGCGAGACGTCCTAGCCAGTATATGGCCGCAGTTTTCCGGCGCTTGAACCTTTTATATTTCCCCATCACCCACCGGGTGAGCACCATGTTGACGTGACGAAGGACGTTGACGCACTCCGAGCGGTAATACCGCCCGTAGTAGTTCAGCCATCCTCTCGCGACAGGGTCGATCAGTTTGGCTAGGTCTTCCAGCGTTTGGTTGCTCCTGCTTGTCACCCGCCATTCGCGGATAGCCTGCCGGATTCCCTTGGCTGCCTTGCGGCTGATGGCCGGTGCGAAGCTGACAAACTTCTCACCCTTGCTGTCCCGAGCTTTGCGCGGCCGGAACGTGTAGCCGAGGAAGTCGAACGTGATTTGCTCGTACCCCCGCTCCGATTGTTGTCCTTGCAGTAGACGATCCGGGTTTTCTCCGGGTGGAGTTCCAGACCGCACTCGGCAAGGCGATTACGGATCGCTCCCAGTACCGCTTTGGCCTCCTCCTCACTCCTGCACCCCTCAGCGGTGCTGCCGCTTTCAGGTTCTCCCTTGGCATCACAACCCAGGTTCCCACGTTCCGTGTAAGAGCCTGCCATCAGGATCGCGCCGCCTCTACACCGGTCGTCACCCATCCGGTAACCAGGCTCCCGATAGGCTTGCTCCCAAGGAAGGGTTGAACCCTTGGTTTCGACAACGTCTGTACTGGTTTTCGATGCTTCATCGGCGGTTCGCTTCCGCTCGCCTTCCTGAGGCTTACCTGACGGGCTTGCGCCCGCCTGTTCCAACAACGCTCACCACCTCGACCGTTGTGTCGAAGCAGCTTGTGGTGGTTTGGACTCTGATCCTGCAATCCGAGCCCGAGGAGCCTACCCTCATCTCTTGCACAGCAAGGCTGCTTGAAGGTTTTAGGTCGATCTTCCTCCTTCTTCGCGCCGTCGTGGCGCACCAACCCCGACCAGCTCCGCCGATCGTCCGTTGCTCCACCCGCACCATCGGCCGGCCCAGATCGCGCACGCATATTGCAGCAGAGCTTTGAGGCTGCGTATGAAGCTTTTTCGGGAGCGGTGCACGTGGGGTATACTCAGCCATACAAAGGTATAACCGCTCAATAGCGGTGGATAGAACGGTGCGAAAGGGAAATCTTAATTTAGATTCGATACGACCACTTATGTCGGGTGCAATCGGCGGTTGGAATTATGTGGCACAATCGGATATCAAGTCTCGCCCTGGCGTTGTCTGTCCCGGTAGCAACAATTGCGGCTAATGCAGACGCGCTTTCACTTCACTTCTGGGGCGGGCTCCTTCTCGGCGGATTGATGTTGGTCCTTTCCTTCATGATGTCGGCGAGACGGGAGACGACAGGAATAACCTTGGACGAAGCGATGGCGATCACAGCCTTCGAGTCGATCAAGGATGGTATTACAGTTTATGATGCGGACCGGTGCGTGCTCGGCAACGACGCCGCAGCTCACATGCTCGGACTTTCCGGTAGAGAAGAATTGAGAGGATTGAGTATCGCCTCGCTTTCCTTGGATCCTCAGCCGAACGGCAAGACTGTTGCGCAGATGTTCGAAGAGACGAATGAGGTTGTGATGAGGTCAGGCCACGTCGCGATCGAATGGTGGCTTCGGCGCAAAAATCACACTTCCATCCCGGTCAGGATAAGTCTTGTCGTTTCGGCATTCAGAGGCCATCCGATAGTCGTGTGTGTTTGGCAGGACATAACCGATCTGGTTCGTATGCGCGAAGAGAGGCTGAGTCTTGCAGGGAAATTTGACAACGACGTGTCGCGGGTCGTCGACGTTGTGGCGGGCTCAATGCAGGACATGCAAGCGGTTGCATCAGAAATCACAGCTTCAACGGACGATGTCCGTCTTCGTGCTGAAGCCATGACAGGAATGGTGAAAAAGACTGAAGAAAACTCCACTGCCGTGTCTTCGGCTGCCCAGGAATTCTCGGCCTCGATTTCCGAAATCAGTCGACAAGTTTCGACCGCAGCAAATGTTTCGCAAACTGCGCGCGAAAAAACCGTACACGCCGAAGCAACATTAAGTGAGCTCGTTGCTTCGGTGACGAGGATCAGCAGCGTTGTCCAAATGATCGAGGGCATAGCCTCGCAAACCAATTTGCTGGCGCTCAACGCCACCATCGAGGCAGCACGAGCTGGCGAAGCGGGTCGAGGCTTTGCAGTAGTGGCGGGGGAGGTGAAGACTCTCGCTGCGCAAGCAGCAAAAGCGACGAGCGAGGTTGATACTCAGATTCTCGCCATTCAACGAAAAACGGAACTGGCGACTGCGGCGATGGGTGAGATCGCTGACATAGTCGAACAAGTGCAGGAGATCTCGAGCAGCATATCGGCGGCGGTAGAAGAGCAATCGATTGTGACTAACGACATCTCAAGAAGCATCACAAAGGTCAGTGCTGATATGCGCGAAGCGTCCCGAGATATCGACCAACTGAACGATGCGTCGCGCGCATCTGGCTCATCGGCGGGCCACGCTGTTGGAAAGATGATGCATTTGAGCAACAATATCTCTTCATTGCAGGCGCAAGTCAGCGACTTCTTGATCAAAATAAGAGCGTAGTACGGCGCGTTCGGTTCAAGCACGGGTCACGCAACCAACTCGCCATCAACATCTGCCGAGTTCGAGGTTGGTGCCGTCCGGGATGTGGTTGGAATCTGGAGTGGCGCAATCTCCGACTTCGTGAAGCTATCTGATTACACGGCGAGGTCAATTGTAAGCGGCAAGCTGAGAGTCTCTTTGCCGCTTACATATAAGCAAAGGTCGTTCGGACTACATCCTGCGACGGGTGCTAATGCCGTCGAGCGAGGGTTTTCTCGTAGAGCTGCAGTCGCTTGTCCATCTCTGGATCTAGTATGCGCGAAGACGCTTGCCGCATTTGATTGATCGCCTCGTCTAGCAAAAACTTTCCCCCGCCATATTTGCTGTTTCGACCGCGACATCGCAAAGAACGAAAAAAGAATACTTGTCGAAGCGATCAAATTCGGCATTCCTGCTGGCTTGCTCAATAGCAGCCTACCCATGGCCGAAGGCGATCCCATCCGCATCATCCCTCACCGTGGCGTCGACGATGACTGCGGCAGCCTCGAAGTGTGGTTCGCCGATGGACGGAAATCGGTCAGGTTCTATTGGGACAGCCTTGTCTCACGCCGTTTGAGCCCCAACACCTTCACGCGAGAGCAGGCCATCGAGAAAGCCACGGCGTTGGCGAGGGCTGAGCTGCACAAGCTGGACACCCCCGAGTGAGAGCCCCGCAAACGCGCATCAGCGGGCTCCGCAACGTGCTCGCCGAATGCGCCAGCAATCGGCGCGATCCGAACTCGCCCGCGACCGCGCGCATCCGGCCTATCGACCGGTCCAGGAACCAGTTCTGACCCGGACACTGGGCGGCTCGGTCGCTCAGAGATGAGCACGCGGCAATAGCCAGCTCATGATTTTCTCGTAGGGATCACGATGACTGTGGGCGAATGCATTTTCGTTCTCCTGGGCGGCGGTCCTGGCGAATTCAGAAATCGCCTCAATAGACTGCCGCCGCTCCTTCGGAAGCTTCGCCCATTGGCGAATGATCTTCCGGCGGGCTTCGCGTTGCTTTTCCCTTACGTCAGGCATCGGTACGCTCCTGAAGTGGTGGCTCGGCCAATAGCAGCCAACATGAACGCTATGCTCGTGTCCAGAGCGCAGTTTGGATCGCGATGAAATTGATCTCCGCGCGCTTTCAACGGGGGCTTGAAAGGCGGCCAGGGGAGCCGGAACGGTTCAATATGTCCCGCGACGCCGCGACCGCGCTGCGGCTAATCCTCTTACCGCCGCGCGCCCCCGCCCCGGCATAGGAGGATGGTCGGCGAACTTCGCGACCTGACGGGCGAGCGAGCACGGTCAGCACGGGTCGCTGACCGCCGAGCACATGAAGGCCGGAAGCCCACCATCACGCTGCTGACCGGCTTGGCGTGGTGGTCAGGCATAGTGATCAAACACATTTACTACCGAGGTTGTGATGCTGCTGGATACCCTCGCCACGCAGGGCGCAAATTGGCCCGCGTGGGCCACAGAACGGCGTCCGGTTGCGGCCCTGGTCCCCTATGCCCGCAACGCCAGGACGCATTCCGAGGCGCAGCTGCAGCAGATCGCGGCCTCGATCCGCGAGTGGGGTTGGACCACACCGGTCCTGGTCGATGAAGCCGGGATGGTGATCGCTGGGCACGGGAGGCTGCTGGCTGCCGAGCGGTTGGGGATACGAGAGGTCCCGGTCATCGTCGCTCGCGGCTGGTCGGAAGCGCAGAAGCGCGCCTACGTCATCGCCGATAACAAGCTCGCCGAGAACGCGGGCTGGGACGACGCGCTGCTCAAAATCGAAGTGGCCGATCTCACCGCGATGGGCTTCGACCTGCCGCTGATCGGCTTTTCCGACCGCGAGCTGGCGCGCTGACGAACTCGAACCCAAGACTTACAGATCCCGACGAGGTCCCTGATCTTCCGGCCGAGCCGTTGGCGCGGCGCGGCGATGTTTGGCGGCTTGGCCGTCACCGCCTGGTCTGCGGCGATGCGACCAATGCGGCCGACGTTGGCCGCGCGCTCGCGGGCGTGACGCCGCATCTGATGGTGACCGATCCACCCTATGGCGCGAACTACGACCCGAACTGGCGCGAGCGCGTCTATCGCAGCGACGGCACCAAGGTCGGTGCTGGTGCTCGCGGGCTCGTCCTCAACGACGATCGCGACGATTGGACCGAGGCCTGGCAGCTCTTTCCAGGCGACGTTGCCTACGTCTGGCACGGCGCGCTGCATGTCGGCGTGGTCGAGGCGAGCCTGATCGCAAGCGGCTTCCAGATGCGCGCCCAGATCATTTGGGCCAAGAGCAATTTCGCAATCGGGCGCGGTGACTATCACTGGCAGCACGAGCCGTGCTGGTACGCGGTGCGCAAGCACAAGATCGGGCACTTCAACGGGGCGCGCGATCAATCGACGATCTGGGAAATCCCCAAGCAGCAGTCGTCCGAGACCGGCCACAGCACGCAGAAGCCGGTCGAGTGCATGAAGCGGCCTATCGAAAACAATTCGTCCGCCGGCCAGGCGGTCTACGACCCGTTCTGCGGCTCGGGCACCACCATCATCGCCGCCGAGATGTCGGCGCGCGCCTGCCACGGCATCGAGATCAATCCGGCATACGTCGATGTCGCGGTGCTGCGCTGGCAGGCATTTACCGGCGAGCAGGCGCACCGCGAGAGCGACGGCCGCCGTTTCAACGACCTCAAGGAGTCCATCGATGCCTGCGCGAACGATCCCGACGCAGCTGAAACTGTTGCGCGGCAATCCAGGCAAGCGACCGCTTCGCACTGACGAGCCGCAGCCCGAGGTAGCGGCCAACCTGCCTGATCCGCCGCCCTTCATCACCGGCTACGCAGCCGACGAATGGTGGACGGTCGGCGCGGAGCTGCACCGGCTCGGCCTCTTGACCATCGTCGATGTCGCGCCGCTTGCCGCCTATTGCCACGCCTATGGCCAGTGGCGGATGGCGGCCGAGGCGCTGGCGCGGATGCAGAACAACGATCCGCTGATGAACGGCATGATCATCAAGACCAAGTACGGCGACGCCGCGCAGAACCCGCTGGTCTACATCGTGCGCAAGGCCGCAGCGGACATGGTGCGTTACGCCGCCGAGTTCGGCCTGACCCCTGCCGCACGCACCCGCATCAACGCTGGCGTCCAGGGCGAACAGTCGCAGAGCAAGTTTGCCGGACTCCTTGCTGGTTAAGCGCACGCCCCAGGGCAAGGCCCGCGCTAAGGCGGTTATCGACTTTATCGAGCGATTGACGGTGCCCAGCGGCACCGGCCAGGGCAAACCGTTCAAGCTCGACGCTTTCCAGAAGCTATTCATCCGCGCCATCTACGAGCCGCACATCGGTGTCAACCGCGCGGTGCGGCGGGCGATCCTGTCGATCGCGCGCAAGAACGGCAAGACCGCGCTCATCGCGGCAATCGTGCTCGCGCACCTGGTCGGCCCCGAGGCCATCGTCCACGGCGAAATTTATTCGGCCGCGAATGATCGCGACCAGGCGAGCATCGTTTTCAAGTTTGCGCGCCAGATCGTGGACCTGGAGCCCGAGCTGAAGGCCGAGATTGAGGTGATCCCCTCGACCAAAACGATGATCGGCAGGCGAACCGGCTCGGTCTATCGCGCGGTCAGCGCCGAGGCTGGGACGAAGCACGGCTATCTGCCGAGCCTGGTGATCTATGACGAGCTGGCCCAGGCCAAGAACCGCGAGCTCTACGACGTGCTGGATACCTCGTTCGGCGCGCGGCAAGAGCCGCTGTTCATCATCATCTCGACGCAGAGCAACGACCCTGAGCACGTCCTGTCGAAGCTGATCGACGACGGGCTGTCGGGCGTCGACCCCTCTATCGTCTGCCATCTCCACACAGCCGACGAGGACTGCGACCTGGACAACGAGAGACAGTGGGAAAAAGCCAACCCGGCGCTCGGCAAATTCCGCGACCGCGAGGACCTGGCGACCGCGATCCGCAAGGCGCAGCGCATGCCCGCCGAGGAGCCGAAGGTCCGCAACCTGTTTCTGAACCAGCGCGTTGCGCCGGTCGCCTCGCTAATCAGCCGCGCGGAATGGATGGCGTGCAACGGCGACGCAGCGCTGCAAGACGGCGAAGAGGTTTACCTGGCGCTCGACCTGTCCAGCGTCGTGGACCTGACCGCGCTGCTGGTCGGGTCGGCCAGCGACCCCTGCCGGATCGCGCCGTACTTCTGGAAGCCGCGCGATCACCTGAACGAGCATTCCAACCGGGACTTCGGCGCATCGAGCCGCCGTTACCAGGAATGGGCCGAAGCCGGTCACCTGTTGATCAGCCCCGGCAGGACAATCGACCCCGAGGCGATAGCTCTCTTCATTGCCGGGCTGACGCAGCGCTATCGCGTGAAGCGCCTGGCGTATGACCGCTGGCGCATCAACGACTTGCTGCGCGAGTTCGACCGCATCGGCCTGCAAGCCTATCAGGACGGTGACAAAGGCGACGGGCTGCGGCTCGTCCCGTGGGGCCAGGGCTTCAAAGACATGGGCCCGGCCATCGACGCCGTCGAGCTGGCGATCATCGAGCGCAAGCTGCTGCATCCGAACAATCCGATCCTGAACTGGAACATGGCGAATGCCGTGGCCATGATGGACCCGGCTGGCAACCGCAAGCTCGACAAGGACAAGGCCCGGTTTCGCATCGACGGCGCGGTGGCGCTCGCCATGCTGCTCGGCCTGCGCTCGCGCGACCGCACCACGACGAAGCCGGTCGATATTGAAGCTCTCATAGGCTAGGCACATGCCGGGTAAGATCGATCTTGCTGGACAGCGGTTCGGGCGACTTGTCGTTCGAGCCGAGGTCGGTAGCACACGCGGAGGCATTTGTTGGCTCTGCGATTGCGATTGCGGAGAGCAGATCGAAGCGACGGCCTGTCATCTTCGACATGGCACGCACTCGTGTGGCTGCCTAAAAAGGGAACGTGCGACGACTATTGGACGCCAACAGCGTCCCCGGCACGGACATGCTGGTCGTGGTCGAAAGACGCGGGCATACCATAGCTGGGAAGCGATGATCCAGCGATGCACGAACCCCAGCACGAAGGCCTTCAAGAACTACGGCGGACGCGGCATTACAATCTGCGATCGGTGGAGGCAGAGCTTCGAAGCCTTCCTGGCCGACATGGGCGAGCCGCCCGGTGGCCATACGCTCGACAGAAAGAACAATGACGGCTGCTACGAGCTTGACAATAGCCGTTGGGCAACGCGAGCCTCGCAGAATTTAAATCAGCGGCCACGAGCGGCGCTGATCGGATGAGCACGCCCAGCAGCGAGTGGAAGCACTTCTACGACACCGGTTTTTGGCAGCGCCGCCGCAAGCTGCAGCTTAAGGCGCATCCGCTGTGCAAATTCTGCCTGGATCGCGGCGTCGTTGCCGTCGCGACCGTTGCCGACCACGTCGAGCCGCACAAGGGCGACTGGAACAAGTTTGCGCTCGGTCCGCTGCAGTCGCTTTGTGCCGACTGCCACAACTCGACTAAGCGGTACGTCGAGCTGCGCGGATATCGCAACGATGTCGACGAAGACGGCTGGCCGACCGATCCGAACCACCCGGCGAACAGGAAATGACATGCCGCTTCTGCGATGGCGTGCGGAGCACGGTGAGGCTCCAATTGTCACGCTGGCTTGCGCGCGGAACGTCGAACTCTCGCCAGGGGACGGCAGCGTCGGGTCGAACACCGTCTACATCAAAGGCGAAGGCACCATCGAGTCCTTCGGCAACGCTCCCCCCGGCGACATCGACCCGCAGGGACGAAAGTGGGGCCTCGCCATCTCCAAGACGGTCTTCTTCGACGCCGGGATCATCCTGAAGCAGTCGGACCGCATCGCGACGCTAAGTGAGCGGGATCGCGTGATGCTGACGCCTTCTGTCGGCATCTATCGCTGCAACGGCGGCAGCAACTGGGGCGAGGTCTTCTTCGCCGCCTCCGGGGCTGCGGAGGTCTCGCGTCGCCTCGACGCAATCGATGAGCGGCTCGCCGCGATCGAGCGGCAGCTCAAGAAATAAACCCCGAGATGGGCGGCGATTGACTGCTCTGGCGCGACCGCGCGCCGGACGCCGCCCGCGCGGGCTTCCTTCTCCGAAAAAGGAAAGACCCAATGAAGCACGAGAGCCAGAGCGCGTTCCGCCGCGAACCGCGCGAGCCGGTCGTGGGCGGCAATCTGTTCACGCGCTCGCTCACTGCGAGGACGCTTGCGCGCCTGCGGCGCAGCAAGGCCGCCGATGTTGCTGCCGAGCTGTGGCCGAACGACCGCTCCCTGGAGCATTTGCTGACGCGGGCCGCGTCCAACCCGGCGATGGTTTCCGTCCCCGGATGGGCCGCCGAACTGTCGCAGCGCTATGTCAGCGATGCGATCCAGGCGCTGGGGCCTGCATCGTCTGCGGCGCAGATTTTGCGCAAATGCCTGGTTCTCTCGTTCGACGGCTACGGCAGCATCAGCGCACCGGGCTTCGTCGCCGAATACGGCAACGCTGGCTTCGTCGCGGAAGGCCAGCCGATCCCGGTGCGTCAGCTGACGACGACGCCTGCTGTGCTGGACCCGCACAAGCTCGCCGCCATTGCCGTGCTTACGCGGGAAATGCTGGAGTCATCCAACGCAGAAGCACTGATTTCGGACGCGCTCGTGAAGGCGGCGGGCCGCATGATGGACGAGGTGCTGTTCGACGCCAATCCGGCTGCCGCCAACCGGCCTGCCGGTTTGCGCTACGGCGTGGCCGCGCTTCCCGTGAGCACCGCCTCCGATGGGTTCGAGGCCGTCTTCGAAGACGTTGCAGCGCTCATCAACTCGCTGGCTCCGGTCGGCGGCAACGGTCCCTACATCCTCGTGGGGGCTCCCGGTCGCGCTGTGATGATGGGGGCGCGCTTCGCCGAGCGCAGCGACGTGGACCTTTCAATTTTCGGCTCGAACGCGGTGGTCAACGACCTGCTGGCGATTGCGCCAGCCGCCCTGGTCGCTGCGATCAGTCCAGAACCCGAGATTGAGACCGTCAATGCGGCAACTCTGGTGATGGACACCGCGCCTGGAGCGGCGGGCACCATGGGGCCGGAAAAGGAGATTTGGCAAACCGACAGCATCGCCATCAAGGTCCGGTGGCCGGTGTCATGGGCTTTGCGTGATCCGCGCGCCTTCGCCTGGACGACGCCGACCTGGAAGTAGCGATGCGAGATGGTCTGAGCGCTTTCGGCGACGATCTGCCCGAACTCGATCCGGTCATTTTCCACGAGCCGACCGAGTACGGCTGGCGCGGCTTGACCGCGCAGGGCGAGGTGCTGGAAGTCAAGAGCGGCAACGGCGTGCCGGACTCGATCATCGTCGCGCGTGCTGGCAAGCCGATCGGCCGCCGCGCGGTCACAAACGACGTGCCAGTCGATATCGACCGCTACCTTGCGCATTTCAATCGCGTGGTCGCGCTCTATCGCGACAACCAGATCGACGAGGCGCTGATAGAGTCGGACGCGACGTTGAAGGCCGCGCCGACGCTTCGCGCCAGGTTCAATCGCGCGATGGTGCTGCTCGCGGCTGGCCGCTGGGCCGAGGGTCTCGACGAATATTGGCGCTGCGAGCAGGAAGCGCCGTTCATGCGGGCCCAGGTGCGCGAGGCGCTGGACCGTGGCCTGCGCCCCTGGCGCGGCGAAGATGTGCGCGGCAAGCGGCTGCTGGTGCTGCACGCGCACGGCTTCGGCGACACCATCATGATGCTGCGGTATCTGCCGAAGCTGCTTGCGATGGGTGCTGACGTTGCACTGGACATGCCGCCTGAGCTGCAACGGCTGACGCGGCGTTGGCCCTCAGCCGATGACTGCGACTATTTCTGCCCCATCCTGCACCTGCTGCACTTCCTGCGCGTCACGCCCGACAGCGTCGATGGCAGCCCGTACATGGCGATCGAGGCCGATCTGATCAGGCGCGTGCGGCTGGCACGGAATGGCCGCTATCGGATCGGCATCGCCTGGTCGATCGGCAAGCCGAGCCATGGCGATTATCCGCGCGAGATACCGCTCGGCGAACTGATCGCAGCGCTGGGCGATGCCGAATTGCACAGCGTCCAGGTTCAGAACGCTGATGAAGCGCGGGCCCTGGGCGTCCACGTCCATGAGTTCTCGGACTTCGCCGATTGCGCGGCGCTGATGATGCAGATGGACGAGATTGTCAGCGTCGATACGGCGGCGCTGCACCTGGCCGGAGCGATCGGGCATCCGCGCGTAACCGCGCTGCTCTCGTATTGGGCCAGCTGGCGTTGGCTCGCGCCCTGGTACGCCGACATGCGGCTGTGCCGTCAGGCCGCGGCAGGCGACTGGGCGAGCGCGCTCGCCGCTCTGCGCCGCTAACTCTTCGAAAGGATCGTCATGCCGAAGCCAACAGCCTCGCGGCTGCGGGCATTGCTGCGCTACGACCCGTCCACGGGAGTGTTCACCTGGCGCGTTGACGGTCGAGGGTGTTACCAGCGCAAGGGCGCAAGGGCCGGAACGATCAACAGCAAAGGCTATCGGCAAATCTGCATCGATGGAGCGATCCATCTCTGCGGTCGGCTCGCCGTGCTTTGGATGACGGGCCGCTGGCCCATCGAACTTGTCGATCACCACAACCGCGTCAAGGACGATGATCGCTGGAGCAATCTGCGCGACGCCGACTATTCGCAGAATGGCGCGAACAGCCTAGCGCGAAAGGGCTGCAAGGGCGTCGTCCGCGCGCGGGGCAAGTACGAAGCGCGCATCAAGGTCAATTACCGAACGATCTATCTCGGCCGCTTCAATCGGCCAGAGGACGCGCATGCCGCCTATTTCGCCGCCGCCGAAAAGCACTTCGGTCAATTCGCGAGGAGGGCCTGATGGACGAGCGCGTCAAGCAGGACATCGAGCCGGATGACGGTGAAACTTATGAAGATTGGATGGATAGGTGCCTCGACGAACTCGGCGACGAGGACGCCTGCCAGCTGATCTGGGACAACGAGGGCGATGACGACGAGTGCGCTGCGACCGGCATCAAGCACAAGACGCGCGCGGGCCAGCTCACCGGCCTCGAGTTCGTCCTCTCGGACGAAACGCCGGACCGCATGGACGATGTCATTCTCAGCGACGGCTGGGACCTGAAGAACTTCAAGCGCAACCCGATTGCGCTGTTCAATCACAAGAGCGACTTCCCGATCGGGAAGTGGAGCAACCTGCGCGTCGAGAACAAGCAGCTCCGGGGTCAGCTTGAGATGGCCCCGTTCGGCACGTCCGAGCGCATCGATGAAATCAGGAAGCTGATCGACGCGGGCATCCTGCGCGCCGTCAGCGTCGGCTTCAGACCGCTCGAAAGCAAGCAGCGCGAAGGCAGCGACTGGGGCGTGACCTTCGTTCGAAGCGAGCTGGTCGAGACGTCGCTGGTCGCAGTGCCAGCCAATCCAAACGCCTTGGCCGTGGCCAAGTCGCTGAACATCTCCCCGCAAACGATGGACCTCCTGTTCGCCAAGCACGGCAGCATAGACGCGAGGACCAGACGTCGCGGGATCACTGGCGAGCAAGCCAAGACATCTCGTAATCGAAAGGGCAGCGCCATGTCTGGCCTGGCTCAACGCATTACCGACTTGGAGGCGCAGATCGTCGCCAAGCGGGACCTCCTCGAAGCCCATCTCGCCAAGATGGACGACAGCAACGTCAGCGACGCCGACCTGGAGATGACCAGCAGGTTCAATTCCGACATCGCCCAGCTCGAAAAGACCCGCTCGGCGCTGGTCGACTCCGAGAAGCTGCTGGCGAAGTCCTCGGCCGACGGCAACGGCGCAAGCCGCAGCCGCTCGCTCTCGACGACCGTGATCACGGGCGCGGATCGCGAGCGCATCGCCGCTCCCGCGATCATCGTCAATCGCAAGAAGGACCTCGATCTGCTCGACTACATCGTGCGCGGCGCCACGGTGGCGGTGATCGCCAGGGTGACCAACAAGTCGGTCGAGGAGACGCGGCAGCGCATCTACGGCGACGACGAAGGCACCAAGGCCATCGTCGAGATCGTCACCCGCGCGGCTTCGGCCCCGGCGATGACCACCGTCACCGGCTGGGCGCAGGAACTGGCGCAGACGACCTATGCCGATCTGATGCCGCTCCTGATGCCGAAGGCGATCCTGACCCGCCTTGCGCCGAAAGGCCTGACGTTGGACTTCGGCACCTCTGGCCGCATCGTCATCCCGACCCGCTCGCGCACGCCGTCGCTGGCTGGCTCGTTCGTCGGCGAAGGCATGGCGATCCCCGTTCGGCAGGGTGCGTTCACCTCGCAGACGCTTACGCCGAAGAAGATGGCCGTGATCTCGACCTGGACACGGGAGATGGGCGACCATTCCGTTCCCGCGATTGAGGGCCTGATCCGCCAGGCGATCCAGGAGGACACCAGCGTCGCCGTCGACTCGGTCCTGATCGACGCCAACCCGGCGACCACGATCAGGCCCGCTGGCCTGCTCAGCGGCGTGGCGGCGACCGGCGCGACGGCGGGCGGTGGCATCGCGGCGCTGGTCGGCGACATTACCGCGCTGATCAACTCCATCAGCACGGCGACCTACGGCAACGTGCGCAATCTGGTCTGGCTCGCCAACCAGACCGACTTGCTGCGGGCCTCGCTGCTCTCGGCGGCCAACATCGGCATCTTCCCGTTCAAGGCAGAGATCGCCGCCGGTTCGCTGAACGGCATCCCGATCATCGACAGCGCCACGGTCGCTCCGAAGACCCTGATGCTGGTCGATGCTGCCGACTTCGCCGTCGTCGGCGGCGAGGCTCCGCGCATGGAGATGAGCGACCAAGCCACGCTGCATATGGAGGACACCAACCCGACCGATCTGGTCGCTGGGTCGCCTGGCACGGTGGCCTCGCCGCAGCGCTCGCTGTTCCAGACGGACTCGCTCGCTCTGCGCATGGTGATGCCGCTCAACTGGGTCCAGCGCCGGGCAGGCACCGTCGCCTGGACGCAGAACGTCACCTGGTGACCAGCGCTGACCGTGCGCTGTCTTGAGCAGCGCACGGCCATCCCCAACGAGGAGGATTTCCCCATGACGACCAAACTTGCAGACGATCCGCAGACCGAGGCCGCTAAGAAAGCGGTCGCAGACGAGAAGAAGGCCAGCGACAAGTCGCGTACCGAGTTTGCCGAGCGCACCAAGGGCAAGCCGACGCCGACGCAGGAGGAGAATGATCTCGCGATGTGCGGCGCGCATATCCTTGAGCACGAGGACGATGGCAGCGGTCCCGACCCGCACCAGGCCAAGGTCCTTGAGGCCGAGAAGCCGAGCGCGCGGCCTGCCGGGAACTACCAGACCAGGTCGGCGCATCGCAGCGAGTGACCGGGTGTGGGAGACTGGCTGTCGCGCGTTGCCAATCGGCTGATCGGAAAGACCGAGGGCGAATACCATCCCGGCCCATGGTATTTGCCGATCACGGGCGGCTGGATTCCCGCTGGCGTGGGCGATTATCTGAACTGGTGGCAGAAGGGTTACGACCTTATCGGGCTGTCAGCGCAATCGGCCATGGTCGAGGCCTGCGTCTCGGCCTATGCGCAAACCGTCGCCATGTGCCCCGGCGATCACTGGCGGCTCAACAGCAAGGGCGGGCGTGACCGGGTCAAGAACTCGGCGCTCGCCCGTTTGCTGCGTCATCCCAACGACTATCAGTCGATCAGTGATTTCCTGCTGAATGCGACGCGGGCGCTGTACCTCGACGGCAACTGCTATGCGCTGGCGCTGCGGAACGACCGCTACGAGGTCGACGAGCTGCACCTGATGAAGTCGGAGCAGTCGTTTCCGCGCATCGCGGTCGGCGGCGAAATCTTCTACCAGTTGCACGGTAACGACGTGATCTCGGCGCGGCTCGGTGAGTCCACGGTCCTGGTGCCGATGCGTGACGTGTTGCATATCCGGCTGCACACGCTGAAGCACCGCTATCCGGTGCCGCTGATCGGCGAGAGCCCGATCGTCGCCGCCTATGGCGACATCGGCGTCGGCAACGCCATCGCGCGGCAGCAGCAGTCCTTTTACATGAACGAGGCGCGGCCCTCGGCGGTGCTGTCCACCGACCTGGTGCTGGACAAGGACCAGGTCCAGGCGCTGCGCGACCGCTGGAACGACCAGGCCAAGGGCCTGCACCAGGGCGGCACCCCGATCCTGACGGCGGGGCTGAAGGTCCAGCCCTGGTCAGTCGCCGGCAGGGACGCGGCGACCGCCGAGATGCTCAAGCTGACGAACGAGCACATCGCGCTCGCCTTCCGCATCCCGCTGCAGATCCTCGGTCTCGGCGGCGCAGCCTACGGCTCGACCGAACTGCTGATGCAAAGCTGGATCGCTTCGGGCCTCGGCTTCTGCCTCAACCACATCGAGGAAGCCTTCGGCGTGCTGTTCGGGTTGAAAGGCCAGCCCGACGAATATGTCGAGTTCGATACGGCGGCATTGCTGCGGTCGGCGATGAAGGATCGCATCGAAGCGCTGGCGCGCGGGGTCCAAGGCGGCATCTTCGCGCCCAACGAGGCCCGTCAGCAAGAGGGCCTCGATGCTGTCGCGTTCGGCGACGAGCCGCGCGTGCAGCAGCAAGTCGTCCCGTTGAGCGCAGCGGGCAAAATCCCGGCATCGCCTGCGCCGCCATCGGCTCCACCGGCACCGCTCCCGTCCGAAAAAGGCAATCGCGATGACATTCAACGGGAAGTCAGAAACCTATTTAGACTCACCGAGCACATCGGACGGCGGCGACTTGCTCCTTGACGCCTGGCGCGAGGCCCTGGCTCAGGTGCTGGAGGCCCAGCAGTGGCAATGGCAGCGCGAGCGCGCCCTCATCGAGGCGCAAGCCGCAGCGACCGTTTCAGAGTTCAGGGCCCACGTCTCGGAGCTGAAGGCCCAGCTCGCGACGCTGCGCGGCGAGTTCGCTGAGCTGATCAATGCGCGCCTGGCCGAACTGCGGAACGGCGCGGATGGCGCAGCGGGTGAGCCTGGACCTCCAGGCCTGCCTGGCCTTCCCGGCGAGAAAGGCGAACCAGGCGAGCGAGGTCTGCAGGGCGAGCGTGGACCAGAGGGCGGGCTCGGCGAGCGCGGCGATCCCGGTGAGCCCGGGCTGCAAGGTGAGCGCGGGCTTGACGGTGCCCCCGGCGAGCGCGGCGAGAAAGGCGATCCAGGCGAACGCGGCGATCCCGGCGAGCCCGGGCCGCAAGGTGAGCACGGGCTTGACGGTGCCCCCGGGGAACGCGGCGAGAAAGGCGATCCAGGTGAGCGCGGCGATCCCGGCGAGCCTGGGCCGCAAGGTGAGCACGGGCTTGACGGTGCCCCCGGGGAACGCGGCGAGAAAGGCGATCCAGGCGAGCGCGGCGATCCAGGTGAGCCCGGGCTGCAAGGTGAGCGCGGGCTTGACGGTACCCCCGGGGAACGCGGCGAGAAAGGTGATCCCGGCAAGCGCGGCGATCCAGGTGAGCCGGGGCCACAAGGCGAGCCCGGAGAACAGGGCGAGCGAGGACACGATGGCGCGCAAGGCGAAAAAGGCGATCCCGGCGAAAAAGGCCAGGCAGGCGGCGAAGGCCCCCAAGGCGAACCCGGTCCGCGCGGCGAGCAAGGCGAGCGTGGCGAAAAGGGCGAGCCCGGTCAGGACGGCAAGAACGGCGCGCCGGGGGAGCTGAAGTGCGCGAGCCCGTTTGCCGAGGGCTCCGTCCACTATGAGGGCGATATCGTCACGCACCACGGCTCGACCTACCAGGCCAGGTGCGACACCGCTCGCGCACCGCCACATTCCGATTGGTCCTGCATCGCGGCTGCGGGCCGTAACGCCACCATGCCGATAATCTGCGGCACCTATCGCGAAGGCGAGACGTACAAGTTCCTGAACATCGTGGCGCTCAACGGCTCCGCGTTCGTCGCGCGCTGCGATGATCCGGGACCGTGCCCAGGCGACGGCTGGCAGCTGATCGCCTCGGCGGGTCGCCAGGGCAAGCCGGGGCCGAAAGGCGAGCGCGGCGAGCCTGGTCCGCGCGGACTGCCCGGAACGAACGCTGCGGCCATCGTTCGGTGGGAAGTCAACCGCGCGGCCTACACCATCACACCCGTCATGTCGGATGGCAGCCAGGCCGCGCCGATCAACGTCCGCGCGCTGTTCGAGCAGTATCACGAGGAAAGCGATGGCTGACATCAGCGTCAACGTGATCACGCCAGCCGCCAGCTACGACCTGGCGTCGCTCGACGAGATCAAGGCGCTGATCGGCATTGCGTCGACTGACACCAGCGAAGATGACCTGTTGCAGATGTGGATCACGACCTATTCCGACATCATCGCAACGACGTGCCGCCGGGTCTTTGCCAAGGAAACGGTCCTCGAAACCTGGCGCGGTGACACCAAGCCGTTCGATACCGACAATGGGCGGGTCTTTCTCACACACTATCCGGTCGCTGATGGCGACATCCAGTCTGTCACCGGACCCGATGGCGCGGACCTTAGCGGCACCTACGAGTTGGAGAACGCCAGCGGCAAGCTGCAGTTTTTCAACACGTCCTGGAGCGAGCCGATCCGCATCACCTACACGGGCGGCTATGAGCTGCCCGACGAAGCGCCGCCCGCGCTCAAGCAGGCGCTGGCGTTGCTGGTTCAGAGCGCGCGGGTGTGGCAATCGCGCTCGATGACGGCGGGCGTGCGCTCGATCTCGCATCGCGAGTCGCGTGTGCAGTTTTTCGACGTGAACCAGGCGCTGGAGAAGATGGGCGGCCCAGGGCCGCTCGGCATGGCGGCCGGAATGGTTGAGCCGCTGCTGTCGGCGTACATGCGCTACTATGTTTGAGATCAAGGTCGAAGGCGTCAGCGAACTGCTGAAAAACTTCGACACGTTCGGCAAACAACTCGACGAGCTTCATAAGCAGGCGCCCGAGGAGCTGGTCGACTGGCAGCGCACCGACATGCGCCGCAAGTATCCGAACATCACCGTCAGCCAGGACCAGGACGAGACGACATCGGAAACCGACATCTGGCCGCGCTCGCGAAACGAGCAGCCCGGAAGCGGCTTCCGCAGGCCCAGGCGGCCGGCGCTCGCAGCGCCGAAGCAGTATCGCGCGAAGGGCGCGGGCCGCGCGCCGCCGTCGACGCGCCCGATCCTGCGCACAGAGCTGTTCACCAAGCTGGTTGACCGGATGACGAGGCTTCTGACCGAGGCGATGAAATGGCCGTGAACCTGGACGTGCTCTTGCAGTCGCCCATCTTCGATTTCTGGGCGGTTGATTGCACGTTCGTCCCGCTGAAGTCGCAGCCGTCTGCAGGCAGCTATCCGGGGCGCGGCATCCTCAACACCTATTCGACCGACGTGACCGCGCTCGACGGCTCGCTGTACTCCGACCAGCGCACTATCCTCGACATCCGCGAGAGTGAGTTCGCGGCGCTGCCGATGCAGAACGATCACGTCATCATCCCGGTCGACTGCAACAATGTGCCGAAGGGCGAGTACCAGATCGTCGATGCGGTCAGCGATGGCGGCGGACAGACCATGCTGACCATCCGCAAGTACGAAACGGTCATGTGATGGGCGTTACCGACACGCAGAGCTATTCGCACGTCATCCGGAACGTGTTCTTCGATGCGGTGTCGGCCGACCCCTTCTTTGCGAGCTACACCTGTCGCAAAAACAAGATGCTGGTCGCTCGGCCCGAGTACCTGCCTTATCTCGGCGTCTACGTCCTCGAGGAGACGATGCTACCCGACGGCGACGGCAACGCTGGCGAGGTACGCTTCATCCATGCGCTGCGCATCGGTTTCTCGGTCCTGATGGCCAACAACGACCAGGACGCGCTGGAGGCGCAGCTCGACGCTGCCTGCTGGCGGATCATGAACCGGCTGTGGCTGGACGAGTACATCATGAACCTGCTGGACACGATGAACCCGAACACCGGGAAGCAGAACCCCGATAACACCAGGATCGAGAGCATCGAGCGCGGCGTGCGCCGCTATGTCTGGGGCAATTCGGCGTTCAACAACGAAACCCCAGTCGGCGAGGTGCAATACGACATCACCTGCCGCCACCGCACCTATTGGTCGCCGGTCATCCCGGACGATCTGCTGACCATCGAGATGCAAACCGGCATCAAGCCAGGCGACACCCAGGACGAGATGGGTCAGCGGCAGCAGCTGCACGCTGTCTATCAGTTCGACCCATCAAGCTTCAGCGCGAAGCGGGAGTTCAAGCAAAGGAGCAAGGGCTATGGCCGTTAGCAAGGCATCGCTGCGCGGGCTGCGCATGAACGAGCGAATGGAAAAGATGCGGGAGGCCAACAAGGCGGCACAGAAAACCGTCCGCGTGACACCCGCGAACCACATCATGCGTCGGCTGTTGAAGCACCCGCACGCTGGCGGCTTCCCCAAGGAAGGCGGTGCGGAGTGGCCGGATGATCGCTTCACGAAGCGCCGGATCGCGGATGGCGACATCACGCGCGAGGACGACGCGCCCAAAGACCGAAGTCGATCCCATCGAAGGCAAGAAGATAGCAGCGCCGCCTAATAGTGTCGGCGCGCTATGCTTATCTTCCGCTTTGTTTCTTCTGAGTGATGGCGGCCAGACATCGCGTTGTGTTTGCCATCGCGCCGGATTGCTTCGAATGCCTTCTTGACGGCCTGTTGGGTGCGCTTGCGCTCTGAGTGGTCGGAATAGCGCCGCAAGGCAGCTTGCCGAATCTTCTCGCGATGCTCTGGCGATTTCGCGACTCCGCGCAAACCGCGACCGTCGGTGAAGCCGCCTCGGCCACGATTCCAGCCGATGCCAGGGCGCGGTCGCAGCTCTGCTGCGTAAGCCAAACACTCAGCCTTCGATGCTTCGAGCAGCATCTTGACCTGAAAACCAGCAGGCAGGCGACGGCTTCGCCGATGGGCATAGAGCCGGCGCTTCAAACAGCTCGTCACTCCAACCCAACCGTGAAGCCACGGTGAATTGCAGCTGTCGTCGTGCAGACAATACACCATCCACTGAGGAGATAGGGCCATGCCAATTTCGTTCGCAAATGTGCCATCGAACATTAAGGTCCCATTGTATTGGGTCGAAGTGGACCCTTCTATGGCGGGCCTGCCGACGATCAACCTGCGCGCTCTGCTGGTCGGCGTCGCGAAAGGCGGCACGGCCGAGCCTGATATTGCGGTGCCCATCGGCAGCCAGGCCCAGGCTGATGCACAATTCGGCGAAGGCTCCGAGCTGGCGCGGATGTTCAAGGCTTTCTTCGCGAACAACTTCGCCAACGAGATCTGGGGCCTGCCGATGACCGAGCCGACCGGCTCAATGGCGGCCACTGGCGATATCGTCATCACGACCGCGCCGACCGAAGCTGGCACGATCCATCTCTACGTCGCGGGCGATTATGTCCCCGTCAACGTGCTGACGACCGACACGCCGACGGCGATTGCCCAGGTGATTGCCGATGCGATCAACGCCGACACCGGGCTGCCGGTCACGGCGGCGGCGGTGACGGGCACTGTGACGCTCACCTCGGTCTTCAAGAGCATCAACGCCAACGAGATCAACGTCTCGATGAACTATTACGGCTCGATTGGCGGCCAGCAGACGCCGGTCGGCCTCGGTATCACCTTGCCCGCGACCGGCTTCCTGACCGGCGGCACCGGCACGCCCCCGTTCACCACCGCGATCACCAATCTTGGCGATGAGCCGTTCGAGTACGTTGCGATGCCGTACACCGACAGCAATTCGCTGTTCGAGTGGGACCAGGAATACGGCTTCACCGACCAGGGCCGCTGGGGCTGGCGGCGCGAGCTGTTCGGCCATGTCATCTCGGCCAAGCGCGGCACCTATGCCGCGCTGCTCACATTCGGCGACACCATGAACAGCGGCGTCGAGTCCATCATGGGGTTCGAGGTCGCTTCCCCGTCGCCGTCCTTCGAATGGGCGGCGGCCTATACGGCCAAGACGCAGCGGGCCTTCATCAACGACCCGGCGCGACCGCTGCAGGCGTTGTCGCTCAACCAGATCAAGGCCGCGCCGATCCACCAGCGGTTCGATTTCGTGGAGCTGAACTCGCTCGCATCGAACGGCATCGCGATCCAGAAGATTGGCGCGGACGGCCAGCCGATGATCGCCCGAGAGCAGACGACCTACCAGCTGAACCTTTATGGCCAGCCGGACGATGCTTACGAGCTGATGACCACGCTGGCGACGCTGGCGAAGCTGCTGCGCAACCAGAAGCAGGCGATCACCTCGAAATTCCCGCGGCACAAGCTCGCCAACGACGGCACCAAGTTCGGCCCAGGCCAGGCCATCGTCACCCCCGGCATCATCAAGGCCGAGCTGATCAACCAGTATCAGCAGGATATGTACGACGGCCTGGTCGAGGACCTGGTCAACTTCAAGCGCAACCTCCAGGTCGAGCGCGACCCGAACGACCCGAACCGGGTCAACGTGCTGTACCCGCCCGACCTCATCAACCAGCTGCGCATCTTCGCGGTGCTTGCGCAGTTCAGGCTGCAGTACGACCGCGGCATCGACACCCAGATCATCGGCCAGCCGCAGCCGCCGTTCAACGCGGCGTCGGGCGCGTCCTGACCGGTGGCACCAATCCGACTGCGGCTTCTCGGTCAATGCAATAAATGCAGGACAATTTATCCGGAAGAAACGGATGATTTTTTTCCACGGCATACACGGCGTGGCCGACTGGAGTTGCGCGCGACATGCAAGGCATGCGCCTCTGGGCAGAGCCAGAGTTACGGCGAGGCGCATGCAGACAAAATCAGGGAATACAATCGAAACCGGGCCACCCGTCCCGAATATCGCGCAACGATGCAGCGTGCTCAGCGCCGATTTCGTGCCAAGCCGGGGTTCAAAGAAATTGAAAGAGCGCGCTATCGGCGCGCTACGCAAACGGCTGAAGGCCAAGTTAGGTTTCGTGTCAAAAACAGCCGCCGCCGCGCACGCATAAGAGGTTCTGCGCGGCATCATACAGCTGCTGCTGTCCTGCAGGCGTTCGAAGTGCAGGATGGACACTGCTTCTATTGCGCGGCAGATCTGTCAGCAACGGCTTGGACGGTCGATCACCTCATCCCTCTCATACGCGGCGGCAGCGATGGTCCAGAGAACATCGTGGTCGCTTGCCCATCCTGCAATTTTCGGAAGGCCGATCGCACTCCAGAGGAGTTTGCGGCTGGCATATCTCATAGGAGGAAAATGTGGCGCAAAGGATTGCTGGTATAGCGTTCCTCACTGTCGATGGGACGCAATTGGCGCTGCGCGGCAACTTCACCGTCAGCCCGTCACCGGTCGAGCGCACCATGATCGCAGGCCAAGACGGCGTGCACGGCTATCAGGAGCTGCCGCGCGTGCCGTACATCGAGGGCGATCTCTCGACGTTGCCGGGTTTCTATTTGGAGGACTTGCTCGCCGAGACCGATGTCACCGTCGTCGCCCAGCTTGCCAATAACATGCAGTACATCCTCACGGGCGGGACCTGCAAAGGCGGCTTCGAGAACAACACGCGCGATGGCCAGGTGCGCGTGCGCTGGGAGGGCATCACCTGCCAGGAGGTTAGCCTCGCATGAACGTAGCGCCGAAACGAGAAGGCTTCGTCGACGGGAGGCCCACGCCGAAGGTCATTGACGCCGAACCGCTGCCGCAGTCAGAAGCCAAGCCGTCGCGCGCGATGCCGCCGCCCGAGGTCGAGCCGTCGCCCGCCGAGCAGCCGCCGATGTGGCAGGATGAATGGCCGCTCAAGGTCAAGCTGATCAACAAGCCCATTCACAACAACAAGGGCGAAAAGATCACGGAGCTGGTCTTGCGGGAGCCCCGCGCGGGCGACATCAACCGCTACGGCAATCCGGTGCGCATCAACCAGGACGGCGACGTGGTCTGGGACGAGCGCAAGATGACCTACATGATCGCGGCGCTCTCGGACATCCTCGCGCCGTTCATCGAGGACATGCATCCTCGCGACTGGAATACGGTGGCGATGAAGCTCCGAAATTTTTTTCTGCCCGATCCACGGGCCTGGTAGGCGACGAGGACGAGATCATCCTCGACTGCTACCGCCTGGCCCGCTGGTACCACGTCAGCCCCGAAGTTTTCCTGTCGATGCCGTTTAGCGACGTGCGCATCCACCTTGAGCGCACCGCCACGCTGGATCGCAGGCAGCAACCCCCGAAAGACGACGACTGATGCCCACGGAGCAAGAGGAGCTGAAGCTTATCGTCTCGCTGGTCGATAACGCTTCGCCTGGCCTCGACAAGATCGTCGAAAAAACCAAGGAGATGGGTGGGCCGCAGGTCAAGGAAGCCCACGAGAAGATGCGGCGTGGGACCGAGGAGCTGAGCAAAGCCTTCAAGGAAATGACAGGCGGCTTCGGCGAAGCTTTCAAGGCGCTGGGCTCATTCCGGGGCGGTCTGGTCGCTGGTGCTGGCGGCCTGGCGCTGTTCGGCGTCGAGATGACCAGGCAGGTCGCCGAGATGAAGAAGTGGGCCGAGGAGCTGCGCGGCATCAGCCAGGCGGCAAAATCCATCGGCGTCGATCCCGCCTCGATGAAAAATATCATCAGCCAATTCGAGGCTGTCGGGGTCAGCGCGGACCAGACGCAAGCCAATCTCGGTAAGATGGCCGAGGCGGTTGCCGACTTCAACCGCCAGGGCAGCGCGCTGCGCCGCGAACTGCTGCACATGGCGGGACCGACGCCAGAGGCGCAGGCGAATATGCGCGAATTCCTCGACAAGGTCGTCCGCGCCAGGACCGAGGAAGAGCGATACAACGCGGTCGCCGAGGCCCGCAACAACGTCCTGAAGAACGCGCTGGCCAACGGCTACACGCTCCAGGAAGCGACTAATCGTGCGAACGCATTCGCCTCGCACTTTTGGGACAAGACGATGGAGGCGAAGGAACGCCTCAACCAGCTGTCGGCGGAAGAGCAGCGCATCCAGAACGAGCGGATCGCCAAGGCGCGCGAGTTCGCCAACATCACGGGCGACATCGCTTCCGAATGGGCCGACATCATCGAGGAGCTGAAAGCGCCGTTCCTCGACCCCGCGATCAAAGCGGCAAAGGTGTTCCTGGAGGTCAGCAAGGAAATCCACGAGTGGCTGAAGAAGAACTACGAGCTGGCGAAGCCTGACGAGGCCAAAAAGTCGATCCAGGACACGTTCGGCAAATTCCGTGGACCGCTGCAGCTCGGCACGCCGCAGGCCGAGGAGCAGAAGAAGACCACCGAAGAAAACACCGAGGCCCAGAAGCAGCTGAAGCAGTCGAACGATCAGCTCATCGACGCGCTGAAGCAGCAGGGCTACTCGCCGATGAGCTATACGGGCGGCGGCGTCGGCCGCAATCCGTTTCTGCAGAACGCGAGCTTTACCACGGGTGGGCCGCGGGGCTTCAGCTACGGCGGCGGTGGTGGTTATGGTCCGTTCGGCGGCGGGCGCGGCTTCGGTGGCGGTGGTGGTGGCGGCGGCAACAGCAGTTACGGCGGCGGCGGCTCGGGCGGCTATGGCGGCGGCGGTGGTGCGCCGTATGGCAGCGACACGGGCGGCGAGACGGGCGGCCCTCAGAGCGGTCCCGCAGGCGATCCCAGCGTGCCGTCCGACATCCTGGCCAAGGCGCGTTCGGTCGCGCTGCACGGCGGCCCGCGCGCTGTCGAGCAGTTCATGGCCAGCCAGGGCTATCCCAAGCAGGGCAGCTGGTGCGGCGAGTTCGCGGCGTCCGTCGTCAAGTCGGTCGGCGGCACGCCACCAAAGGGCGCGGCCATCGCATCGAATTGGCGCAATTGGGGCACCCCGGTCGCACCGGGAGACGTGCAACCTGGCGACATCGCGGTCGCGGATCGCGGCGTGCGAACCGGAGCGACGGGTAGCCACGTCACTATCGTTGAGGACATCAACCGGAAGGCCGGGACCTTCACCGGCCTCGGTGGCAACCAGGGGCGCGGGTTCGAGTCGCAGTTTGCGCTGAAGGGCTACAGCTTCCGTCGCTCGACCGGCGAACCGCCGAACGGGCAGACTGCAGGTCCCGGCACGGGCGCAGGCGCTGGCGGCACGCCAGCAACAGCGGACGGAGCCAAGGGCGCGGGCGGCGACCAGCGCGCCGCGATGATGGCAGAGGTCAACCAGGACCCTGCCACGAAGCAATTGCTCTATCGGATGATGCGTTCCGAGGGCGGCGGCGCTCCCACGGTCGAGGCGCTGTTCAATCGCACGCAGATGATCCGGCAGAAGGTGCCGGGCTACAAGATCGGCGACGAATTGCGGAGCGGCTTCTATGGCCCGATCAACCGGGGCCAAACTGGCGGCCCTCTCAGCGAGAACGAGCGGGCGAAATACGACAAAACGCTGGGCGAAGTGGTTGGCGGCAGCGACTACATCCAAGGCCGCACCAATCAAGGCATGGCGTCCGATCCCGGCGCGGGTCTTCCGGGTCGCGTGCCGGTGCCGGGCTCACATGAGGTCTACAATTATTGGGAAGGCCGACGCAAAGGCGTCAACTTCTCAGTCGCCGACAGCGCGCGGTTTGCACGCGAGCGGCTCGATAGCCGGATGGCTGCGGCCAACAAGGTCGAGGGCTCGGGCAAGATCAGCGTCGACGTGAACGCGCCGAAGGGCACCAAGGTCGACGCCCAGGGCGGCGGCATCTTCAAGGACGTTGAGATCAATCGGCAAACCCAGATGGAGCGCGCGAGAAGCGGGCCCGAGACGATATCGATATGAGCACCATTTTCGAGATCACGCCGAACAAGCCGAGCTGGCGCGACGACTGGGTTCGCGCGACCTACAACAACGCGCCCTTCCATTGCGAGGCCAACAGCCGCGAGAGCGGGCGGCGCATTGTCGAACATCAATTTCCGAAGAAGGAATATCCCTATGCCGAGGACATGGGGCGCATGGCGCGCGAGTTCACCATCCGCGCCTATTGCATCGTCTACGCCCGCGACGATGACGATCTGTTTCGCACCGACTATCGCAAGGTGCGCGACCGGCTGATCGATGCGCTGGAAACTGAAGGCCCAGGCATTCTGCAGCTCTCGACGCAGCCGCCGCAGACCGTGGTGGTGGCGAAATATCGGATGACGGAGGAAGAGCGCTTCGGCGGCTTTTGCACGTTTGACATCACTTTCCTCGAGTACGGCACCGACCCGCTGTTCGATCCCGGCCAAGAGGACACCCAGGCAACCGTCGCGAACGCCTCGCAGGCCGTGCGCGACCAGGTGCAGCGCACGCTTGCGCCGCCGTCTCCGTCCATCGGCACAGGAGCGATTGAGGTATGAAGCGGACCGACGCGAACGAGGCTGCGCCGCTCGTTGACCGCATGCTGGCGCATTTGCTGTCGTTCGTTCCAGCCAAGGGGCGTCCCGGCATCGATGCGAGGACCGCCATCGGCGACACGCGGGCGAACGCATACAAGCTGCTGATCGGCGATGCGATGGGGCCGCCCCTCGACAACTGTTTCGACCAGGCTTGCCAGGCAGGCGTCAGCTGGCAGCAGCTCGAAAAGGTGCGCAGCCAGATCGTCCAGGAGAAGCCGGTTTCGCTTGGCGCGGTGCTACTCCAGAACGCTGGCATCCGCCTCTGCCTGGCGACGGAGGCGCACATCATCGCGGGGATGGCCTTCGTCAGCCGCCAGCAGGTCGATGCGATCAAGGCTGCGCTGTTTCAGCCGTTCATGGACAGCGAGGAGGTTGCCGCCGACGACATGGATCAGATGACCTTCCAGTCGCTGATCACGCTGCACGGGGCGATCAGCAATCATCTCGTGCAGACCGCGCTGCCGCTGCCGCGCATGCTCAACTATCAATTTTCCAAGCCGCTGCCGAGCCTGGTCATGGCGTACAAGCTTTATAGCGATGCATCGCGCGCCGACGAGCTACGCGACGAGAACAAGATCGTGCATCCCGCCTTCTGCCCGATGCTCGGCGAAGCCTTGTCGGCGTGATCGATGCCAAAGCCGCAGGAGACTGCCGTCCTCGTCGTCAACGGGCTCAAGTTCGAGGACTGGGAATTCGTCATGGTCCGGCGCAACTGGGGCGACTCCTACGCTTATTTCCAGTTCAGCGCAGCCGAGCGCGACCCGATCTTCAAGCAAGGCAGTCCATTCCCCGATTGGCAGAAGCTGCAGTTCAAGCCCGGCGATCATTGCAGCGTCTATCTCGCAGGCTTCCTGGCGATCACCGGCTTCATCGAAATCCGCCAGGTCGCCTATGACGCCTTCAGCCATGGCGTGATGCTGGTGGGAAAGAGCTACACCGCAAACGGCGGCAAGAGCAGCGTCGATACCCAGACCGGCAGCTTCGACAACAAGAACCTAGCGCAGATCGCGCAGGAGGTCTGGGCTCCTTACGGCGTCGGCGTCAAGACCATCGGCCAGCTCGATCTGACGCCATTCGACAAGCTGCAGAACAACAAGGGCGAGCCGGTCTGGGACTTCATGGAGCGCATTGCGCGGGATCGCGGGGCGCGGCTGGCGTGCGATGCCTTCGGCAACTTCCTGCTGATCGGCCAGCACACGTCGCCCATCGTCGCCGGTCTGATCGAAGGGAAAAACATCCTGTCGTGCCAGTGCATCATCGACAGCACGATGGTGTTCGAGACCTATGATGTGCACGGCAGCTCGCAGGGCAGCGACGATCACAACGGCACCGACGCGAGCGAGCAAAAGGCGACGGCGAGCACGGGCGTGGGGAACGTCCTCTACAGCAAGCTGATCACGCCGATCGAGGAGTCCGTCAAGTCGCAAGGCGAGATGCAGGCGCGGGCCAACTACGAGAAGATGTGGCACGACGGCACGCACATCCAGGCGACCATTACCGTGCAGGGCTGGCTGCGCGAAGGTGTGACGCTCTGGAGCGAAGGCGAGCACGTCCATGTCTATTCGCCGATGGCGATGCTCGACACTGAGCTCGCCATCCAGCAGGTGATTTTCACCCAGGACGACAAGAAGGGCAGCATCACCGTGCTCAATTGCGTCGATCCCGAGTGGCTGAACGCCCAGCCGAGCTACAGTGTCGGCCCGACCAGCACGTCCAAGCCGCCCAGCATTCCGCCGAACCAATCGGCCAATTCAGTGTGAAGGAACGCACATGCACCGTGCCACACCGCTCAACAGCTCGCTCCGGGGCTATTCCGCTGGCGGTGCGCGCGGCGTCGTCGATCAGGTCGATGACAGCAAGCTGATGCAGGAAATGGGCGGAAACTTCATGGCCAACGAGACGCGCAGCGGCGTCGAGGCCCCGCAGAACTATGGCTTCACCTCGGTCGTCTTCGACGCCGAGAAGGACGCCATGGGCAAGATCAAAGCGAGCGCGGAGCACTTCTCGGCCTTCATCGGCGGCAGCCGCTCGTTCCCGGTCGCTGGTTCGATGGATGATCGCCGCCACCGGCTCTACAAGCTGGAGAAAGGCGACACCGCGATGTTTCGCGGGCGCGGCGACAAGCAGCAGTTCCACCTGTCGCAGGATGGTGGCTTCTGGACCGCGCCGCAGGACAAGACCGTTCGCATGCATTTGCTGCAGGAGGACAGCGAGAGCAACGCAACGATGAACCAGGGCGGCGGCTCCAGCGGCTCGGGCGGCAGCTCGTCAGGCGGCCACGCGGCTGCCCGTGACGCGAGCGGCGGTTCAAGCAGCGGCGGCGGCCAGCAAGGTGGCCAGCAGCAGAACCGAGGACAGCAGGCGCGCTACAAGGACGGCCAGAAGTCGCCGATGTTCGTCGAGGTCACCAAGGACAAGACGCGGATGGGCGGCAACCAGTGTCACCTCGCGCTCGCCGATGGCAAAACGTACCTGCACTGCCACACCGACAAGCAGGTTTATGTCGGCGCGGAGGCAGGCAAGGCATCCTTCGATTACCTGGTCACGCTGTCTGGCCCGTGCGTCAACTCGCTCGGCAAGATCGGGTGAACAATGCCAGCGGGCTACAATGTCCCTGACATCCGGCTCGTCCAGAACAACGTCTTTCCGCAGTATTCCGTCACGGTCGATTGGTCGCTGCTGCCGGATGGCACGCTCGATGATACCCAGGCGCTGGCCACCGCGATCATCGTCGCGCTCGGCACCAACGCGCTCGCTGGCCCGAACGATATCCTGCCCGATCCCGACTCCAGTGATCGCATGGGCTGGTGGGGCGACATGGACGCGCAGGCGATCTGGGGCGGCTGGGATATCGGCTCCAAGCTGTGGCTACTGCGCCGCTCGAAGATCACGCCTGCCCAGGCGCGGCAGGGTTCCACGCTGGTGATGGTCGAGAACTACATCGCCGCTGCGATCCAGCCGTTCGTCGACCGCAAGATTTGCTCGGGCTTCGATGTGTGGGTGACCCGCGTCGACACGCAGCGGATCGATGCCCTGCTGCGCATCTATCGCGGGCCTCTTCCTGAAATCGAGCTTCGCTACGCCGTCCTCTGGGACGCAATGCAAACATGAACAAAGAGAAACGCAGGGCATATCTCAGGCGTTGGGAAGCGGCACATCGGGAAGAGCGAAATAAGCCGCGCGGCAACTACAAAGAGCGTGCGCGGCGATATCGCCAAAGGCATCCTGAGAAGCGGTGCGAGGCTGAGGCACGACGGCGTCGTGATCCAGTAGAACGAGCGGCAGACGCAATCGGCCGCAAAATGCGTCACATCATAAGCGGCAGCTTTCCAAGCGACATCACCGCGCTCGGTTACGATGGCGACGTATTGAGACGCCACATCGCAGCACAATTCCTGCCGGGAATGTCGTGGGCCAACTACGGCGAATGGCACGCCGATCACATCAGGCACGTTCCGCTTGCCTGACGAGATGTTGGAATGCTTCGCGCTATCCAATCTGCGGCCACTCTGGGCCATCGACAACGTCACTCACGGGAAACGAGATGCCCTGGCAGACCCCTTCCTTACGCGCCGTCCGTGAACTGGTCCGCGATGCGGTCAACGCTTCATTGCCTGGAGCGGATGCCAACGTCCCGAACAGCGTGCTGCGGGTTCTCTCGGATAACCAGGGCGCGCTCTGCCACTTGACGCTGCAATATGTCGACTGGCTGTCGCTGCAGCTTCTGCCCGACACCGCCGAGACGGAATGGCTCGATAGGCACGGGCAAATCTGGCTGGTCAACGCGGACGGCTCGACCGGCCGCAAGATGGCGACGCTCGCGATCGGTTCGGCGCAATTCCAGGGCATCATCGACGGCACGGTGGTCCCGGCCGGGACGCAATTGCAGAGCGCGGTCGAGCTGCCGGTCAATTTCAGCTCGCCGAATACGGTGGCGACGTTTGAAACCCTTGAGGACATCACCACGTCGGCGAGCGTGCCGGTCACCGGCAACATCCGGGCGGTCGATGCCGGATCATTCGGCAATCTACCGGACGGATCGGGGCTGTCGCTCAACCCGACGGTCCCTGGCGTCATCAGCACGGCCTTTGCCTACGCTCTGACTGGCGGGACCGACACCGAGACCGACGACGAGCTGCGCGCCAGGATTTTGCAGCGCATCCGCAACCCGCCGATGGGCGGCGCGCAAGCTGACTATGTCTCCTGGGCTTTAGCTGTTCCTGGCGTCACGCGGGCCTGGGCCAATGTCGAGCAAGGCATCGGCACCATGACCGTCCGCTTCATGATGGACGATCTGCGCGCCGACAACGACGGCTTCCCGCTGCCGGAGGACATCGCGACGGTCGGTGCCTACATCGACAAGATGCGGCCCGTCACCGTGAAGGATTGCTTCGTCGCCGCGCCGATCAAGTACTTCCTCGACCTGACCATCGCGGACCTCAACCCGAACACCGACGAGTGCAAGGCCGAGATCGAGGCGCAGCTCAAGGACATGCTGTTCCGGATGGCCGCGCCTGGCCAGACGATCTTCTCGGCGTGGATCAGCGCTGCGATCATGAAGGCTCCGGGCGTGATCTCGCTCGATCTGGTTACCAACAACGACTTCGTCATGCCCAACATCGGCAGCATGGCGGACTTGGGTACAATTCTCTACGAGTAAATGAGCAAGAGCCGCAAGCGTAACCTCGATCGTCAGCGGGAGTGGCGGCGCGCGAATGCGGATAAGGTCCGTGGCTACGACCGCAAGTCGTACCTGAAGCACAAGGAGAAACGCTTGGCAAAATCCGCGCGCTGGAAAGCGGATAATCCAGAGCGCGTTCA
Source organism: Bradyrhizobium sp. CCGUVB1N3 (assembly GCF_024199925.1). Lineage (NCBI taxonomy): Bacteria > Pseudomonadati > Pseudomonadota > Alphaproteobacteria > Hyphomicrobiales > Nitrobacteraceae > Bradyrhizobium > Bradyrhizobium sp. CCGUVB1N3. Next base: position 2,934,898 of record NZ_JANADR010000001.1, read on the forward strand.
AGAATATTCGACACGCAAGGAGCGGTGCGCGCAGCGAACCGCATACCAACGCCGGTTTTATGCAAAGAAGCTTGGCTTTGCCGAATGTGTCGAGTACCCACCGCCACCGACTGATAGCAAATGCGCGATCTGTCACCGAGAGTCGCCGCTTGCCCTCGACCATGACCATGAGACTGGACAATTTCGAGGCTACATATGTCGCGACTGCAATCTGGGGCTTGGCAAGCTGGGCGACAGTATCGAAAGCATTCGGCGCGTGCTTCAGTATCTGGAGCGTAGCCAATGAGCGACCGGCATATCCGCCGTGCCGGAAGTGACTATCGCGATGCCTTCCTCGAATTGTTGCCGCAGGGCCAGGCGTGGCCGAAGCATTCCACTGATAGCGTGCTCTGGCAGGCCTGCGACGGACTGAACAATTACTGGGGCTATGTCGATGGGCGCGCCGCCAATCTCCTGGAGATCGAGAGCGATCCGCGTAAGACCGTTGAGCTGCTGCCAGACTGGGAACGCAACTGGGGCCTGCCTGATCCCTGTTATACCGCGCCGCAGACGATAGCCCAGCGCCAGGCCGCACTCGTCGCGCGCATGACGCTGTACGGCTCGCAGTCGCGAGAGTTCTATATCAACTTCGCGGCTTTCCTCGGCTACACGATCACCATCACCGAATATCGCCCGTTCATGGTCGGCATCGACGCTTGCGGGAATAATCGCGTCTATGGCGACGGCACCTTCATGCAAGATCAGTGGGGCCGCCCGATTCTCACTCCGGACGGCACGCCGCTCCAGAACGGTGAGCTGAGCGAGTGGCCGAACTACGGCCTCGGGCCGCCTGAGAACCGCTATTACTGGACCGTGCACGTCCACCAGGCCGACCTGCACTGGTTCAGGTGCGCATCGGGCCAGTGCGGCGTCGATCCGCATCTGCGCATCGGTCGCGCGCAGGACCTCGAATGCATCCTGGACCGCTGGAAGCCCGCGCACACGCAGATCATCTACGACTACACGGACCTTCATCCTCGCGATCCGATGGAAGGGACGCCCTAGCGATCCAAACATTTTCAATCTGAGAACACAGCGTTCCGCAGGTTTGCGGGACGCCGTGAGAGGACGCGCGCATGCTCTACATCCAGCCCTATGGCGTGAGCGATCCGAACGCGCCCTACATCAACGGCAATCCGGCGACTGGCACGCAGGGCTCAATCCCGCCAGCCGCGTCCATCGAGTATCCGCAGCGCGAGATCGTCAACCTGATCAGTGACGGCGGGCTCGTGCCTGATAACGCCGACCTGAGGCAGCTCGGTCAAGGCGTGCAGGGCGGCAAGCTCAATTACGCGCTCGATGCCGGAACGGCGAATGCCTATCAGGTGACGCTGACCCCGGCACCGACCGCCTTGCGCGCCGGTCTCGTCGTGCGGATGAAGGTCGGCAATGCGCCCACCGGGCCGTCAGTGCTCAACGTCAACGCGCTCGGCGCAAAGCCGATGAAGAAGCGCGGCAATAAGGACATCCAGAGCGGTGACTTCGCCGCTGGTGACGTCATTGAGTTGGTCTATGACGGCACCGTGTTCTTCCTCATCGGCGCAGACAGCGTCACGATGCTGGGCGCATCGCTGGATTACTACGTCGCAACCACCGGCAGCGACACGCTCAACGATGGAAGAACGGCAAGCACCCCGTTCGCGACAATCCAACATGCCATCAATGTAGCTCAGACTTTCAATCTCAACGGCTATAGCGTCACGATCCACGTGGCCAATGGTGTCTACATCGGACAGACCGTTGCTCCGCCGATGAACGGCTCAGGCTCGATCAATATCCTCGGCAACGAGGCGACGCCATCCGGTTGCCAACTCACGTGCAGCACCGGAACGACATTCATTCTTTATGGCAGCGGTTATCTTGTCGCTGGCTTCCAGATCAGCAACACCGGGACGACGGCCGGTACCGGCGATCCGGGCAATTGCCTCTGGTCGCATGGCAACAATGGCGCGGTGACTGTTCGCAACATGCAATGGGGGTCGGCTGTTGCCGCTCAGGTCGCTGCGACTGACGGAGGTACGCTTGGCATTACGGGCAACCACATCATCTCGGGTGGCGCTTCTTGGTTTGCATGGGTGCAAATCAACTCTCTGATCATCTGTGATCCGGTCAATCGACCGACTGTGAATGTCATCAACCCGGTGTCGTACTCCGGACCGTTCATCAATGCGAATTGTCTGGGCGTCTGGGCAAACCAGCTTGGGACAATCACCGGTTATGGGAACGTCAGCGGGAAAAAATACGACGCTGAATTGAATGCCATCATTGCCACTGGCGGTGCTGGCGTCAATCACTTCCCCGGCACTGTGGCAGGTACGACAGGCTCAGGCGGACAGTACGGTTAGGAGCAGTGACGATGGTCATAACCTATAATCCGACCGATTGGTATTGGCTCGCCGACGACGGGCGCATCTTCTCCAGCTCGAAGCAGACCAAGATCGCCTCGGATGAGGCAGACTATGCGGCGTGGAGCGGAATGGGTGGAGTGCCCACGGCGTGGCCGCGCGACATCCAAGGCAACCAGACCGACCGCGCCCTGCAGGAGGTGCTGCAGCCCTACAACATCTTCGTGACGCTGGAAGCCTATGCGGCCTATGTGCGCTGGACGAGCGAAACCCTCAGTCTCGTCATCAATGGCTATGTGGTCGGGACCGACGATAGATCGAAGCTGATGATCATCGGCGCGCGGAACGCGGCAGGGAACGACCCGCAATTCACCACCGATTGGGTGACGGAGGACGGCAGGCTGGTGCCGATCGACGCACGGCAGATGATCGATTTGTCGGATGGCGTGCAAGATCACATTGGGTCCTGCTTCGCGATCTACTCGCAGGTCAAGGCTGGGATCGATAGCGGGGCGATCACGACGCACGAGCAGATCAACGATGCGTTTGTGAACATCCCGCTGTCGAAGAAGCTGGAGAACGTGTTCAAGTCGAAGCCGAAAGGCAAGAAATGACCACGGTCAACATCAGCACCGAAAGCGACGCCGACTTTCGGCGCGCGTTCGTCTACCAGACGGTGGATGGCGCACCGATCGATCTGACCGGCTGGACATTTCACATGATGCTGCGGCCTCACGTCGAGGATGCCACCGTGTCGATGGAATTGACGACCGAGAATGGACGCATCGCCCTGGTCGATGCCGTCAACGGCAAATTTGAATTGGTTGTTCTGCAAGCGGACTTGGAGCAGCTTGCGGCGCACGAGTATCAGCAATCGTTGATTGCGAGCAACTCTGGCGCGCAAATCCGTATCTGGCGCGGGACCTGGGCTCATAGCATGGGACCGTCGCGATGACGGATGTCGTTGTCAGCGCCGACGATGATGTGCTCGTCATGCAGGACGAGGATGACGTTCAAGTCATTCTGGCGGACCCGATCACGATCATCGAAGTGCCAGAGCAAGGCCCGCCCGGTCCGGCAGGTCCGCCCGGTCCTGCGGGTCCGACAGGCGCACCCGGCCCCAAGGGCGACAAGGGCGATCAAGGCGACCAGGGTCCGCAAGGTGACGTAGGTCCGCAAGGACCAAAGGGCGACACGGGTCCTGCTGGTCCTGCTGGCCCTGCTGGTCCTCCCGGTACGAGCGCGTCGGTCTACGTCTCCGATACCGCCCCGGTTGGCGCACCCGACAAGAGCCTGTGGTGGAAGTCCGACACTGGCGTGCTCTATGTGCTGTACAACGATGGCACGAGCACGCAGTGGGTGGTGACCATTCCGTCGCCCGATCTGAGTGCTTACGTCTCGACTGCGGTGCAAGCGCTCGCGGCATCGCAGAAGACGCAGGCGCGCTCCAACATCTATGCCGCGCCGTTCGATGCGCTCGCCTACAACGGCATGCAGCACAACGGTTCGTGCGATGTCAATCAGGTGATTGGCACCGGGTCCACGAGCGGCAATGCTTATCTCGTCGATAGTTGGGCGGTGAACAGCTCAGGCGCTCAGGTCTTGTCCTGCTCCTGCGTTCTCGATGCGCCTCCCGGTTTGCGATCTTCGCTCAAGGTCGCTGTCACGACGGCTAACGCCTCACCTGGATCAGGTGACTGTGCCTTTCTGATCAATCGCATCGAAGGCAATAGAACGATGAAGGCGGGCTTTGGCAAGTCCACCGCCATGCCCCTCACGATTGGGTTCTGGTCGAAGCACCACCGCACTGGACTCTATTCCGGCGTCTATGAGAACGGCGCGTGCAATCGAAGCTTCCCGTTCACCTATAGCCAAAACGTCGCCGACACGTGGCAATTCAACGCGGTGCCGATCACGGGTGACGTTACCGGAACGTGGCCGACCGACAACAGTTTCGGAGCGCAAGTTCGTTTCTGCTTGATGGCCGGAAGCTCGCTGGTTGGCACTCCGAACGCGTGGGCTGCGGCGAACCTCGCTGGAGCGACAGGCACCATCAATGGTGTCGCGGCAACGACTGACACGTTCCAAATTACTGGCTTGATCGTGCTACCCGGACTTGAACTGCCCTCTGCTGATCGCGCCGCCTGCATCATGCGTCCATATGATCAGGAACTTCTGCAAGCCCAGCGATATTTGTGGCTATGGAACGGCAATCAGTATCAACGCGTCGCTGTTGGCATGTGCGACACGGCCACGACCTGCCAGACGGTCATCTGGACGCCAAATATCATGCGAGCCGTGCCTGCTCCGGTGCAAGTCAACATGTCAGCGAATGGCGTCGCGGTGACCAGCATAGGCGTGGTGGGTATCGTCACGACCAATGCGGTGTCTGTTCAATGGAGCGTCGCAAGCGGCCTAGCTGCCGGATCGGTCGGGTCAATTTACTCGAATGTCGCTGGCGGTGGCGCTATGAGCCTTGATGCGAGGTTATGATGGCACTGGACTTCCCCAACACTCCGAGCGTGGGTCAACTCTACCCGTCGCCAGCGGTGGCGGGCGTGCCGGTGTATCGTTGGAGTGGCGTGACGTGGGATGCGCAAAATCTGACAGGTACAGACGCGCCGAGCGACGGTAAGACCTACGGTCGATTGAATGCGGCTTGGTCGCAAGCACTGCCTATTGCTGGTGGCACGTTGACTGGTAACTTGACGATTTCATCCGGCGGTCAACTAATCATCTCTTCGGCCGTTGGCCAGATAACCTTGAACAAGGCATCAGGTAGTGCGGGGACAAATTGCTCGATTGGTGGGTTCACCACAGGGAATGCGCGTTGGGTCATGGAGTTCGGCAATGCTGCATCGGAGAGCGGCAGTAACGTGGGCAGCGACTTCGACATCATCCGTTACAATGATGCCGGCGTCGCCATAGATACGCCGTTCAAGATCACCCGCTCGACTGGTGTCATCACGACTTCGATTGATCTAAAATGCGGTGGTGCCCTTACCGCACTTGGGAACAGCATTGTCGTACAAGCACAAGCCGGTGCCAACGCTAATCTGTTCTTTAATGATGAGACCGGCGCCAACAAGTCCACAATGTACTGGGAGCGTTCTTCCGGGACTTTCCACGTAACGAATGCAACCAAAGACTGGCAGTTTCAATCAGGTGGACAATTTCTAAGCGCTCTCGGTTATGTGTGCAAGCAAGGTTTTAGCGGAGGCTATGGCGGCAACAGTTTCAATCTTTTTTACAATTCCGGGCCGTGTCAACTGTGGATCGACGCGACCAACCTCGGCAACATCAGCGTCACCTCGGACTATCGCACCAAAAAGACGTGGCCGATCTGCGGAGCATGTGGTCGACCGTTAAGAAATTGCGGCCGATCTCATACACGCAGAAGGACTTCACGCCGCCATCGCAATTGGAGTACAACGCCAAGGCTCGTGATGAGGGGCAAGAGGTTGGAACAGCTCCGATGTTCGCGGGTGATGATATCGAGCGTTGGGGTTTCCTAGCCCACGAGCTTCAAGAGGCAATGATTGATAGCGCAGCGAGTTGCCCGAAGGATGCGCCGGATGCGATCCAATCTCCGAACCCGTGGACGATCATCGCGGCTCTGACCAAGACGCTTCAGGAGGCAATGGCCCGCATTGAGATGCTGGAAGCCGCCGCGCGTTGACGCAACGAACCTCCCGGCCTAGGCCCCGCTTCGGCGGGGCCTTTTTTGTGCCCAGCCAGACCCGGCAGCGATGTTAACGGGCCTGCGGCCTTTCGAGCATGTTGATCTGTTCCGCATGGATGCGATCAGAAAACCGGTGCAAGCGACGCTCGGCTTGCAAGATCTGTCCCGCGAACGACTCGGCAAGGTCGTTGATCGTCTCGACCACCATCCACGCGCGGTCGACCTCGGACAGGCTCTCGTAGTCCTTGGCCTGGTACAGCCGCGCGAGTTGCTTCTTTTTCGTCACGATGCGGCTTGCGATCTGCGAGAAGATCGATTTGATCATCGCGCTGCGTTCGGGCGTGTTCACCTCGTAGCCAACGCCGACCCAGTCGATCACGTACGGCTGGCATCCGGCCTCAGTCATTCTCGGATGAACTGCTGACCGGTTGATCTTGACGCGAAGCTGGTTACGCTGGTCGAGATAGCTGCGCCAGGCCGCCGACCGCTTACCTCCAGCTGGGCGCTCGATCAGCTTGTGGGACTCGATCCAGCTGTCGAACTCGTCGGCGTTGAACCTCATTCCGATAGGAAACCGCTTGTAGAACTGGCTGGCGAGGTCGACCTGCGCCTTCCCCCGTCGCGGGTTTGCATCGCCCCAAGGGCATGTTTGGCGTTGCGGACACGACGGAGCTTTGCAACCTGTTTCCTCACTGCAGCTCTCCGACGATCTGCAAGGCTTCGCGTGCATTGTTGATGGCGTTGCGCAATTCGGCGTTGGCAGTGAGCGTCACGCCCGTCGGTGCCCGCTCGCAGTGCGTCTTCAGCTTCTTGGCTTGCGACAGCATGGCGTTCGCCTGCCGTGAGAGCTGGTGCTGAAACTCGGTCGCCTGCCGGGTCCAATCGGACTTCAAGGCGCGGTCGTGTTCGTCGCCGTCAACCCGCCGCTGCTTCACCCGGATGTCATGCACCATGTAGGCGATGCGCTCGCTGATGAACCGGGCAGTGACGTCGATCTGGTTCTTATAGGCGATCTCGACCAGCTCGCGCGCGAGAGCTGCCTGATTGCTGACCGGCAGCAACGACGCGACATTCGGCGCGGTGACGGCCTTGCGGAAGGCTTCCAACAATCCGGCCTGATCGAGCACTTTCGCCACGCCTGCGAGATCGAACGTGATCGGCGTGCTGACACTCGTGTTGCGAGCGCTTCGTGCGACATTGGTGGCTTTCTGCGCCTGGCTGTGCTGCTTCGCACGCTGGGTAGCAGCCTTTCCTTTGGCGTTCGCCTTGGCCTTGGCCGCCTCGGCTGCTTCCCGCTCGCGCCTGGCCTTCGCCTTGTTAGCTTCGTCGGCAGCGGCCTTGGCCTTAGCGGCGGCAGCTTGACGGCGCGCTTCGGCAGCTGCGGCCTCACGCTCAGCTTCCGCCCGCTCGCGCTCGGCCGTTTCCAGCTCTGCGACGGCGGCGGCGTTCTCGTCTTCGACCTCGGTCGCGACTTCGTCGATGATCCGGGCATAGTCGCCGGAGGATTTCAGGACGGCCAGTTGCTGACGGACGGTGTGTTCGTTGATGTCGGGTACATTCTGGAGAAATTCGGTGATGATTGGCTCGCCGATGCCTTTGGCGCTGGCGATGTTGCCTTGCAGCTTGTCGAGGTCGTGGTTTCTCGCGAAATCACGAGAAACCCCTCCCGTCATGATCTGCTTTGCCAGATAGCGCAGTGCCGCCGCCACGGTGCCGACCTGCGCCGTGCCTGATTGTCCGCGCTGCGTTGCGTTCTCCCTCGCGTAGATGCGGATCATGCCGACCATGTCGATGTCGCCGACGAACAGATCGGCGCTCTTGATGCCAGCCTTGAGGGCTTCGGCTACCCGGTGGTGCCCCGCAGCGATCTCCAGCTCGCCGTTCTCGTTCTTGCGCAGGACCACGCCGCCCCAGAACCCATCCTGCCGGATCGACTTCTCTAGATTGACGACGACGTCGGGTGCCATCGGATCGACCTTGAAATCGCGGGCCGGATTAGGCTTCAACTGATCGAGCTTAACGAGCATCACACTCCCTTTCGAAACGTCCGTGGCCGCCGCTTAGCGGGGCTTTTTTTGTGTCTTGAACCAGACTGGCAGCGTCGAAGGCCCTGGGTGCCCTATCGGGAATTCCCGAGACGCGGTCATCCCCGCTCATTCGTTCCCTCCCGCGCGGCGTCACACAACATGGAAAGGATTTCGGCGGCCTTGCGCCGGGCGATCTTCTGCCGCTTGATCATGCCCTCGTGGGTCACATAGCGGGTGAAGGCGTTCGTATCGATGATGCGAGCGGCTTGCTCGATGATCTCGTCTTTGGTCGTCATTTCTTCGACCTCGGCTCGATCAGCTGCCGGAACGCATCCCGTCCTTCTTCGCTCTCGGCCCACGCCTCGGACTCCTCCGGGCTCGCGTCGAAGTCCCCATTGATGTGCCGCTTTCGCACAGCCTCGATGGCCTGGGCCCGCTTCTGATCGTTGAACGACAGCGCGACCTGGGCTGCCACGCGGAGGTCCTTTTCCAGCTCCATCTCGGGAAGATCGAGCGGGGAAAGGAAATCGTGATAGAAGCCGGTCGCCGCGCGCTCGGCCATCTCGTGCAGCCCGACCTCGCGCAATGCGCCAGCCAGCTTGTCCTTGGTGTGCTCGGTCATGAAGGCTCCAGCTCAACGAAGTTGATGGCGACGCGACCGGGCTCGTATTCCTCGACCCACACGCGATAGGGACGGCTCGGCGGATATCCAGAGAAGCCGAACGCCTCCAGCACCATCTTGGCGGCGTGCTCATTCGGGACCTTGCCGGGAACGCGCGAGGAGATTGAGAGATGCCGGAACAGTCCGGAGGCCTGCTCCTCGAACGAGATCGCGGCGACGTAGGACCCGAGCTGCACGGGATAGCTCGGATATTCCCTGCGGAGCGCCTCGATGCGGTCAGGGTCCGGCCGCTCGCCGAGCTTCAGCGTATTGGTCGGATGGTCTCGGTCGTCGACAATGATCTGCCGCATCTTTTCCCAGGGCATCGGCTTGGCCAGCGCCGACCGGATCGCCTTAGCGATCTCGGCCCGCTCGTTTTCGCCGATAATGAGTACGCCGCTCATTGCATCGTCTCCCCATCGGGTCCGATTTCCATGATCTCGGCGCGCTGGGACAGCTTGATCAGCTTGATCGTCTTGCCGCTCATCGCCGCGATCCAGCGCGCCCAGGGGAGACACAGTTTCAGCCGCTCCTCGTCGGCGGCGATCAGCGGGATCAGCGTGCCGGGTCCCATCAACGGCGCGGCGCAGAGACCTTCACCGGTCTCGTCGCTGGAGATGAAGGCCCAGACAGCGTCGATGCGCCTCAACTCGTTCGGCGGGGAATGCACTTCGGGATCGTCGTCGCGCGGATCAGACATAGCTGGGCCTCCTCGTCAGTGCCTCAGTGCCCCTCCGCGGCCAGCGAGCGCGTCAGGGAGATGATGCTGCGCCGGACCTGCTGGCTTTCCACCCGTGACCAGGCCTCGATCAAATCGATGCCGTCCCTGCTCGCGACGAACTCACTAACCAAACTGTTCTTCTGCTTGTCCCATGGAAGGTCCCCACCGATCAGAGCCGCCACCGTGGTCTTGAGGAAAGCGGCGATCTCGCCCAATCGCGCCGCTGCGACACGGTTGGTGCCCTTCTCGTACTTCTGAATTTGCTGGAAGCTGACGCCCAGGGCCTCCCCCAACTCGGACTGGCTGATGTGCAGCTCAAGCCTCCGCGACCGGATATTCCTGCCGAGTTCGCGATCCCCATCGTTCACCGCACGCGGCGATGTCTTTTGTCTACGGCGCATCTTTGCGCTCCTTCATTACATGCCCAGTTTTTAGCATCGCGCCGCCCAGATCGAGCTCTGCGCTGCGCCTCGTTTCCTTCCAGCTGGTCGTTTATCTCGGGGAGTTCTCCCTTCTCGTATCCGCGCTACGTCATTCGCTCATGCGGATGCGGCCTGCTCCACTTGGTGCAGCTGCCGAGCGCGCTTCTTCCTCGTAGTCGGCTTCGCCGGCGCGACCTTTTTCGTCTTCTTTGCGGACGGCGTCGGCACCGCTGGCTTCAGTCTGACCTCGCCACGGTAACTCTCGATCTGTTCGTGTTGCTTGAGGTATTGCAGCTTCAATTTGATCTGCGTCGGGGTCAGGCCGGTGTCGCGCACCAGGGCCGAGATCGCGACCCATTTGTCGAGCGACAGATACTCGACCAGCTTGATGCTGCGCGACGACGGCTTGATCACCGGGGCGGCCGGTTGCGGCTTCGGAACGTGCGTTGTGAGCACCTCGCGCATGCCGGTCGCGATCTTGGTAAGCCGCAGCACCAGCTCGGTCAGATCGGCGACTTCTCCGCGCAGCGCCTTCATCTGGTCCGGGATCGGGACGACGGCCTCGGGTTGCGGCAACTCCAGCGCCTTCGTTAAGGGCTTCGGCTTCTCCGGCTTGTCGTTCTGAGACTTCAGCGTCACGTTGTCGGCGCGCAGCAGCTTACGGACCTCGGCGCGCGTGTTCATGCGGGCCCGCCAGTCGCTGGCCGTCTTCGCGACGATCACGCGGCGGACCTCCTTTTCCGGCACCACCTGCCAGGCGATCTCGATGTGCCCGCCATTGGTGTCTCGGGTCTGCCCCTTGACACCATGCAGCTTCAGTTCGTTGAGCGCGATCTCGGTCAGTTCATTGCTGTACGCCATTCCCTAAACCTATCCCTTGCCGTTCGTCTCGATGGTCGCCGACGCTCGACCACCGAGCGCCTCCGCGATTTCTGCTAATGAGTGAGTGCGGCCCGCAGCGATGCCGCTGTCGATCTCGCGCCATTGCCCCGCCAAGTCGAACGGTGGCGCGAACACGGCGAGAGCTTTCCTGGAGTTGAAACGGATCAGCGCAGCAATGCCCTTTTCGGCGCGGCGGGTCAGCCAGCGTCGCAGGGCGGGATCGCGGTGGGCATCGCGGTGGTGCGGATCGACCCATACCTGGACGACCTGAATGTTCTGAGCGTCGCCCGTCTCGTTGTCGCGGACCGTGACGAAGTCGGGCATGAGATCGAGCACATAGTGCGATCTATCGGGTCGCGACAGATCGTCAGCGTCATCGTTGATCAGCCAGCGACAATTCCACAGGCCGCACTCAGGCGGCATCTTCGCCGTGTGATAGACGGCGCATCCCTTGTGGAATTGTTGAAAGCGGCAACGTTCGCCCGCAGCCTTTTGTAAAGGCGGCACAGGCAAAAGCTTGCAACACAACGAGCAGTCACCGCAGCGTCTCATCGGTGCCCGTCCAATCTATGCACATTAGTCGCGCGGCTTGTGCCGCTGCTTATGTGTTGATGATTAGTATGATGATTGTGGCGAAATAAATTTGGCCGCACAGGTTTTCGCCACAGCCAAAGTTGAAATCCGAGTTGAGCGATTATTCAGTTGTCGTCCGAGTTGACTATGGCCAACCCGAACGACAACCTTTAGGACAGATGGACCGGCGAGGAAGACTATGCACATGCCCGACTTGCCGTAGGCGGCGATATCGGGTCCGCCTTGCCGACACTGCCCGCCCTTCGTCATTCGAAGGGCGGGCTTCTTTTCACGAGGGGTGTAGCGCCGTCAATTTGTTTCTTGCGACTGTCATATGTTGTTGCGTCCAAATAGGTGATCGGTCGCGGCTGTAAATTGTCGAAGTCGACATTGTAAGAAATGACAATGGCCGCCGAGGCCGAGCGCCATTCGCGGCGTGCGAGGCGAACGGCCGCCGTTGTCCGGGTGTGATCCGTGCAATCCGGCCAGATGGACGAATGGCAATGTGCGGGCCATTTTTGGGACACAAACCCGACCACCTATCTGCCCAGACGGCCGATGTTTGGAGACGTTCTAGCGCAAGGCCATCTTAGAAAGGCCGCCCGCTTATGGACCGCAAAGTATTTGAGTTCATCGAAAACCTCGCCCCACTGACTGACGCCGCGAGCGTCACGAATGCGATGGGTGAGCTGTTAGAGCAGCATGGCATCGACCACTTCTGTCTCAGCTTTCTCCCTGGCCCGAACCAGAGCTATGACGATGTGGCCATCGAGAACCGGATGCCTGACGGGTACGTGCCGACTTACATCGAAAAGCAGTACACGCAAGACGATCCTGTGTTTCACCACTGCAAAACGACGGTGCTGCCCTTCCGATGGTACAAGGAAACGCCGATTGATCCCGAGCGACAACCCCGCGCCGTAGAGGTTGTGCGGCTTGCGAGAGACTTTGGCATGGTGGACGGCGTGGTTGTCCCAGTCGCCTCGGCTGCCGGCAGGATGGGCCAGGTGTGGTTCGGCGGGCGCGAGTTCGATCTGCCTGAATATAAACTGCCCGCGCTGCATCTGATGGCGCACTACGCCTTCGACCGGCTGCTTAGACTCAAGGGCGTGCCATCCCAGCCCGAACATCCGCTCTCGCCCCGCGAGCGGGAGGTGCTGACCTTCGTTGCCTTGGGCATGACCAGCGCCGCTATCGCCGCGCGACTTTCCATCACGGAGCGGACGGTGATCGCGCACATCGCTCACTGCTGCCGGAAGCTCGGCGCGGCAACCCGCACGCAGGCTGTCGCCATCGCGGTGCGCGACGGGATCATTCAGCCGTGGTGACCGGCCCCGCGCCGGGAGCTATAAACATCAACGGCGCCCCTCTTATTTACGTCGCGCGGAGCGCAATGTCCGCGCGGTCAGGGCTTGCCGGGTCGTTCGGTCATCCGAGGCAGCCCTGTGAATAATCGGGAGAGGCGCGCGATAGCCAGCGAAGGCTCGTAGAACGTGCCATCTTGGGCAGCGTTGTTGTTCGGAGAGGCACATGGATTTAGATGAGGCAATTGCCATATTGCTCGATCTTCTGCGGAATGACCGGGCGGGAAGTTACGGATATGATCTATACGCGCGGACTGGAGCGGCGGTTGCTGTTCAACAGCGATACCCTCATGAACCCTTCAACGAGGGCCGTGTTCGAGAACTGTCGCCGATTTTTTTCGAGGCGGCATGGGAAATATGTAGGCGCGGACTTGTTCGACCAGGAGTCCGAAATACGGGCGGACAAGCAGTCCCGGAAGGCGGCTATTCGCTCACAGTCGCGGGGCGGGCCGCGCTAGAAAATCTTGACGCCGCAACTTCCTAATTGCGCAACCGGGCTCGCTTGCGGCTACCTTTAACGGCTATCAGCCTCGTTTCGGGGGTGGATTCCATCAACGGGCCATGGAAGCGATCAGGTGCCGAAATGCGGAAGCGTGGTTAGCTTGCTGTGCAATGGTCGGCGCAGCCGCAGAGTCGGTTTTGCTGGCGATTGCGATCACCAAGGAAGGGGACGAGGAACGGGTTTTGAGGGCGTATCACGGCAATCGAGGACGCCAAGCGGTGTTGAACATGATCGTAGGCAAAGCCGACGCGCACAGACGTAACACTCTGACGACGTTTGCAGGTATCGTTTCGCTCTGGCGAGATGATGCTGCGCACGGTCGGGCAAGTCCTATTGATACGTCAAATGCGGATGAAGCCTTGCGTCAGCTTCTCCACATGTGCCAGTGGGTTGCGCGCGAGTGGAATAACCTTACGGCTTAAGGGGCCATGATCACCGAAATCCTCGCTCAAATTCGCGCCCCCAACTTCACGGCAGGCATCGTCCTGTTCGACGACAAGGTGGTCGAGACCGCGCCTATCCTGCGTCGCATGCACGGCTGGTCGCGGGATCGGGCCCGCGCTGCGTGTAAGCGCAATGGGCTAGGAGATCACCGTGGGGCATCAGATGCAGCGCGAGGACTGGGCCGCAGATCGGGGCTGGCATCATCCAGCATGAGGAGAGCTTTGCGGCCATGCGCGCGGGTCGATAATCCGGGGCGTAGGGCGGTCACGGGGAGGTTGATGCGCGAAGCGGCGTTTCCGAAAACGCAGGCCCACATTCAATCCCGCACGACGGGCGACTCGTGGTAAAGCTAGGTCACGTCACCCGCGCGACTTGGCGGTCACGTTTCATGGCCGCCTCGGCCTGCGCGTCGCTAGGGGTCAAAAAACCAAGCTGTCAGAACTTGCTTTCGAGCCCGCTTGCGACACGCCTTCGTCACCTAACCAAGGCCTCAGACGCTCTAGCTACTTTCCTTGGGGCTTGCGGCCTCTCTTTTGGCGCGAGGTGGTGATGATCATCGCACGCAGGCCGTCGTGGATGCGGCAGAGACTGTAGTGCGTGACGTGCAGCGCGAAAGACCAGATGATCCGCAACGAGATTGAGGTGGGATGCTCGCCATTTGAATTTGCAGCAGCCCATTGAGATACTCCTTCATTTGCGCCAGATCTCGGGCTGTTCGCTCCGCGACAACTGCTTGGGCGGCCACTCGGATAGCCGCCTCGTACTCCGGGCGCGTGAGCATGATTTGATCAATGACTGTGGTGGCTGCAGTCTTCATCTTTGGCGATGTTGTCTAGGAGCTCACATTGGTCGGCCAACTTGGCATATGTTTTGGAGATGCTGACCAAGACGCACAATCGCCTAGGCGACACATCACCGGCTCTCGACATGTCCCTGTAGATCTGAGCTAGCTCGCGATATTCTTTAGGTCTCAGCATGCCCATAGCTCCGCGACACATCGGCATTTCTCTAGCTCCGCGACCGCACCGCAACCATCAATGCGTATCAGTTGAAACTGCATCATATGGCCTACTAACTTTCGTAGGCGTACGCGACCTCCTATCTACCTATATTTAATTGCATCATGACCTCTCGCGGAGTGTCCTATGGTGAGACGAGGTCGGATCGGCAAATCGCTGCATGAACGGCTGACGGCAGTTGCGAAAGAGGCGCGGGACAAGGCGTCGCGGTTACCCCCGGGACCGGAGCGCAATAGCTTGCTCATCAAGGCCCAACAGGCAGAAGCAGCATCTCAGTTCGACGGGCCAAATCTCCAAGCCAAGCGCCCAAGCCGTGACGCAACCCGCCTGCGCCCGCCCGTGGTGCGTTATCTGGAACCCGCAGCTACTCGTCATAGGCTCAGACAAACGTCTCTCAGCGGGCTCCGTAGATGGCAATCGCCCTCGGAGCGGCTCTCGCCATGGTCGCGATGCGGCGCGGCGGGGCGCACCGTTGGGGCCGACGTCATCACCAACCAGGCCGTCTGCTTTCTTCAGCAAGGCGGCCTCAAGCGGGGCACTGGCCCAAACTCCGGCGGTGACAAAATGATGCAGCTGTTCGCCGCTGCGGCCGCAGCCATCAATCTTTGCCCGGAAAAACGATGGATCGACGGAAGTCATCGATCCCTCGCGGCGCTCGATCTGGAGCCTGGGACGAAACATGTGCTGATCGCGTGGCGCAAGAAGGGAGGGCGGCGCTTCGCCTATGACACGGCTCAGATCGAAACTCTCTTCATCGAGTTCCCCGAACTTCCAATTCCCACCGCCGATTGGGCAGAGTTAGGCTGGACGAGGCTCGGTTTCCAGACCGGTAACCTAACCCTGTACTTCGCTTCGATTACCGCAAGCGGCCGCATCGAGGTGAGATGGGGCAGAGACTTTCTCACTCTCTTGCTGCGTCGCCGCCGTGCCGAAATTTGCATCGATGCTCGTTTCACAGACCCGCTTGTCGACGATTTCCACACTGACACCCTCGAGATCGATTGGACTTTCAGCGTGGATCTGCAGGCTTCTGCTATCCTCGCTTCGCGGACGACAGCGTCGCCCACCGTTTGACCCTTGGCTCAAAATCCGACGCAGAATATCTCCAAACGCCTGCAAACGGTGGTTGACTGATTGCGCGCTGGGTAAGTTCTGAAGGAGGGATCGACGATGACAGACAGTCCGCCGCGCAAAAAGCAAAAGCACGGCTCATCCGGTAGCTCTTCCGCCCAGCCAGAACCAGGCCCCTACGACGATGATGCGGCACTAATTGCTCGCTTCGCGAATCAAGCCGAGGGCGGCTTCAACAGAGATTACGTGCTATGGATGAGGCGCCTCGCGCGAAACTTTAGCGGATGGCTTCGCGAGACTAGAAGGCCGCCACTGGCCGGTCGGTTGAGCCAGCTGGATGACGATTTGCGGGCCTATGCGATCAGGCTCCGCGTTCCTGACCGACGACTTCTAAATTTAACGTTGGGCCGCCTTCGAGCTGTCAGTGCCGGCGTGCGTCTTCCCGCCGGACTCAATGAGAGGTCTATCGCCCGCAGGAACTCTGCCCCACAGCACCAGCTCTTCGAAAGGGATGCGCAACTCAGCCGCGCTGGCCGCCGCCCCATCAAAGCGATGTGTGCTGAGGATGAGAGGCTTATTTCCGGCTTTAGGATGGCACGCTTGCCTGTGCAACCAGCCACTGCCCGCAGCTACGCTTCTGCTCTTTGCGGATTCAGTATTTGGCTCCAGGCGCAAAAAAAGAGGTCGATAGCTAGCCGCGTGTACGACAATACGCTGACCCAGGATGCTGAACACTATAAGAACCACGTGCTGCCGGCTGCGTTGGGGTACCTTCGAGAATTGTGCCGCAAGCAGGCGCAATCGAGCGCCGGGCCGGGCACTCAGTACATGGTTGTCGCGCCGGATGTGTCCACGAGCTATGAGCCGCGTCACGATGCTCAAGTTACCCCGGCCTCAGCTGTGCTTCGGCCATTATCGCCTGCCGGACGTGGGGAGCCATCCTCGGCGTACGGCGACTCGGCCGCGCCTGGCGCATCGTCGGAGGCTGCGGGATGGCCAGATGACTTCAGCTTGCTAGATGACTTCGCCTTCCGTGAGGGCGATCATGAACTGATCATGTCGGTTCTAGACGATGCTGCGGCCGAAGGCGCTCCGCAGCACGGCGCGTCGCAGGTACCTCCCCCGTTTGTGGGCGGCATCGGCGATGCTTCGCCGCCGTGGGATCAAGCCACCGGACGATCTTCATTTGCCGGTACTTCGGAAGCGTCATCGAGTTTCGTCGCTCGCCTGTCGGCGTCCGATTTTGGAAGTTTGGTCAGTTTGGGCTGGGAGCACGGCATCCAACCGGCTCCCCCCGAGCTGATCCGCGCCCTCGACGCACGCGGACTCCTGCCGGGGCCGTGTCGGCCGACACATCTGAGGATCCTTGATCGATCGTATTCGGCGCAGTGGGCAGGGAGAGGAAGAAGGGAGGTCGCGACCTTAAATAATTTGCTCGGCGGTGACGTTATGCTGATTCCGGAACCCGGGTTTGAACACCAGGGACCGGTGCAGGTGCGCCCCGGAACTGTTCCATCATCTGCGGTCGCGGCATCGTCCACAGCCGGTGCATCGTCCTCCGGGCAAGGCGGTTCGCAGGCACTGTACGGCCTTCCGGACATCGGAGAGTATGTTCCCCAGGACTTTGCTCACGGCGACACACGACCGATTGGCGCACAGGACTGGGGTGGCACCAGCGGTGCCGAAAGCATGGGACCATCAGAGATGCCCACGGGCTTTTGGGGGCGTCATTTCGAAGAAAACATCGTCAGCGATCCTTGGCAACACACCAGTACTTCTGGCTCCGATCGGCACAGCGCCGCCGCCATCGGAGTGCCGCCCGCGGCACATCACCAGGCGCCCTCACAGGCACTCGCGGGCGCATCGCTGCCTGCCTTGTCTGTCGGCCCGTTGAGCGACACGCTCCAAGCATTTTTGGCGCGATTCAATGCCTACGTGGGACAAGCCAGTGGCCAAGGACTGAATTGCCTGCTGGAAACGGTTCTTCAATTGGCCAGCAACACGGAGCGACCGGACGACGAAACGCCGCAGACTCAGCAACTTCAGCAACAGGCTCAGTTGTTGCGGAATAGCCTGGTTCAAGACGGCGCAGTCGATCCGCATGGCGAAATCGACCTTTACGGCGCTGGAGTCGGGGTCTCGCTGGCGACCCGTTTTCGCCTGCGCATTCAAGCCATCGAGGTACATGCGAATGGCGGGTTGACCGTGCATCCTGTCCTGGGTCAGGAAGGTCGGCTGGTGCACATTTTGCACACGCCGGGGCATTTCCAGCCGCTGTGGCCTCGGGACTAAGAAAGAAAAGCCGAAGCCCGCGCGAGCTCGGTACTGCAGCCCCAGCGCATGCGACGGTGAGCGCGCAGACACCGGCGGTGCTGGTGCCACAAAGTCAGCAACGTGCTCGACAAGGTCGCCAAATCCGTGCAGGGCGCGATGAAGAACGATCTGCGGAACGTCTATCTGGCACCGAGCCGGGCGAAAGCCGAAACCGCGATCGACACCTTCGTCGAGACATACCGTGCCAAATACGGGTCTGCGGTCGAGTGCTTGATCAAGGATCGTGAGGCGCTGCTCGCGTTCTTCGACTTCCCTGCCGAGCATTGGGTTCATCTGCGCACCTCGAATCCGATCGAGAGTGTGTTCGCCACGGTGCGGGTGCACCGAGGACGACCTCATTGCGGCCGAGACGCGCGTGCGAGACGAAGAGGCGGCAGGATTCGCCGACTATCTGGTAACCCGCTGGCAACCCTTGGAAACCGTGGTGAGCCGCATTGCACCCGAGGCTTATGCAGCGATGCAGGAACGGCTCGCCGACGCATGGGCCGCGGCGGCAATGGTTGAACGAACCCGAGTTGGAATCGCACGCCGCCGCAAGCCGTGCTCCGACCTTCCGTATCTCCATGGATTACTTCGTCGAGGGTAGAACGACCGGCTGCGGATGGAAACAAACCGAAGCAAAGCTGCGCAAAACCCTGGACGAAGCTAAGCGCGTCGGGAAGTTCCCGGCTGCACGCAAGGCGCAAAGGATGCTTGAGCTATTGCCCACACGACAAGCAAGATGGCATGAGGTGGCGAGATCCTGGAATGAACTGGCTTCGACTCGCCTGACTCTTAAGGCTCTCACTGATTGGAACGATAAGCGCCCCAGCCTGAAAACTATTTCAAGTGCCGCGAATCCTCCATTGGTTGCCGTCGCGTCGCGCCTTCGTCATGCGCATTAATGAGGTTGCCTCCCGCACGGTAAGCAAAAATGTTGAGCGCGGGCGGTAGGGACAGCGTCGTCACCCCCCGAGCCTTTCGGCGCTGAGTTGCAAGTGCTGACCGCGAAATACATTACGCCATCAAGTTCCTTTGAGGACTATTGCTGCATCACCGAGGAGCTGGTTGTCGAAGAAAATCGGCTGAGCGCGGAGACCGAGAAGTTTTCGGATGAGGAGATCAACGCCGCCTAGACAGCCCTGACCGCCTCCGACTTGGCTACTCATTCAATGATGAAGCCGCGCTCTTGACCACTGAATCGAGAAGCGACGATAATGCGTTGAGCGCTTCCAGGCGGACAAAGGGCTCTGCCGTTAGGCAGCAACCCCGAGCACATGCCGCGCGATCGAACATCCAGGATGGGATCTCCAGAAAGCGCTGCGTCTCCGATCCATCCAGCGTGCAGCGGAGAACAACGCCGTCCGGCTTGTCGATCACAGCATGGACGAAAACTTCGCGGCCTGCCCAAGGGGTGAAACCGGTACAGAACCTCACGGTCTACGGTCCCGTGGGCGTTCTCAAGCCTTGTTGTACAACGATACGCGACCCCACTCGCAACTCGGATGGAAAACACCATCCGAGTTCGCCTTCACCTGCAACCCGCAACGGGGTCTGGCGCTGCGCTATGCCGATGGCTCCGCACTAGCTCCCGTCGCTACCACCGCCCATTCGGGTAAATCCACCGGCCAGAGCGAACTCAGGACTGGATAAAACTGGGGGGCAAGGTCATGAACATCCCGTTCGCGTTGTTGCGTTCAGCACGGCAGTGGGATGGTCGTGCGATGTGACTGCGGACATCGCTGACGAGCTTCGCCGCCGCTTTGTCAAGCTCAGCGACGTGGAGCCATCCCTGCTCGAGTTGCTGGAAAAGCAGCGAGACACTGAACCCCGGAACCCGGCAAGACCGCCGCAAGAGCGGCCGCCAGCGTGAACCAGCGAGCCTTGTTTCACATCCACGACAGACAGTGGTCTTGCGCCGCCCATCCGCGAGCGATTGATAATTTGCAAGCCGCCAATCGCGACGCTTTGATCGCGGCATGCCCCCTCTCACCCGCCGCCGCAGCAAGGTCGATGCTCATCACGAGATGTGGTTAATCTATTTCGGTGATGTCCGTGGCGGCTGGATCGCCCGCCGCTCAGGTGTGCCGAATTCGGCTCCGCAGTGGGGTTGGTCGTGCGGTTTCTATACGGGCACCGATCCCGGCGAGCACCGCAGCGGCATCGCCGAGACATTCGAAGAAGCCCGCGCCGATTTCCAAGCCGCTTGGCAGGAGCTGGCAGCGACCCGCACGCACGGCGGCGGATTTCAAGGCTTGGCGCCGCCAGCGCGACTGGACAGCATGGAAAGACCGGATGCACGTCGCCGCCGGCATACAGCCCGTCGAGGACGGCTGATCAACAGAGAAGCTGTCAACTGATCCAGCCTTACAGAAGAGTCCGGCCAATAGCCGCTCTTTTTCCCTGCTAGGAAAAAGGAATCCATTTGCCAGGCCGCAGTCTCGCAGGCTAACCGTGCTTCAGCAGGGGACGGCAAATGCAGACCAAGGCACGCGAGTACATTGATTTTTGGGTCAAGAATAGCATTCACGCAGCTGAGCAATACGGAACGCCCGGCGCATCGCAGGACGTGAACGAACTAGTCGGTCGCCTCATTGAGGGGGCGAGGGGGCAAGGCATTTCTCAAAAGGCCATGGAGGAAGAGGTCGGCGACTTGACGGAATATGTCCGTAATATGCTTGTGACGGCAAACAAAGCCGAAATGGATCGCCGCAATTGAGTTAGTCCGGCGGGACAGCGCGGCCAAGCGGCGTGAGCCGGGCATTCTCATGGATGTCCATCCGGTTCCTCTTGCGGGTTGCTAAAGCTTCGACAACTTCAGCTTCCCCGCCGGAGATTGAAAGCTCGCAGCTAGCCCGCACATAGGCCAGTCACTCCTGCCGGCTAGTCGATCTCGCCGACGGCACGCCAAGCTTGATAGATCGCCGCTTGGGTAAGGGGTTTCCAGCCGGAATCGGAATTGGCAATCGCAACATTGCCGAAGGGGCGTCGCGCCACCGTCATCGTGTGCGCCATCTCATTCGGGTCGTCGAATAGGCTGTTCGGAGAGTAGGCATAGCCATGGGGCCAGCGATTGACGGTAATGCCCTGGATATCCCGTCCTTCATCGAAGCTGCTGCCCGCGAGCTGGCGACTGAGCTGGTCGCGGATATCGTGCTCGAACTTCTCGAAGGGCGTCTCCAGCAATCTCTGGCGCCCAAGCCTCGCCTGGTCGCGTGCATCCAGGCCCAGATTCGGCGTGGTTGGAGCGCAGTACATGTGAACGCACATTGTCTCTGACGGATCCTTCGGATGTTGGTATCCACCGAGGTTGACTGGAAAATCCATCTTGACGCGGGCCCATGTTCCGGTCGGCGCATAGAGCTCGTGAATGCCGAGCTCAAGGAACGCCTTCCAAGTCCGCACCACCACGTTTGTAGAGATCAGTGGCATCTTGACGTTCTTTCGGAGCGCTAGCTTCTGTTCCTCCGGCAGTTCAGGACAAAGGAATGGGATCATCATGTTGTATCCGGCGAGGATGCATTTGCGTCCGCGAACCTTGCGTAGCGTACCTCCTTTCACGTAGCTGACATCTGCATGATCATCGAAGTTCCTAACATTCACCGCGATGCTATTGAGGCGGAGCCGCACCGGCGAAGTGGCTTCATCGAGCCTGCTATAGTCGAACCGTGCAAGGACAATGTCATCCATTGTCGTGCCCGGCGCCGCACCAGGGATGAGGCTGCGGACCAGCAGGCGGGCGATGGAGGCATTGCCGTCCGGGAAATGGCAGATATAGGGATCATCCGCGTCCTTGTCGGTGGCCCGTTCGGTATTCATGCCTAGGCCATCGAAGCCCGGAAAGCCGGTGTTCATTGCAGCCAGCGCCGACACTGCGTCGGAACTTGACGCGAAGAGGTCGTTAAAACGTCCTTGGAAGTACTGCGCAGCCCTCTCGCTCAGCCCGGCATGCTTGATGAGATAGTCCCGGTAGCTGGTTCTGGCGAGAATCTTCTCCTTGGCATCCAAAGCCATTCCCTTGAGATAATCGATAGGCGCTTCATGGAAGGCAACAAGGGCCGCCTTGTCAGCTTCCGCGAGTGGAAAATCAGCGATGAAGTCCTTTAGCCGGCGGGCGTTGAGCCGATTGGGAAGTTGGTCGTCATCCGCCATCCAGAACGAATCGCCGGTTACGAGCTTGTCCTCGCCCCAGTTTTCCTTGTTGAAGAAGACACCGCGGCTCAGATTCCTGGATGCGTAGAAAGTACGGTCGAATGCCGCGGTGAATCGATCGAGATCGATGCCCAGCGATTTCAGCAGGCCGGCTGCGACTTCGCCATAGCCGGTGCGCGGGGAATCGATGGTTTCCGTGCCACCATAGCCGATGATTAACCGGCCACTGAGTGTGAATTCGTTGCGCTTGGCGTGTCCGCCGAAATCATCATGGTTCTCAAGGATGAGAATTGACTTGTCCGCACCGTGTTTCCGTCGATAGAACCATGCGGCAGACAAGCCGCTGATGCCGCCGCCGACAACGACCAGATCGTAAGTTTCCTCCACAGGCGTTTGTCCAGCTTGGAAACCCTTACCCTC
This sequence comes from Bradyrhizobium sp. CCGUVB1N3, assembly GCF_024199925.1. NCBI lineage: Bacteria > Pseudomonadati > Pseudomonadota > Alphaproteobacteria > Hyphomicrobiales > Nitrobacteraceae > Bradyrhizobium > Bradyrhizobium sp. CCGUVB1N3. The sequence continues at coordinate 2,957,535 of NZ_JANADR010000001.1, forward strand.
GCGTCCAAGTGCGTGTGCCGCCTCGAATGAGCCAGGATGGCTGCCGCGCAGACCTGTCAGAGATGGTGGATAGTAGGGTGAGAACTGTTGAGCCCGAAGGAAGTCGATAGGGGCCATACCGGCGACGATGGCAAGGCCAGTACCTGCCAGAAAATCGCGGCGCGTAATCATTCGAATACTGCCGAAGCGCGAACATACTGTTTCATGCTGCCCTCGTCCGGTTTGGAAGGAGCAATTCATGGGTGTGGTCAGCGCGAGTTTGAACTGGATTATTCATTCAGTGGCCATGGCACCCAGCAAGCGCCGTGCCAAGGGCAAAAAGCCGCCGCCCTTCCGCACGGATGCGTTTAGAGACATAACGCGGCCGTGTCGGTAATAGTTCAAAATCAATACGCGTGAGGCATCAGACTTCCAAATCGCATAGCTAAACAATCGACGAGAACCTGAACGCGGCAACGGGCGCACAAAAATAACCTGCAGATGTCATCAGAGCATTCCGCGCGGCACGCTGTGCGTTCTCGTGTTGTCGCTGCGTTTTGCAACATCCGCACCGCGGTCCGCTCAAGAACCTCTCGCATCGAGGCCATCAACCCTCGGAGGGAGGATGGTTGGGCCGGTCGCCGCTGTAACGGCTGGCCTGCGGCCACCGCCTTCGGCGGCTGGCGGCCTTGACAGCAGCGGCCAGCCCAGCCGTCGTTGGCCACCATCGGTTCGACGACTTAGACCGCCCGGATGCTCTGCCCGCGTCCGATGTCGCCAGATTTACGCGGTTCTCGACAGCCATCGACAGCAGCAACTCTTTCGCGTGCGGCATGCCGATTGCAGGAACGAATAACCAGCAATTGAAGGACGTCGCACGCATCACCGGCTCACGATTACACAATGAGACTTGCTCGATTGATCCTGATCAATGCGAGGTTGAAGCTGTAAAATTGTGGGCTACGGGCCTCGAGAAGCGCCGCTCCCTTGCATTCCCCTTGTTTTGGCGACCGGAGAGACGCATCGATGAACCCAGGACAGGACCAACCGGGGGACGGCGTTACGACTGTCTCTTCCGAACGAGACCAACAGCCAGGCTGCCTATGCACGCTCACCCGGGCCGCAACGCAGTGGGTTGGATCCTTGACCAGGGCGCGCATCTCTGCCGCTGGCGATCCGACGAACCGCGAGGCTCGGGCTTCTCGCGAAACGGCGCAGGACCAGGTTCTGGAGGGCTGGGCTGCCGACGACGGACAGGGTGAACAGGAGAATCGGCAAGAGGCCGTAAGACGAACGAGAGCCTGGCTTGATGCCGCCGCGGCCCATGCGCCGCTGGACCTTTCCTTCCTATCCCTGACAGCCTTGCCCGCCGCCTTCCCGGCCGGGCTCTTGCGCCTCGAGGTCCAGGACAATCAGCTGACCAGCTTGCCCAACGTCCTTCCGACCGGCCTCCATGTGCTCTACGCCATGCGCAACCAGCTGAACAACCTGCCGGCCGCCTTCCCGGCCGGGCTCTTGCGCCTCGACGTCCAGGACAATCAGCTGACTACTTTGCCCGATAACCTTCCGGCCACGCTTCTGGAGCTCAACGCTAGCTTCAACCGGCTGACCAATCTGCCGGCCCGCCTCCCGGCCGGGCTCGAATTTCTCGGCGCGAGCAACAACCAGCTGACCAGCCTGCCCGAGACGCTGCTGACGCGGCTCGGCCCTGAGTGCGTCGCTGATCTGACGGGTAACCCGCTATCCGAGCGGGTACGGACCAATCTGGCGGCAGCCTGCGACGTCCCGGGCTATGCCGGCCCATACCTCTTCTTCTCGCGAGGCGAAGGATCGGAGCAAGCGCCGCCGCGGCCTCTGCCCGAGGTCGTCGCGGACTGGCTGGAGGGCGAGCCGCAGGTGGTGGCCGCCTGGCAGACCGTCACTGATGAACCGAGCGCCCAGCAGTATGCCTTCTTCCTCGACAGGCTGCGGCACACCGTGAACTATGGCAACCCCGAGTTCCGGCAGGCGGTGGCCGAGGATTTGCGGCAGGCGGCAATCAGGCCGCGGTTGCGCGAGCAGTACTTCGAACTGGCCTTCGGGGCGAGCGAGACCTGCGAGGATCGCATCACTTTGACCTGGAACGGCATGCAGTCCGCACGTCTAAACGCCGATGTCGAGGACGGGGCCTATGACGAGCGGCTCAACGAGCTCATCGAGCAAGCCCGCGTGCTGTTCCGCTTGGACCAGCTCGAGAAGATCGCCCGGCAGAAAGTCAGCTCGCTCCGCTTTGTCGACGAGATCGAGGTCTATCTCGCCTATCAGATCAAGCTGCGCGAGCGGCTCAAGCTGCGGCATATCGCTCCGGACATGCGCTTCTTCACCGTCTCCTACGTCACCGAGGACGACCTCATTGCGGCCGAGACACGCGTGCGAGACGAAGAGGCGGCAGGATTCGCCGACTATCTGGTAACCCGCTGGCAACCCTTGGAAACCGTGGTGAGCCGCATTGCACCCGAGGCTTATGCAGCGATGCAGGAACGGCTCGCCGATGCGATGGGCGAGGAGTTCGAGACGCGCCTGCAGCAACGGCTCGCCGATCTTCACCTGACCGATGCCGCGCCGGAGCTCATAGCCGCAGCCGCGGAGGGGCTCGGACCCGATCTCCTCAAAGAAATCACCCGCGAGATCAAGGGCGCGTTGATGCGCAAGGTGCTCGGGGACCGCGGTCTCGAGTTATGAAGTGGCGCTCCGTATGCGGGGGGATCCTGTTTCCATGCGATCGGCGGCGCAAGGGGGCATTCCTGCCGAAGTTGGATCCGGACCAAGCCGGAGATCGCGCTAGTCTTACTGAGTGTGCGCGGGAAGGCCGGCAAGGAATAGTGCCGGTACGCAGTGCGAAGCGACCGGTAAGAACCTCCAATTTCAAGCGGCACGTTGATTGCGTCGTTCGGGGGGCGCCGGCGGACGCGGTTCTCTCCGAATGTCCGCTCTTCGAAACCGACTTAGCGTTCATGAGAACGTCGAAACTTTCGAGGGGAGGTAGGCCCTCATCGCCAGCCATTGACCAGCGCGGCCTACAAATTCTTGTAGTTGACCAGTGCAACGTTCTTCGGGCCGAATCGCGCTCACGATGAGCACTACCTGTTTAGGGGCATCAAGCGCAATCAGACCGTAAGGAAGGAGAGCCAAAGTGATGTCACCAATCGAAGCAATCGCCAGTTGGCTGGAAGCGCAAGGTGCGGATCTGCAAATTGAGATTGCCGGCTTGGCGACATTCTTCATTTTCGCAGACAATAACGTACTCACGTTCGGGGACAGTGACGTGCTCACGCTGGGCCGGCCGGAGCTGCTTCATTCTCTTCAGCGATGGTTGAACGAGCCGGACTTAGCATCATGCACCGCCGCAGAGCGTGCTCTGACCTTCCGAGTTTCCTTTGAGCACTTTGCCGAAAGTAGATTCACGGACGCCGGATGGAAACGAACCGAAGAGCTTGTGCGCAAAACTCTGGAAGAGGCTAAGCGCGACCAGAAGTTCGCGGCTGCGCACAAGGCGCAGAATATGCTTAAGAGTTTGTCAGACCGAAAAAAGTACTGGTATGAGGCCGGGAAATCCTGGAAAGAATTGGCCGCGACTTACCTAACAGTCGATGCTCTCGCTAAATGGGCCGATAGTGAAGCGCAGGGGGCCTGAGCACGGCGATCATATTCGTTTGCCGGGGCCGCCTCATCGGAACACCTGTTAGTCTTGGTAGATTCCGCGATTTCTCTGCACGCATATATTCCGCAGCCAATGGAGGCCGCGCCCAGCTCTTCGTCTTGTTGCTCCCTTAAGGAGAAGATAGGTTCCATCTTTCGAGAAGATGACCCCAGGCGCACCGCAGGTGGTCAGCGCAGCCAGAATAGTCTCGGTCCACCGCCGGAGCCATTTTGCACGCCGGTCGGCCATGCGCTCGTGCGCTTTATGGGAATAAGCACAGCGCCCATAGCACTCGCGGACCTGCGATTCTAGCGCGGGAGATCGCAGTGGCAGCCTGGTATGGACCGACGATTATCCCACTGTTACAACTTGTGAATTTCTTGTCGATTCTTTTTTCGCCGAATTTTGGGCGCTCAAAAAACGTTAGCTCGCGCCGCTTCTTCAATGCGGTCCTGCGCTTCTGCCGAAGGCGAAGCGATTGAAGCGGCCCCACAGGGCGGCGCCGCATACAAGGACGTGTCGGGCATCATGTGGGCGCCCCCTACGGTACCACCACAATTCAGTCCGAACGGCGCTGCCGGGCCCTCTCGATTGCAACCCGACACGCGGAGGGGAAGGTTAGTGCAACGTCGGTTGTGAATTCATAGTCCTCGGATGTATTGCGGGGCGAGACAATCCGGAAGCGCCATTTTCGCCTCCCGCTTGGCTTTTTACCGTGTTCACGCTCCCACAACGAAGTGTCAAAGCGCATGCCTGCCCTAACGACCGTGCTTTCTAGCGTGGTATGCCGACACACCGGCGGCCGCCGCGCTCGCCACTGCGTCGTCGTCCAGCGCATCGCGTGCGATCTGGCCGCCATCACGCGCCACGTCCCAAAGGCGAGGCTCATCTTTTGGCTGGTATCTGTCGGGCTCGCCGTTGATGGGGCGATGGGGACCATCATAGCGCCTCGGGTCCCCGTAAAAGCGCAACGCGAGTTCCAAGTCGGCGACCCGATGAAGCAACACAGTCGCTTCCATCGCGATGAGGTCGGCTTCTGTCATCTTGGGTCGGTTGCACCTTCGTGTTTGCTCGGGAGCACCGTTGGATACTGCGACCATGTCGATTTCGCGCAGGCAATCAAGCGGCACTCCGCGTCGCCACCGCAGCTGAAGCCAAAAGTGAGCAAGTGACCGTCTCATCCTTTTGGACGGGGCTAGCCGGGACACTTCGACCCGGCGAACGACGTCAAGGATGAACAACTGGGCCGGTAAGTCTTCACGCTCTACTCCAGTCTCTCCCGCGCGATCATTGCGGACCAATCGCGCCCTTGCAGGGAGCCGAAGAAGGCGCGTCGCAATTCGATGCTTGGCTCTGTCCACACATCAGCGCCTCGTGGGCAAAGCTTGCGTGCCGCCGCTTCCGCATCTTCCAACCTCGCGTGTTTCGACGCCAAGGCCCACTTACCCGGCCGGGGCGTGCGCGCGTATTTGTATACGTAGAACATGCGCTATCTCCGTGCTAAAAATTAGCGCTTCGTTCTCGCCGTCCGCAACCTATGACGACCGGCCAACCGATTGAGGGGCTTCCACTCAAAGGAGCAACAGCCGCGCGTTGAGAACACCGCCATATCTAACCTTAATCATTGCTGCTTCCCTCCCCGATGCTGAACCCATGAACAGGATGATACCCGGATAGGACGCGCATTGCGTTGATCACGTGGATTGATTGATTTTTTGGTCCATCCATGTGAGTGCTGCGATGAGCTTGTTCAATCCATGCGGGTCGCGTGCGATCACACTGAGTGGAATGCTGGGATACTTCGTTAAGTCGGCGTCCGTGAGGTGAACATTCTCGATCGCGTCAAATTTCTGCATCAGCTCGCGACGCACCTGCAACGGCCCGAAGACCGGTTTATTTTCCAGCGAGCCAAACTGCATGTACAGCTTCCCGTCGGACGAGAGGTATACCGGATTGATGCTGACTCCATTCGGCTTGAAGGCGGGGTACACCGATCCGTTCTCCTTGCCAGTACCGAATATGACAGTCCGCGCGCCGTCCTTTCGCATCCAGTCATAGATTTGGCGCGCGATCTGTAACTCATTCGCGCCCACCGTGGCCTCAAGCGTGTCAAATAGCCGCCCCTCGTCCCAGCGTGGGCCTACGCCGCCCCGCTTGCTCGCGGCCTCCTGCGTTTGACCATAAACTCTAGGCACCAGCACTTTGAGCTGGTCACTTTCGAATTGTCGGAGTTCGATCGCCAGCACTTCCACTCGCTCCATCTGCTCGTTCAAGAATTCGACGATGCGCCTAAGCTCGAGGGGAATGATGTCGGCAACAAACAGCAGTCGAATTCGCTTTGCCTGAAGATTGGTCTTCACTCGCTGCCAGAACTCCTCGACATCACCTTCAGGTCCGATGAGCTCATTCAATGGCGCCTTGTCCGTTAGCCCGGCTTCCTTGCAGGTCTTCTCCAATGCTGATCGCAGCGTCTCGGCCGACCAGTATGTGACGCAGCTGGCTGCATAGTCCAACATCTGACCAACGACTTCACGCCTGATGCGGCTATCGCTCCGTCGCTTTAGCTCCACTAAGGTAGGAATGCCCTCTTGGTCGAGAGCGATCGACCATAGCGAAGCGCCGAGCTCTCCAGTGGCAATAGAAAGCTCTCTGGCGACCAGCATCCATCGGCGCGGGTTCTGCGGGGCGACCTGATCTCCAACGAGAAGCTGCGGAAACTTGGATAGCAGCCGCTGAAAATCATCTTCCTTCGCAAAAGACGCGGGCTGCATTGGGACAAGCGTGTCTTCGCCCCGTAAAAGAAATAGGCCTGATTGATCCGACGCGCGAAGTGGAATGATCTCGCAGCCCCGTTCCTTCAGGTAACTATTTGCTTCGTTGTCGCCGCCAAGGCTTGACACTGGCGTGCCAGTCGCCATCGAAATGATTTGCTTAACCGGGTAGCGGCTTCCATCGCGCTCGATGGCGTACCGATGTGCTTGGTTGCTCTCCCAATCTGCCCACTGCGGACTGGCCCGGAGCTCTTTGTCAAAGCGATCCAATGTCTTGGCGATCTCTTCTGCTGAAACAGACGGTATTGACATTTGCCCCTATGCTGCAAGTTGCGGTGCGTTTGCTTGACCGGATCAAGGGATCCGGGATCAAGGGAGAAGATAGGCTGGGCGAGTTGTTGGCCTGTTCTGTAGCGCGCTAGACGATCTGGGACACTTCCTAGAAGATTGGGGCGCTGAACAAGCCGCTCGAGACTCGTTCGACGCGATCCCCGGACGTACCGATGCTTCTTGTTGGTGCGCATCACTCTGCGCGCATTCACGAACGGGTCAAGCGGTGCCGAGTTCTTCGGCTCCCACCGCGAGACAACGATTTCGTGACGGGAATCGCCGATGCCAAGCGCGGCAACGACGACGCAATAGTCTCGGCAAGTAGAGCTAAACGACGCATGGTCCCTCCTAGGCTAGACGGTTGCGCCCAACGCGTCGCGTCCACGATTGTGCTTCGCGAAACAGCGGTGGCGTGGTGTGGCTCAATGCGCGCACGACGCTTGCGGTCCGAGCGTCCAGCAATTTCCGTTCTTCGCGGCCCGCTTGTGCAAACGCTTCGCGGGCCAGCACGTCGGGGGCGCGCAAGCGGCAGGTGCCGATGAAATTGAACACGGCACCAATCAACGTGTGCGCATCTCCCTTGGGGAGCACCACAATTGCACCTCAACCCATTTTTCGGTGAGAGTGACAGACAATGGCGGTCCAGATAGTCGATTGGCGGAAGAATTCCTTTCTCACATACATCGTCTGGGGGGCGAGTTTGTGGACCGAGAACACATTGAGCAGCCACGCGGCGACTTCACGTTCAATCATCGTCATCCGCCACGGTATCGGCAGCGCAAGCCAATGTCAGTGTGCCAACGCCTTCCGGGACGCCTCGACGGCTTCCTGATCTTTCGGTTCCGCAAAATCAAACAAAGACTCTGGGGCATAGGTCGCGATACGCTTGGCTAGGAACGATTGCGGCTCCCAATCTTGCCCCTCGCGCTTCTCGAAAGCGATGACATCGCGGGTAGAATGACCAGCCCCCTGAACATCGCAGTCGACCGAAAGCTGAACGCGCCACAAGCCGTCCTTGACCGTTTGTTGCTCGTCCAGCATCGGCAAGTAGTCCATCTTAACACCATCGCCAATAATGCAACGACCGCGCCGTAGAAGATCGCCCAGCTTGCCTTGCGCTGTCGTCACGAAGTTAAAGTTAGCGGGATCAAGTAGAAAGCGCCGGTTCACTCCCGTTTCGTTGCTTGTGGCCTCGTCAGCAAGAAGTGAGAGTGCGAACGCCCGCCAGCCTAGTTCCATCGGTTTTGCATCTGGCGTCACAAGTGTCACTGTGCCGTCGCGTCCCACCTCCCAGGTGACCGTATGGTCGTCCGTTGTTCTATCAAACTTGTGTTTGGCCCAGGAAAGCACGACCGGCTCGCCTGTGTCAGTCTTTCGGCCACGCTCCCATCCTTTGGGAACGAAGTGTGCGACCTTCGCGACCCTGGCAAAGATTTGCTCCGCCGTCTCACCATCATGCGCTCGCCAAGTTGATCTAACCTGGTTGATCAGGGCGTTGTCTTCCGCACGCACGTCGTCGCTCTGCCCGGCCAGCCCACCCGGCAAAATCCGTAGGCCAAGACTGAAACTAAGTCCAAGACCGAGACAGAGACAGAGACAGAACCAAAACCGAAGCACGCGCCTATCGGTCATTTTCTCTGCCCCACGCTGCCAGTCCTCATATGCGCTTCGCATTTGTATCCCGATGAGATCCGCGAGGCGCCTACCAGAGTTGGTTGGTCACGATGCCGGCCGCCTCGACGACTCCCGGTCCGGGCTGGCCTGGAAATGAAGTTTCAGGAAGCGCTACGGCGCGCGGGTTCTGGTCCCGACCGCCGAAATCGAGTGCTATCTGGCAACGCTGGCCGATACTGCGGGCGAACACAAGCCGCCCCGGCGTGACCCGCGCGGTGGCTGGAATGCCGTCCCCGTCGGGGCCTCATAAATTCGCCTCATCCGCTCTGCCCACAACAGCGACCGAAGCGCGGACATCAATTCGCGTCGGCGTCGACATCAAGACATCGGCATGTCAAAAAGCTGACAGATCCGACGCAAACATGATGCGAACTGGGATCTGATCTTGGCACGAAGGGTGCACGACTTGGTAATGCTCGGGGCTGCTTCTCCCCGCGGCTGGTCAGCATCGTGCTCAGCGATCGTTGACTATGGAAGTTAGCGGCGTGTGACTCACACGTGCGGCAGTCATGTGACCGCTAGTCTTCTCGGCAGCGCGGGCGGACAGCGACAGCGTCCTCTCGCCGCGGACTGTCCAGTCACGCCCGCGCTGCACTGTTAGGCGTATGTGGCGTGCGCGTCAGGTTTCAGACATTTGCACATGAAGCGCCCGGGTCCGAACAGCAAAACAGACAGAAAGAGGACAGTTAAGGCGGCACGCTCCTTGCTTCGCTGGGTGGGCATCGGCGGTCTTGCACGGGCGGCGATGCTGCGGGCGGACCCGGGATGTTTCCAACGCCATGTCGGGTCCGTCCCGTTCGTGCTCGCGAGGCACCATGGAGCAACATGTCCGAGCGGCTTCCGCGGCGATTGTGTTCGCGCATGCGCTCGATCGCGAAGTCCTCAGCGTGTACGAACATGAAGGCCGCAGGTACAACAGGATCAGTGTTCGCGTAGCCGGGAGCTTAGCAAACGGTTACGACTTCGACAATGAGTGCCACATCGCCGGTGCGCTACCGAGCATATATCATTTCGGTGCCAAGTCGCATTGGCTGCTAAGACCTAAGCGCCCGCGATACTATAGCGGCTTTGACTATTGCACCTCAACCCGCTTCTCGGTGAGGGTGACAGACAATGGCGTCCAGATAGTCGATTGGTGGAAGAATTCCTTGCTCACCTACACCGTCTGGTGGGCGGCAGGTCACGCCGTCGAAGTGGGAGCTACGCGATGGAAATCACGTTGGTAGAGATCACGTCAGCAATTGGTGCTGTGCTCGTTTATACCGCGATCGTGATTGCTTGCTGGTGGGCAATTCTGTGAAGCGGCGCCACCATGGCAAAGTATCTGTGCTCGTATGACTTGGAAGAGACTTTCGCGGAAGACGCTTTCGCGGCCGCCCACCCTGTGTTCTTGAAACAGGCCGTGGCGCACGGCTGGCAGGCTTGGATGCTCGGCAGCAACAATCTATGGTACCGCCTTCCATATACGACCCTGCAGGGCACGTTTGCCGATATGGCAACTGCCGAGCTTGCATTGGAGGCGCCCGCGCCGCGGCCGAGCGCGACCATCAGCAAGTGGATTATCGTGCAGTATGATTCCGATCGCTTTAGTTCCGACGAACGGTGAGAGCTAGAAAAAGGGGCGTGGCACGTTGCTGCTTGCGTTCTTCGACTTCCCTGCCGAGCATTGGGCTCATTTGCGCACCTCGCATCCAATCGAGAGTCTCCGCCGAGGGTGCCAAGGCACCCGACCGAACCAGACGCGGACGTAACGCGAGGTCGCAGTCGCTTTGGCAGGCGGCTCTGCATACCGCGAAGATGAACGGACGTCGACCCGCACGCATGGCTCACACAAACCGTTTTGCGGCCTGGATTGGTCTCACGCCCAAACAGAATTCATCCGGAGGTAAGGACAGGCGCACCACGGCGGTTGCACCAAGAACAAGCAGGGCCCGGTGTTGCCGTCTCTGGAAGGCCGCGAGCGGTCTCGACTGTAAGATGTCTGTCCGAGGGTCTCTCATGTCAGATGCAAACCTACCGCCCAGTGAGACCGCACCATATCGCCCCAAGACCAAACGCGCCCAAAAAGAAGAAGCAAAGCCAAGCTGCGCGACAAAGAGCAATCCGAGCGGTCAAGCAAACCGCTCGGGAAAACGCGGCGACAGCTCACTTAGCGTTGATGAGAACGTCGAAACTTTCGCCAGCCGTTGACTAGGGCCGCCTACAAATTCTTGTAGTTGACCAGTGCAACGTTCTTCGGCCGAATCGCTTTCACGATGAGCACTACCTAGTTAGGGGCATCAAGCGCAATCACGACCGTAAGGAAGGAGAGCCAAAATGATGTCGCCAATACCAACAGAAGCAATCGTCAGTTGGCTGGAAGCGCAAGATCTGGACCTGCAAATCGACGTCGCGTCATTCGCCTCGTTCTTGATTTTCGAGGATGGCGACGTTCCCTCGCTTAGCACGCCGGAGCAGCTCGAAGCTGTTCGTCAATGGTTGAGCGAACCCGAATTGGAATCGCACGCCGCCGCAAGCCGTGCTCTGACCTTCCGTATCTCCATGGATTACTTCGTCGAGGGTAGAACGACCGGCTGCGGATGGAAACAAACCGAAGCAAAGCTGCGCAAAACTCTGGACGAAGCTAAGCGCGTCGGGAAGTTTTCGGCTGCACGCAAGGCGCAAAGGATGCTTGAGCTATTGCCCGCACGACAAGCAAGATGGCATGAGGTGGCGAGATCCTGGAATGAACTGGCTTCGACTCGCCTGACTCTTAAGGCTCTCACTGATTGGAACGATAAGCGCCCCAGCCTGAAAACTATTTCAAGTGCTGCGAATCCTCCATTGGTTGCCATCGCGTCGCGCCTTCGTCATGCCCATTAATGAAGGTCATCATTAGATTCGCGGCAGAGTCGCATTGCTATGCCATGCCTTTGCAGGCAACAGCGATGGAGCATTCGATGGCGCGGCAATTGGCACCCTTGATCCTAACCGACGTGGAGCTGGCTGAACTGGAAGGCGTTGGCTGGCCGCCGCAAGACAGCCCAAGCCCTGGCATTGAGGGCGCGGATCGTTCTGGCCTATGCGGAAGGCTGCCAGAACAAGGAGGTGGCGGCGAAGCTCGGTGTGGTCGAGATGGCGGTCGGCAAGTGGCGTCGGCGTTTTGTACGGGACCGCCTGGAGGGCCTGCGCGACGAGCCAAGGCCAGAAGCCCCCGGGACGATTGACGATGCGCGCATCGAAGCTACCATCGTAAAGACCTTGGAAAGCCTTCCAAAGGATGCGACCCACTGGAGCTCGCGCGGCATGGCGAAGGAAAGCGGGCTGTCCGTCTCAAGCGTGCAGCGCATCTGGCGGGCCTTCGGTTTGCAGCCTCATCGGATGGAGACCTTCAAGCTCTCGACCGACCCGGATTTCGTGGCCAAGGTGCGCGATGTGGTCGGCCCCTACGTCTCCCCGCCCCAGCGGGCCGTCGTCCTGTGTGTGGACGAGAAGTCCCAAATCCAGGCGCTCGACCGTAGCCAGCCCGTGTTGCCCATGCGTCCCGGTCAGCCTGCACAGCGCAGCCACGACTACACGCGCTATGGCACGACCTCGCTCGTCGCGGCGCTCGACATTGCAACCGGCAAGGTTATCGGCAACTGCTATTCCCGCCAAGTGTGCGCACACTGCTGGTGCGCACGTCACCTCCAAATCTTAGGGGGCAATCATCGGGTCATCGGGACCGAACTCGACGGCCGACCCGAAAGCACTCGTCGCGGGCACGCCAATCGATCGGAATGGCCTTGGAGGCACGATCGGCACCGCCTCCTTTGCTGCCACACGCACAAACTGGGAGCGACAAATGGATTGACGCAGCACCCCGTTAACAATCTATAGTTGCTTAAGGGAAAACGCCGGGGCTAATTTATAATGGTAAAGCGCTCACCGAGAAAGTTTGAGGCCTTCGTTATGCATGCGCATCACGATACGGCCGCCACCTATTCCGATCTTTTCGACAAACTCAGCCGGCTGCGCGCGGAAGATCGGTTGTACAAATTCAGCGACGAAGTGGTGCTCGGCTTCCCGATCGCATCGAAGGAGTCGGGCGGGTATTTTATCCAGTCGGTGTTGGGTAGCTCCGAGTCAGCGCTTGTTCTCAACACTGAGACGGGAAGCACCCGAGAAAATACCTTGGCCAAATCCGAAATGCTCAGCCATCCGACACACTTGTCCGTCTCTCCTCAAAAACGTCGAGCTGCCATTGAGTATTCGCATCGGGGCCCGAAAGCGCTGAACCGCCACGGGTTTGCCGGAGGCTCCAACTCCTGAGAGGATGGAGCCATGACAAGCAAGACGACGAACAAGTTTTCACCCGAGGTCCGGGCTCGTGCGGTTCGGATGGTTCTGGATCATGCGAGCGAGCACCCGTCGCGGTGGGCGGCCGTGACCTCGATTGCGGCCAAGATCGGCTGCACACCGCAGACGCTGCACGACTGGGTCAAGAGGGACGAAGTCGATAGCGGACACCGGGCCGGCGTTCCGACCGACATGGCCGAGAAGCTGAAGGCGCTGGAGCGGGAGAACCGTGAGCTTCGGCAGGCGAATGAGATCCTGCGCAAGGCGAGCGCGTATTTTGCGATGGCGGAGCTCGACCGCCGGTCCAAGCCATGATCGCCTTCATCGACGATCATCGTGGGGCGCATGGGGTCGAGCCGATCTGCAAGGTCTTGCCGATCGCCCCTTCGACCTACCACGCCCATGTGGCCAGGCGGCGCGATCCTGCCAGGCTGTCGGCGCGCGCCAGGCAGGACGCTACCCTGAAGATCGAGGTTCGGCGGGTGTTCGATGAGAACTTCCGGGTCTATGGCGTGCGCAAGGTCTGGCGGCAGCTCGAGCGGGAAGGCTTCGATGTTGCCCGCTGCACGGTGGCGCGACTGATGCGGGACATGGGTTTGCAAGGAGTCATCCGCGGCAAACCCGTCAAGACCACGATCAGCGACAAGGCCGCGCCATGCCCGCTGGATCACGTCAACCGCCAGTTCAGGGCGCCAAGGCCGAACGTTCTTTGGCTCTCCGACTTCACCTATGTCGCGACCTGGACCGGCTTCGTCTACGTCGCCTTCGTCATCGATGCCTACGCCCGCAGGATCGTGGGGTGGCGGGTCTCGCGCACGGCGCATGCGGGCTTCGTGCTCGATGCGCTGGAACAGGCCCTGCACGATCGCCGGCCGGTCCATCGCGGCGGGCTCGTGCACCACAGCGACAGGGGCAGCCAATACGTCTCGATCAAATACACCGAGCGTCTGGCTGAAGCTGGTATCGAACCTTCTGTCGGCAGCGTCGGGGACTCCTATGACAACGCTCTCGCCGAAACCATCAACGGCCTCTACAAGGCCGAGGTGATCCATCGGCGCGGGCCATGGCGCAGCTTCGAGTCCGTCGAGTTCGCGACGCTGGAATGGGTGGACTGGTTCAACAACCGAAGGCTCCTCGAGCCCATCGGCAACATCCCGCCGGCCGAAGCCGAGCAACGCTACTACGCCATGCTGGAACAACCCGCCATGGCGGCATAACTTAAACCAAATTGCCTCCGGCAAACCCGGGGCGGTTCAGTAGCGGACTTTTTAGTTGGGGAGTCAAGAAGCTTGGAAAGGCTTCATCTGCGTCCGAAAGGCGGTCCCCAACGTCGGAAAAACCGTGGTCGGCGACACAAGGCTCCAACTCACCCCTGGCGAGCTCGGTTGAGCGAGAAAGATCCAAACTACTTTCTGCCAAGCGCTTGGTCTATCGGGGAAATGCCATACTAGACCGATTCGGGGTACAAAGGTTCGGAGAAAATTCGGTTCTCCGGGCCTCTCCACGCCCTAGGTAGTTCGATCGGCGACGAGGCTTCTCAGGCGGGAAGAAAGCAGGAAAGCGGCAGGATTTTCGGCCTTTCTCTACACGGACGTACGAAAGTGCGTTGGCTGGGTGGCGGAGCGAGAGAGATTCAAACCCACAGTACAGCTCCCGCTGAGCCATCGCAAAGGTAACAAGGTCAAACGTTCGCACATCAGACGAGCGCTCCATGGTTTGAGGGTTCACCGTGTTACCGTGGATGCAGGGCGTGTCGGACTGGCTCGGCGGCAGTCAAAAGTGACGCTTAAGAGCAGACGAGGCGTGCTGAAGCTGCGCCATGATCGGTTCGTGATCGACGGCGAGGCCGTGGTCCTGGGCGTCGATGGGATATCCAACTTCGATGCCTTGCAGTCCGGCAAGTACGATGACGAGGTCCAGCTTTACGCCTTCGACATGCTTGCAGGCGAAGGCGACGACTATCGCAAGCTGCCGCTGTTCCTACGCAAGCAGAACCCGGCCCAGCTTCTGGTGCGCCGTCCCGAGGGCATCCATGCTGCGCCCTTCGAGCAAGGCGAGATCGGGCCCGACCTGTTTCGCACCGCTTGCAAGATGGGCTTAGAGGGCCTGGTGTCGAAGCATCACGAGCGCGCCTATCGCGGTGGCCGTTGCGCCCTGGGTCAAGGTCAAGAACCCCGAGCATCCCGGCTGTAGCCGCGTCCAGGACGCCCCACGAGCGGCGTACCGGAAAAATGCTGGAAAACGCTTGAAAAACGCTATTCCCGACACTTGGCGGACACTCGCGGGATGACCCATTGAGAGTGTTGCGTTTTTCCCGGTAATAAGCTTCCCACAAGGGGAGAAGGGAACGCAGTTCGCCGGGCGTCGAGTCGAACTCTACTGCTCCCGGCTCGCGCTTTCCAAAGCCGCGAGCAGATCATCGATCTCCATGCGCGTGCGGAAGTCGGGATCGACGAAGCGCGCCTTGACGATGCCGTCGCGACCAACGACGAAGACTGCGGGGATCGGCAGGACCCAGCCGTCGTTGCCGTGGAATTTGGCCATATCCTGGTAGGAGAGAAGCTGTTGAATCTCGGCGCCGAGCCAGATCGCGAGATTGAGCGAGAGCGCATAGCCGTTGTCGAGATCGGTGAGCACCGGGAACGGCGCGCCGGACTCTGCCTTGAATTTCTCTGAAAATTCCTGCGTCTCCGGCATGATCGCGACGATCTGCGCGCCCATCGCCTTGATGCGATCGTGCGCCTCGGTCACCGCGCGGACGTTCAGCCGGCAGTAGGGGCACCAATGGCCGCGGAAGAACATCATGGCCGCTGGGCCACGCTCCAGCAGCGAAGGCAGTGTGATCAGCTTCCCGTTCTCGTCCGGCAGCATGAACGGCGGCATCGCCTCGCCCGATCGCGGCGCGTTTTCGCCGCCGCCATTCTCGTTCAATCTTACCACCAGGCGATCAACCGCCGCACCATAGGCGGGAAAGATCTCGCGGCCGGCGTCGGCATAGGCACGAAGCTGCTCGTTCAGCGTGCCCTCCATATCGCGGCAGCGCTGGAAAGCGAGCCTTAGCCGCTCGGCATTGGCTGGTGAGAGGGACGTCATTTTCGGCTCCGGCGTTACGGCTCGAATACTAGGTTCGTCGCAGGGCCGCCCGCAAGGGGCGGCCTCGAGAACGCGGTGTCAGCGCACATCGAACGCCGGATCGCGCGAAGGCGGAAATGCCGATCCCCAATCGGTTCGATAGCCGCCGCCTATCGATAGCGCAGGGCTATCGCGTCGAGAGCGAGATGGCATTTCATCGGATACCTCGCTTCGACCAGGCTGATCCCACAGCCGGCCATCAACGAGGCCGCGGCCAACAGAGGAGAAGTTCCATGTTCAAGCATCCAATCCTGTCGCGCGCAGTGTGGGCGGGCCTTGCACTCGCCGGTGCACTCATGGTCTCGGCACAACCGGTATTCGCCGGCGAATGTCCGGCCGACAAGATCAAGCCGAATGCACGCCAGATGGTCGACTACAAGCCGGTCGGCGTCACCGACGTCACGCTCGGCTCCATCGATCTCGAAAAACAGCCCGCGAACATCAGGGAGCGCGAGCTTCGCTTCCGAAGGTTGACGATCGAGCCCGGCGGCATCGTGCCGTGGCACAGCCATGACGACCGCCCCGCCCTGATCTTCGTGCAGCAGGGCGAGATCGTCGAATACGCCTCCAACTGCATCGATCCGATCGTGCACAAGGCTGGCGACCTCCGTCCCGAGGTCTACGGCACCTCGCATTGGTGGAAGAATCTCGGCAAGGAGACGGTCATTCTCTATGTCGGCGACGTCCGCAAGGATCCGCGCGACCACAATATGTGACGAGCGCACTCAATTGCCTCTGTCGTCATTCCGGGCATCCGGAATGACGACCAAGTTGAGGAGACTTTGTGTCATGACCGACCTGTCTGCACGCATGAAACCGCTTGCAATGGAAATGGGCCAGCATTCGCGCAGTACTGTGCTGCGCTCCATCATCATCGGCCTGACCGCCTTCCTCACCGTGGTCGACCTGTTCGCCACCCAAGCGATCCTCCCCTCGCTGACGCGGCACTACGGCGTGACGCCGGCGGCCATGGGTTTTGCCGTCAATGCGAGCACCTTCGGCATGGCAATCGCCAGCCTCGTGGTCGGCTTCTTCAGCCCGCACATCGATCGACGGCTTGGCATTCTACTGAGCCTGACCTTGCTCGCGTTCCCCACCAGTCTGCTCGCGTGGGCGCCCAACCTCACGATCTTCACCGGCTTGCGCGTCCTCCAGGGCCTCTGCATGGCCTCCGCTTTCGCGCTGACGCTCGCCTATCTCGGCGAGCAGTGCAGTGCGATGGATGCCGGCGGCGCGTTCGCCGCCTACATCACCGGCAATGTCGCGAGCAATCTGATTGGCCGGCTCGCCTCGGCCGCGGTCGCGGACAGCCTCGGCTTGGCCTCGAACTTCTATTTCTTCGCTGCGCTCAATCTGGCAGGCGCCGTGCTCGTCCATTTCAGCATCCAGCGCGCCCGGCCGATGCAGGCGATGACGCCGGCGGCCTCCCCGCTCAACGCCATGTCGACGCATTGGCGCAGTCCGCGGCTGCGCGCCGCGTTCGGTCTCGGCTTCTGCATCCTGTTCGCCTTCATCGGGACTTTCACGTTCGTCAACTTCGTGCTGGTGCGGCCCCCACTGTCGCTGGGCATGATGGACCTCGGCCTCGTCTACCTGGTCTTCCTGCCATCAGTCGTCACCACCCTGCTCGCGGGCCGTGCCGTGGCACACATCGGAACGCGACCAACGATCTGGGCGGCGCTCGGCGTTGCCGCACTTGGCCTGCCCCTGATGCTGACGTCGCATCTGGCCAACGTGCTGACCGGCATGGTGCTGGTTGGCGTCGGCACCTTCTTCGCCCAGGCGGCCGCAACCGGCTTCGTCGGGCTGGCGGCCAGCGAGAACCGCGGCGTCGCCAGCGGGACGTATCTGGCGTGCTATTTCAGTGGCGGTCTCGTCGGTACGGCGGTGCTTGGCCGGCTGTTCGATGCTTATGGGTGGACGGCCTGCGTCATCGGTGTCGGAGCGGCGCTGGCCATTGCCGCACTGCTGACGGTTGCAATCCGAAGCGATGCCTAGCGCTTCACCTCCGCCAAATCGGGCTGCGGCTCCTGCGGAGGATCATCATCGGCGATGGCGCGCCAGGCCGCGCCGTCGAGATCGTCATATTGGCCGCTCTTCAGCGACCAGAGGAAAGCGGCGAGGCCTGCAAGCCCGAGCCCCAGCGCCAGAGGGACGAGGATGATCAGGACTTCCATGATGTGATCCTCCGCGAGGCGCTGCGCGCGCGCAGCGCATTCAGCATGACCAGGATCGACGATCCGCTCATCGCGGCCGCCGCGATCAACGGCGTGACGATGCCGCTGATCGCGATCGGCACCGCCAGGATGTTGTAGCCGATCGCGAGCCAGAGATTTTGCCGCATCAGGTGCAACGCCTTGCGGGCGTAGTCGACGGCCGTCACGACCGGCGCCAGCGGCTTGCCGAGGAAGACGAGGTCGGCGGTCGCCTGGCTGAGATGCGCGGCCGAGATCGGCGACATCGAGACGCGGGCCGCAGCGAGCGAGGGCGCATCGTTCATGCCGTCGCCGACCATCAGCACGCGCGTGCCACGCCGTTTCAACTCCTCGATCCGCGCGATCTTGTCGGCCGGCGTGACACCGGCGCGCCACTCGGGAATGCCGAGCGTATCTGCCACCGCTTTCACCGCGGGCTCGCGGTCGCCGGAGAGGATTTCGATGCCGATATTGCGCGCCTTCAGCGCCGCGATCACCGTGACCGCATCCGGACGCAGGGCCTGCCGCACTGTAAAGACAAATTTTTCGGCGCCCCTGCTGAAGGCCACGATGGATGCTTCGGGGTCGAGATCGACGCGGCTTCTTGCCAGATCCTCGGCACCGCAGAAGGATGGCCGGCCGAGGCGGACCTCGACACCACCGACGTTCGCGCGCACGCCCTGCCCGGCCTCCTCGACAGCACCGACGATCGGCGACTTGGCACGGGCGGCCTGCGCCACCGCAGCCGCCACGGGATGATGGCTCGACAATGCGAGCTGCCCGGCGAGCGCAAAAATATCGGTGGGGATCGCCGCCGCATTGACCACGTCGAGATCGGGCAGCGTCAGCGTGCCGGTCTTGTCGAAGATGATATGATCGGCCTCCGCCAGCCGTTCGATCGCGTCACCGGCGTTGAGCAGCACGCCGGATTTGAACATCGCGCCCGAGGCCACCGTCTGCACCGTCGGGATCGCGAGTCCGAGCGCACAGGGACAGGTGATGATCAGCACGGCGACGCCGGTGACGATCGCATCATGCCAGCCTGCGCCAGCCAGCACCCAGCCGAGAATGGTGAGGAGCGCGGTCGCATGCACCACCGGCGCGTAGAGGCGCGAGGCGCGGTCGGCGAGCCGCCGATAGCGCGAGCGTGCCTGGAGCGCATTGTCGAGCAGGCGCGTGATCTCCGCGAGCAGGGTCGCTTCCGACGCGGCCGAGACCCGCACCCGCAAGCTGCCGGAGATATTCATCGAGCCGGCGTAGATCGGCGTACCCTTGTCAGCCGTGACGTAAAGCGTCTCGCCGGTGATCAGGCTCTGATCGATCTCCGAACGACCCTCGATCACGGTGCCGTCGACAGCGCAGCGCTCGCCGGGCCGCAGCAGCACGATGTCGCCCGGATTGATCGCGGCGACCGGCACCTGCGAGATCTCGTCGGGCCCGACGAACTTTGCCGCGGTCTCGGCCTTCAGCGCCGCCAGATTGCCGGCAACCGCACGCGTCCGCCGTCGCATGTTCTGGTCGAGAACGCGCCCGACCAGGAGAAACGTCAGCAGCATGATCGCGGCGTCGAAATAGGCGTGCTCGGCGTGATGGATGGTCTCGACCACGGACATGCCGAGCGCGAGGGTCACCCCGATCGAGATCGGGACGTCCATGTTGGTGGTCTTCGCCGACAGCGCGCGCCAGGCCGAGCGGAAGAACGGCTGGCCGGCATAGGCTGCGGCCGGCAGCGCGATCAGCGCCGACAGCCAGTGGAAGAAATCGCGCTGCTCGGGCAGCATGTCGCTGACATTGCCCGACCACACCGGGATCGACAGCATCATCACGTTCATGGTGGCGAAGGCCGCAACGCCGAGGCAACGGAGCAGGAAGCGCGACTCGGCGACCTCGGTCGCCTCAGCGCTTGCCGTCTCATAAGGATAGGCCTTGTAGCCGAGCTCTTCGAGCCGGTCGATCAAGCGCGCGGGATCGAGCGTACCCTCCTTCCATTCCAGCGCGACGCGGCGGTCGGTGAGATTGACCCGCGCCAGCGTCACGTCGGGAATGGCGGAGAGACCGCGCTCGATCTTTGCCATGCAGCCGGCGCAGTGCACGCCCTCGACGGCGAGATCGATGCGCTGGAGCCCCTCACCCGCGGCACGAACATAATGGGAAAAGTCGCGCGAGACCTGCATGACGAATTCCTTCAGTTCAGGATCACGCGATTGCGCGACATGAACATGCGCTCGCCGCGCGCATCGCCCTCGAGCACGAGATCCCACTGGCCTGGTGCGACGGCCGCCGCGTTGCCGCCATAGACGCCGATGCCGGTCTCGGCGAATTCGACGGAAATATCCGCGCGCTTGTCGGTCGGCCGCTCCAGTCGCCCCAGGAATTTCAGGCCGGTGACCGGCCGGCCGGTGGCATCGCGAGCCTCGATCCGCACCGTCGCACTGCCATCGGCGCTGCGCTGGATCTTCGCGTCGACCTGCCATTTCCGCTCCGCCTGCCCCCGCGCCGCAGCGATCTCCTTCTCGTAGGTGAGACCGGCGGCATAAGGGCTGTCGACTTCAGTGCCGGGAAGCGTCGCGATCGCAAGCTTCATCATGGTGACGTTGACGCCGATCACGACGCCGAAAAACGCGATCAGGATAGCGAGGACCGTGGTGCCGGTCAGTGGCTTCGGTGCGGCGGATGCCATGGCGAACTCCAAACGATGCTCTCAGGGCGCGACGAAATTGTCGGTGGCGGAGGCGGCCTCGCCGAGCCCGATATCGGTGACGTGGAAATGAACCGGGATCGATTTCTCCGGATTGCTTTCGGCCGGCGCCGTCACGAGCAGCCGCAATTCCGCGGTCTGGTCGCGGCCGATCACGATCATCGGCCGGTCCGGCGTCACGGAATCGACGCCGACGACGTGGACCGTCGCATTCACCGGCCCGTCGACGTCGATGGCGATCACGCGGTCGAAGCCGCGCTTGTTGAGCAGGCGGACGGTATAGGCGTTGCGGATCGAGCCGTCGCTGAGCCTGACCGCAACGGGGTTGCGGTCGTGCAGCACGTTGACGTCGAGCAGGCTGCGGGTCAGCAGCGCATAGAGCATGATGCCGCCGACGGCCGCAATCATCGCGCTGTAGATGATGGTGCGGGGCCGCACGATGCGGTAGATCGGCGGCTTGCCTTCCTGGCGGCGCTGGATGTTGATGTCGTTGTCATAGGCGATCAGGCGGGTTGGCCGCCCGATCTTCTTCATCACGGTGTCGCAGGCGTCGATGCACAGGCCGCACTGGATGCATTCGAGCTGCGGTCCGTTGCGGATGTCGATGCCGGTCGGACAGACCGCGACGCACTGGTAGCAGTCGACGCAGTCGCCGACCTGCTCGCCGAGCGCGCGCAGCTCGGCGGCCTTCTTGACCGACGTGCGCTTCTCGCCGCGGTCGTAGCGGTAGGTGACGTTGAGCGCCCATTCGTCGGTGAGCGCGGCCTGGATGCGCGGCCACGGGCACATATAGGTGCAGACCTGCTCGCGCATGTAGCCGGCAAGCACATAGGTCGTCGCGGTGAGGATGCCGATCCAGATATAGGCGATCATCGGCGCCTGAAACGTGATGAGCTGCTTCACCAGTGTCGGCGCATCGTTGAAGTAGAGCACCCACGCACCGCCGGTCCACCAGGCGATCAGGAGCCAGATCGAATGCTTGAGCACGATCTCGGAGATGCGCTCGAGCTTCATCGGGTCGGAAGACTTGTCCTTCTTCATGCGCTCGCGCCGGTCGCCTTCGATCAGGCGCTCGACCGCATAGAACAGGTCGGTCCAGACGGTCTGCGGACAGAGATAGCCGCACCACAGGCGGCCGCCGATGGAGTTCATCAAGAATAGCGCCACCGCGGCGACGATCAGAAGGCCGGTGAAGTAGTAGACCTCCTGCGGCCACAGCTCGATGAAGAAGAAATAGAAGCGGCTGTTGGGCAGGTCGATCAGCACCGCCTGGTTCGGCGCGCCGAGGCCGCGATTCCAGCGCACGAAGGGCAGGAAGTAGTAGACGCCGAGGCAGAACGCCATCAGCCCCCATTTGATGCGGCGGAACGTGCCCGAGACGCTCTGGGGGTAGACTTTCTTGCGGGACGCGTAGAGCGGCCCGTAATCGTCGTCTGAGGTGAGCTCGTTGGGGTTCACGGCCGTGTTCATCGCTGGAAACGTCTCGACAGGTACGATCTAACCTAGAGCGAACGCCGGCTGGCCAGTTGATCCAGCTCAAGCGGGGGCACGTTTTTCACCGCCCCCGCCGGTCGCTGCCCTGGTTACTTGCCGCCGCCGAGCGAGTGGACGTAGACCGCCATCGCCTTGAGGGTGGCGGGGTCAAGCCGTCCGTCCCACGCCGGCATGACACCGGAGCGGCCCTGGCTGATGGTCTCGATCAGGGTCGCCTCGTCCGAGCCGTAGAGCCAGATCTTGTCGGTCAAATTGGGTGCGCCCATCTCCTGATTGCCCTTGCCGCCGTCGCCATGGCAGGCGACGCAATTCTCAGTGAAGATCTTTTCCCCCTTGGCCGCGTCAAAGCCCTGCCGGGTCGGCAGGCCCGACAGCGAGCGGACGTAGTTGGCCACCGTGACGATCTCGTCGGGCTTCAAGACGCCGTCCTTGCCGAAGGCGAGCATCTGGCCCTCATGGGTCTTGGCGTGACCGGACCGCGCGCCGAACTGGATGGTCTGCATGATCTGTTCGAGCGTGCCGCCCCACAGCCAGTCGTCGTCATTGAGGTTCGGGAAGCCCTTTGCGCCGGCGGCGCCGCTGCCGTGGCACGGCGCGCAATTGTCGCCAAATACGACCCTGCCCTTGGCACGCGCGAGCGCCAGCAGCGCCGGATCCTTCTCGATGTCGGCGAGCGGGGCCGCCGCCAGCGCCGCCATCTTCTCGCCGCGGGCGGCCTCGAGATTGGCGAGTTCCACCGCGAGGCTGGCGCGCGTTGAATAGCCGAACAGACCGGTGGTGTTGCTCGAGATCAGCGGCCAGGCCGGATAGACGATCCAGTAGCCGATCGCCCATATGATGGTGAGGTAGAAGGTTATCAACCACCACCGCGGCAGCGGCGTGTTCAGCTCCTTGATGCCATCCCATTCGTGTCCGGTTGTAGTCCTGCCGGAGACACTGTCGATTTCACCGTGGTCGGTCATGATCCCTTACTCCTCGCGCAATGGCAGTCGCGCTGCTTCGTCGAAAGCGGCCTTGTTGCGCGGCCAGAATGCATAGGCGACGATCGCGAGGAAAATCGCGACGAAGACCGGCGTCCAGATCGTCGTCACGAGATCGGACGCAAGGTTATGGACTGTCAGAATTGCTTTCATCGTTCATGCCTTCTCAGCGGAGATTGGCTTTCTCGTTGTAGAGCTTGAAGTCGACGAGCGTGCCGAGCATCTGCAAATAGGCGATCAGCGCGTCCATCTCGGTCGGAGTGCCCGGCTTGCCGTCGAAGTTGCGTACCACCGCCTTGGCGTAGCGCTTGGTGAAGGCGTCGCTGCCGGCATTGTCCGGATCGGCCTGCGCCTTCATGTCGTTGGCCGCATTGGCGATCTGGTCGTCGCTGTAGGGCACGCCGACGGCCTTGAGGGTGCGCATGTGATCGGCAATCGTGGCGGGATCGACTTCATTCTCGCCCAGGAACGGATAGCCCGGCATCACCGACTGCGGCACGATGGCGCGCGGGTTGGTCAGATGGGTCACGTGCCAGTCGTCGGAATATTTTGCACCGACGCGGGCAAGATCGGGACCGGTGCGCTTGGAGCCCCACTGGAACGGGTGGTCGTACATGCTCTCGGCGGCGAGCGAGAAGTGACCGTAGCGCTCGACCTCGTCGCGCAGGGGACGGATCATCTGCGAGTGGCAGAGATAGCAGCCCTCGCGGACGTAGATGTTGCGGCCGGCGAGCTCGAGCGGCGTGTAGGGCCGCACGCCGTCGACCACCTCGATCGTGCTCTTGAGGTAGAACAGCGGCGCGATCTCGACGAGACCGCCGATCGAGATCACCAGCAGGATGCCGACGACCAGGATGATCGAGTTCTTTTCGAAGATTTGGTGTCGAGTCCAGAAAGACATTGTCGAACTCCTCATTCCGCCGGCTGAAGAGCGACGGGCATCTGCACTTCCGCCTCACCGACGCGCACGGTCATCCAGAGATTGTAGGCCATGATCAGCGCGCCGATCAGGAACAGCCCGCCGCCGGCGGCACGGATGATGTAGAAGGGATGCATCGCTTCCACGGTCTCGATGAAGGAATATTCGAGGAAGCCGAGCGAGGTGTAGGCGCGCCACATCAGGCCCTGGAGGATGCCGGACACCCACATCGCCGAGATGTAGAGGACGATGCCGAGCGTCGCGATCCAGAAGTGCCAGTTGACGAGCTTGAGGCTGTAGAGGCCCTTGCGATTCCACGCCCACGGCACCAGGCAATACAACGCGCCGAACGAGACGAATCCGACCCAGCCGAGCGCACCGGAATGCACGTGGCCGATGGTCCAGTCGGTGTAGTGGCTGAGCGAGTTGACGACCTTGATCGACATCATCGGGCCTTCGAAGGTCGACATGCCGTAGAAGGCGACGGAGACCACGAGCATGCGCAGCACGGGGTCGGTGCGCAGCTTGTCCCAGGCCCCCGACAGCGTCATCAGGCCGTTGATCATGCCGCCCCACGAGGGCATCCACAGCATGATCGAGAAAGTCATGCCGAGCGTCTGCGTCCAGT
The DNA here is from genome assembly GCF_024199925.1 of Bradyrhizobium sp. CCGUVB1N3. NCBI lineage: Bacteria > Pseudomonadati > Pseudomonadota > Alphaproteobacteria > Hyphomicrobiales > Nitrobacteraceae > Bradyrhizobium > Bradyrhizobium sp. CCGUVB1N3. Next base: position 2,982,331 of record NZ_JANADR010000001.1, read on the forward strand.
CCGGCAGCGCAGTGTAGTGCAGATGGTGCGGGCCGGCCCAGATGTAGAGAAAGATCAGCGACCAGAAGTGGATGATCGAGAGCCGGTAGGAATAGACCGGCCGCTCGGCGCGTTTGGGGATGAAGTAATACATGATGGCGAGGAAGCCGGCGGTCAGGAAGAAGCCAACCGCGTTGTGGCCGTACCACCACTGGAACATCGCATCCTGGACGCCGGCCCAGGCGACGTAGGACTTGGAACCGAACACCGATACCGGCAGCGCAGGATTGTTGCCGAGATGCAGGACGGCGATCGTCACGATGAAGGCGAGATAGAACCAGTTCGCGACGAAGATGTGCGGTTCCTTGCGCTTGATCACCGTCACGAGGAAGACGAGCAGATAGACCACCCAGACGATGGTCAGCCAGAGGTCCGCATACCATTCTGGCTCGGCATATTCCTTGGACTGGGTGACGCCGAGCAGATAGCCGGTGCCGGCGACCAGAATGAAGAAGTTGTAACCGACCACGACGAACCAGGGCGCGAGATCGCCGGCAAGGCGCACGCGGCACGACTTCTGCACGACGTAGAATGAGGATGCGATCAGCACGTTGCCGCCGAAGGCGAAGATCACCGCCGAGGTGTGCAGCGGACGCAGGCGGCCGAAACTCGTCCAGGGCAGATCGAAGTTGAGCGCGGGCCAGGCCAGCTGCGAGGCGATGATCAGGCCGACCAGGAAGCCGGCGATGCCCCAGAACATCGACATGAAGGCGGAGAACTTGATCGGCCCCATATTGTAGTTGGGCCGTCCGTTGATTTCCGCGGGCGGCAGCGCCGCCGGGCGCTCGAAGTAGCGGTTGAGAATGACGAAGACCGCCGCGACGCTCGCCGCAGCGCTCAGCGAGGCATGGAAGGCGAAGGGCGCATCGAGCGCCTTGGCGGCTGCGATCACGCATAGAAAGGCGCTGACCGCGAACACCACCGCCAGGCCGCTTTCACCGATGGTCATGGATTTGGAACTGGAGGTCTGGCTCATGCGGATTCTCTCTGAAAGAACACGCAGCCAGAAACCATATTCATGCTCGCGGGGAATTGATTGAAATCAAGATAGCCGGATTTCCGGGGCTCCCGATCGAAAGGACATCGGGATGCGATATCAGACGTTTACGCGGGTTTTGCGCGCGCACCGCTGGCCGCGCCTCCGGCAAATCACGGAGCGGGTCTGTCGCAAAAATGAGCCAGCCGAAGCGCTAGTCGCGCGAGGTCGCCTTGAGCGCGGTGATGACGTCCTCCCGCGCGATGATGCCGACGAGCTTTTGCGCGCCGTCGAGCACGATGATGCTGCGGATCCGGTGCTCGACCATGAGCTGGAGCACGCGGGTCAGGCGCGTGTCCGGGCGGACGTAGATGAACTCCGGCGTCATGACGTCGCCGACCTTGCGATTCATCAGATCCAGATAGCGCGGCACCATCTGGCTCGGCGTGAATGCGAAGCACTTCAAAATGTCGAACTTGGTGACGATGCCGACGACCTGCCCGTCCTCCTCGACCGGATAGCCGTTGAAGTCGTCGCGCTCGAACATCTCGCTGAGCTCGAGCATGTTGAGGTCGCGCACCACGGTCTTGACGTTGCGCGTCATGTAGCCGTCGGTGGTCTGTTCAAGGAATCTGTACACGGCGCGTCCTCATTGTGTTTCAGTCAGCCGATGTCAGTGCGACAGCAGCACGCAGCGGGCTGACTGGGTGAGCAGATATTGCGTGACGCCGCCGAGGATCAATTCGCGGACCCGCGAATGGCCGTAGGCGCCGGCCACGATTAGGCCGGCTCCGACGTCGGCGGCCACCTTACCCAGATGGTCAGCCGCACTTTCGTTCCGGCCGGCTTCCGACACCCGGGCGGTTGCCGTGACGCCATGGCGGGCGAGCCAGGCGACGACGTCGGTGACGGAGGCCAGCACCGCCGGGCGATCGTCATCCGGCTCGGGGATGGCGACGATCGTAATCTCCCTCGCCTTGCGCAGCAGCGGCAGAGAATCGGCGACCGCGCGCCGGGCCTCCGGCGCATCCTTCCAGGCCACCAGCACGTTGCGCAGATCGAGCCAGTTGACGCCGTCGGGCACGACCAGCAGCGGACGGCCGGCCTGCATCACCAGATCCTTGGGGCTGGCAAGCGAGAAGGCGTCCGAGAAGGCCGGGCTTTGCCCGCCGCTGACGATGATGTCGGCGCAGCGCGCCTGCTGCAGCGCGTAACGCGCCGGGAAATCGACCGCGCCGCGCCACTCGACGTGCCCGCCGCGATTCCTCGTCGCGGCTCGGAATTGTCCCTCGAGCTCCGCAAGGCGCCGCCGGACCGAGGCCTCGCCCTGGTCGATCACGCGCTGGGCCTCGGCACCGTCGGTGAAATAGAGCGGCGGCGCGAACTGCACCGCCGCAACTCCGACGATCGCCGCCTCGAAACGCTCCGCGAGCTCGCCCGCGACCTGAAGCCTCGCCTCATTGGGCTGACCAAGCGCCAGGCTGACCATGACGGTCGCGTATGTCATTCCTTGCCTCCCGAACCTGCGGATGTTGGCTATGCTAGGCCAGCCGCGGCGGGAGCGGGATGAGATAGATCAAGCCGACAAGAGCTCCGGACCGTGGCCGGCCTGCTCGCCCTGTCGCGGGGCATCCGATCGCCGAACTTGCCTCCGGGGCAGCCATGGGCGAAATTGCGGTCGCGGAACCGCGCCCCGGACCCACCACGCAAGGATGGAAGCAAATTGAGCCCGACCCGCGTAACTCATCCGGCAGATGACGGTCGGGGCGAACATTTCCGGGTCCGGATCGAAGGATTCGGCGTCGGCACCTGGGACCTCGACCTCAAGACGCAGGAATTGGAATGGTCGGATGCGGCGGGGGCCATGTTCGGCATGGCCCGCGACCAGCCGGTCACCTATGAGCTCTTCCTGTCGCGCCTCGAGCCGAGAGACCGCGAACGGGTCGAAGCCGCGATCAGGCGCGTCGCCGAGCGCGGCGGCGGGTTCGACGTGTCTTTCCGGATTTCCGCCGCTTCCGGCAGAGGGCAATGGATCCGGGCCCGCGCCGGCCTGATCCGGGACGAAGCCGGCAGCGCGCGCCATCTCAGCGGAATCTTCCTCGACATCGACGAGGAGAAGCAGGTCGAGGAGGCGCTGCGCACGCGCGAGACCCACCTTCGCTCGATCCTGCACACGATCCCCGACGCCATGATCGTCATCGACGGCCATGGCATCATCCAGCTGTTCAGCACGGCCGCCGAGCGCCTGTTCGGCTTTTTGGAGCATGAGGCGATTGGCCAGAACGTCGACATCCTGATGCCCGAGCCCGACCGCTCCCGCCACGACAGCTATATCGCCCGCTACCGCACCACGCGCGACCCCCACATCATCGGCATCGGCCGCATCGTCACCGGCAAGCGGCGCGACGGCACGACGTTTCCGATGCACCTGTCGATCGGCGAAATGCAATCCAGCGGCGAGCCCTATTTCACCGGCTTCGTCCGCGACATGACCGAGCATCAGCAGACCCAGGCGCGGCTCCAGGAATTGCAGTCCGAGCTCGTCCATGTCTCGCGCCTGAGCGCGATGGGCGAGATGGCCTCGGCGCTCGCACACGAGCTCAACCAGCCGCTGGCGGCCATCAGCAACTATATGAAGGGTTCGCGCCGGCTGCTGGCGGGCAGCAGCGATCCGAACATCGCCAAGATCGAGAGCGCGATGGACCGCGCCGCCGAGCAGGCGCTCCGTGCCGGCCAGATCATCCGCCGCCTGCGCGACTTCGTCTCGCGCGGCGAATCCGAGAAGCGGGTCGAGAGCCTCTCCAAGCTGATCGAGGAAGCCGGCGCCCTCGGCCTTGCCGGCGCGCGCGAGCAGAACGTCCAGCTCCGATTCAACCTCAATCCGGAGGCCGATCTTGTGCTGGCCGACCGCGTCCAGATCCAGCAGGTGCTGGTCAATTTGTTCCGCAACGCGCTGGAAGCTATGGCACAATCGCCGCAACGCGAGCTCGTCGTCACCAACACGAAGGGGGCCGACGACATGATTGCGGTCGAGGTCTGCGATACCGGATCGGGCTTCCACGACGACGTGATACCGAACCTGTTCCAGACCTTCTTCACGACGAAGGAGACCGGCATGGGCGTGGGACTTTCCATCAGCCGCTCGATCATCGAGGCTCACGGAGGCCGCATGTGGGCCGAGAGCAACGCATCAGGCGGCGCAACGTTTCGCTTTACCTTGCCGGCAGCCGACGAGAACTGATCAATGACCACAAAGGGACATGTCTACGTCATCGACGACGACGAGGCGATGCGGGATTCGCTCAACTTCCTTTTGGACTCGTCCGGCTTCGACGTCCGATTGTTCGAGACGGCGCAGAGCTTTCTCGACGCGCTGCCGGGCCTCTCCTTCGGCTGCGTGGTGTCCGACGTGCGCATGCCCGGGCTTGACGGGATCGAACTCTTGAAGCGCATGAAGGACACGCAAAGCCCATTCCCGATCCTGATCATGACCGGTCATGGCGACGTTCCGCTGGCGGTCGAAGCCATGAAGCTTGGCGCTGTCGATTTCCTCGAAAAGCCGTTCGATGACGATCGCCTGACCGCGATGATCGAAGCCGCGATCCACCAGGCCGAGCCCGCGGCCAAGAGCGAGGCGATCGCGCAGGACATTGCCGCGCGTGTGGCTTCGCTCAGCCCGCGTGAGCGCCAGGTCATGGAGGGGTTGATCGCGGGCCTCTCCAACAAGCTGATCGCCCGCGAATACGACATCAGCCCGCGCACCATCGAAGTGTATCGGGCGAACGTCATGACCAAGATGCAGGCGGGCAGCCTGTCGGAGCTGGTGCGGCTGGCGATGCGCGCCGGCATGCTCAAGGATTGAGGCGGCTTCGACTTGAGGCATGTCAAGTCCGTTCCCTCGCCACGTGTTAGCAAAGTCGCATGACTGAGATCAGCTTACACCACAGGCGGGATCCGATGTCGTCCCCACTCAAGCCCACCGTATACGTGGTCGACGACGACGACGCCGTCCTGGGATCACTGCGATTCCTGCTGGAAACCGACGGCTTTGCCGTGCGGACCTTCAGGAATGCCACGGCATTGCTTAATGCCCCCCACTCCCCTGGCGCGGACTGCTACGTGATCGACTACAAGATGCCCGATATCAACGGCGTCGAGCTCGCCAGGCGCCTGCGCAAGTCGGAGGGCGACACGCCCGTGATCCTGATCACGGGCTATCCGGATGAGAATATTTCGACCCGGGCCGCCGCGGTCGGGATCAAGGACGTGATCTTGAAGCCGCTTCTCGACGAGAATCTCATCAAGCGCATCCGCGGCGCCATCCAGGGCAATCCCAAAAGCTGACCTCAAGAGCTGACCCGGATGGCTGACCTACGGGACTCTACGTAGGTACACCTCCTTAAGATATCGCTCGAAATTTTCACGCCTCGCAACCCGCTGTAACCACGTGCCATCTGAAATGGAGATGGCCAACATGCTCACCCAGTCGCTCAACACCCAGGTTCACGGCAGCAAGATCGCTCCCGCCGCCGCCCATCCCGTCTCCGATCAGTTCGGCGCCATCACCGGCCATGTCGGTCTTGTCGCCACCGAGTTTTCCTATCGCAAGGACGAGGAGATCTACGGCGAGGACGAGCCTGCTGAATACGTCTACCAGGTCGTCTCCGGTGCGGTACGCAGCTACAAGCTCCTTTCCGACGGCCGCCGCCAGATCGGCGCCTTCCATCTCCCCGGCGACATGTTCGGCCTTGAATCCGGCGCCAGCCATCGCCTCGCCGCCGAAGCCATCATCGACACCAGCGTGCGCCTCGTGAAGCGCTCCAGCCTTGAGAAAGCCGCCGGCACCGACGTGCAGGTCGCGCGCAAGCTCTGGGCGATGACCGCGGGCGAGCTGCGCCACGCCGAGGACCACATGCTGCTGCTCGGCCGCAAGACCGCGATGGAGCGGGTTGCGACCTTCCTGCTCGAAATGGACCGCCGCCTCGCGGTCGCCGGAATGATGGCGCTGCCGATGTGCCGCCGCGACATCGGCGACTATCTCGGCCTGACGCTGGAGACGGTGTCGCGCGCGCTGTCGCAGCTCCATTCCCAGGGCATCCTGGGCTTCTCCGGCGCCCGTCAGATCGTGCTGCGCAACCGCCAGCGTCTGCACAATCTCGACGCCTGAGCTCTTCCTTCCTGCCATCTTCCCAACTGGCCGGCCGAATTGGTTTCGGCCGGCCATTTTCCTATGCTCAACGTGAGCTGCGCCGCGTCTCCGGCATCACCAGGAAAATCAGGACGAGCCCGACTGCTGCGACGCAGGCGAGGCCGACGAAGGCGGTGCTGCTGCCGAACTTGTCGCTGATGAAGCCGCCGAGCACGGTGCTCAGCGACGCACCGATGCCGGTCGCGGTTCCCACGACTCCCTGCGCAAGATTGAAATGGCCGCTGCCAAAGGCGACGTCGGCGACGATCAGCGGGATCATCACCGCGAACACCGCCGCCGTGATGCCGTCGAACACCTGCACCAGCACCAAGAGATAGGGATCGCGGACGGTTGCGAACAACAGGCCGCGAATCGCGAGCGCGCCGAATCCGATCAGCAGCAGCGGCCGCCGGCCCCACGCCTGCGCCTTGCGCCCGACCGACGGTGACATCAGCGCCACGATCGCCTGCGGCACGATGATGCAGCCCGCGATCAGCACGGTCGCCCACTGGCTCGACCGCGTCGTCACCACGCTCGCCATCAGCGGCAGCATCGCCGCATTCGCGAGCTGCAACAGCAGCACGCTGCATGCGAAGATCAACAGCGGCCGCTGCCTCAGCAGATGCCACACATTCGTATCCGCGCCTTCAGCGGCTTCGCGCGGCATTTCGCCGTGCGCGCGCGCCACGTCGACCTCCTCCTCGCGGATCCGCGACAAGGCAATCAGGGTCGGGATCGCGAGCAGGAAGGTGACGAGGAACACCGAGCGGCTCGACAACAGATAGCCGGCGGTGCCCATCACCGCGGCCGCGACGCCGTTGCCAAGCGAGGCGAACCGAGCGTTGCGGCCGAGCCGTTCGCCGATCGCGAACGGCCCGACGAGGCCGAGGCTGATCGCGGCGATCGCCGGCCCCAGTACGCAGCTCGCGGCCGCATGCAGGGCCGCCGCCGTCACCACGACCGGGAAGATCGGCATCGCCGCATAGGCCAGCGCACAGCAGCCGATGGTCGCGATTGCCAGCCCCGCGACCAGCCGCTCGGATTTCGCGGCGTCGATGATCGCGCCACCCGGCATCTGACCGATCAGGCCCACGATACCGCCGATCGACAGCACAAGGCCGATCTCGACCTGCGTCCATTTCTCCGTCGTGAGGTAGACCGCGATGAACGGGCCGAAGCCGGTCTGCACGTCGGCCAGGAAGAAGATGAACCAGTCCAGTGCCCGCAGGCTTTGTTTTGAGGGCGCCGGTTGCGGAAGCGCAGGGACAGCGTTGCGGCTCTCAGGTTGGCCACGTTGATCGTCGCTCGGATGGCTCGGCTTCCTGGACAAGCGCACCGGCAGTCTGCCCTCCCCTTTCTTACGGAATGAACTGCAGCGGTTGCAACGTGCCGGACGCACCCAGCACGACGATCGGCATGTCCTCCTTGTATTCCGGCGCAGCCGCGACCTGCGCCTTGGTCAGCTCCAGGCTGATGCTGTCCTTCTTGTTGGCGATCTTGCCGAAATGCAGCGCGTTCCAGTCGACCACGATCTTGCGGCTGCCGACGCCGAGGAAGCCGCCGAAATCGATTACCGCCGCCCGCACCTGGCCGGTGCGATCGACGATGACGTCGACGATGCGCCCCATGTCCTCATCGGCGGCGCTGCGCACGTCGCGCCCGAGCACGCCGTGCGCGTCGCTGGCCCCGATGATGGTGACCGACGGCGGCGGCGCGGCGTCCTTCGGCACCACAGGCGCGGCCGGCGTCGGCGACGGTGGCGCGTTCGGCTCTGCTTGCGCAGCAGGCGGCTCCTCTGCCGCTTGCGACACCGCAGGCACGATGCCCCCCACGATCACTGCAACGAGCATCAACCGCGTCATGGCGCGCATGCGAATTCCTCCGACTGATTGCGCTAGTGCGCCAACACGATCGACACCTGGATCTGACCGCGCGTGCGCAGCACCTCGAGCGCGACATCGTCGCCGTGGCGGCGGATCCGCAAATCGACGCTGGAGGAGCCGAGTTGGAGATCGCGCAGCACAACCTCGTTCAGGAACGCAGGCAGATGCGGGTTGCGCAGGCGGATCTCGCTGCGCGCGACGTCGAACTCGATACCGAGCGCCGCTTCCAGGAGCGTGAACGGCGTCGCGCTGGCCCAGGCCTGCGGCGCACAGGCGACCGGATAGAGCGTCGGGCCGCGGCGCTTCTCGCGCCGGAAGCCGCAGAACAATTCCGGCAGCCGCCGGAGGTCCATATAGGTCGCGGCCTCGAACAGGCCCTTGAAGACATGCACCACCGAATGCTTGAGACCGTAGCGCGCGAGCCCGAGCGCAATCAGCGCATTGTCGTGCGGCCAGACCGAGCCGTCATGATAGGACATCGGATTGTATCTTATTGCGCCGAGCGCCACGGTGCGAATGCCCCAGCCGGAGAAGAAATGCGGCCGCATCAGGTCGGCAGCAACCTTGCGCGCGCGGTCCTCTCGGATCATTCCGCTGAACAGAAGCTGGCCGGCATTCGACGTGCGCACCTTGCAGGGGCGCTTGGCGCCGTCGAGCGCGAGCGCGTAGGTGCCGAGTTCCTCGCACCAGAACGCCTCCTCGAAACGCGCGGCGAGCGCCTTTGCCTCAGCCTCGAGCTTCCGCACCTTGTCCGGCTTGCCCAGCCGCAGGGCGCAGCGTGCGGCGAGCTGCTTGGCGGCAAAGACGTAGCCCTGCACTTCGGCGAGCGCGACATAACCTTCCGCAAGCGTGCCGTCGGCATGGAAGATCGCATCATAGGAGTCTTTCCAGCCCTGGTTGGCGAGGCCCTGCTCGGAGGCGCGCTGATATTCGACGAAGCCGTCATGGTCGGGATCGCCGGGTCCGTCGATCCAGGCCAGCGCCGCTTCGATCGCGGGCCACAATTCCAGCAGCGTATCGACATCGCCCGTGCGTTCGAAATAACGGCCGGCGAGCAGCACGAACAGCGCGGTTGAATCGACGCTGCCGTAATATTGCGCGAACGGCACCTCGCGCAGCGCCGCCATCTCGCCGCCGCGCATCTCGTGCAGGATCTTGCCGGGCTCGGCGTCGGCGAGCGGATCGGTGGCCTTGGCCTGGAAGTGCGCGAGCCGCCGCAGCACCCCCCTGGCAACCCTCGGATCGATCCACAGCATCTGCAATGCCGTGATCAGGCCGTCGCGGCCGAACGTCGTCGAATACCAGGGAATGCCGGCATAGGGATAGCGGCCCTGCGGCGTATCCGTCATCAGCATGTTGAGGTCGGCCATCGCCTGGCACAGCACCTCGTTGAAGATGTTGTTGGAGGTCTCGATGCTGGTCGTCCCCGCCGTGCAGGAGCGCATCTCGCGGCGATGCGCCAGCATGGCCGGAAAGAACCGCACCGGCTTGAGTGTCTGCGGCCGGTTGCAGGACACGGCCACGAACAACGACTTCGTATGGTGTGGCTCGAGCTCGAGCTGCCAGGTCGCGGCATTGACCGAGAGCCGGGTTGGCCTTGGATCGAAGTGCAGCCCCGTCGTGCGTTGCGCATCATCGAGCCCGCGATATTCGAACAGCACGTCGGTCGGGCCGAGCAACTTGCTCGCCCCGGTCCCCCGCCGCAGCCGCTTCTCGCCGCGCACCTCGAACAAATCGGCGAAGTCGCTGTCGAACAAAAGGGTCAGCTCGAAGCTCGCCGGCCGGTCGCCATGGTTCTGAAGGCCGATGCGCTGATAGGCCGTGCCGCGCCACAGGAAGACCGTGCGCACGATGTGCAGCAGGTCCTTCTGCAGGACAATGCGGCCACTGCGGTAGATATCGGGATTGGTGAGATCAACGGTCAGGGCCGAGTTGTCGTCACGCAAGTTCGAGCCGAGCAGAAGCGGCTGAAGATCGTCGAGCACGAGTTCGAGCCGCGCGAGATAGCGCGTGTCGCAGTTGAACAGGCCGTCCGGACCACCGGCGGAGGCGCCGATGTCGCCATGGCTGTCGAGCACGATGAAGGTGTCGTCGTGCTTCAGCGAACGCCGCGGCCTGGCCGCAGGTCCCGTCATGGGAATGTAGAACGGCTGCTCCTCCACCACTTCCACGGTTCGCGATGCCGCGACGAACTGGGTGACGACTTCGGCTGACATGCCCTATTCCCCTGCGCCGTTATCCAAAAACGCAATCGACCTGAACGCGACGAGCTGGACGCGACTAACGACTTACGCGGCGAACTTCGAGAGCCGGTTCATCTCCTGCGTGACCAGCTCACGGTAAGGCCCGTGGTTCTGCATCAGGCGGTCCGGCGAGCCGTCCTCGATGATCTTGCCGGCCTTCAGCACCACCACGCGGTCGAAATTGCGCAAGGTTGCCAGCCGGTGCGCGATCGCGATCACCGTGCGGCCCCGCATCAGGCGCGACAACGCCTCGCGGATCGCCTCCTCCGCCTCGCTGTCGAGCGCCGCGGTCGCCTCGTCCAGCAGCAGGATCGGCGCGTCCTTCAGGAAGGCGCGCGCAATGGCAATGCGCTGGCGCTGGCCGCCGGAGAGCTTTACGCCGCGGTCGCCGACCATGGTGTCGAGCCCCTCGGGCATGCTCTCGACGAAATCGCAGCGCGCCGCGATCGCAGCGCGCAAGACCTCGTCATCGGTCGCGTTGGGCCGGCCGTAGCGGATGTTCTCGCGAACCGAGCGATGAAACAAGGAGATGTCCTGGGGCACCACAGAGATCGCCTCGCGCAGGCTCTGCTGCGTCACCCGCGCGACATCCTGACCATCGACGGTGATGTTGCCGTCGTTGACGTCATAGAACCGCTGCAGCAGCGTGAACAGCGTCGACTTGCCGCCGCCGGACTGCCCCACCAGGCCGACGCGCTGGCCGGGCTGCAGCCGCAGGCTGAAGCGCTCGAAGATCTTCGAAGCTCCGGGATAGCCGAACGTCACGTTGTTGAAGGCAATCGCGGCGCCGCGCTTGACCAGCGGCTCGGCTTCCGGATGGTCGCGCAGTTCATGCGGTACCAGGAGCGTTGCGATCGCCTCCGTCAGCCGCGCGACATGCTGGGTGACGTCGACCAGCGCGACCGCAAGGTCGCGCGTCGCGTTGAGAATCGAGAGCCCGAGAGTGCAGACCAGCACGACGTCGCCGGTGGTTGCCTCACCCTTCTGCCAGAGCGTGATCGCCCAGGCGAGCAGCGCGATTGTGAGGACGACGGTAACCGCGGCGTGGGTCAGGCGCAGCTTTTCCAGGTAGCGCAGGCTGCGGCCCCGCGCGGTGAGTTCCCGGTTCACGGTCGCATCGAAGCGCTGATGTTCGTGGGCGATGCCGCAGAACGCCCGCACCAATGGCATGTTGCTGATGACGTCGATCATCTCGCCGTCGACGACGGCGGCCTTGTCGGCGAAATCGTCATGCAGCGGCTTGCCGGCCGCGGCGAGGTGGAACATCGCGATCACCATGCCACCGGCGATCACGATGAGTCCGGCTGCCATATAAGGACTCACGGTTCCAATCAGCAGGATTGCCGCAATTGTGGCAATGCACGGGGGCAGGACATTCCAGACGAACATGTTCTCGACCGTGAACACGGCGTTGGAGGTCGCGGTGATACGACTTGTCAGCATACCCGGCATGCGATCCGAGAAGTAGCTCGGCGCGTGACCGGTCAGATGGCGGAAGATGTCGCGGCGCAGATCGCCGGTCACGCCAACAAAGGTGAAGCTCGCTGTCCAACTTGCGATGCGCCACAGGAAGTTATCGGCGGTGATCAGCGACATGAGGAAAACGAATGACAGCCATACGCCCCCGCTATGAGAAGCACCGGCAGAAAGGCTGTCGACCAGCGATTTGACGCCATATTGCGTGCCAACGGAGCAGGCAACGGCTGCGACCACAGCGGTCAGGATCACCAGATGCGACGCGAGCCGCCGGCGAAGATAGCGTAAAACGAAGGCAAACGGCCGCCTCGCGTAACCCGATAGATGATCCATATAGCTGCCACCCCGTCGTAAAGATTGTCAGTCGTGCCCGCGCGGCACTGGCTGAGTGAACATCGACCGGTTCGTTCCGGTTCCCGTGCAATGCGATCACGACATGACGATGCGGACGGACTGAGAAGCAGTCGTGACATCATCAAGACCAGATTGCGGACGAGTCACGCCGCATTGCGGACGTGTCGAATAAGTAACCTTTGAGAGCGGAACTTCGCAGATGCGGGAACGTTCCCATGGCTGGCATGCCGGTGCCGAAGTGAGCTGGGGTTCAACTTTCATGATCGCGACAAGGAGATGGTGAGATGCGCATCGCGCAGGTAGCTCCGTTGACGGAGGCTGTTCCACCCAAGCTGTATGGCGGCACCGAGCGGGTGGTGCATTGGTTGACGGAGGAACTGGTGGCGCTGGGACACGACGTGACCCTGTTCGCCAGCGGCGACTCGCATACCTCTGGCAAGCTCGACGCAATGTGGCCGAAGGCGCTCCGCCTCGACGGCGCGGTGCGCGATCCCAACGCGCTGCACATGGTGATGCTGGAGCGAGTGCGGCAGAAATGCGACGACGAGGAATTTGACTTCCTCCACTTCCACCTCGATTACTATCCGTGGTCGCTGTTCTACCGCCAGCCGACGCCCTTCCTGACGACGCTGCACGGCCGGCTCGACCTGCCCGAGCACCAGCCGGTGTTCAACACCTTCTCCAAGGTCCCGGTGATCTCGATCTCCAACGCGCAGCGGCGCCCCGTACCACAAGCGAACTGGGTGACGACGATTCATCACGGCCTGCCGGAGAATCTGCTGACACCGAAGCCGGCGAAGCAGGAATATCTCGCCGTGCTCGGCCGCATCGCGCCGGAGAAGGGCGTCGATCGCGCGATCAAGATCGCGACCCATTGCGGTATCCCGCTGAAGATCGCCGCCAAGGTCGATCGCGCCGATCAGGACTATTATGACGAGCTGATCCGCCCCATGATCGATAACAATCCGCTGGTGGAGTTTATCGGCGAGATCAGCGATCACGAGAAGTCGGAATTCCTGAGCGGCGCGCTTGGGTTGCTGCTACCGATCGATTGGCCGGAGCCGTTCGGCCTCGTCATGATCGAAGCCATGGCCTGCGGAACGCCGGTCGTCGCCTTCAATCGCGGCTCGGCGCCGGAAATCATCGACGAGGGCCTGACGGGCTTTGTCGTCGAGGACGTCATCAGCGCGGCCGGCGTCGTGGGCCGCCTCCCGCAGATGAACCGCGCCGCGATCCGCAAGCGATTCGAAACGCGCTTCACCGCGCGGCGGATGGCACTGGACTATCTCGCCGCCTATCGCGGCCTGATGGAAGCCACCGCGCCGAAGATCAAGCTGGTTAGCAGCGCAGAGTAGCGGTGCGTGGTCATTCCCCGCGAAAGCGGGGAATCCAGTACGCCGCGGCCTCTCCGTATTCTCGCGCCACCTCTGGAACAGTGGATCGCCCGATCAAGTCGGGCGATGACAGTGAGAATGTGGCGAGCGCCTACGTCACCGCCGCCCGCTTCGGCTCGACGATCTCGAACATGCGCGGGAATTCGTCCATCAGGGCCATCAGCTCGGCGAGGCGCAGCGCATTGCCCGACAGCTTGATCTTGCCGGCGGCAACCGCCTCCGGGAAGGTCGCGAGCTTCGCGATCACCTCGTCGAGCGTGGCGCGGGCGAGCGTGAAACTGGCGTCGGCTTTTTCCGACTGCGCGCCTTCGGTGTAAGTGAGCGCGGAATTCTCAAGATTCAGGACGAAGGTCTCGCCGGTGTCGGTGAAGCTCCAGTTCAGCACGATGTGCTTGCCCTCCGCCTTCGGGCCGTTGAGACGGATACCGAGCACGTCCCAGAGCTGCGATGTGCGAAGCGCGGCCAGCGTCTCGCGCGGCATCGGCGGACGTGGCGGCGTCTTCGGCATGCCCTGGCGCAATTCCTGAGCGCCGAACAGATAGGCGTTGCGCCAGGTCGCGCTTTCAGCGGCATAGCCGAGCTGCTCCAACGTGTCGGCGAGCAGACCACGTGCCGCCACACGATCCGGCTCGGCGAAGACGAGATGGCTCAGCGCCTGCGCCACGAAGCGGAATTCACCCTTGTCGAAATCCTTGCGCGCCCGCGCGAGGATCGCGTCCGCACCGCCCATATACTCGACGTACTTCTTGCCGGATTCGACCGGCGGCAGCGGATCGAGATTGACGGGGTTCGCATCGTACCAGCCGAGATATTTCTGGTAGATCGCCTTCACATTGTGACGGATATGGCCGTAATAGCCGCGGCCGTGCCAGGCGCCTTCCAGACTTTGCGGCAGCTTGATCGTCTCGGCGATCTCGCTTGCGGTGAGGCCGTGATTCATCAGGCGGATTGTCTGGTCATGCGCGAACTTATAGAGGTCGCGCTGCTGGCGGATCATGGTGTCGATACGCTCGCGACCCCACACCGGCCAGTGATGCTGGCCGCACATCGCCTCCGCCTTGCCGCCCCATAGGGACAGCGCCTCGTTCAGGTATTTCGACCAGGCCAGCGCATCGCGCACGTCGGCGCCGCGGAACGGCAGCAGATTGTGGAAATTATGCGTGCAGTTCTCGGCGAGGTTCAAAACCTTGTAGCGCGGGATGAAGAAGTGCATTTCCGCCGGCGCCTCGCTATTGGGCGCCATCTGGAATTCGAATTCGACGCCGTCGATCACGCGCGTGTCGCCGGTCGCGACGATCAGGTCGGTCGGACGCAGCAGCGCCACGGAACCCGCCGCCATCGACTTGCCGAGGCCGCAATCGACCTGCCCCCGCGGCCCCTTGGCGAGGAACGGGCCGAACTGATATTGCGCCCGGCGCAGCATCGCCGGTCCCGCGATGATGTTCTCGGAGACCGCATGCTCCATGAACAGGTTGGGCGCGATGATCGGCACACGGTCCGTGGTGAGCGCGTCCTCCTCCAGAACGCCGCGTGCACCGCCCCAGTGATCGGTGTGGGTGTGGGTGAAGATGACGGCCGCGACCGGCCGCGCGCCGCGATGGCTGAAATAGAGATCGAGCGCGGCGCGGGCACCCTCGATCGAGGTCAGGGTGTCGACCACGATGACGCCGCTGTCGCCTTCGATCAGCGTCATGTTGGCGACGTCCAGCCCGCGCACCTGGTAGACGCCGGGCACCACCTCGAACAGGCCGTGATGCATGTTGAGGCGCGACTGGCGCCACAGGCTCGGATTGACCGTCGGCGGCGCCTGTTCGGTCGACAGGAAACCGTAGGGCTCGAGGCTCCAGACCGTCCGTCCTTGTGGATGGTTGATTCTGGCATTCTCGATCGTGCCGAGGAAGCCACGCGCGGCGTCCTCGAAATCCCGCGTGTCGGAAAACGGCAGCGCGCTCAGCATCGCCTCGTGCTGCGTGATGACGGACGACGTTGCATCTTTCGGCTCGCTGCCGGCGATCTCGGTCATCGATTTTCCTCCCCGGAGTGTTGGCTGGAGGTGATCTAACCGCATCGCGCAGCGATTTGCCATCGTCCCTTCTCCCCTTACAAGGGGAGAGGGTGCACCGTTTGCCCGGCTCGCGGTTTAGTGCATCCCGAGCACCCGCGGCAGGAACAACGTCAGCTCTGGCCAGTAGGTCACGATGACGAGGAAGCCGAGCATGGTGAGCAGCCACGGCATCACGGCGACCGCGAGCTCGGTGATGCGCATTCGCGCGATCATCGAGGCGACGTAGAGATTCAACCCCACAGGCGGATGGCAGAGGCCGACCTCCATGTTGACGTCGATGACAATGCCAAAATGCACGAGGTCGATGCCGAGCTTCTTCGCCGCCGGAGCGAGGATCGGCGCCATGATCAGGATGATCGAGTTCGGCTCCATGAAATTACCGGCGAGCAGCAACAGCACGTTGACGACCAGAAGGAAGCCGACCCAGCCGAGATTCTGCGCCGCGATCCAGTCGGCGAGCGTCGCCGGCAGATTCTCGTTGGAGAGCACGAAGGAGAATAGCACCGCATTGGTGACGATGTAGAGCAGCATCGCGCTGGTGTTGGCGGCGCGGAGCAGCACGCGCGGCACATCCTTCATCCCGATCGCCCGGTAGACGAAGACCGAGATGAAGAAGGAATAGACCGCGGCCATCGCGGCCGCCTCGGTCGCGGTGAACAGGCCGCTATAGATGCCGCCGATGATGATGACGACCAGCATCAGGCCCCAGATGCTCTCGCGGAACGTGCGTACCGTCTCGCCCCAGCTCGCCTTCGGCAGGCGCGGATAGTCGCGCTTCTTCGCAAGCCACCAGGTCACGATGCACAGCATCGTGGTCAGCATCATGCCTGGCAACAGGCCCGCGACGAACAGCGCACCGATCGAGGTGTTGGTCGAGACCGCGTAGACGATCTTCGGGATCGAGGGCAGCATCAGGATGCCGAGCGAGCCGGCGACCGTGATGATGCCGGCGCCGAAGCGCATGGGATAGCCGTGGCGGACCATCTCGGGCAGCACGATGGCGCCGATCGCGGCCACCGTGGCGACGCTCGAACCGCACACCAGCGCGAACATCGCGCAGGCGACGATGCCGGCAAGCCCGAGGCCGCCGTGCCAGTGGCCGATCAGCGAGGTCGCGAAATTGATCATGCGCCGCGCGACGCCGCCATGGGTGAGGAAATTGCCGGCGAGGATGAAGAACGGGATCGCCATGATCTCGAAACTCTCGATGCCCGTGAAGAGCTTCATCGAGACCGCTTCGATCGGCACCGTCGTCAGCGTGAACAGGAACGTCATCACGGTGAGGCCGAGCGCGATCGAGACCGGGATGCCCGTCAGCATCAGCGCGATCAGCAGCGCAAACACGGTCGCGGCGCGCATCCAGTGCGGCAGCACGATGACGCCGGACTTTTCGGCAAGGCATAGCGCGAAGATCAGGATCGGCGCCAGAATCAGGATCACGCCGAGCGGCGAGATTTTTCGCGCAGCGGCCTTTGTCACGGCGCCGGCGGGCTGAGGATGCAGCGCGGGCGAGGCGTCGGCTTGCACACCCTCGACATGGCTCTCGTCGTGATGCGGCAGTTCGCCGGTCCAGAAATAGAACCAGGCGACCTGGAGGAAGCGGAAGCACATCAGGCCGGAGCCGAGCGGGATCGCCAGATAGACGATCCACATCGGCGCTTCCAGATCGTTCGACTGCTGTCCGGTGTGGAACATCTCGCCGACGAAGGAGGCGCCGAAGGCCGCGATCATGCCGGTGAAGATCGCGCCGCAGAGCAGCGCGAACAGGATCACGTGCTTGCGGGAATGTTCGGGCAGGCGGTTGACGAGCAGGTCGACGCCGACATGGATGCCGGTGCGCACGCCATAGGCCGCGCCGAACTTCGCCATCCAGATGAACATGTAGATGCAGAGCTCCTGCGCCCAGGACAGGTCGAGCTCGGACAGGAAGGTGAATGCGGCCTTCGACAACGCCGCGAGCCAGGTCAGCCCATGCGCGGCGGCCCATCTGGAGAGCGCGATCGACTCGCCGGCGCCGTAACGATGCAGCACGGCGATGAAGATGAGGCCGGTTGCAGCCGCAATGAGCGTCGCGATCAGCCATTCCTCGAGGTGATCGAGCGCACGATTTAGCACGCGAAGCAAATCAAGTCCCCCCTATCAGACCGAAACGGCCGGGAGTGCATTCACTCCCGACCGTTCTTGTTGTTGTTCTACGCCAGGCCGAGTCAGTTCATCTTGACGTCGAGTTCCTTGGCGACGAGATCGAGCACCTCCTGCCCGACCCGGCCCTTGGCCCATTTATACGTCGGCTGCATCGCCTCCTGCCACGCCTTGCGGTCGGCATCGGAGAGATAGTGCAGCGTGGTCTTGCCCGACTTCTTGATCTCAGCGAGCGCGTCCTCGTTCTCCTGGCGCGCGATCGAATTGGTGTAGTCGGTCGCCTCCGCCATCGCCTTCTCGAGCTGGGTACGGATATCCGGCGGCAGGCCGGCCCAGAATTTCGAATTGACGATCACGGCGTATTGCAGATGCGCGTGATAGGACACGGTGATGTCCTTCTGCACCTCGTAGAACTTCTGCGTCAGGTAGTTCGAGGCCGTGTTCTCGCAGCCGTCGACGACACCGGTCTGCAAGGCCTGATAGACTTCGGAGAACGCCATGATCTGCGGGATCGAGCCGACGAGGCGGAAATACTGGTCGGCGACTTTCGAGCCGGAGATGCGGAACTTCAGCCCCTGGAAGTCGGCGGGCTTCATCAGCGGACGGCTGGAGGAGACCATGTGGAAGCCGTTGTCCCAATAGGCCAGACCCGTGATGCCTTTTGCCTCCAGTTTCTGGAACAGCCACTTGCCGACGGTGCCCTTCATCGCAGCGGCGTAGGTCTCGTCGTCCTTGAACAACCAGGGCAGGTCGAGCGCCTCGAACTCCTTCACCCCGAGCGGCGCGAATTTCGCGGTCGAGGGCGCGAGCATCTGCACCGAACCGAGCTGGAGCGCCTCTATCTCCTCCTTGTCCTTGTAGAGCGAGGAGTTCGGATAGACCTCGATCTTGACCTTGCCGTCGGTGTATTTCTCGGCGAACTCCTTGAACTTGAGCGCGCCCTTGCCCTTGGGTGTGTCATTGGCGACGACGTGGCTGAACTTGATGACGATCGGGCTCTGGGCCTGGACGGCGGCAGGCACCAATAAGAGCGTGGAGACGAGCGCGGCCGCAGCAGCCGCAAGCAGCAATTTGCGCATTAAGTACCTCCCAACAACCTCTAAAACCGGTTCTTTTTTGTTTTCCGGCTTCAGTAGTGGCAGCAAACCACCAGGCGAACAACTAGACCTAAGCCCAATTTGCCGCAGCCAAATCGCGTTGACGGCTCTTGTATACGCAAGTTTGCGCCCGCTCCAGCCCCGACGGGCGAGCGCTTATGTCGCATCAGCGAAGGAAGTTAACCCTTGCGCTGAGCGATCATGAACAGCCGCCGGAACGGGAACAGCGTCTGCCCCGCGGCATTCTTCGGATAGGCTTTTGCGACGCGCATCCCATAGGCGGCCTCGAAGGCGGCCTTCTCCTCGCCCTGCAAGACGTCGAGATAGCGTGTCAGCCAGGTGCCCTTGGTCCATTCCTTGACGGGATTCTCGCCTTCCAGGACCTGGAGATATTCGGTCTCCCAGATGTCGATGTTCTGCGAGAGCGGCGCAAGGAGATCGTGATAGAAGGCCGGCCCTTCGACCGGCGGCGGGGTGACGAGGTGCTCGACCTTGGCCCGCCAGGGGCCGTTCAGCGCGGTCTCGCCGATCAGGACATGCGAGGGCGCGGTGAAATTGCGCGGCATCTGCACCGCGAGCATGCCGCCGGGCCTCACCTTCTCCATCACCGAGGGGAAGAGTGCCGCATGATTGGGCAGCCAGTGCAGTGCGGCATTGGAATAGATCAGGTCATATTGCTTGGCCGGGCGCCAATGGCCGAGATCCTCATGTGACCATTCCACCTCCGGCGCCGCCTTGCGGCCTGCGGCGACCATCTCGGCGGAGCCCTCGACGCCAGTGACGGCCGCATTCGGCCAGCGCTCCTTGATCAGTTTTGTGACGTTGCCGGCACCGGCACCGAGATCGGCGATATCAGAGACGGCAAAATCCGGAATCCGCATCAGGAGATCGACTGCCGGCCTCAAGCGGTGGCCGGAGAATTTCAGATATTGCTGCGGATCCCACACCATCTTCGCGAACCTGTTTTTCGTGTTTCCTTCGCCTTGGCTCTTCGTTACCACTGCTCGTCCCGGTCGGGCAAATCGCTCCCGGGACGGGTTGGAAACGATCAGCAAACACGACAAAAGCAAACAAGAGAGCGTGTGACCATGGACCTCGGGCTCAAGTCGAAAACCGCAATCGTCACCGGGGCGAGCATCGGCATCGGCCGCGCCATCGCCAAGGGCCTTGCCACCGAAGGCGTGCGCGTCGTGGCGGTGGCGCGGCGCAAGGACCTGCTCGACCAGCTCGTGCAGGAGACAGGCGCGGGACTGATCACGCCGTTCGAGCAGGACGTCATGGCACCGGATGCCGCCGAGCGGCTGGCCGCCTTTGCGCTGAAGGAGCTCGGCCACGTCGACATCCTCGTCAACAATGCCGGCGGCAGCCGTCCGCTGCCGGTCGATGCGCCCGACAGCAAGTGGGACGAGGCGATTGCGCTGAATTTCACCAGCTACCGCCGCATCGCGCATGCGCTCTTGCCGCAGATGATGGAGCGCAACTGGGGCCGCATCATCAACATCACCGGCAAGTCCGAGCCGGAAGGGCTGAACGCCGCCTTCGCGGCGAAGGCCGCCGTGCACGCCTGGGCCAAGGGCCTGTCGCGCGAGATCGGCAAGCACGGCATCACCATCAACTGCATCCCGCCCGGCCGCATCATGAGCGAGCAGATCCGCCGCAACTATCCGGCTGATTATCGCGAGCGCTTTGCCGAGGAAGAAATCCCGGTCGGCTATTGGGGCGAGCCGGAGGACCTCGCGGCCCTCGCCGTATTCCTGGCCTCGCCGGTCGCGCGCTACATCACGGGCACGGTGATCCCGGTGGATGGGGGCTTGCGGCGGTATCAGTTCTGATCGGCGAGAGCGCACCAGCCGCCGCGGCAACGCTGCTCCTGCAAATCATCGAAAACAACCCCATGCAAAGTAGAAACGCGGTTGCCGGATGACCCGCTGCCCCCTCCGCGCCACATTTGACACGTCGGGCAAATCACCGGCAATCTGCGATCATCGCACTATCTTGGAGTGAGCAGCCTCCACGATCGCGGTCGCAGACGGACTCGCGGATGTTGCGACGGCATCAACGCGCAGGGCCTGCGGAGCCCGGGTCGAAGCGGATGTTGTAGCGATGCAGCTTCGCATAGACGGTGCTTTTGGCGAGACCGAGCGCGGACGCGGTCGCCGTCACGTTGCCGCTGCACGACCGCAGCGTACGCGCTATCAGGTCACGTTCGGCTCTCTCGGTCAGAGACAGGCCCGGTTCGCGCGCTTCTTCTGTGCGCCGGATGGTATCAGGCAAATCCGACGACACGATCGGGTCGCCGCTACTGGTCAGCATCACACTCTCGATGAGGTTGCGCAGTTCGCGGACGTTGCCGGGCCAGTCATAGCGGCGCAGGCACTCGAGCACCTCCGGCGCAAACGGCGGTCGGCAAGGCCGTAGCGAGACTTTGCCTGGGCGACGAAATGATCGACCAGCAGCGGAATGTCGTCGCAGCGCTCCCGCAGCGGCGGTATGACGACGGGCACGACGGCCAGCCGGTAATACAGATCCTTGCGGAAGCGCTGTGCGTCCACCTCGGCTTGCAGATCGCGGTTGGTCGCGGCGACGAGACGGAAGTCCACCTTGCGCGCCACGGTCTCGCCGACCCTGCTGATCTCGCCATTCTCCAGAGCCCGCAGCAACATGGGCTGGAGATCGAGCGGCAATTCGCCGATTTCGTCGAGGAACAGCGTGCCGCGGGACGCAGCCTCGATCTTTCCGGACATGCCGCCGCGCCGCGCGCCAGTGAACGCGCCGTCGACATAGCCGAAGAGTTCGCTCGCCAGCAGCTCGCGCGAGACGGAGCCGCAGTTCACGACGACCAACGGACCGCTTCGGCGCGGGGAAGCAGAATGAATGGCTTGAGCGAAAACCTCCTTGCCGACACCGGTCTCGCCAAGCAGCAGGACAGGAGCCGAGGTCGTGCCGACACGACGGCATTTTTCGACGACGGCGTGCATCTTGGGGTCTGTATGGATGATGTTGGTGAAAGCCCTGGCATCAGCTTGGACGGGCGGCAAAACGGATCTACTCGAAACCGCTGGCTTCGGCGCCATCATGACGGTTCCCAGATGTTCGCCCTGATACGCCACCGGTCTCAGCCATTCCTCCTTGATCCAGGCTGGGCGCGAATTGCACCAAGGCCGATCGTCGCCGCTCCCAAGGAGCGGAAAATTCGACTGGCTGTGCGGCGCGCCGAGGTCGCGTAAGATCTGCGCCATTTCGCCGTTCGCCTTGAAGGGCCGCCCGGCACTGTCGAACAGCACGGCGTGATGGCGGTCCGAAGGAGGCAGCATCCAAAAGCATTGGTCGAGAAGCCTGTAACGGGCGTCCAGCTCCATCTGGAGCAGCTGGGCCTCGATGCGCGCGGCCGCAGAAATCGCCAATGCGAGTGCCTGCCGTCCGTAGGAATCGGACAGCCCGGAAATATCGATGGCTCCGATCACGGCGCCATCGATGGGATCGCGGATGATGGAGGCCGAGCAGGTCCAGCGCTGGATCCCTGAGCAGAAATGTTCGGTGGCATGCACCTGGATGGCCTGACCAGTTTCCAGCGCCGTGCCGATTGCGTTGGTGCCGCAGGTCGCTTCGCTCCAGGTGCTGCCGGGCAACAGGTGGGTCTTCTCCACCGCATTGCGCAAGGCGATCCTGGTATCGCCTTCCAGGCGCAAAACGATGCCATCGACATCGGTCAGCACCATCACCGTGCCGGTTTCCCGCATGTAGTCGCGCGCAAGTGCCATCGTCGACGCGCCGGCATGGACCAGGCGGGTGCGCTTGTCGAGCAGGCGCCGCAGCCGCTCGTCATTCATCGGCATCGGAGCCTGGCTGCGCCGGTAGTCGACGGCCGACTTCCGGCTCCGCCGCCAGGAATCGTTGATCGCGGGTCGAACGACCTGCCCGCCAGCGCCGGTCCCGGACAGGAAGTGCTCCCAGCTTGTCAGGACGTCGCGCTCAATACCTGGATTCGCAAAAGCTTCCTCTGGCGTCTGACCCAACACGCTTCCTCCTTTGACGCGCTGAGCGGTCCAGGTTCTTATTGTTTTTGGCGGACCCCGAGCTTTATCGGCCAATCTTGAGACCATTCCATGCCAACGCGCAACTGATTACCGGATCACGGCCCAACTTTGACGCGTCTCCGACCGCACTGCAAAAGCGTGAGGCCGGAGGCACACCAATTATTGGTGCCTGACAAGGCCCTTAAAGCGCGATGAGATTGGGATGAATCGTCATCGCGCTTTAGCAGGCTGTTGAAGAAGTCTCTGGCGAAGCGTTTTGGATCGTGATTCCCTAGGATCAGGATTTTGCTGGGGTGGCACGATGCGGGGAAGTGACGAACGGTCTGGCTCGCTGTTCAGTTATGTTGACCTGGAGGCTCGGGTTCGCGTCGACCACCCGCTGCGGGCGATCAGGGATCTGGCAAATGCGGCGCTGGGCGATCTTTCTGGGGAGTTTGGCAAGCTCTACACGGACTTCGGTCGGCCCTCGATCGCACCGGAGAAACTGCTTCGGGCGATGCTCCTACAGGCGTTCTATGGGGTTCGCTCGGAAAGGCATCTGATGGAACGGATGGAGTTCGATCTTCTGTTCCGCTGGTTCGTCGGGCTTGGGGTGGACGATGCGGTTTGGGACCATTCAACCTTCTCGAAGAACCGCGACCGGCTGCTTGAAGGTGAGATTGCGGCCAAGTTCTTGAACGCGCTTTTGGCGCAGCCGAAGGTGAAGCGTCTTTTGTCGAGCGATCACTTCTCGGTGGACGGCACGCTCATTGAAGCCTGGGCTTCGATCAAGAGCTTCCGGAGGAAGGATGGCAGCGACAAAGATCAGGACGGTCCGGGACGCAATGCCGAGCGCAGCTTCCACAAGGAGAAGCGATCCAACGAGACCCATGAGAGCACGACCGATCCTGAGGCCAGGCTCTATAAAAAGGGCGACGGCCAGCCGGCCAAACTCTGCTATATGGGCCATGCGCTGATGGAGAACCGCAATGGTTTGGCGGTTTTAGGTGGAGTGAGCCAAGCTACTGGCACCGCCGAACGAGAGATTGCGCTTGCCATGATCGACAGGCGCGGGTGTGCGAAGCGGGTCACTCTGGGGGCGGACAAAGCCTACGACGTCACGCAGTTCGTGCATGACCTGAGAGATAGATCGGTTACTCCGCATATCGCGATCAATGGACATCTGAGTAAGACCGGCAAGCGGCGCAAGACGGCGGTCGACGCGCGTACCACGCGTCACGACGGCTATGACATCAGCCAACGCTGCCGCAAACGCATCGAAGAAGTCTTCGGCTGGATCAAGAGTTCCGCTGGCCTGGCCAAGGTCAAGCTGCGAGGCCGCGACCGGGTGGATGCCGTCTTCGTCCTGGCGCTTGCGGCCTATAATCTGATCCGGCTGCCCAAGCTTCTGGCGGCACCGGCATGAGCATCCGAGGTAGATGGCGGGTCGTCGAGACACCAGGCTACGACATGGCCGTGGCGGGCGCCTACATCCTGTTCGATGACGACGGCGGCGAGTTCGCCTTCGATTGCCTCACGGGCTGCATTCATGGAGCCTGTGACGGCGATGCCGTCCAGTTCGGCTGGCAGGGAAACGACGAAATGGAGCCAGCCAACGGTGATGGCTAGGCCGAACTGCGGGATGACGGCTCACTCGAAGGTGAAATCTGCCTCCTTAATGGCGACGACATCCCATTTATCGCGCGTCGCTCGAAGACTTCTTCAACAGCCTGTTAGGTTACTGTTTGAGCATGATCTCCGCGCAAACGCGTACCGCGTTTGTCGCGAGGGAAAGCCACGTCACACTTTGCGCTAACGCGGCCCTCCGGGTACGGATCATGCTCAGGCTGCCTTGCGCCGGTGCAGGGTGTTATAGAAGGCCGTCTCGAAGCGCATATACCCGGTGAACGAAGCCGGATCGCCAAACGGCAGAATCTGGGTCGCCCAGTAGCCGCCGACGCCGTTCTGCCGGTCGATCCAGTAGAACAGGTTCGCTAAGCCAGCCCAGCCGAGCGCGCCGGCCGGCCGGCCCGTCGGGGCCTCCTCGTCGTTGACCATGAACGTGAACGACCAGGATTTCGACTGGCCCGGGAAGAACTCGGCATCGTTGGAGAGCGACTTGATCACCCCCGGCAGCGCCTTGACCTTGAGATCGCCGAGATGGTTCTTTTCCGCCATCGTCACGGTCTCCGCTCTAAGCACCCGGCCGTGCGGGCCGTTCCCGTCGTTCAACCACATCCGAATGAAGCGCATGTAGTCGCCGACCGTACTGTAGAGGCCGTGCCCGCCCATATGGACCTCGGGCTTCGCCGGCAGTTCAAAGTCCATCGGCGTGAGCGAGCCGTCGGCGTTGCGGGCATGCATGCCGGCGAGCTTGCTGCGCATCACATCATTGATCTCGAACGTCGTGTTCGCCATTCCGAGCGGCTTGAAGATACGCTCGGCGAAGACCTCGCCGAGCCGCTTGCCGGTAATGCCCTCGACGACCTGCCCTACCCAATCGATGTTCGTTCCATATTCCCACTTTGAGCCGGGATCGAAAAGAAGCGGCGTCATGATCGCGGCCTTGGACGAGGTGATCACGCTCGGCTGTCCGTGGTCGGTCGCCAGGCGCAGATAGTTCTCGTTGAAGAAGTCGTAGCCGAATCCGCCGGTGTGCAGCAGCAGCATGCGCGTGGTCACGTCGCGTTTCGGCGGGCGAAGCCTGGGCTGGCCCTTGGCGTCGAAGCCGTCGATCACCTGCAGCTTGCCGATGTCGGGCGCATATCTCTTCGCGGGAGCATCGAGGTCAAGCCGGCCCTCTTCGATCAGTTGAAGAGCGGCGGTGCCGGTGATCGCCTTGGTGGTCGAGAAGATCGCAAAGCTCGTATCCGTCGTCATCGCCTCAGGCTTGTCGGCCCGACGCTTGCCTGCGGCACCTTCGTAGATATTGCCGTTGCGATCCGTCACCATGGCGACGACGCCCGGGACACCCGGCCCCGTCGTGACGGTCTCATTGAGGATTGCGTCGGCGTCTACAGCAAATTCTCTGCACATGTGTTTCCTCCATTGAATTTTGGGAGATGCGAAAAGAAGGGCCGCGCTCGCGGGGAGCGCTTGCGCGACCCTGCGTCGATCACTGCTTGGCAAAGCCTGGATAGGCCGAGGAGGCGACTTCATCGCACTTCTGGCGATAGGTCCCGACGCCGCCGATATAGGAGAGCAGACGGCGCGGCTTGCCCTCGACATTCGAGCCCATGTACCAGGAGTGCGTCTTGGTCACGAGGGTCGTGTTCGCGATCTCATCGTGATGAGCGACCCAGGCGTCCTGCGTCTCCTTGGTGGGCTCGATGACGCTCAAATGGTTCTTCTTGAGATAAGCAATACAATCGCTGATCCACTCGACCTGCTGCTGAAGGCACGTCGTCATGTTGCAGAGCGCCGTCGACGGTGCCAGCGGCGCGCCCGTCGTGAAGAGGTTCGGGTAGCCGTGGACCTGAAGCCCCATCGTGGTCCTGATGTCGCGGCTCCACTCGTCCTTCAGCGAGCGGCCGTTGCGGCCACGGATGTCGATGCGCGTCAATGCACCGGAGCCGGCGTCGAAGCCGGTCGCGAGGATGATCACATCCAGCCCATACGACGTGCCATCGGTAAGCTCGATACCCTGGGGTGTGATCCGCTTGATCGGGTTGTTCTTGACGCTGACCAGCTCGACGTTCCCCTGGTGAAAAGCCTCCAGATAGTTGCTCTCGAGCGGGACCCGATGCGTGCCGAAGCCGTAATCGGTCGGGATCAGCGCCTCGCAGAGCTTGGGGTCCTTCAGGCGCGCGCGCATCTTCTTGCGGACGAACTCGGAGATCTCCTCGCTGACGTCCTCCTCGAAGAACATCTCGACAAATGAGGCGAGCCACAGCCGCAGCGAGCCTTCATCCCAGATCTTCTCAAGAACGGCGTGACGCTGGTCCGCCGTGAGATCCTTCCAATTGCCGTTGGTGAAGTCGTATTCGAAGCCGGTGAACGAGTGGGGCAGGGTCTTGCGGAATTCCTCGAACCGCGCCTTGTAGGCCTCGACCTCCTTCGGCCCGTATTTCGGGTTCTTCATCGGAATGATGTATTGCGGCGTGCGCACGAACACCTTCAGGCTGCCCACATCGCCGGCGATGGTCTGGATCACCTGAATGCCCGTGGCGCCATTGCCGACCACGGCGACGCGCTTGCCGGCGAGATCGAGCTTCTCTTTCGGATAGCGGCCGGTATGGACGAGGATCCCCTTGAACGTGTCCTGCCCGGGAAACACCGACGTCAGCGGCGCGGACAGCATGCCGCAGCAGGTGATGAGGAACTGCGCGTCTATGACATCGCCCTTGTCGGTCGTGATCGTCCAGCGCTGCGTCGCCTCGTTGAAGACGGCGCTCGTGATCGTCGTAGAGAACCGGATATCCTTGCGCAGATCGAGCTTGTCGGCGACGTAGTTGAGCCACCTTTCGATCTCCGGCTGACCGGGGAAACGCTCGCTCCAGCTCCAGCCTTTGTAGAGCTCCTCCGAAAAGAGATACTGGTAGATATAGGCCTCGGAGTCGAAACGCGCTCCCGGATAGCGGTTCCAGTACCAGGTGCCGCCGACGCCGGTGGCCGTATCGACGGCCTTGACCTTCAGGCCCTGCTCGTCGCGCAGCTTGTAGAGCTGGTAGAGGCCGGCAACTCCCGTGCCGATCACCACAGCGTCCAAGCTTTCGTGCTTGCCCGCGCCGTTGCTCTTGGACTCACTCATGCATTCCCTCCCAATGTCAGACTTGTTTCTGCTCCCCGCCGCAAGGCGTGAGAGACGCAAGGGGAGAAACGCAGATTGCGTGCCAGATCGGATTTCTGGATTTAAGCGCTTGCAGTCATTGAAGTGTTGGCTGCGGAAGCCAATTTCCTGTCCGTTCGAAATTCAAACGGGATGCGTGCGACCAGACCGAATTTCGATCGCCAGGCTCCGAAACCGGAACGTCGCGAACGCAATGTCGAGCCGCGATCAAGCCTCGATCTTGCGGTGCAACAGCTCCGCCACCGCGGCGCCCATCGCCTCGGTGCCCAGCGTACCGCCGATATCGCGCGTCGCGCGTCCCTGGGCGATCGCGGTCGCCACCGCCTCCTCGATCGCGCACGCGGCCTCCTCATAGCGAACCGCACCGCTCCTCTCGCCGTGCCAGGCCAGCAGCAGCGCGGTCGACAGGATCAGCGACACCGGATTGGCGACGTCCTGCCCGGCGATGTCGGGCGCCGAGCCGTGCGCGGCCTGCGCCATGGCGTGACGGTCGCCGACATTGAGCGAGCCGCCAAGGCCGAGGCTGCCGGACAATTCCGCCGTGAGGTCGGAGAGGATGTCACCAAACATGTTGGTGGCGACGATGACGTCGAAGCTGGCGGGGTTGCGCACCACATGCGCCATCATGGCATCGACCAGGACGTCGTCGACCTCGAGGCCCGGATAGGTGCTCGCCGCCTCGCGGCAGATGTCCAGAAACATGCCATCGCCGATCTTGAGCACATTGGCCTTGTGCACGATGGTGAGATGCTTGCGCCGCTTCATCGCCAGCCGGCAGGCGGCGTGCGCGATGCGCTCGCAGCACAATCGCGTGATTCGGCGGAGCGAGATCACGACATCTGATGTGACCAGCAGCTCGCCATTGCCCTCTTCCATGTTGCGGTCAGCATAAAAGCCTTCGGTGTTCTCGCGCACCACGACGAGATCGAAATCGCCGAGCCGGCCAGGCCTGCCGGCATAGGTGCGCGCGGGCCGGATGTTGGCGAACAGATCGAGGTTCTTGCGGAAGTAACGCGATGGATTGATCTCGCCGCGCGCCTCGTCCTTGAAATCGAAGGTCGCGGTCGGGCCGAGGATCAGGCCGTCCGCCGCGCGCACCATGTCGAGGAGCTCGGGCCGCACCGTCGTGCCGAACTGCTGAAGGCTGGCATGGCCGATGGCATGCTCCTCCAGCCGCAGATTGAGCTGGAAGCGTTCGGACGCCACGCGCAGCACGCCCGTGGTCGCGGCCGTGATCTCCGGCCCGATGCCGTCACCCGGCAGAACCACAATTTGCATCGGTCATTCCTCTGAAAGCCAGCTCTGGCCGATCATAGGCCATGGCGCGCAATCACCGCCCGATCTTCGCGCATAGCCGTATGCAAGCATATGCCTGTGGCACTCAGCGTGGCCGTAGTACATCCCGGGAGCAACACAGACGCCTCACGCCGGAGCAAAGCGCAGGCAATGACAATCACGTTACCTGCGCTCACGAAGGAGCCCGAACGCCCCCTCGCCGACGGCCTGCCCACGATGCGCCGTCGCTGGGCGATCGCCGCGATCTTCACCGCGCTTGCGATGGCCTCGCTCGATACCGCGATCGCCAATATCGCCCTGCCCGCCATCGCTGCCGATCTCCATGTCAGCCCGGAGCAGGTGGTCTGGGTGGTCAACGTGTACCAGATCGCGCTGGTCGCAACGCTTTTGCCGCTGGGAGCGCTCGGCGAGATCGTCGGCCATCAGCGCATCTATCTCGGCGGGCTTCTTCTGTTCACGATCGCCTCGCTGCTCTGTGCGGTGGCCTGGTCGCTGCCGAGCCTGCTGGTGGCGCGCACGCTGCAAGGCCTCGGCGCGAGCGGGATCATGAGCGTCAACACGGCCCTCGTGCGCTTCGTCTATCCCGGACGGATGCAGGGCCGCGGCTTCGGCCACAACGCGCTGGTGGTCGCGACCGCCTTCACCTTAGGGCCGTCGATCGCGTCAGCGATCCTCGCGCTCGGGCCGTGGCCATGGCTGTTCGCGGTCAATATTCCTTTTGGCCTCGTCGCGATCGGCATCGGATTTGCAATGCTGCCGAAGACGCCGCGCGCCGATCACGGCTTTGATTTCCTGGGCGCCGTGCTGGCGGCGATCTGCCTCGGCCTGTTCATCACCGGCATCGGCAGCGCTGCGCACAATCTGTCCCCTCGCCTCGTCGCGGTCGAGCTGGTCGCGGCGCTCGTGATCGGCTTCATCCTGACGCGCCGGCATGCCGATCATCCCGCGCCGATGCTGCCGATCGACCTGTTCAGCCGTCCGATGTTCGCGCTGTCGGCGGCGACCGCGGTCTGCTCGTTTGCCGTGCAAGGCCTCGCCTTCGTCTCGCTGCCGTTCTATTTCGAGGACGTGCTGGGACGCTCCCAGGTCGAGACCGGCTTCTTCATGACGCCGTGGCCGCTGGTCGTCGCCATCATGGCGCCGATCGCCGGCCGCCTGTCCGACCGCCACGCCGTCGGACTCTTGGGCGGCATCGGGCTCGTGCTGCTCGGCATCGGCATGGCACTACTGGCGACGCTTCCGGCCAACCCTTCCATCCCTGATATCGTCTGGCGCATGGTGATCTGCGGCATGGGGTTTGGGTTCTTCCAGGCGCCGAACATGAAGGCGGTGATGTCAAGCGCGCCGCCGCACCGGAGCGGCAGCGCCAGCGGAATCGTCGCCACCGCGCGGCTGACCGGACAGACGACCGGCGCGGCGCTCGCCGCGCTCTGCTTTGCGCTTGCCGGACATGACGGTGCGACGGTGGCACTGGCGCTCGGCGCCGGTTTCGCCGCGCTCGGCAGCGTGATGAGCTTCCTCAGGCTGGCGGTGAAGTAGAGTGTGATGCGGACGCGACCGCTGCCGGGATCGGCATCGGCTCGTCCAGGGCGGCCAGGCGCGCATCGATGGCGTCGATGACCCGGCGCGAGAACGGTCCGAGATGCGCATAGGCCGCGATCATCGCGACCGCGATCCGGGCCGAGGACTTGTCGCGCTTGGCGCAAGCGAGAAAAGTTTTCCAGAGCGGACCGTGCGCTTCGGGAATGGCTGACGTCACGCGATGCACGGTCTCAAGCGCGCGCACCTTGTTGCGAATGTCGCCCTCGGGGAGCTCCGGACGCTGCCGCGAGCGGTCGAGCATCGTCATCAACCGGTCGACACGGCTCGCATAGGCGGCGGGATGATAGACGCTCTCCAGGACCTGCTTGTAGTCCGTCAGGATGTCCCGCAGCGGCCGCACCGGATCAAAGTTGATCCCGCCGGTGCACTGATCGCCCTCCGTGGTCGAGGCAAGATCGTGGTCCGCGTGCAGCCGGCCTTCGCGAGCCAAACGGCGGGTGAGCTGCGTGTTCGGCAAGGCATAGAGCAGGCCGACCATGCAGACCGGAATGGCGGCCTCCTCGATGAAGCCGATCATGGCATCCGCCATCGAGACCTTCTCGCTGTCGAAGCCCACGATGAAGCCGGCGGTGACGAGCATCCCGGCGCCGTAGATCCTGTGAATGCTCTCGGCGATGTTGCGCCGCGTGTTCTGCTTCTTCCGCATCGCGACCAGCGTCGCCGGGTCAGGACTTTCGATGCCGAAGAAGTTCGCCGCCGCCATCATGTTCAGGAGCTCCTGATCATCGGCGAGGTTGACCGAGGCTTCGGTCGAGAATTCGAACGGATAGTCGTGCGCGCGCTGCCATTCGGCAAGCTCGGGAAGGAACTGCTTCAACGACTTCTTGTTGCCGATGAAATTGTCGTCGACGAAATCGAGATGGCCGCGGTAACCCATCCGGTACAGCGTCTCGAGCTCGGTGAACATCTGCGGCGTCGTCTTGGTGCGCGGGACGCGACCGTAGAGCTCGATGATGTCGCAGAATTCGCAGGTAAACGGGCAGCCGCGGGAATACTGCACACCCAGATAGAGATAGTCCTCGAATTTCAGGAGGTCGAAGCGCGGCACCGGCGTCGTGGTCACGTCGGCCTGGAATTTCGGCGCTGTAAACACGCCCGACCGGGCGCCGCGGTCCCAGGCCGCGATGAACTCGTCGATGACGCCTTCGGCTTCGCCCAGCACCTGGAAGTCGGCCCGCGCGTAGACGTGGGGACTCGATGTCGGATCGGGGCCCCCGACGACCACCGGCTTGGCCTTGGCGCGGCAAAGCTCGATCAGCCGCAGCGTATCGGCCTGTTGCGGCAACATCCCGCCGGTGAAGACGACATCCGCCCAGTCGAGATCGTCACCACCGAACGGCGTGGTGTTGCAGTCGATGAGACGTATCGTCCAGCTCTCGGGCAACATCGCAGCGACGGTGATCAGCCCCAGGGGGGCTGCGGGGCGCTGGACGCCCATCAATTTGCAGGATTCGCCAAAACTCCAGAACGACTCCGCAGTGAACAGCGGGTAGAGCATGAGCACGTTGCAACGGCGCGGCACGTTCATGGAACCCCCTCAAGGTTTCGTGCCGAGTGTACCAAAGCACGCCCGTATTGCATCCCTACAACGCGGGACAAGCTGTCACTTTCTGTTCCACGGTCGTTAGCATGGCGTCGTATCAGGCCGCCTTTCTGGCGCTTAGGGCGGAGCGACGGCTCAGCATCGGCATAGGTGTGGTCGTCGTGCTTCTGGCCCTGCTCGATCTATTCCTCCACTACGAGAAGAGGCACCTGGAGGATGATGCCTCCGCGGACTGACAGGAAAGAGCCCACCAATAGAGTGCGACGCAGCACGCGGCACGAGCCTTGCAGCCGGCCGCGTCATGAGCTCTGCGCGCCTCGCCGATGCACACGCCGCATAGCCGTGAAGACGGCGTAACACCGCGTCCTCGACAATCTTCCCGCAGCCGCAAGATTCTTAACGGGCCCAACCCCAGATTGTTGATTTGAAACGGTTCCGTTTGCCGGACAAATTGCGCGCCTTGGGCCTCATCGGTGGATGGGCCAATCAGGGGACTGCGATGGCAAACCTTACGATCAACGGAAAATCAATCACTGTCGACGTCGAGCCGGATACGCCGCTGCTCTGGGCGATCCGCGAGAACGTCGGCCTCACCGGCACCAAATACGGCTGCGGCATCGCGCAATGCGGCGCCTGCACGGTTCACATCGACGGCGTCGCCACCCGCTCCTGCGGGGTCGCGGTCAGCGAGGCCGTGGGCAAGCAGATCACCACGATCGAGGGCCTGGCGAATGGCGCCACGCTGCACCGGGTGCAGCAGGCCTGGATCGCGCATGACGTCCCGCAATGCGGCTATTGCCAGAGCGGCATGATCATGGCGGTCGCGGCGCTGCTCAAGGAAAAGCCGAAACCGACCGACGCCGATATCGACGAAGCCATCACCAATATCTGCCGCTGCGGCACCTTCCAACAGGTGCGCGAAGCGATCCACACGATCGCGAACGCTTAACGGAGGCGGCCATGAACAAGCACGTTTCGCCCGCCATGAATCGCCGTGCCTTCGTCATCGGCACCGCCGCGGTCGGCGCCGGCCTTGCGCTCGGCCTCGACATTCCCTTCGGCGGACCGGCCGTGGTCCGCGCCGCCGACGGCTCGCCCGAGGTGAACGCCTGGGTCGTGGTGCGGCCCGACGACACCGTGGTGATCCGCATCGCCCGCTCCGAAATGGGCCAGGGCTCGCTCACCGGCCTTGCGCAGCTCGTCGCAGAGGAGCTCGAATGCGACTGGTCGAAGGTGACGACCGAATATCCGACACCCGGCCAGAGCGTCGCCCGCAAGCGCGTCTGGGGCGACTTCTCGACCGGCGGCAGCCGCGGCATCCGCTCTTCGCAAGACTATGTCCGCAAGGGCGGCGCCACCGCGCGCATGATGCTGATCCAGGCCGCGGCCAACGAGTGGAAGGTGCCGGTGTCCGAATGCACCGCCGCCAAGAGCGTCATCACCCACACGCCGTCGGGCCGGACCACCACCTACGGCAAGGTCGCCGAGGCCGCGACGAAGCTGACGCCGCCCGCCGAGGTCAAGCTGAAGGATCCGAAGGACTGGACAATCGCAGGTAAAGGCGTGAGCCGGCTCGACACCGCCGACAAGACCACCGGCACGATGATCTACGGCATCGACGTCAAGCTGCCGGGCATGCTGAACGCCGCGATCAAGGACTGCCCGGTGTTCGGCGGCAAGGTGAAGAGCTTTGACGAAGCCAAGATCGCGGGCATGAAAGGCGTCAAGAAGGTCGTCAAAGTCGGCGATACCGCGGTGGCAGTCGTTGCCGATACCTGGTGGCACGCCAAGACCGCGCTGGAAGCGCTGCCGATCGTCTGGGACGAGGGCGACAACGCAAAGGCCTCCAGCGAGTCGATCGCGAAATGGCTGGCCGAGGGCCTCGACAACGCGCAGCCGGCCTATGTCGGCAACAAGAACGGCGATGCCAAAGCGGCGATTGCAGGCGCCGCCAAGAAGATCGAGGCGGTCTACAACTATCCCTACCAGAACCACGCCACCATGGAGCCGATGAACGCCACCGCGCTCTACACGGCGGACAAATGCGAGGTCTGGTGCGGCACGCAGAATGGCGAGGCGGCCTTCGCGGCGGTACTGGAGGTTTCTGGCCTGCCGCCGGAGAAGTGCGACGTGCACAAGGTGATGCCGGGCGGCGGTTTCGGCCGGCGCGGTCAGACTGACTATGTCCGTCAGGCGGTCGAGATCGCCAAGCAGATGCCGGGCACGCCGATCAAGCTGTTGTGGTCGCGCGAAGAGGATATGGCGCACGGCAGGTATCACCCGATCACCCAGTGCAAGATGACCGGCGCGTTCGATGCCGACAACAATCTGGTCGCGCTGCACTACCGCCTGTCCGGGCAGTCGATCCTGTTCTCGCTCCGCCCCGAGGCGCTGCAGAACGGCATGGATCCGGCCGCGTTCCAGGGCGTCGCCCAATCCGGCGAAGCCGCGTTCGGCTACTCGGTGCCGAACCTCTTGATCGAGCATTCCATGCGCAACCCGCACGTTCCACCCGGCTTCTGGCGCGGCGTCAACGTCAATCACAACGCGATCTACATGGAATGCTTCATGGACGAGCTGGCCCACGCCGCAGGCCAGGACCCGCTCGAATTCCGCCGCAAGCTGATGGGCGATCACCCCAAGCATCTGGCGGTGCTCAATGCAGTGGCCGAGAAGATCGGCTGGAGCAAGCCGGCGCCGCAGGGCGTCTATCGCGGCATCGCGCAGGTCATGGGCTATGGCAGCTATGTTGCCGGCGCCGCCGAAATCTCGGTGACCGACGGCAGCAAGATCAAGGTGCATCGCATCGTCGCCTCCACCGACCCCGGCTATGTCGTCAATCCGGCACAGGTAGAGCGGCAGATCGCGGGCTCCTTCGTCTTTGGCCTCTCCGCGCTGTTCTATGGCGGCTGCACCGTGAAGGACGGCCGCATCGAGCAAAGCAACTTCGACACCTACAATTCGATGCGCATCAACGAGATGCCGAAGGTGGAAGCGGTGATGGTGCCGAGCGGCGGATTCTGGGGCGGCGTTGGCGAGCCGACCATTGGGGTTGCGGCACCAGCGGTGCTCAACGCCTATTTCGCAGCGACGGGAAAACGCATCCGCTCGGTGCCGCTGCGCGACCAGAACATCACCTTCGCCTAGGAAGGTGCGGCTGCGGCGGCCCACGGGTCGCCGCAGCGTTTTCCGGATGAATGCTCATGATGACCCGCCCGCTGACACGGCGGAAAGCCGCCCTCGGCATCGCGGCCGCATCGCTGGCCCTGCCGGCGATTGCGCGCGCGCAAGGCGCGGCGCGCGTCGTCGTGATCGGCGGCGGCTTCGGCGGCGCCGCCTGCGCCCGCGCGCTGAAGCGGAGCGAAGCGAACTTGCAGGTCACGCTGGTCGAGCCGAACAGGACCTTCACCGCCTGCCCGTTCAGCAACGAGGTGATCGCAGGCCTGCGCGAGATCGAGGCGCAGCAATTCGGCTATGAGAAGATCGCGTCCGACGGCGTGAATGTCATCGCGCAGGCCGCAACCGCGATCGATCCGCAGGCGCGGCGCGTCACGCTGGCGGATGGCTTATCGCTTCCCTACGACCGTCTCGTGCTCTCGCCCGGCATCGATTTCCATTTCGACGGCCTGCCCGGCTATGACGAAGCCGCAAGCCAAAAGATGCCGCATGCCTGGAAGGCCGGCGAGCAAACCACGCTGCTGCGCAGGCAGTTGGAGGCCATGGAGGATGGCGGCCTGGTCGCAATCGCGGTGCCCGCCAATCCCTCGCGTTGTCCACCCGCTCCTTACGAGCGCGCCAGCCTGATCGCGCATTTTCTCAAGACGAAGAAGCCGCGCTCGAAGGTTCTGATCCTGGACGCCAAGGACAATTTCACGCAACAAAGACTGTTCGAGAAAGCCTGGACGGAGCTTTACAGCGGCATGATCGAGCGCGTATCGCTGTCGCAGGGCGGTCGCGTCACCTCCGTCGATCCCGCGAGCAACACTGTCATCACCGAATTCGGCAATTACACGGCGCAAGTCGCCAACGTCATTCCTCCGCAACGCGCCGGGCGCATCGCGGCGATTGCCGGCGCTACGGATGCCACGGGCTGGTGCCCGATCGATCCCATGACCTTCGAATCCAGGCTCGTGCCGAACATCCATGTCGTCGGCGATGCCTGCCTCGGTGGTGGCATTCCGAAATCGGCCTCGGCCGCGAGCGCGCAAGGCAAAGCCTGCGCGAACGCGATCATCGACCTCATCGCTGGCCGAACGCCACAGACACCACGGCTGACCGGTGTCTGCTACAACACGGTCGCGCCCGCTTACGGCTTTTCGCTCGCCGGCAACTATCAGCCCAAGGGAGACCTTTTTGCCGAGGTCGAGGGCGGCGTCACCAGCCCCCTCGACGCGCCGCCGGAACGACGCGCCCGCGACGCTGCGGACGCCGAGCGCTGGTTTCAAACCATCACGGCGGCGACCTTTGGCTAGGCCGATGATCCATATCGCCGCACTGATTGCGGCAAGCTTTGCGCTTTCCGCCAGCGCACGGGCGCAGGCGCTGGTCTCCTACACCATCGTTGGCGACGGCATTCCGGAGTCGCTCACCGGCGCGCCCGGCGATGCGGCACGCGGGCGCGCGTTGGTGCTCGATCGCGGCACGACCTGCATCCTCTGCCATTCCGGGCCATTTCCGGAAACCCGTTTCCAGGGCGATCTCGCGCCTGATCTTGCAGGCGCCGGGAACAGATGGTCGACGAGTCAGTTGCGGCTTCGACTGGTCGACGCGTCGCGGTTCAACCGAGAGACCATCATGCCGTCCTACTATCGCAATGACGGGCTCGTTCGCGTCGGCCGCAACCTTGCCGGCAAGCCGATCCTCAACCCGGGTCAGATCGAGGACATCGTGGCCTATCTTGCAACGCTTCGGGACTAGGACGATCGATGCCAAGCACACGTCGACAATTTTTGGGCTTCACGCTCGCCGCCGGGACGATCCCCATCGTCACGATCCGCCCGCTCGAAGCGACGCCCGCGATGCTCGGCCCGGCGATCCGCAATGTCGTCGGCGAGGCACAACTGCGCACCGGCAAGATCAGACTCGACATTCCGCCGCTGGTCGAGAACGGCAACACCGTGCCGATGACGGTCAGCGTCGCAAGCCCGATGACGGCAACCGACTACGTCAAGAGCATCCACGTCTTCAACGAGAAGAACCCGCAGCCGAACATCGGCAATTTCCATCTCGGCCCATGGGCCGGGCGCGCGCAGGTCTCGACTCGCATCCGGCTCGCCGACAGCCAGAAGGTTGTCGCGATCGCGCGTCTGTCCGACGATTCCTTCTGGCAAATCGCAGCCGACGTCGTCGTGACGCTCGCCGCGTGCACCGAGGAGGTGAACTGATGGCCTCCACCCTGATCAACGTTCCCCCGAGAGCCAAGCGCGGCGATGTCATCGAGATCAGGACGCTGACCTCGCACATCATGGAGACCGGCTTTCGCCGCACGGCGGCCGGCGATCTCGTGCCGCGCGACATCATCACGAGCTTTACCTGCCGCTACAACGGCTCCGAGATCTTTCGCGCCGACCTCTTTCCGGCCATCGCCGCGAATCCGTATCTGGCGTTCTTCACGATCGCGAAGGAGAGCGGCAAGTTCGAGTTCGAATGGATCGGCGACAACGGCTTTGTGTCAACCGCGTCGGCGCCGATCACGGTCGAATGAGCTTTGCGCGCACGATCATCGCGGCGATGCTGCTCGTCGCCGCGCCTGCCCTGCTCGCCGGCGAAATTCCGCTGGGAGAGCGCCGCTCAGGCTATTCCTTCATGGGACCCGATACGCGCGCGATGCAGGACGACGATACGTCCAATCCGGGCATGCTGTTCGTGCTGGACGGTGAAACGCTGTGGACGGCGAAAAGCGGCAGCGCCGGCAAGGCGTGCGCCGATTGCCATGGCGACGCGCGCGAGACCATGAAGGGCGTCGCCGCGCGCTATCCCGCCTTCGACAAGGCGCTGGACCGCCCGGTCACGCTCGACCAGCGCATCAATCTCTGCCGCGCCAACCACCAGCAGGCAACGCCACTGCCTTACGAAAGCCGCGACCTGCTCGCGCTCGAAGCCTTTGTCGCCCACCAGTCGCGCGGGCGGGCGATCACGGCCGCTGACGATCCACAGCTCAAGCCGTTCGTAGAACAGGGCCGCGCGCTCTTCATGCAGCGGCAGGGACAGCTCAACCTCGCATGCGCCAATTGCCATGACGACAACTACGACAAGCATCTGGCGGGCGCACCGGTCACGCAGGGGCAGCCGACCGGCTATCCGCTCTATCGCCTGGAATGGCAGACACTGGGATCGCTGGAGCGCCGCTTGCGAAGCTGCATGACCGGGGCCCGTACCCAGGCCTATGACTACGGCGCGCCCGAGCTGGTCGCGCTCGAGCTCTATCTGATGGCGCGGGCGCGCGGAATGCCCATGGAGAGCCCGGCCGTGCGGCCTTAATCCGCAGAGGAATATTAGGACTAGGCAGGCGCGGCGCGGACGCTAGTATCCCCTCCCAAGAAACGAGTCACAGGGAGGTTAAAGTGGCTGACCATCGTATTTCGCGCCGCACGCTTTTGCAGGGGACCGCCGCGGCTGGCGCGCTCAGCCTGACCGGATTTCCGGCCCACGCCGAGGTCAATTGGAAGAAATATGCCGGGACCAAGCTGGAGGTGATCCTCGCCAAGGGTCCGCGCGGCGACAACCTGCAAAAGAACATCAAGGAGTTCACCGATCTCACCGGCATCCAGGTGGAATCGGAGCAGATTCCCGAGCAGCAGCAGCGCCAGAAGTGCGTCATCGAGCTCACTTCGGGCAAGCCGAGCTTCGACGTCGTGCATCTCAGCTACCACGTGCAGAAGCGGCAGTTCGAAAAGGCCGGCTGGCTCGCCGACATAACACCCTTCATGAAGGATCCGACGCTGACCGCGCCCGATCTCGTCGAGAGCGATTTTTCGGCCGCTGGCCTGCAATACGCCAAGAACGACAAGGGCCAGATGCTGTCGCTGCCCTGGTCGGTCGACTATTTCATCCTCTACTACAACAAGGAGCTGTTCCAGAAGAAGGGCGTCGCGGTGCCCAAGACGATGGACGAGATGGTCGCGGCCGCCGAAAAGCTCACCGATGCCAAGGACGGCACCTACGGCTTCGTCGGGCGTGGCCTGCGCAACGCCAACATGACGTTGTGGACCAACTTCTTCCTCGACTATGGCGGCGAATTCCTCGACGCCAAGGGCAACATCCTGACTGACGGCCCCGAAGCCGTCGCGGCGACGAAGCTCTACCAGACGCTGCTGACGAAGGTCGCCCCGCCCGGCGTCGCCGGCTTCAACTGGATGGAGTCGATGGCCTCCTTTTCACAAGGACGGTCGGCGATGTGGATCGACGGCGTCGGCTGGGCGCCGCCGCTGGAAGATCCGGCTGCCTCGCGCGTCGTCGGCAAGGTCGGCTACACCGTCGTACCTGCCGGGCCGAAGGGACAATACTCTGCCACCTACGGCGATGGCCTCGGCATTGCCGCCGCGAGCAAGAACAAGGAAGCGGCCTATCTGCTCTGCCAGTGGGCGGTTTCCAAGACGCAAGGCGCTCGGCTGTTGCAGGCCGGCGGCGGCGTGCCGTTCCGCAACTCGATCCTGAACGATGCCGAGGTGCAGAAGGGCGTCAAGATGCCGGCGGAGTGGCTGCAATCGGTGATCGATTCCGCCAAGATCAGCAAGCTCGGCCTGCCCGTTGTGATCCCGGTCGCCGAATTCCGCGATCTCGTCGGCGCTGCGATCACCGCGACCCTGGCCGGCGCCGATCCCGCGACCGAGTTGAAGAAGGCCCACGAACAGTATCGGCCGATCCTGGAGCGTAGCGAAAAAGCGTGAGTGCGTTGACACAAGCTGATCCGGCCGCGGCACAATCCGGCGCCGCGCCGGAGAGGGAGTTGCGGCCACCGTCCTACTGGCCGTTCGTGGTGCCGGCGCTGGTCGTCGTGCTCGCCATCATCATCTTTCCGTGGCTGTTCACGATCTGGATGAGCCTGAACGAGTGGAAGGTCGGCTCACCGACCACTTTCGTCGGGCTTTCCAATTATCTGCGGCTGACGGGCGATCCGCGCTTCCTCGAGTCGGTGGGCCACACCATGGTCTATACCGTGCTGTCGGTGGTGCTGCCGCTGATCCTCGGCACGCTCGCAGCCGTGGTGTTTCACCAGAAATTCCCCGGCCGCGGTTTTCTGCGCGGCGTCTTCATCATGCCGATGATGGCAACGCCCGTGGCGATCGCGCTGGTCTGGACCATGATGTTCCATCCGCAGCTCGGCGTGCTGAATTACCTGTTGTCGCTGGTCGGCCTGCCGCCACAGCTCTGGGTGTTTCATCCCGCAACCGTCATTCCCTCGCTTGTCCTGGTCGAGACCTGGCAGTGGACGCCGCTGGTCATGCTGATCGTTCTCGGCGGCCTCGCCGCGATCCCGACCGAACCTTACGAAAGCGCGCAGATCGACGGCGCCAATCTCTGGCAGGTGTTCCGCTTCATCACGCTGCCGCTGATCATGCCGTTCCTGTTCATCGCCGGCATGATCCGCATGATCGACGCGGTGAAAAGCTTCGACATCATCTTCGCGATCACGCAAGGCGGGCCCGGTTCGGCGTCGGAGACGATCAACATCTATCTCTACAGCGTCGCCTTCACCTATTACGACCTCGGTTACGGTTCGGCGATCGCGGTGGTGTTCTTCCTCCTCATCGTCGCACTCGCCGCCCTCATGCTTTACATGCGCCAGCGGATGCTGTGGACCGAAATCGCGAGGGGCGCATGACCCCACGTCAGATCCTTAGTCAAATCGGCCTGTGGCTTTCGGTGCTCGTCATCGTGTCGCCGGCGATCCTGTTCTTCCTCTGGATGGCCTCACTGTCGCTCAAATTCGAGGTCGACAACGCCGCCTACCCGCCGGTGTTCATCCCCGAGCATATCGCCTGGAAAAACTATGCCGACGTGCTCGCCTCCAACCGCTTCCTGACCTATTTCTTCAACAGCCTGATCGTGACCGGCAGCGCGACCGCGTTGGCGCTGATCGTCGGCGTTCCCGCCGGCTACGGGATCGCGCGGATGGCCGCGCATAAATCCGCGATCGTGATCCTGATCGCCCGCATCACGCCCGGCCTGTCCTACCTGATCCCGCTGTTTATCCTGTTCCAGTGGCTCGGATTGCTCGGCACACTGGTGCCGCAGATCATCATCCATCTCGTGGTGACGGTGCCGATCGTGATCTGGATCATGATCGGCTATTTCGAGACCACGCCGATGGAATTGGAAGAGGCAGCGCTCATCGACGGCGCGACGCGCTGGCAGGTGTTCAGCCATGTCGCTCTTCCGATCGCGAAACCCGGCATCGCGGTCGCCTTCATCCTCGCCGTGATCTTCTCCTGGAACAATTTCGTCTTCGGCATCGTGCTGGCCGGACGCGAGACGCGCACCCTGCCCGTCGCGGTCTACAACATGATCTCGTTCGACCAGTTGAGCTGGGGGCCGCTCGCGGCCGCCGCACTGATCGTCACCTTCCCGGTGCTGCTGCTGACGGTTGTCGCCCAGCGGCAGATCGTCGCCGGACTCACTGCGGGAGCAGTGAAAGGCGGATAAGCACACCTCGTCCTCCGCCGGTCAAGCCGAACGAGCGATGAGGCCAGTTGCTGCGTACGCAGGATCATCTCCAACCAAAGATCAGGACCATGGGACCAAACACAGGCGACGTCGACCATGCCAAGCGAGGCCATGCGATGCGCCGCGCGTCGAAAGCCGCAGCCAGCCTGACCTTCTGCGCGATCGTGTTGTCCGTGAGCGGCGGATCGTCGGCAGCGGACGAGGCGTTTCAAGGCGCCTGCGCGAGCCTTTCGGGACGAACGATCCCGGCTCGCCTGATCGGGTTGCCTAGCGGAGAGGCCACCGTCACGTCGGCAAGCTTCACGCCGGCAGCACCGGCCAAGGCGGCAGCTCCCGCGACGCCGGACTTCTGCAAGGTGACGGGCACCATTGCGCCGGTCGATCCGGCTGCGCAACTGATCAACTTTCAGCTCAACCTGCCCGCCGCGTGGAACGGCAAGCTCCTGCAATATGGCGGCGGCGGTTACAACGGCACCCTGGTGAGCGGCCTTGCGCCGCTGCGCGACGCGGCCCCCGACGATGTCCTGCCGCTGACGCGCGGCTATGCCACTCTCGGCACCGATTCCGGGCACCAGGCCGCGAGCTTTGCGCCCGATCGCATCGGTCAGTTCGGCCTCAACGACGAGATGCTGACCAATTACGGCTATGCCTCCTACAAGAAGGTGCGCGATGTCGCCGTCGCGCTGACCGGCGCGCTCTATCGGAAACGGCCCGCCAAAATCTATTATTTCGGCGGCTCAGAGGGCGGCCGCGAGGGTCTTACGATAGCCCAGCGTTTCCCGGCTGATTATGACGGGATCGTCAGCGTGGTGCCGGTGGTGCAGCTCTCGATGCTGTTCCAGTCCTACATCCCGAATAATGTGCCGCAATTCAAAGGCGGCTGGCTCAACCCAGCCAAGAGCGAGACGCTTGCAAAATTCGTCGCCAATGCCTGTGACGAACTCGACGGCTTGCGCGACGGCATCGTCGGCAACTATCTCGCCTGCCAGCCGAAGGTGAACGTGCAGGCGCTGCGCTGCCCGCAAGGCGCCGATACGGGCGATGACTGCCTGTCTGACGCGCAGATCACAGCGGTTCAGACCGTGCATGCATCGCATCCGTTTCCGCTTGCGATGGCGAACGGCATCACGACCTATCCGCAATCGCTTTACGGCAACGAGACCACACCGGACCCGCAGCGGATGACCATGACGCGTTGGGTCATGGGCACGGCGGCGCCGACCGAGCAACTCGATGTCGCCACGGTGTCGCAGCAATGGCTCTACGGCAGCAATGCCGTGCGCTTCCTCCTGACGCGTGACGAGAAGTTTGACGTGCGCACCTATCGTCCAGAAGACTTTCGGGCCCGCGTCGAGGAGGTGTCGAAGATCCTCGATTCCACCGATCCGGACCTGACGGCTTTCTTCGCCCATGGCGGCAAGCTGATCCTGCGCGAGAACATGGCCGACCTCGCCCAAAGCCCGCTCGCTGGAATCAACTATTTCCAGTCGGTCGTGGCGCGGCTTGGCGGGGCGACGGTCGAGGCTTCAGCACGGCTTTACGTCTCGCCCGGCTCGACACATACGGGACACGGCACAAGCGTGCTGGACGGCTCCGCGATCCCGACCATGGTCGACCTGCTCGAACCGCTCGACCGCTGGGCGAGCGATGGCGTCGCGCCGGCCGACGCACTGGTCCAGACGTCGAAGGAGCCTGCCCCGCCCTTCGCGCTGAAAGCCGCCCGGCCGATGTGCCGCTATCCGAACTACCCGCACTATGTCGGCGGCGACAAGGCGGTAGCCGAAAGCTACATCTGCAAGATATCGACGCTGTGACAAATGGCGGGCGGCGATCGACCGCCCGCGCCTTCTCATTCTAAGGCTCGTAACACTGACGCCGGCGCTCTACCTGGCGTTGACGCAAAGTTTGCATACGCATATGCTACATCGTGTAGCGCTACCTAACGTGACGCCCGCCCGAACCACGAGAGACGCCAGATGTCACCTCGTCCCCTGATCCCGCGCCGGAAGCTGTTCGGTAATCCAACCTACGTCGGCGCCAAGTTGTCGCCGGATGGTCAATTGCTGTCCTGGCTCGCCCCTGTCGACGGCGTCCTCAACATCTGGGTGTCGCCGGTCGACAACATTGCGGCAGGCCAGCCCGTGACGCGCACCAGGGGCAGGCCGATCAACTGGCAGGATTGGAGTCCGGACGGTCGCCACATCATGTTCCTCAACGACGAGAACGGTGACGAGAATTTGCACCTCTTCGTCGTCGATCCCTACACTCTGGAGCTCAGGGATCTCACGCCCTTCGCCAATGTCCGTGCGTTGCCGACCTACTGGTCGCACGTCGTCCCCGACAAGGTCGTGATCGGTCTGAACGATCGCGACGTGCGATGGCACGACGTCTTCCTGCTCGACCTCACAACCGGCGAACGCTCC
Organism: Bradyrhizobium sp. CCGUVB1N3; assembly: GCF_024199925.1. Lineage (NCBI taxonomy): Bacteria > Pseudomonadati > Pseudomonadota > Alphaproteobacteria > Hyphomicrobiales > Nitrobacteraceae > Bradyrhizobium > Bradyrhizobium sp. CCGUVB1N3. The sequence goes on from NZ_JANADR010000001.1 coordinate 3,026,523, forward strand.
CTGGTATGGGAAAATCGCCAGGAGTTCGACTACGTCGGGCTCGACTGGCAATTAAGGCCGCGCCACGCCCGCAGCAACGCGCCCGATGGTGGTACGCGGCTTTGGCGCATCCACGACGGGAAGGCGACGCATTGGCGCGACGTCCCGTTCGAGGCTTATGCGAGTACGCGGCTCTGGACGTTCGATGCTAGCGGCAACCACCTCCACATGAGCTCGAGCCTGGAGCATGACAAGTCGGCGCTGATCCGGATCGACTGGTCAACGGGGGAAGAGCGCGTCCTGTTCAGGAGCGACCACGCCGACGTGACCGGCGCCATCTTCAACGCCCGAACATTCGCGCCGGAAGCGGTTTGCATCGATCCCGGCCGGCAGGAATGGACGGCCTTGACGCCGGCAGTGACGAGCGAACTCGACCTGATCCATGCGAAGCTTCCCGGGCATGCATTTCACCTCGAGAGCCAGAGCAATGACGGTCGTCGGTGGATCGTGGGAAGTCATGCACCGGAGCAGCCGGTCACCTATCATCTCCTCGACCGCGACAAGCAGTCTCTCACCGAGCTGTTCACGGCGCGACCGGAGCTGAAGCCGTACCGCCTCGCGCCGATGCAGGCGGTGCAGGGCAAGTCGCGCGACGGCCTCACCCTGGTCTCATACCTAACTCTGCCGGCCAATATCGAGGGCGACCGCCCGCCCCGGCCGCTGCCGATGGTCCTCATCGTCCACGGTGGTCCCTGGGGCCGCGATATCTATGGCTATCGCCGCGATCATCAGTGGCTGGCCGATCGTGGCTACGCCGTCCTCTCGGTCAACTATCGGGGATCGACGGGCTTCGGCAAGGCGTTCGTCGCCGCCAGCGAAAAAGAGCATGCGCGAAAGATGCATGACGATCTCATCGACATGGTCGACTGGGCAATCGCGGAAGGCATCGCGCAAAAGGACAAGGTCGCGATCTTCGGAGTGTCCTACGGGGGCCTGGCCTCGTTCATCGGCGCGACCTTCACGCCGGAGGTGTTCTGTTGCTCGGTGCCGGTGGTCGGCATCTCCAACCTGCAAACGCTGCTGGAATCGATGCCGCCCTATTGGGCCGGTTTCGCGGAATTCATGTATCGCAGCTACGGAGATCCCCGCACCGAGGAAGGCCGCAAGCTGCTCGCCGAACGTTCACCGATCAACAAGGTCGACAACATCAAGAAGCCGATGCTGATCTTCCATGGTGCCAACGACGTGCGGTGCAAGGTGGCCGAAAGCGATACCATCGCCGCCGCCATGCAGGCCAAGAACATTCCGGTGACCTACATCGTCTATCCCGACGAGGGACACGGATTCCAGAAGCCTCCCAATCAGCTGTCCCACCTTGCAATTGCCGAGGCCTTTCTGGCGCGGCATCTCGGTGGCGCCTGCGAACCGGTCGGGCATGATTTTGAAGGCTCAAGTCACGAGGTTCGGGCCGGCGCCGATATTCTGACGGATTTGGGCGTCGCCTGACACAGGCCTCGGCTGATCGTCACCTTCCCGGCATTGCTGCTCACGGCGTTAGCCCAGCGGCAGATCGTCGCCGGATTCACCGCAGGTGCCGTCAAGGGCGGATGACCTCTCCTCACCCTGCCCCCTATGACGCGCGGTTGAGAAAGATCGGCAGACCGCGCTTGCTGGAGTAGATGGGACGGTAGCGCTCCGTGTTGTATGTGCTGGCGACGTCCAGCTTGCGCGGCCCGAGCTTGACGTCAGGGATCGGCACGAGGTCGTAGCGGCCTTCCACCAGCGCCGACATCAGGCCGGTCTTGCCTTCCAGCATTGCATCGAACGCCATGTTACCGAAGGTCAGGGCTACGAGCTTGTCGATAAAGTCCGGATCCCCCGACCGAAGGTCGTAGGTGAGGTCGGAGGTCATCGTCTGCTCGCCAGTCCGCCGCTTGATCTCATCGGCGAGCGCTTCGGCCACGTTGGCCTTCTTGCGGTGACCGTAGGGATCAGGCTCGCCATATTCCTGCGGCTTGTAGCCTTCCCACTCGGCGCCCTCGCTGAGCACGATCAGCGCGTAGTTGCTTGGATTGGCCCGCTTCTCCTCGAGCAGCAACGCGATCAGCTTGTCGAGATTGATCTTGTACTCCGGGATGACGCACCGTATCGAGGTTGCGTACGCGGTGTAGAGCGCGGTAAATCCGGCATCGCGGCCAAAGACGCGAAAAATACCTATCCGCTCGTGCGAGCCGACGGTGGTGCGCTGCCGTTGGATGGCATCGCTGGCGCGGGTGATCGCGGTCGAGAAGCCGATGCAGTACTCGGTGTTGCGGACGTCGTTGTCCATCGTCTTCGGGATGGCGATAATCTTGACGCCGAGATCGCTGAGCTTGGCCGCATAACTGAGCGTGTCGTCGCCACCAATGGCGATCAGATGCTCGATGCCGAGTCCCGAAAGGTTCGCCAGCACCTGGCCGGTGAGGTCCCACGTCTTGGTTCCCTTGGTACTCAGGGAAGCCGGAAGGTCGCTGCCGACGAGATGATCGGGCAGCTCTTGCATTTTTGACGGATTGGTGCGGCTCGTGTGCAGCACTGTGCCGCCGCGCCGATCGATGGTGCGCGTGTTTTCGCGATTCAGGGGCATGAGGTAGTGGGACCTGCTGTCCGCATCCTCGAGGTTGAGGTGCGTCAAAGCCTCCCAACCTCGGCGGAGACCGACAACCTCGATGTCGTTCTCGCTACCGCGATAAGTCACGCTCTTGATGACGGCGTTGAGGCCGGAGACGTCGCCGCCACCCGTGAGAATGCCGATGCGTTTTCTCGCCAAGCCGACCTCCCAACGTTAGCATGTCGCCATCATGCACAGAGTAGCGTTCTCTACTCGGCCGCCTCCGGCTTGCGCTCCTCGCGCAGCCGAAAACGCTTCAGCAAACCAGACACGGTATCGCGGAAGCCGCCATACTCCAGCTCGGAATAGGGCAGCATCGCGGCACCGGACCAGCCCTGGCTGCGCATCTCGATTGCCTTGCTCTGGGCTCGCCGGCGGACTTCGTCCCACGCCGGGTTGTCGAAGAAATCGGTGTGCGACTCCGAGAATCGGCCGTCCTTGTCGATCGAAAAGCCGGCACAGGAAACGATCGGCAGGCAGTACATGCCCGTCACCGGTGTGTTGAGCGGCACCGGCATGAGCGGCATCACGTGCGAGCCTCGCGCATCGCCGCCTACGAAATGCGCCTTGGCGAACGGCGAGACGATTTCTTCGGGCGCCGGGAAAATCCCCTGGTTCCTGACGATCGCGACTGGATCGTCCTTGCCGGTGTACTTGCCCGCGATCGCGTGAAGACGCTGCGCCGAAACAGCGACGACAACCTCGTCATATGTTCGAGAAACGATGCGATCGATCCCAAAGCGCTCATTGTCGCGAAGGAGCGCGGCAATGTGGTAGCCGTCCGCCGGGGCGTCGAGTTCGATGATGCTGTCGCCTGCCGTGTGGTCCATGTCGATGACATGGAAACGGAAACCTTTGATCATCGGGGGCAGCATCAGCCCGGCGCAATACATGGGATCGGCGAAGGCGAGGTAGAGCGGCAGGTTGTACGCGCCGGGGCCGCATTTGTCGGCGGCGAACACCATGAAGGACTCCGCGGGCCTTGAATCCGAGAGGCTGTGGTTGAAGCTGAGCTCCGCGACGGCCGGTCCGGCGCCGCGAATGTTTCCGGAAGGCGCGTCGACGAGAAGATCCTGGCCGGCGCCGTAGAGCCCGGAGGTTTTCGCGACCGACGTAGCCGCAAGGAACGTATTCCATGCAAATTGATGGACCGCGGCGCTCCCCTCACCCTTTGTGTGCGTCATGATGATCGCGATGTCGTCGCCGGTATGGCAGACGAAACTGTCGATCAGAAGGCCTTTGTCGACCGCCTGAGCGGCTTCGCCGATGACGGTCGCCATCATGAGGGAAGACGGTTGCGTATGCCCGCCGACAGAGCCAACGTCAGCCTTGATGACCGAAAGAGTGAGTCTCATGAGCATCCCTCCCAGGCGCAGGTTAGCGCGTCAGCCTCTGCGCTTGCTGCGCCGGGGCGACGGCGCTGCTCATACGCAAAAAAGAACGTCCGGTGCTGCGTTAGGTTCCACGATGCCGCCTTGCTCGAAAAGCCCGGGCCGATCCGGTAGCTGGCATCATCAATCCACCTTGGGACTCGCGGCAGATGCGATAGGATAAGTGGCAGATGCGCCATCATCTGCTGCGGTGCAGGGTTCTGTGTTGTGCCCCAAAAAGCGGCGCGCGTGGGGAAGCTTCCGACTTGACGTGAAAAGAAATCGGCCGGGTAGCGTGACACCACCCGGCCGCAACCAAAGTTTCGTTCGAAGTTACTCCGCCGGCGCCGCCGACATTTCGGGATGCGCGGCGTAGTGCTCGCCGGTCGCAAGCTTACCGAGCGCGAACAAGCCGGCCGCCATTACGGCATAGGAGAGCGCGACTGCCGGCGTGACGCCGAAGCCGCCGCCGATGCCGACGGCCTCGCCATGCATGAAGCCGAAATAGGTCAGGACCGCGCCGACCAGCGCGAAGGCTGACGCCTTCTCGAAGTCGCGCTCGATGATGAAGACGCCGATCGCACCGAGGATGAGGCCGGCGAGGATCGAGCCGCCGCCCATCACCTCGAGGCCGTGATAGAACACGCCTTGCTGCGGCAGTGCGGCGATCGCAGCTAGCTTCACGGCATCCGCCTTGTCGGCGGCCATGCCGCCGACGGTCGCGGCCGCCGTCATGGTGGAAGACAGCATCGTGTCGATCTGGAGTTTTGCCCAGGCCGCCAGATGCGGCGTCAGCGCCAGCACGATCGCCGGCGCATGCTTGACTGGCGTCGTCTGGAACGCCTGCGCGCCGATCAGCATGCCGATATAGAGCAGGATCGGCGAGATCGCGACGACAGGCACCAGCGCCAGCAGCACCGAGATGATTCCGAACCAGGACAACACGACGACCATCACGCCGGTCGCGGCGGAATAGCCGATGCGGCCGCCCATCGCCTTCCAGCCGGGATGGCCGATATAGACCGCGTTGATGAAGGGATTGCCCATCAGGCAGCCGATCAGGCTGACGACGCCGTCGGCAGTGAGAACGCGCGTGGTCGGATATTCGTCTCCGGCGGCTTCCGCGCTCTCGACATTGTCCATGGCCTCGACGAGGTCATAGATGCCGAAGGGAATCGCGGTGACGAGGATCACGCCGAGGAATTCGAAGCCGGAGAACACGTAGCCCACGGCGGGAAGCGGCACCGAGAAGCCGAAATTCGCGAAGGCATCGCCGACGCCCTTCACGCTCAATCCGCCGAGACCAAGCCCGAACAGGTTCGAGCCCCAGGCGATGATCATGCCGACCGCGATCGCGACGAGGCCGGCCGGAATGCCGCGCGGATATTTCACGCCGCCGAACCAGCTCACCAGGATGATGGCGAAGCAGACCAGACCGATCTGCGGCGTCATGTACATCTCTAGCGCCGGCCGCATCGAGATGAAGGTGACGGAAACGCCCGCGAGCGTGCCGAGCAGCGCCGCGCGCGGCGTGATCCTGCGGATGAACGGCGCGATGAAGCCGCCGATCATCAGGATGAAACTCTGGAAGAACACCCAGACGAGGCCAGCCGACCAGCCCTTCAGGGGATCGCCGGTCTTGATCGTGATCGGCAGCATGATCACGAAGGTGACGATGAACATGTGCGGCACGCTGACGCCCGAGGGCAGTGCGCAGACGTCGCTGCGACCGGTCTTCTGCGCCAGGCGGTAGGCGAGGAAGGCATAGTAGAAGGTCGACAGACACATCATCAGCCCGAGCGCGGGCAGGATGCGGCCGAACACCAGGCTGTCGGGCATCTTCAGCACGAAGCGCAGCAGGCCCGTGAGCACCAGCATGTTGACGAGGATGTTGGTGCCGAAGCCGAAAAACGCGTTCCAGTCGCCCGGTGTCCATAGTGCGGGCTTGAATTCGGGCTTATTGATCTCAGATTTGCCGGCCGTCCCTGTCAATGTGCTCATGTCGTACCCCTATGTGGTCGAAGTCTTCAACGCCTCCAGTACTGCGGCCGAGCTCGCGACCCAGCCGAAGATTCCGCCCTGGGCCTTGATCATCCTCAGGCCCATCTCGTGAAACTCGGGGAAGTAGGATGCGCAGCCGTCCGAGATGACGACGCAGCGATAGCCGCGGTCATTGGCTTCGCGCACGGTGGTGTTGACACAGACCTCCGTCGTGACGCCGCACACCAGGAGATTTTCGATGCCGTATTTCTCCAGGACGTCGCTGAGCTCGGTGGCGTAGAACGCGCCCTTGCCGGGTTTGTCGATGACGATCTCGCTGTCGAGCGGATAGAGCTCGGGGATGATGTCGTGGCCAGCCTCGCCGCGGATCAGGATGCGGCCCATCGGGCCGGGATCGCCGATGCGAAGGCTCGGCGCGCCGCGCTCGACCTTCGCAGGCGGCGCGTCGGAGAGATCGGGCAGATGGCCTTCACGCGTGTGGATGACCAGCATACCGCTATCGCGCGCCATCGCCAGCACGGCGCCGATCGGCTTCACCGCACGGGCGAGCTGGCTGACGTCGTTGCCGAGCGTCTCGCCGAAGCCGCCGGGCTCCATGAAGTCGCGCTGCATGTCGATGATGAGAAGCGCAGTGGTCGACCAGTCGAGCTTGATCGGCTCGGGCTCAGCATCGATGACGCCAAGTGTCGGCTTCGCTGAGTTCAACATGCACGCCCCTCGCGAGAACTCCTGTCAGGGGAGTTCTGCAAGCGCCGTGCCATTGTGTACAATAGCGATGATGCGGGGCGGGCGCAGGATTTTGTTGCGCTTTCAGCGCGTTACGCCGGAAGCTGACGCCTGCTTATTCCCTGTGCGACGGCTTCGCGACGGGCATTTGCTCAAGACTTGGGCGGCGGCGACGCTCTCTCCACCCGTCATTCCGGGGCGCGACGAAGTCGCGAGCCCGGAATCCATTGGGCCCAGCACAAGAGGTTAAATGGATTCCGGGCTCGACGCTTCGCGTCGCCCCGGAATGACGAGCCGATAATGTGGCGCCTACCGCTCTCTACTCCCATACAGCGTGCGATACTCCTCCTCATAGGGCGCATAGGAATCCTTGATCGTCGCCATGTTGAGCAGCATGGTCGCGACTACCTCGTTCGCCTTGTCGAACACACGCGTCTTCACCCAGGCGCTTTCGGTGCGGCGGCTGCCGGAGAGCGCGACCACCTCGCGCTCGACCTCGTAGTCCTCGTCGACGAAGAGCGGGCCCTTGATCAGCCGGATCTCCTGATCGGCGAACAGGCCGACGGCCGGGCCCTTCGACGGCAGCGGATCGTCCTTCGCGCGGTACTGCAACAGCACGCTCAGCATCTCCATCGGGATGATGGCTTTCCGCCAGGGATTCTCTCCGCTCGAATAGAACGGCGAGTTCTCGGTGATGACTGCGAGCTTCTGCCGCAGCGAGAATGGATAGAGGTCGCCCATGTTCTGGTCCAGGCCCATGCGCACCGTCTGCCGCCTGCTGGTCTGCGCCACCTTCACGTCGCGCAGGATGACGGGATCGGCGAGCGGCTTGAGCTCAGTGAGACGCGCCTCGAGCGCGGTCGCAACCTGCGGATCGCCGACGGTGGCCGAGCCGCGCAGCACCTCAGTGCCGTCGCGCTTGACCATCTGGATCTGGCATTGGCTCGTGCCGGGGAGAGGCTTCGACAAGATCGCCTGCACCTCCTCGCCCTCGAAGCAGGCGTTGCGATAATGCGCGGAGAGACACCCCGTTTCGAACCAGGTCCGTCCCCACAGCCGCGCGCCGAGCGGCGCGAACTGGCTGAAATGCGTCGGACCTTCGATGGTGCCGCCTTTGAAGCCGAGCTTTTGCGCGGTCGCATCATCGTGGATCGAGGCGTGCGCATCGTAGACCTGCGCCTGCAACATCTGGCGCGGCCGGCGCCATGGCCCGATCAGGGCGCCGTCGGTTTCATTGATGTCGGTGTCGAACGCTTGTGCCGTCATGATGGCCTCCCTTTCAGCCATGACTAGCAGGAGCGACACCGATGCGGCCAGCGATATTGACTTCGCCGTCGCATGCTCTTGACTGCAACAAGCTGCTTCGCAAATCCCCTCCCGCGGCGCAATTCCTCCAGCCGGAACAAGAAAAGGGAAGAACGAGATGACGCTGTTGCAGGTCGAGCTGGAGGACAAATACCGGTTCGAATCGAAGCGGATCTACCTGTCCGGTACGCAGGCCCTGGTCCGTCTTCCCATGTTGCAGCGCGAACGCGACCGTCTGGCGGGCCTCAACACCGGCGGTTTCATCTCGGGTTATCGCGGCTCACCGCTCGGCATGTACGACCACGCGCTGTGGCGCGCAAAATCACACCTCGCAAAGCACGACATCGCTTTCGTCCCCGGCCTGAACGAGGATCTGGCGGCGACCGCGGTGTGGGGCAGCCAGCAGGTCGGCCTGTTCCCCGGCGCCAAGGTCGATGGCGTGTTCGGCATCTGGTACGGCAAGGGCCCCGGCGTCGACCGCTCGGTCGACGCGCTGAAGCATGCGAACTCCGCCGGCACCTCGCGCCATGGCGGCGTGCTGGCGCTCGCCGGCGACGATCACGGCTGTCAGTCCTCGACGCTGGCGCATCAGAGCGAGCAGGTGTTTGCCGCGGCGCTGATCCCCGTGATCAACCCCGCGACCTTGCAGGATTATCTCGACCTCGGCCTCTACGGCTTTGCGCTGTCGCGCTTTTCCGGCTGCTGGGTCGGCTTCAAGGCGATCGGCGAGACCGTGGAGAGCTCGGCCTCGATCGACAGCGACCCCGCGCGCATCCGGATCAAGATCCCTGACGATTTCGAGATGCCGCACGGCGGCCTCAACATCCGCTGGCCCGATCCGCCGCTGGAGGCGGAGAGGCGCCTGTTCGGCCCCAAGATGGAGGCGGTGAAGGCGTTCGCCCGCGCCAACCAGCTCGACCGCATCGTGCTGGATTCGAAGCCCGCGCGGCTCGGCATTCTCGCGACCGGCAAGGCCTATCTCGACCTGCGGCAGGCGCTCGCCGATCTCGGCATCACCGACAAGGACGCGATGGACCTTGGCCTGCGCATCTACAAGGTGGCGATGACCTGGCCGCTGGAGGAAAGCGGCGCGCGGCGCTTCGCCGAAGGTCTTCAGGACGTGCTCGTCGTCGAGGAGAAGCGCGGCTTCATCGAGGACCAGCTCATGCGCATCCTCTACAACGTCGATGCGTCAAGGCGCCCGACCATCGCGGGCAAGCGCGACGAGAGCGGCGCGCCGCTGCTGCCGAGCGAAGGCGAGCTGACGCCGACCATGGTTGCCTCCGCGCTGGTCGCGCGGCTGCGGCGCCTCCGCCATCAAAGCCCCCTGCTCGAGCAGCGGCTGGCGCGGCTCGAAGCCTTCGACAATCCCGTCACCGCGAACGCGCCGATCAAGCTTTCGCGCACGCCGTTCTTCTGCTCGGGCTGCCCGCACAACTCTTCGACCCGCGTGCCCGAAGGCAGCCGCGCCATGGCCGGCATCGGCTGTCACGGCATGGCCTTGAGCATGCCGAGCCGCCGCACCGACCTGATCTCGCATATGGGTGCCGAGGGCGTGAACTGGATCGGGCAATCGCCCTTCACCAGCGAAAAGCACATCTTTCAGAATCTCGGCGACGGCACCTATACGCATTCGGGGCTTCTCGCTCTTCGTGCCGCGTCCGCCGCCGGCATCAACATCACCTACAAGATCCTCTACAACGACGCGGTGGCGATGACCGGCGGCCAGCCGGCCGAAGGCGGTTTCAACGTCGCGCAGATCGCGCACCAGGTCTGGGCCGAGGGCGTCAAGCGCCTCGCGATCGTCTCGGACGATCCCACGAAATACCCGGCCGGAAACTACTTCCCGCAAGGCGCGAGCGTCCATCACCGCCGCGAGCTCGATGCAATCCAGCGCGAATTGCGCGACATCGAGGGCCTCACCGTCATCATCTACGACCAGACTTGCGCTGCGGAAAAGCGCCGCCGCCGCAAGCGCGGGCTCTATCCCGATCCGCATAAGCGCGCCTTCATCAACGAGCTCGTGTGCGAAGGTTGCGGCGACTGCTCCCAGGCTTCCAACTGCGTCTCGGTGCAGCCGCTGGAGACCGAGTTCGGCCGCAAGCGGCAGATCGACCAGTCGAACTGCAACAAGGACTATTCCTGCGTCGGAGGCTTTTGCCCGAGCTTCGTCACCGTGCACGGCGGCACGCTCAAGCGCATCAAGACCTCGGCGGTCGATTCCGGGCAGTTGTTCGCCGATCTGCCGCTGCCGCCCGCGCGCGAGTTGGATGGTCCCTACAACATCCTCGTGACCGGCATCGGCGGCACCGGCGTCATCACCATCGGCGCGCTGCTCGGCATGGCCGCTCATGTCGACGGCAAGGGCTGCTCCGCACTCGACTTCACCGGGCTGTCGCAGAAGAACGGCGCGGTGATGAGCCATGTCCGCATCGCGCCGAAGCCGGAGGACATCTCAGCGGTGCGCATCACGACCGGCGGCGCCGACGTCATCCTCGGCTGCGACATGATCGTCTCGGCAGGTCCCACGGCGCTGAGCCGTGCCGAGCGCGGCGTGACCAAGGCGTTCATCAACGCCGACCTGCAACCGACCGCGAGCTTCGTGCAAAACCCCGATCTCGATTTCGAGATGGGCGCGATGCAGACCATGCTGCGCGATGCGGTCGGCGACAAGAATCTCGATATCGTCGATGCCACCGGCATTGCCGCGAGCCTGATGGGCGATTCCATCGCAACCAATCCCTTCATGCTCGGCTTCGCCTTCCAGAAGGGCGCCATTCCACTGTCGCTGGAGGCGCTGCTCCGCGCCATAGAGATCAACGGCGCCGCGGTCGAGATGAACAAGCTCGCCTTCACCTGGGGACGCCTGGCCGCGCATGACATCGCACGCGTGCGCAGCGTGCTCCAGTTCAAGAGCCGCGCGAGCGCACCGGCCAGATCGCTCGACGAGATCGTCGCGACGCGTGCGGAGTTTTTGACCAACTATCAGGACAGGGCTTACGCGGACCGCTATCTCGCTACCGTCGCCAAAGTGCGCAGGGCGGAGACAGCTGCCGCGCCAGCATCCACCGAGCTGACCGAGGTCGTGGCGAAGAACCTGTTCAAGCTGATGGCTTACAAGGACGAGTACGAGGTCGCGCGGCTCTACACCGACGGCAGCTTCGCCAAAAAGGTCGCCGAAAAATTCGACGGCGACTTCACGCTCAAATTCCATCTGGCACCGCCGATCTTCGCACGGCGCGACAAGGGGACCGGGCATTTGCAGAAGCAGGAATATGGCGGCTGGATGACCCACGCCTTCCGCATGCTGGCAAGGCTGAAGTTTTTGCGCGGCACCGCGTTCGATCCGTTCGGCCGCACCACGGAGCGCAAGACGGAACGGAAGCTCGTCGAAGACTATGTTGCAATGATCGACCAGCAGTTCGCGGGGCTCACAGCGGAACAGATTCCCTTACTGGCGCGGCTCGCGCGCGTGCCGGAGACCATTCGCGGCTTCGGGCACGTGAAGGAAGGCAATATCAAGCAGGCGGAAGCCGAGAAGGCACGGCTGGAGGCGGAGCTCGAAAACAGCCGCTTTGCGGCGGCAGCGGAATAAGTAGACGGGCGCGCCGCATTCTCAACCGTCATCGCCCGCCTTGTGCGCAATTGCGCACTGGGGCGGGCGATCCAGTATTCCGGAGGCAGTGACGAATACGGAGAGGCCGCGGCGTACTGGATGCCCCGCTTTCGCGGGGTATGACAGCGGGGGGATGGTCAGACCAACGCCGTGGCGACGCTTGGCGCGACGGTTAGACCCTCCGCCAGATGCCGTCCCGCGATGTACCCGAACGTCAGCGCCGGGCCTAGCGTGATGCCCGCGCCCGGATAGTTGCCGTTCATGATCGAGCCCATGTCGTTGCCGCAGGCGTAGAGGCCGGCGATCGGCGTGCCGTCCTCGCGCAGCACGCGGGCGTGGGCGTCGACCTTCATGCCGATGGCGGTGCCGAGATCGGCGGGGTAGATGCGAAGTGCGAAGAACGGCGCGCGGGCGACCGGCGCGACGCACGGATTGGGCTTGTGGCTGATATCGCCGAGATGGCGCTGATAGATGGTGCTGCCGCGGCCGAATTCGGGATCGCGGCCCTCGTGCGCATGGGCGTTGTAGTCGGCGATGGTCGCGGCGAGCGAGGACGGCGCGACGCCGATCTTCTCCGCCAATTGCTCAATGCTCTTGGCCTCAACCAGTTCGCCGCTTCTGCCGTAGCGGCGGTAATTCCAGGTGAAGGGCTTGATGCGGCCGAGGCCGTAGGTCCACAGGAAGTTGCGGTCGCAGATCAGGTAGAATGGCCGATCAGGCTCGCGATTACCGTCGCGGAGCATGCCGAGCACGAACTCGTGGTATGACAGCGCCTCGTTGACGAAGCGGCGCCCCACCGCGTTGACGGCGATCACGCCCGGCTTGGCGCGGTCGGTCACCGTGTGCGGGAACACGCCGCGGCTGCCGTCGGCGCGGCGGAACAGCGAGGCCGGCACCCAATAGGCCGGGCTCGCGGCTTCCGTATTCAGCGCGGCTCCGCCTGCGGTCGCAAGCCGGAGTCCATCGCCGGTGCCGGCGGGCGTGGTCGCCGAGACATATCCCGCGGCAGCGGGAAAGAAGCGCTTGCGCAAGGGCGCATCGTGCGAGAAGCCGCCCGTTGCGAGAACCACGCCGCGGCGCGCCGCGATCACGCGGTCGCGCGAGCCATGGCGGATGGTCGCGCCGTTGACACGGCCACCTTCGACGACGAGGTCCGCGACATCCGTGCTGAAGAGGATTTCGACCTGCCGTGCCAGCAGCGAAGCGTAGAGCCGCGCCGCAAGCGCGTTGCCGAGATGCAGCGTCGTGCCGCGTGGGCTGCGAAGCCGCTGCAGCGCATATTGCGAGATCAGATGCAGCGAGCGCAGCGTCGAGCGGACCGACTTTCCGAACTTGCGCAGGTGCGGGATGTCGAGCCGGTTGACCATCATGCCGCCGAGCAACGTGAACTCCGGCAGCGGCGGCCGCAGCCGAGCGAAACTGGGGCCCAATTTGGTGCCATCGAACACCACCGGCTCCAGCACGCGCCCGCCCGCGGTGGCGCCCAGCCGCTCCGGATAGTAGTCGGGATAGGCCATCACCGGCTGGAGGTGAACTTCGGTGTTGGCTTCGAGATAGGCAATGGCCTCCGGCCCGCGCGCAAGGAATGCGGCGCGCAAGCCCGCATTGGCAAGCTCGGGCACGGTGCTCGCGAGGTACTGGACGGCATCGGTGACGCTGTCGGGGAGCCCCGCCTCTCTCATCTTGCCATTGGCCGGGATCCAGACCATGCCGCCGGACCAGGCCGTCGTGCCGCCGACGAACGCGGTCTTCTCGATCACCAGAACACGCAGGCCCTCGGCGGCCGCGACGGCCGCCGCCGTCATGCCGCCGGCACCGGCGCCGATCACGATGACGTCGTAGGTCTCATGCGCCGGCATCATGCGGCAAATTTCCGGGACCGAGGCATGCTCCCGTCATACCTCGCCCTGCCTGTCCCGCGCTCTATTTTTTTGCGTCGCCCGGGAGCAGCCCTGCCTTTGCCGCCGGCCCGTCCGGCTCGATCTGGGCGAGCAGCGCGCCCATCTTGTTCTCGACGCCGGCGAGCACCGCATGGCGCCGCGGGATCGGGGCGGTCTGGCCGGCGACGCCGATATAGGCGCGGCGGACGTAACCGTGGCGGATGATCTCCGACAGCACGAATTGCGCGGTGTTGCTCGCAACCGCAAAACAGATGCCCTGCGCGCCGCTGATAATGGCGGTGTTGATGCCGATCACCTCGGAATTCGACGAGACCAGCGGCCCGCCGGAATTGCCGGGGTTGAGCGCGGCGTCGGTCTGGATGACGTCCTCGATCGTCCGGCCACTCACCGAGCGGATCGAGCGTCCGAGCGCGGAGACCACGCCGGCGGTCACGGTGGACTCGAATCCCAAGGGATTGCCGATCGCGATCACGAGCTGGCCGCGCCGCAAGCCCTTCGAATTGCCGAGCGCGGCGTAGCGGAGGTCGCGGACCCCGTCGGCACGCAGGAGCGCAAGGTCGGTGTCGGGGTCGACGCCGAGCACACGGGCATCGCCAACATGGCCCTCGATATCCCGCAGCCGGATCTCCTTGGACGAACCGACGACGTGGCTGTTGGTGAGCACCAGGCCATCCGGCGAGATCACGATGCCGGAGCCGAGGCCGCCGCGCTCGCGGCCGTTCGGCACCTTTGGTCCGGTCTCAACGCGGACCACAGCGGGCCCGACCCTTTCCGTCACGCCGATCACGGCATTGGAATAGGCATCGAGCAGGTGCTGGTCGTCGACTGGCGTGGATGGGACGGCTTGCGATGACAAGCTGCCACCGCTGAGATCTGAGGTGAAATCTAACATGGCGAATTTCCTTCGCGCGTCAGATGGTTACCTCGGACTTATAATGCAAGTCGCCCGCTCTTCACGAACTGCTTAACTGACCTGACGCATCGTGTGAGCTCGGGCCTTGACCTGGTCGAGCAGCGACCAATCGCCGTCTTCCAGCACGTGCCCTTTGGGGAAAGGCGCGCGCGGCTCGAGCCCGAGCGAGCGCAGCACCCGGTCATCGCGATAGTAGCACTGCAACACGACGCGGACGAGGGTTGCCGCCGGGGCACCCCCATCAGCGCGGAAAGTCTGGGCAACACCATCGCGCGCGCCGGCATCGAGCTCGGCGAGCGGCATGCCGGCGAGGCGGGCGAGATGATCGAGCGCCGTGGCCACCGGCTTGGTATCGCGGCCGAGGGTCGCGAGGATGTCGGCCTGGATGAGACCATCATCCGCCCCGGGCACGCGGTACTCCTCGCTCGCCGGGATGATCATGGCCGCAATGGTGCGCAGGTCCTGGCGCTGCCGCGGCGTGAGGGTGAGCTGATTTGGCATGGCGATCCTCTAGTCGAAGAGATTGGCGAGGCGCTGCTTCATCTGGTCGGCGACGTAGAGCGCGATGGCCTGGATGGTCGAGGTCGGGTTCACACCGCCCGAGGTGACGAAGACGCTGCCGTCGACGATGAACAGGTTTTTGACATCGTGCGAGCGGCCCCATTCATTGACCACGGAGCGCTCGGGGTCGGTGCCCATCCGCGCGGTGCCGAGCAGATGCCAGCCGCCCCAGGGGATCGGACTGTTGACGCAGATGTCCGTGGCCCCCGCGGTTTCGAGAAACTCCCGGCCGCGGGCCAGCGCATGCCCCATCATCCTCTGGCTGTTCTCGCTGATGGTGTAGTCGATCCTCGGCGCGGGAATGCCGTGGCTGTCCGTCAGGACGGGATCGAGCGTGACCCGATTGTGCTCTTCAGGCAGGTCCTCGCAGATCGCGGAGAACCCCAGCCGATGGCCGTTGAGCTTGCGGAACACGCGGTGATGATCCGCACCCCAGGGCAGAATACCATTCTGCTCGCTCACGACCGCCTCGAACACCGGTCCTGCGCCGCGCACGAACTGGACGCCGTAGCCGCGGACGAAGCCGCGCGACAGGTTGGTGTCGTAAAACTCCTTGCTCCACAGGCAGGTCGGCGGCGCGCGATTACTGTCAGTCGGCTCCGTGACATAGCCGTAGATCTGCGCGTAAGGGTGGAACATGAGGTTCCTGCCGACCAGGCCTGATGAATTGGCAAGCCCGTTCGGGAAAAGGCCTGAGGCCGAGTTCAGCAGAAGTCGCGGCGTGCCGACGCCATTGCAGGCGATGATGACGACATGCGCTCCCTGGAACTGCTCGACGCCGTCCTTGTCGTAATAGACGACGCCCGAGGCCATGCCGTTCTCGTCAGTCGTGATCTCGCGGACGCGGCAGTGGGTACGCAGCTCGACGCCGGCGCGGATCGCGTGCGGCCAATAGGTGATGTCGGTCGAAGCTTTGGCGCCTTGCGCGCAGGCCGGAGTGCAATGGCCGAGATTGATGCAGCGCGCCCTGCCCTCGTAGTCCATCGTCGCGACCGTCGTATCCGACGGCCACCAGTGCCAGCCGAGTTTGTTCATGGCCTTGGCGACGAGGGGACCGGAAAGCCCGAGCGGCTGCGGCGGCATCGGCGGATGGGTCAGCGGCGAGAGCGGATCGCCTGACAGGCCCGATGTGCCCATGATCCGGTCGTTCTCCTCGAAGAACGGCACCAGCGTGTCGTAGTCGATCGGCCAGTCGTCGGCGACGCCGTCCAGCGTCTTCACCCTGAAATCGGAGGGATGCAGCCGCGGCCAGTGCGCGGTGTACATCACCGTCGAGCCGCCGACCGCGTTGAAATTGACGACCTTGATCGGGGAGTTGTCGTCGTTGATCGGATAGTCCTCGGGCCGGCCACGGATGTTCGGACTGGTCGACCATTCGCCGTAGAACCTGGCTTCCCAATCCCGGCCGGTGCTCGGATAATCCGACGGCTTCATCCAATCGCCCTGCTCGAGACAGAGGATGTGCATCTTGGTCTCGGCGAGGGACCAGGCGACCGCGGCTCCGGAGGCACCGGCGCCGATGATCAAGACGTCCACGGGATCGTTCATGCCAAAGTCATCCTCCCGCCCTCGCCGCTTCCCGGGCGATTGAGCCTTGCGTGCAGCGTCAAACGATAGGGTCAGAGCAGCCGGCGAGTAAAGCCGCAGCGGACGAATGTCAGGCTTCGCTGGGCGCAGACCATTGGTGTTGCAATGTCGAGATGCTAGAGAACCCTCGCGAAAGAGCAAATCGATAGCGAGAACGTATGACCTTCCAAAATTCCTTTGCCGCTGCCCGCGCTGCCGCGCTTGTCTTGTTTCTCGCTATCCTCGGCTGCGTCGCCGATACCGGGCCTGGCTTCGCCTTAACGGCCAGTGCAACGGTGCGGGATGGCAACTCCATCCAGCTCGGCGACGCGACCTACCGGCTGGACGGTGTCGACGCGCCGGAACTGGACCAGGTCTGCATCGACGACCACGCCGATCCCTGGACCTGCGGGCTGGAGGCGCGCGATCAGCTTGCGAAGCTGATCGACGGCCGCAACGTACGCTGCGACGATGTCGGGCCGGAGAAGAGCTTTGGCAAGCGTCACCGCGCCATCTGCACGGCCGAGGGCGACAAGGCGAGCCTGAACGAGCAGCTCGTCCGCCTAGGCTTTGCCGTCGCGCGCGAGCCGATCAAGGCGAACGTCAAGCCGGCCGCCGCCGAGGCCAAGACGAATTCGGCCGGCATCTGGAAGGGCTGCTTTGTTGCACCGCAGGAATTCCGCACCGGCAAGAAGGACGGCGCGCTGCTCGGCGCCGCCTGCCGCTCCGACCGCGACAAGGAGATCCGCACGGTGCTGTTTCCGGACGAGCTGACCATGCCGCCGAACTGCAGCATCAAGGGCAAGCTCGCGGTGCGCGCGCGCGTCACCGGCAACATCGGCATCTATCATCTGCGGGGCTGCCCGAGCTATCCGGCGACGACGAAGCCGGACCGCTGGTTTTGCTCGGAGGACGACGCGTTAGCCGCGGGCTTCCGCAAGGCGTATAACTGCCGGCGGCCGAAGTGAGCTGAGCGGCGCGTCTTTCGCCTCTCCCCGTAAGAACGGGGAGAGGGAGAGGAGACAGCCTGCTCCCCTCACGCGCTCACTGCATCCGCATGATCTGGTCCATCGCCGGCATGTTCTCGTTCAGATGCGACATGATCCAGACCGAGCCGCCGACCACCAGGACGACGATCAGCAGCCCGAACGCCAGCGCCAGCACGTTGTTGGTGTTGTCGGGGCCGGTGGTGATGTGCAGGAAGAACACGAGATGCACGCCCATCTGGGCGATCGCGAGCACGATGATGGCGACGGGGATGGAGGGTTGCCAGACGAGGTTCGTGCCGGCGATGAAGAACGACGTTGCCGTGAGCAGGAGGGCAAGGACCAGGCCGACGACGTAGCCGATGATTCGGGTGCCGACGCTATGCTGCTCTTCCTCGCCGGGCGCGAGGTCGTGCTCGTGGACGCCATGCTGTGACAGATCGCTCATGGCGCGCCTCCAAGCAGATAGACGACCGAAAAGACCGCGACCCAGATGATGTCGAGCGCGTGCCAGAACAGCGCAAAACACGTCATGCGGCGCAGGATGTCGGCACGAAAGCCCTTGGCGAAGACCTGGGCCATCATGGTGAGAAGCCACAGCACGCCGGCCGTGACGTGCAGGCCGTGGCACCCTACGAGCGAGAAGAACGCGGTCAGGAACGCGCTGCGCGAGGGTCCATAACCACGGGAAACCAGGTCGGCGAATTCGCGGAACTCGATGGTGAGGAACGCAAGGCCCAGCACGCAGGTCACGGCCATGCCGAGATAGAACCAGAGCCGGTTGCGGACGTCGGCTGCGATGCTCGCCATGCCGCAGGTGAAGCTCGACAGCAGCAGGCAGACCGTCTCGATCGCCACGTTCCGCTGCTCGAAAATCTCCGAGCCCTTCGGCCCATCGGCGGTCTGGCCAACCAGCACCGCATAGGCTGCGAAGAAGCAGGAGAACATCACGATGTCGGAGAGCAGGAAGACCCAGAAACCGTAGGCGGTCACGATCCGCTTCGACGCCGGCCCGGGATGCTCAACCACGAGCCCGATGTGATGCGGGTCGGCATGCGCGTGCCCGACGGTTGCGGTCATTGCCATTAGACAGTCCCTGCGAGGCTGACGAGATTGCGCCGTTCTTCGAGATTGGCACGGTCAATGCGCGCGACTTCGGCGGCCGGAATGACGTATTCGTCATGGTCGCGCCAGGCGAAAACGACGAAGGTCGCCCACGCGCCAATCACACCCACAATCACCATCCACCAGATGTGCCAGATCAACGCAAAGCCCATGATGGTGGCGAAGAAGGCGCAGACGAAGCCGGTCGGCGAGTTCCGGGGCATCTCGATGTTCTGATATTCGGGCTCGGCGTGCTCGAATTGCTGCTGCTTGGCCTTTGCCTTCATCTCCCAATAGGCGTCCTCGCCGCGCACGTCCGGATAGAAGGCGAAGTTGAACACCGGCGGCGGCGACGATGTCGCCCATTCCAGCGACCGGCCGTCCCAGGGATCGCCGGTGCGGTCACGCAAGGCTTCGCGGTTGCGGATGCTGACGACGAGTTGCATGACCTGGCAGATCACGCCGATCGACAGCACGGCCATGCCGATCGCGGCCACGAACATCCAGGGACGCCAGGCCGCGACGTCGTAATGCTGCATGCGCCGCGTCATGCCGAGCATGCCCACGATATAGAGCGGCATGAAGGTGATCCAGAAGCCGGTGAAGGTGAACCAGAAGGCCGCCTTGCCCCAACGTTCGTCGAGGCGGAAGCCGAACGCCTTCGGGAACCAGTATTCGAAGCCTGCGAAGGCGCCGAACAGCACGCCGCCAATGATGACGTTGTGGAAATGCGCGACCAGGAACATGCTGTTGTGCAGCATGAAGTCGGCCGGCGGCACGGCGACCAGCACGCCCGTCAGGCCGCCGATGATGAAGGTTACCATGAAGCCGACGGACCAAAGCATCGGCGTCGCGAAGCGGATACGGCCGCCATACATCGTGAACAGCCAGTTGTAGATCTTCACCCCCGTCGGCACCGCGATGATCATGCTGGCAATGCCGAAGATGGCGTTGACGTCGGGACCTGCGCCCATCGTGAAGAAGTGGTGCAGCCAGACCATGAAGGAGATGACGCAGATCGCCATGGTGGCGAGCACCATGGAGCGGTAGCCGAACAGCGGCTTTCCGGAAAAGGTCGACACCACCTCCGAGTAGATGCCGAAGGCCGGCAGAACGAGGATGTAGACCTCCGGATGTCCCCACGCCCAGATCAGGTTCATGAACATCATGACGTTGCCACCGGCTTCGTTGGTGAAGAAGTGGAAGCCGAGATAGCGGTCGAGCAGCAGCATCGCGAGCGTGGCGGTAAGGATCGGGAAGGCTGCGACGATCAGCAGGTTCGAGGCCAGCGTCGTCCAGCAGAACATCGGCATGCGCAGATAGTTCATACCCCTGGTGCGCAGCTTCAGCACGGTGGTCACGAGGTTGATGCCGGCGACCAGCGTGCCGACGCCGGAGATCTGAAGAGACCAGGCGTAGTAGTCGACGCCGACGCCCGGCGAATAGGTCAATCCCGACAGCGGCGGAAAGGCAAGCCAGCCGGTGCGTGCGAATTCGCCGACCACGAGCGAGACGTTGACTAGCAGCGCGCCAGTCGCGGTCAGCCAGAAACCGACCGAATTCAGCGTCGGAAAGGCGACGTCGCGCACGCCAAGTTGCAGCGGCACGACGAGGTTCATCAGGCCGATCACGAACGGCATCGCCACGAAGAAGATCATGATGGTGCCGTGGGCCGAGAAGATCTGATTGTAGTGCTCCGGCGGCAGATAGCCTTGCGACTGGTAGGAGACCGCCTGCTGGATCCGCATCATGATGGCATCGCTGCCGCCGCGCAGCAGCATCACGGAAGCGAGCAGGATGTACATGACGCCAATGCGCTTGTGATCGACGCTGGTGATCCATTCGTGCCAGAGATAGGGCAGATGTCCCTTGACCACGACCCAGGCCAGCACCGCGAAGATCCCGACCAGCACCACGCCGCCGGCGATCAGCGGGATCGGCTGGTCGAACGGGATCGCAGACCAATCGAGCTTACCGAGCATCGTGAACTCCACTGTGTGGCCGCCCGGCACTCGAGGTCAGTTGCGGGCCGGGCCCCGGCGGAATGTGCTGAGTTGCAATCATGTCGAACAGGCGGGGATCCTCGAGCCGATAGGTCGGCCTGCCCCGCTCGACGGACTGCTGCATCAGCTTCTTGTAGCTGTCCTCGTTCAGCACCTGGTCGGACTTCGCCGTGCTCGCCACCCAGTCCGGGAAGGCGAGCGGCGAGATCACGTTGACGTCGAACATCATCTCGGGAAAGCCGTCGCCGGAGAAATGCGCCGACAGGCCCTGGAGCTTGCCCTCATTGTCGGCGCGCAAATTGAGCCGCGTCACCATGCCGTTCATGGTGTAGATCATGCTGCCGAGCTGCGGGATGAAGAACACGTTCATCACGCTCGACGACGTCAGCTGGAAATTCAGCTCGGCGCCCGCCGGCACCGTCAGCGAATTGACGGTCGCGATACGCTGGTCGGGATAGATGAAGAGCCATTTCCAGTCGAGCGACACCGCCTGGATGCGCACCGGGCTGCCGGTGCCCGGCACCGGCGCCCGCGGATCGAGCTGGTGCGAGCCGATCCAGGCAACGCCGCCGAGCAGGATGACGGTGAGCGCCGGGATCGCCCACACCACCATTTCGACGCGGCCGGAATAGACGAAGTCGGGTTGATACTGCGCGCGGGGATTAGAGGCGCGAAACCACCAGGCGAAGCCGAGAATGGCGACGATCGTCGGCACCACGATCGTCAGCATGATGAAAACGGAATCGACGAGAATCGTACTGTTGGCAACAGCAACAGGCCCTTGTGGATCGAGCAGATTCATCGGCAAGCCACTGGCGGTTGGGGAGCCCCCGGGGAGAACCTAGCGCGGACAGGTTCCGCCAACAAACGAAGATCATGTGAAGTCGGTTCCGACGGGACGGCAAAGTCATTGCCGAGCCCGCACAGTCCTCTAGGGCAATCAAGCCATGCAGGTGTTGTAGAGGAATGCTCCTTCGGCGCCCTGGCGTGGCCGACGAACACTCTTCTCTCGCAGCGTCACCATTGCTATCGTGATGAAAAAGCAGGGAGAAAACGTCATGCGCTTGAAGGACAAGGTTGCCATCGTGGTGGGGGCCGGGCAAAGCCCCGGCGAGGGCATGGGCAATGGCCGTGCCACCGCGCTGACGTTTGCGCGCGAGGGCGCGAAGGTCGTCTGCGTCGATCACAATCTCGAATCAGCACGGGAGACCGTCGCGATGATCGCGGCGAGCCAAGGCACGGCCGCGGCTTTCAAGGCCGACGTGACCAGGACTGCCGACATCAAGGCGATGGTGGCGGACGCGCAGGCGCGCTGGGGACGGATCGATATCCTGCACAACAATGTCGGCGTCAGTCTTGGTGGCGGCGACGCCGAGCTCCTGAAGCTGACCGAAGAGGCATTCGACCGCGTCGTCGCCATCAACCTGAAGAGCTGCATCCTCGCAGCAAAGGAGGTGATCCCGATCATGCGCGCGCAGAAGAGCGGCGCGATCATCAACATCTCCTCGATGGCCGCGATCACCACCTATCCTTACGTCGCCTACAAGGCGACGAAGTCGGCGATGATCGCCTTCACCGAGCAGCTCGCCTACCAGAACGCCGAATACGGCATCCGCGCCAACGTCATCCTGCCCGGCCTGATGAACACGCCGATGGCCGTCGACACCCGCGCCCGCGAATGGCACAAGACGCGAGCCGAAGTCGAAGCCGAGCGCGACAGCAAGGTGCCGCTGCGCCGGAAGATGGGCACCGCCTGGGACGTGGCCAACGCGGCCCTGTTCCTCGCCTCGGACGAAGCGAACTTCATCACCGGCGTGACTCTGCCGGTGGACGGCGGCGCGAGCGTGATCAGAGGGTGAGCTTCCTCCTCTCTCTCTCCCCGTTCCTACGAGGCGCGGGTCACGAGGTTGAGCGAACGACCTCCGACACCGCCCTGCCCTCGTTGACCAGGCTGCTCTGCTCGGCCAGCGGACGCCGGGCGAACAGGATGATCGCGCCGGCGGCGATCGCCGATATGCCGATCGACACGAACATCGGCACCGGGCTCTGGTAGACCTGCTGGAGCGCGCCCGCAACCACCGGCCCGAGGATCGCGCCGACGCGCGCGACCGCGAGCTCCATGCCGACGGCGGTGGCGCGCACGCTGGTCTCGTAGGAGACCGCCGTAAAGTTATTCAGGACGAATTGCGCGCCGATGATGCAGAAGCCGGACAAGGCAACGGCCGCAATGTTCACCGCATGCGTGTTGAACGCGACCAGCGCGAGCACGGCCACGCCGCCGACCGCCCACCAGAGGGCGATCAAGCTCCGGCTCCGGCCGGCGCGATCGATCAGGCTGCCGAGCGCCAGTCCGCCGAGGAACGACATGATCTGCATGATCGCGCCGAAACCAAAGCTCGCGGAGAACGTCTCGCCACGCTGCATCATTACGGTCGGTATCCAGCCGGTCAGGCCGAAGATGCAGAACAGGCTGAGGAACGCCGAGATCCAGATCGCCAGCGTGGTGCGCCGGTAGCGCGCCGAGAGCAGGATGGCGACGGGATTGCGCGTCTCCGCCGCGCGCACGACGGAGATCTCCGCGGTCGCATAAAGCGCGGCCCGCTCCGGCCGCAACCGGCTGAGCAGCGCGCGAATGTCCTGCGAGCGATCCCTGAGCACGAGGAACTTCGGCGATTCCGGCAGTTGCACGTGCAGGAAAGGCAGGAGCAGGAAGGACAGCGAGCCGATCCAGTACAGCACCTTCCAGCCGAAGACAGGGGTCGCGAACACCCCGACCAGTCCGGCAGCCGTGCCGCCGAGCGCCCAGCCCAGCGCGACGCCCCAGAGCGCAAAGGTGTTGGCGACGCGGCGCGGCGCGAGCTCGTTGATGTAAGTGGTGGCGAGGGGCAGCAGCACGCCGAGCCCAAGCCCGGTCAACAGTCGCAGGCCGCAATAAGAGAGGAAGGAATCGGCGAACAACGCGGTCAGCAGCGTGAACACGCTGGTGATCCACAATCCGCCCAGCAGCGTGCCGCGCCGGCCGAACCGGTCTGCGACGATGCCATGCGCGGCGGCGCCAATGAGAAACCCGATCAGCCCGCTCGAGATCAACAGGCCGGCCTGACCGGGCTTCAGCCCCCAGGGACCGGCGACGTAGTGAATGACATAGGCCGGATTGAACGTGTCGTAGCCGTCAAACAACGTCAGCAAGCCCATGATCGCGCCGAGGCGCAAATGAAAGCCGCTGACCCTGGCCTCGGCAAGCTCCTCATGCACGTCGATCCCGTGATCTGCCATCACGTTCCTCCCATCCCTGATTCGATTTGTTGTTAGGTGAGGCCGCTTATTCCGCGGCTTGGTTGAAGTCTTGCGCGGCGCCTGGCGGGTCGAGCCTGAACAGCTTCGCCGCATTGCCGCGTCCGATCTTGAGCCGATCGGTCTCGCTGATGCTGGCGGCATCGAACCAGTCCGCGGCATGGTCGACATTCTCGAACGGCCAGTCGACCGAGAACAGGATGCGGTCGGCGCCGATCTCCAGGATCGCATCGATCAGCGTCTGCGTGCGGAAATTGCCTGACGTCGTGAGATGGAAATTCGAATTGAAATAGTCGCGGATCTTGCGCTTCGCCTTGTGTTTCGCCGGCGCCTTCACCCAGCCGTTGCGATGATCGATCCGCCACATGCTGTAGGGCAACCCCTCGCCCATATGGCCGAGCACGATCTGGAGTTTCGGATAGGCATCGAACAGGCCGGAGCCGATCAGGCGCAAGGCGTGCACCGCGGTCTCCTGCCCGAATGCCCAGGTCGGCCCGAGCAGCCAGGGATGACCGTCATAGATCCGGGAAGCCTCCGGCAAGGGGTTGCGCGGATGCAGATAGAAGGGAACGCCGAGCTCCTCGACCTTGGCCCAGAACGGCCAGTATTGCGGCAGGTCGTAATAGGCGGGCGCAGCGGCGCCGACGATCTGGGAAAAGCCGTTGACGAGCGCGCCGCGGAAGCCGAGCGTCGTGACGCAACGATCGAGCTCGGCGATGGCCAACTCCGGATCCTGCATCGGCAGCGCGGCAAAGGCCTGGAAGCGCGAGGGCCGTTTCGCCACCTGCTCGGCGAGATAGTCGTTGGCACGCCGCGCGATCTCGTCCGCTCTTGCGGTCTCGGGGATGGCCTGCACCGCCGGCGCATTCAGCGACAGGATCATGGTCTCGATGCCATGCCGGTCCATCTCGGCGATGCGCCGTTCCTGGATGTCCATGAGCCGGCTCTTCAGCTCCGGCCAATAGCTCTCCGGCACGAAGCCCGCCGAGTCCATCAACGTGTCGGGGATGGCGAAATGCTCTTCGAGCGCGATCTTGCCCTGCATGGTTTCCTCGCTGTGCTGGTTGCTTCAGTATTGGCCCTGCGGCGGCAGCCCGAGCGCCATCTGCCCGTACATGGTGCCGACGGCATCCCAATTCATGCTGATGTGGCGGCCGACGGCGTTGGCATCGCGCCACGCCCGCTGCACGGGGTTCGAGAGATCGAGACCCAGCCCGCCGGTCGATGCATTGAGCGCTTCGGCCGCGCGAATGGCGAGGCTCACCGCGAAGGCCTGGCCGCGCCGGCTGGTGATGCGGTCCTCGACGGTCACAGGCTGCCCCGCACGGAGCGAGGCCACGCGGTCGCGGAGATCGCGCAGCAGCACCTCGCGCGCAGCGTCGACCGATGCAGCAGCTTCCGCGACGCGCAACTGGATGGTGGGGAACTCCGCCATCTTGTTGTTGCTCCCCGCAACCGCGCCGCGCGTGACACGCTTGGCGGTGCGATCGAGATAGTCCTCCAGCGCGCCGGCGGCGGCGCCGACCGCCGTGGACGCCAGACACGACGGGATGTTGCAGAGCATCGGAACGGAGAAGCCGGTATTCTCCACGTAAAGCGCGGCACCGGGCGTCTGCCCGCTCGTGGTCTCCGCAAAGCGCAGCACCCGGTGCGTCGGCACGAAGACGTTGTCGAGCACCAGCGTCTTGCTACCGGTGCCGGCGAGACCGACGACGTTCCAGGTATTGTCGATCACATAGTCAGAGGCCGGAACGAGGAGGAAGGCGGGCGTCAGTTGATTGGCAGCGGCGGCCGACGGCAGCAGGGCCGCGCACAGCGACCATTGCGCATTGTCGCAGCCGCTCGCGAACGACCACCGGCCGCTCAGGCGATACCCGCCATCGACGCTCAGCGCTTTCGCTGCGGGCGCATAGGAGCCGCAAGCGAGCGCGTCCGGATTCTCGCCCCAGACGTCGCGCTGGGCCTCCTCCGGAAAGCTCGCGATCAGCCATTGATGCGCGGCAAGCAGGCCGCCGACCCAGGCGGTCGATGCACAATGTTTCGCAAGTTCGATATTGAGCGCGACCAGGACATCGAAATCATGCTCGTAGCCGCCGAACATCGCGGGCTTGACGATGTCGAAATAGCCGATGGCGCGGAGCGCCGCGATGTTCTCGGCCGGCACGCGGCAAGCCGTCTCGGTTGCTTGCGCGGCGGCCTTGATCGCGGCCGTTACCGTCGCGAGCTTCGCCTTCAACTCCGCAAGCGAGGGACGCTGGACCCGCGGCCATCCCTGCTCTTTCAACTGTGCTGCCGTCGCCATGGTCGTTCTCCCTCGTGTCAGTGGCTTGCGGCGCGCGCGCCGGCCGGTTCGTCGCGCGCAACCGAGACGCAGTAGGTCGCGTCCTGATAGATCAGCGGCTCGATCGGATCGCGAACGTGCACCATCTCGGCCTCGCCGATGAAGATCGTGTGCGTGCCATAGGGCACCGCGGCGACCTTGCGGCAGAACACGTTGAGCTGCGCATCCGCGAGATAGTTCAGCCCGTGCGAGGATGTCAGCCAGCTCCCGAGCGCGAAGCGCGCCTCCGGCGGCACCGCGCCGCTGAACGCTGACGACAGCTCGGCCTGGTCCTTGCGCAGAACGTTCACGCAGAAATGGCGCCCGGTCAGCATGATGTCGTGCAGCAGCGTCGAGCGATTGATGCAGGCGATCAGCGAGGGCGGATCGAGCGAGAGCGAGGTGACGGCGGTGGCCGTCATGCCATGGCGGCGCGTCTCGTCGGCGGAGGTGATGACCGAAACCGCGGCGGGAAAGCGCCGCATTGCGAGCCTGAAGGACGCCCGCAGCTCCTCGGATGTCGACGACATCGTCCGTCCCTCCATCGATTATCAATTTCAATGACAATATTTGCATACGCAAATGAATGTCAAATAGAAATTTGCAAATGCAAATTTTGTCGTGGATGACGCAGGTTGAATCGGTTAGTGTGAACGCAATATTTGCGGCAAGACAGGTTGCAAGGCTTTGTACCAGCTCACCAATTCACTTCCCTATCTGCTCAACAGGGTCGGCGTCCGGATGGGCGAATTGTTCTCCCGGCGCATCGCCGGCTACGACGTGACGCTGCCGATGTACCGCGTCATGGCGGCGCTCTGGGAGTTGAGCGACCAGCGGCTCGGCGATCTCGCGGCGATGACCTCGATCGAGATCTCGACGCTTTCGCGGCTGATCGGCGCGATGAAGCGCAAGGGCCTCGTGACGCGCACACGGCTGAAGGACAATGCCAGAACCGTTGCGATCAATCTGACCGCCAAGGGCAAGGCACTCGTGGAGCAACTGATCCCGATCGCCGTTCATTTCGAGGCGGTCGCGGTGCACGATTTTTCCGCCAAAGGTGTCGCCGACCTGAAGGCAACGCTCGCGGAGATCTATCGGAGCCTCGGCACGCTGGAGCCCGAGATCAAGGAGGTGGAGGCACGTCCAAAGACGTCGAAGCGATAGGCCTCGATCGATTCGCACGTTTCTTCCCTTCTTCCCTTGTAAGGGGCGAGGGTTGCACCGTCAGCGCGGCAGGCTCGTCACGCGCCAGATGGTGCCGCTGCCGTCTTCCGAGATCAGCAGCGCGCCGTCTTTCGCCACCGCGACACCGACCGGCCGGCCCCAGACGTCGTTGTCGTTGACGACGAAGCCGATGACGAAGTCTTCGTACTCACCGGTCGGCTTGCCGTCCTTCATCCTGATGCGGATGACCTTGTAACCGGTGCGCTTGGACCTGTTCCAGGAGCCGTGCTCGGCGGCGAAGGCGTCGCCTTGATACTCGGCCGGGAAACCAGTGCCCTGGTAGAACGTCATGCCGAGCGAGGCAGAGTGCGGCTGGAGCAGCACGTCGGGAATCGTGACCTTGTCCTTCAGGTCCGGCCGCGCACCGGCGTGGCGCGGGTCTTCGTTGGCGCCGATATAGAACCACGGCCAGCCATAGAACGCGCCTTCCCGCACACTCGTCACGTAGTCCGGCACGAGATCGTCGCCGAGGCCGTCGCGTTCGTTGGTCGAGCACCAGGGCACGCCGCTCTGCGGCTCAATGGCGAGGCCCACGCAGTTGCGGATGCCGGTGGCGTAGAGCTTTCTGTTCTTGCCGTCCGCATCGAAGGCGAGCACGGCCGCGCGCTCCGCCTCATAGCCCCAGGGTGCGCCCAGGGCGTGCGCGCGTGACCACGCCTCGATGCCGCCGGGCGGATTGCCCATGCCCTCGCCGGCGTTGCCGGCCGAACCGACCGACACGAACATACGCTTGTTGTCCGGCGTGAAGACGATGTCGCGGGTGGAATGGCCGGTGCCGTGCGCAAGACTCGCGACCACCGTCTTCGGCTTGCCGGATGCCTTGAGGTCGCCGCTGCGATAGGCGAAGCGGACGACGCTGTCGGTGTTGGCGACATAGACCCATTGCGGACTGTCGCCGTTCGGGAAGAAGGCGATGCCGAACGGACGGCTCAGGGCGCTGGCAAAGATCTCATTCGCCACGATCTTCGCGCCGTCTGCGCGCAGCACGCGGATGCGCCCTGCCCGCGTCTCCGCGACGAAGATGTCGCCGTTCGGCGCGACGCGCAGGATGCGGGGACCGGACAGGCCCTCGGCGAGCAGTTCGATCTTGAAGCCCTCTGGCACGAGCGGCGTCGCTTCGGCGGGCCGCGCCACCACGGACGAGGCATTGGCGACCGATCGCGACGCACCCGGCGCCGGAAGATCCTGCGGCCGGATCAGCCTGACGGTGCCGGGCTTGTCCGCTTGCCAGCTTCCGAAGGCGTCCTTGCCTTGCAGCACGGGTTCTGCCGACGCGGTGGTACCGATGACAGCCATGAACAGTGCGGACGTCAATGTGGGCTTGGCCGGACGTCCAGGATGCTTCGTCACGAGTTCCTCCGCAGCCTTCGAGTGCCGAATCGCACATCAGCTCATGCCCGCAGGATGTGCAATGCGTAACACCGTCCTGCTGGAAAATCCCGTCCATCGGTGCGACACATTGTAAGGGCGCGGCCGCCGGTTGCGGTCATCAAAGCTGCGGCATCGAGGTCGCGACGGATGGGGTGAGCATGTGGGGATCCATCATCTCGGAATGGGCGAGCCTGCTGTTGCGCTGGCTGCATGTGGTGGCCGCGATCGCGTGGATCGGCAGCTCCTTCTATTTCATCCACCTCGATCTCAGCCTGAAACCGAAGCGCGACCTGCCTGACGGCGTGCAGGGCGAAGCCTGGCAGGTGCATGGCGGCGGCTTCTACCGGATCATGAAATATCTGGTGGCCCCAAGCCAGATGCCGGAGGAGCTCACCTGGTTCAAATGGGAGGCCTACACCACCTGGCTCTCCGGCTTCGCGCTGATGGTGGTAGTCTATTATCTCGACGCCGACCTCTTCCTGGTCGACAAGTCGATCCTCGACCTCACGCCGATCCAGGCAGGCCTGTTCAGCTTCTGCAGCCTTGCGCTGGCCTGGCTGCTCTACGAGATCGCCTGCCGCACCGGCCTTGCCCAGCGCGAGCTCGGCTTTGCGATCGGCGGCTATCTATTTCTGGTCGCGCTGACCTATGCCTTCACGCATGTGCTGAGCGGCCGCGGCGCGTTCAACCAGATCGGCGCGATCATCGGCACCATCATGGTCGCCAACGTCTTTGCGGTGATCATCCCGAACCAAAAGAAGATCGTAGCCAGCCTGATCGCGGGACAATCGGCCGATCCCAAGCTCGGCAAGACCAGCAAGGAGCGCTCGGTCCACAACAACTATCTGACGCTCCCCGTCGTCGTGCTGATGATCAGCAACCACTATCCCCTGCTCTATGCGACCCGCTTCAACTGGATCATCGTCGCGATCGTGCTGGCGCTGGGGCCGGTGATCCGGCACTTCTTCAACGAGCGCCATGCGGGCCGCAAATCGCCGTGGTGGGTGTGGGGCGTCGCAGCGGTCGGCGTGATCGCGATCGGCTTTCTCTCCGCCGCCGGCCCGCGCGAGGTGAAGACAGGCGCGCTTGCCGCGCAGCCGACGCTTGCCAATGTCGAGGAGATCGTGATGTCCCGCTGCAGCATGTGCCATGCCACAGAGCCCGTGTGGGCCGGCATCGTCACCGCGCCAAAGGGCATCCTGCTCGATGCCCCCGAGCACATTCAGCGCAATATCAGGTTGATCGGACGCGTCGCTGCATGGTCGAGCGCGATGCCACCCGGCAACATCACGGAAATGACGGGTGAGGAACGCGCGGTGCTGGCCGCCTATATCACGCAGACCGATCGCTGACGCCAATCGCAGTGACGCGTCCATGCGACGTTTTGCGGAAGGATATTCCGTAATCGCAGACCATTTCAAAATGACTTGAGCGCCCGTCCGGCGTAGATAGGGAACCCGTGCGGCCACAGGTCGGCCTTTAAGTCAGTTTGGGCGGCGCGTTCGCACGAGAGCATCAGACGGCCGTGTAGCCGGGCGAACTTACGTCATTTGGCCGCGGAGCTTCAGCTCAACGCCGGCGCCGGAGCGGCCCTTCCGATGCGCGCGGTCTCCTGGGCGAACGGCAGAGTGAACTGGAACGCCGCCCCTCGCGGTTCGTTCTCGCCGGCCCACATCTTCCCGCCATGTGCCGCGATGATCGAATGGCAGATGGCGAGCCCCATCCCCATGCCTTCGGCCTTGGTGGTGTAGAACGGCTCGAACACGCGGCCCACGCTCTTTGGATCGAGCCCCGGGCCGGTATCCCGCACGCTGATAACGACACCGTTCGTCTCGTTCCTGCCGGTGGAGATGAACAGCTCGCGCGCGCCTTCGCGGACGTGGCTCATCGCCTCGACGGCATTGATGATCAAGTTGAGAACGACCTGCTGGAGCTGAACCCGGTCCGCCTGAACGGGCGGCAAGCCGTCGGCAAACTGCGTCCGCACCGTGACGTCGTGTTTCAGCACTTCGCTGTGTGTCAAGGTCATGACCTCGCGCACCAGCTGATTGATCTCCAGGTCCTCCATCTGCGGCGGCGCGTTCTTGATGAGGGCACGGATCCGGCTGATGATCTCGCTGGCGCGCATACCGTCGCTGATGATCCAGCCCAGCGTCTGCCCGACTTCGTCCAGATTCGGCGGCCGGGCGCCGAGCCAGTTCAATCCGGCCCGCGCGTTCGCCACGGTGGCGGCGATCGGCTGGCTGATTTCGTGGGCGATCGAGGCGGTCAGCTCGCCCATGGTCGTGACGCGATTGCTATGCGCGAGCTCCATCAGGGCCTCGCGGTAGCGTCGCTCGCTCTCGCGGGCCTCGGCCTCCACCCGCTTGAGCTCGCTGAGATCGAGGACGAAGCCGACGCCCTGGCTATTGTCTTCCTCGAACATCGCACCGCCGATCAGGACAGGCACGCGGCTGCCATCCTTGCGAAAATACTCCTTCTCGAACGGCTGGACGGTCCCGATCCGCTCAAGCTGGGCAACGTGCTGCGCATCGTATTCGTGCCATTCGGTTGGCGTCAGGGTCCTGCGATGCAGGCGACCGGCAGCGAGGTCCTCCCGGTCGTACCCGACGATGCGGAGAAAGGCGTCATTGGCCTCGAAGATACGGCCTTCCAGATCCCAGATGATGATGCCGATGATGTCGGAATCGAACAGGCGCCGGATCCTGCTGTCGCGCGCCAGCAGATCGCTCTGGAGCTGGACGTTCTCCTCGGTCGCCATCCGCCGCCGTCTCGCTTCGATGCGCGCCAGCGCCAGCGCGGCGCCGGCCAGGGCGACGACGAAGACGACAGCCGCGATGGTGATCCGGGTCCTGCGCTGCTCGAGTTCATCGGCGGCTTTGTCGAGATCCACCTGGAGGAGCCGTTCCTGATCGACCATCAGGTCGATCTGCGACCGGATGTCCTCCATGCCGCGGATCATTGCCAGTGCCGCCAGCCCCGATTCGCGCGCCGCCGTCTTGACGATGTCATCGATCTCCTTGAGCTTCGCCGAAAGGGTCAAGGCAAGATGTTCAGCGCGCAGGCTCTGCAACGGGTCGTTCGCGACGAGCGCCTGGAGCGCCTCAGCCTGCCGTCGCACGCTTTCGTCGGAGACGCCGTAAGCCTTCAGATAGGCGGGATCGAGGGTGAGCAGATACCCGTGCCTTTCGGCTTCCAGATCGGCGATGTTCGCTTTGAGACGATCGAACGTCTCGAACACGTTGCGGCTGTGGGTGAGCGAAACATTGAGCGTCTGCCGATCGCGCCAATAGCGCAGGCCGAGAACCCCGATCACGGCGAGCAGAATGACGAGCCCCGCAACCACTGGGATCAGCGGTCGTGCAAACCACCGCAAGATATGGCCCGAAGCAAGGATTGACATTGGCGTTAAGTCTTCCATGCTCGCAGGCGCATCTTCTGGCGCCAACGCCAGAGCATGGCTAGAATAATAGCATGGACCGGCCCGCATTGGGGAGCCGGAAACTCAATATTCTCCGCATGTTACTCCGGCTTCGGAGTTGATCATTCGGCTTTGACGAAGCCGGCGCCCACACAGGTTGCGTGTTGTGAACGACCGACCACAACGAGGAGCATCAACATGGCGCCAGGTGAGAAATCGAAACGTGAAAAATCAACAAGTGAGAACTCACATAATGGACCAGCGCCGACCAGTCGGCGCAGCTTCATCAAAACATTGGGCGTGGCGGGAGCCGTGCTGCCGACCCTCACCACGTTGCCGCGGAGCAGCCTCGCCGAGGAGGCCAGCCCGGCCTTTGCCAGTGCCAAGATCGACTGGAAGCAATTTGCGGGACAGACGATCACGCTCACGGGCGCGATCCATCCTTGGTCGAGCGCGATTACTCCGCTTCTGCCGGATTTCACCAAGCTGACCGGCATCAAGGTCGTCAGCGACTTCCAGCTCGAAACCACGTATTTGAGCGCAATCCCGGTCGTGCTCGCGCGCGGCGGCAATACGCCCGACGTCTTCATGTTCACGACCTATGGCCAGGGCATCTCGGGCGGATGGCTCGAGCCGCTCAACGCCCACTACGCCAACAAGTCGCTGACCGATCTCGCCTGGTATGACGAGAGCGATCTCTTGAAGACGGCGCGCGCCTTTCCGGTGTGGACCGACGGTGAACGCTACGCCGTGCCGATCACCTCCGAGGCGATGACACTGTTCATCAACACCGACGCACTGGCGGCCAAGAAGCTGCCGGTGCCGCAGACCTTCGACGAGCTGCTCGCGACTGCGAAAACGATCAAGAGCAACGAGATGGCGGGGATCGCGATGCGGGCGCAGGCCGGCGGCAATTCGACTCCACCGGCGATGGGCTTCGTGTTCTCCTATGGCGGGGCCATGGTCAACAAGGACGGCACGGCTGCGTTCGCGAGCCCCGAGGCGATCGAGGCCATCGACATGTATGCGCACCTGCTCAGCGAGGCCGGACCGGCCAATGTGGGCACCTATGAATGGTACCAGGTGCTCGACGACTTCCTGCAAGGCAGGACCGCGATGGCGATCGACAGCAGCAACTTCGCCACCGACATCTCCAATCCGGCGAAGAGCCGCGTCGCCAAGCAGGCCGGGTTTGCGCCCTTCCCGCACCTCCCCGGCAAGCCTCCCGTGCCCTTCATGTCGCACTGGCAGGCCTGCGTGAATTCCAAATCGCAGAACAAGCGCGCGGCGTTCCTGTTCCTGCTGTGGGCGACGAGCAGGCCGACTTCGCTGCAAACGGCTGCTGCGGGCCTTGCGACCACACGCGTCTCCGCCTGGTCGAGTAAGGGCTTCAAGGATGCCTTCGGCGCGCAGGCCGCCGAGGCGGCGCTGGCCAACCTACAAAACGCAGATGTCGAGCGCGCCAAGGCGATCCTGTTCCATCCGCAACAACGTCGCATCCTCGACGCGTTCATGATCGGCGTCAATGAAGTGGTCTCCGGCAACAAGACGGCGAAGGCGGTGATGCCCGCCGCCGCCGAACGCGCCAATGCGGCGATCCGCGGATAGCATCCGCGGCGATTGCGATGCGCGATCGAGCGCGATGAGTCATCATCGCGCTCGAGCTCATTACTTGCGCATGATCTTTTCGGAAAACCGCTGCACACTTTTCCGGATCGTGTTTTAGATCTCGCGCGCGTCGCGGCGCCGGTAGACCAGCAGCATCAGCGGCGCGAGTTTGCGCATCAGGCCGTGCGCCGTGATCGGCACCGGATTGGTGAACGGCAGCGCGAGCTCGCTGTCCGGCACGCCGCGCACGGCTTTGGCGAGCTGATCGCCGAGCGGAATCGTCAGCGCCACCGCGCGGCCGTTGCAGCCGGTCCAGCCATAGGCATCCGGCCCGAGCTTGTGGATGCGCGGCAGGAAATCCGAGGTCATGCCGACATAGCCGTTCCAGACATAGTCGAAGCTGATCTCGCCGATCTGCGGCCAGAGCCGCTGCAGGCGTTCGGTGACGCGCGCCTTCAATCGCTCCGCTTTGTTGCCGGGCCCGGTCACGGCACCGCCGGTGACGAGCCGATTGCGGGCGTCGTAACGGGCGAAATAGAGCTCGCCATGGGTATCCGACATCGCCTGCCGCGCGGGAATGATCGTCTTCCTGACGTTGTCCGACAGCGGCTGCGTCGCCAACTGCCAGGACAGCACCGGCATCACCTCATGCGCGATATCGGGCACGAGCTGCCTGGAGAACTCGCCGCTATAGGCGTTGGTCGCCATCAGCAGCGCGCGGCCGGACATCTCGCCCTTCTCGGTCTTCACCACCCATCTGTCGTTGCGCCGTTCAAAGCTCACAGCCGGGGAGCGTGCGTAGATGCGCGCGCCGAGGCCGAGCACGGCGCGCGCCAGTCCGCGCGCCAGCGCGAGCGGATTGATGTGCCCGCCGGTCCTGTTCCAGAAGCCGCCGTACCAGGCATCCGAGCCCAGCATGTCTCTCACTTGCTCGCGCGAAAGCAGCTCGACGGGCGCGCCGAATTTCGCCCATTGCCGCACGCGCCGCTCCGCAATCTTGATGCGGCCCGGCGAATGCACCGGCTGCACCCAGCCCGCCTGCTCCTGCTCCGCCTCGACGCCATAACGCCGCGCCACGTCGAACAGCGTCGATGCGCTGTCGCGCAACAGCTCAACAAAGCGCTCGCCGACCGCGCCGTGTCGCGCGATGATGTCCTCGGGATCGGGGCGAGACAAGGTCGGGATCACCTGGCCATTGTTGCGGCCCGAGGCGCCCCAGCCCGGCTCGGCCGCCTCCACGATTGCGACATCCACACCGGCTTCGCGCAGGTGCAACGCCGTCGACAGCCCGGTGAAGCCGCCGCCGACCACGACCACATCCGCCTTCTCAGCTCCGATGAGCTCCGGCAATTCGGGCCCCTGCGGCGTGACCGCAGCCCATAGCGAATTCGGCCAGGTGACGGTTGAACTACTCATCATCAATCTTTCCAAACTGTCCCAAGCGTCACGAGATACCGCATCTGCGGCCGTCGCGGTTGACAGCCGCTTACAGGTGCGTTGTCGTGCTCGTCAGCCTAATCCACCCATTCATGCCGGGGAAATCAAGTGGCCCTCAAAAGCATCATCGGAATCGACCACGCTGTGGTCATGGTGAAAGATCTCGACAAGGCCGCGGAAAACTACAAGCGGCTCGGCTTCACCGTCTCGCCGCGCGGCACCCACAGCGCGCATATGGGATCGGGCAATTACACCATCATGTTCGACCCCGACTATATGGAATTGCTCGGCGTGCTCGCACCGACAGAGCATAATGCTCCGGCGCGTGCTTTTCTCGAAAAGCGCGGCGAGGGCATCGAGCGCATCGCCTTCACCGCGGTCGATTCCACGGCCGGCGCGGAGGAGATCCGCGCGCACGGACTGACGCCGGTCGGTCCGGTCGATTTCGAGCGGCCGGTGACGCTGCCAAACGGCACGGTGTCGGCGGCGAAATTCCGCGTCTTCCAGTGGCCGGTTGCGGAAGCGCCGGGCGGCGTGCGCATCTTCGCCTGCCAGCACAAGACGCGCGAGACGGTGTGGATTCCCGAGCTGATGACGCACGCCAACAGCGCGAAGCGCCTGAAGCAGGTGCTGATCGCGAGCCCCGAGCCTGCAAAGGACGCCGCGCACCTGTCACGCCTGATCGACCGCGAGGCAAAAGTGGAAGCCGACGGCGCCGTCACGGTGCCCTCGGGCGGCGACCGCGGCGACTTCGTGTTCCTGACGCTCGACCAGCTCGGCAAGCGCTACGCCGGCGTCTCGCTTGCAGGTCTTGCCGAGCGTGGCGGCGCGGCGCTCGTGCTGGTGAGCGGCGATCTCGCGGCGACCGAGAAGGCGCTCGGTGCAGCCGCCACGCGCAGCGGCCCTGCGATCTGCGTGGCGCCGGCCGCGGCCAACGGTACCCTGCTCGCCTTCGTTGCCGATTGATTTGAAGTAATTCTTTAACATGCGTTTACCCCGGCCTCTTAGGGTCTCCGGCAGATCAAGCCGCCAGGGCTCAAGCGCATGTTTAGAGAGACCTCGCCGATCGCCTATGACGCGCCGGCCGAACTGAAGAAGTGGCCGTCGCTGAAGGGGCACCGCCTCAAGGACCGAGGGCCGCCCTACCTCGTCTACAACGGTACGCTGGCCGAATGTGTGCGCGAGCTGATGGCAAAACCCATCAAGGGCATCTCGCTCTACGACATCATGACGGGGCCGCAGCCGGCCTTCGACCAGACCGTGCTGTCGCCTGGCGATGCCGCCGAGATCGCGATGCGTAAGGACTTTCCGAAGGATTAGCCGCGCGTCCACCGCGACGATCGGCCGGCAGCCATGCTACATCCGCGAGCTCTTTGCCAGCGGACGGTTCTGCGCAGGCGCTATCGCTTCTCCCGGCCGGTCCAGAAACACCACCGGCGTTCCGCGCTTGATGTTCGCGCTGAGCGCTAGCGCATCCCAGTTGGTCAGCCGGATGCAACCGTGCGAGGTCGACTTGCTCACCTTGCCGGGGTCCGGGGTGCCGTGAATGCCATAGCCCTCGGCGGACAGGTTGATCCAGGTCGAGCCGACAGGATTGTTCGGACCAGGCTCGATCGTGAAAGGCTTTCTCGATTTTACACCCTTGAACCTGTAGTCCGGATTGTAGCGGTAGGTCGGATTTTCATTGATGGCTGTCACTTTCAGCGTGCCGCTCGGCGTCGGCTTCTCCGGGCTGCCGACTGTCGCAGGATAGAACGTCAGCAGCTTTCCGCTTGCGTCAAATGCCTTCAGCGTCTGCCGCGCCTTGTCGATTTCAACGCGCGCGACCGGTATGGAATTCTGCTGCCCAATGACGTTTGCGACGGCGATCGTCTCACCCGCCTTGTCGAACGCCTTTCCAGGGTTGATCGCGCTGAGCAACGCCTCGCTCATGTGGAATTTCTCGGCGAGCGCCTCGAGCGGGCTGGTGTAACTCAGCGCCTCCAGACTCTTCATGTCCTCCATCTTCGCCGGCAGTTTCTTGAGAAACGGTCCCCTCAAATCCACTTCCATGATTTTGTAATCGACAATGGCCGGACCGTCGCTCGTCAAGGCCAGCTTGTCCCAGAGATCCGGCGTGATCGCCTTGTCGAGATTTAGCTCATTTTCTTCGGCAAACGCGGACAAGGCCTTCTGCGCGTTCTCGCCGAGCTTGCCGTCGATCTCGCCCGGGGAGAAGTGTGCACGGTCGAGCAGGATCTGAAGCTTGACAATGGAGCTGCTGGGCTTGTCGGAGCTCGCCGGCTTCGCAGGCATGGCTGCGTCATTAATGGCAGCGGCATCGAGAGCACCTGCGATGACAGGCGTCACCGCAAGAAACGAGAGCACCACAACAGGAAGAGTTCGCAACATGCTGCATCCTCAACCAGGGACTTCTCCGTAAAGTCACGGAACGCGACGAAGTTCCAGTGCGAGGAAAATACGGTGTTCCTGCACGGAACAGCAAAGATCGCAGCTTCGCCCCAATCGACTCGTCAAAAAGTCCCCATCGGCAGCGCATTTGCGGCCAACTCATCCACAATTGAGGCTCACACAAGCAATGCGATTCGTTTTCGCGGCGCTCGCCGCGTTCCTCGTCCTGATGCTCGACCTCGACGGCCCCGCCAAACCGACATCGAGCACCAACAACCTCCTCCTCGCAACCAGTCCATCCGAACAAATCTCCTCCGCCTTCGCAGCGCTATTTGAACGCGCAAGGGCCGACGAGCAGTCGAACGCGACGCGCGCACAAGAGAGTTCTCCCCCGCCGGACACGCCAGTGGATACCACCACCGAACGCAAGGCGGAGGAGTCGCTGCACGATGCATTCTGCCATGCGCTTCGCGAGGCCGCCGAGAACAGCGAAATCCCGGTCCCGTTCTTTGCACGCCTGATCTGGCAGGAGAGCCGCTTCCGCTCGAACGAGGTCAGCAACGCCGGCGCGCGAGGCGTCGCGCAATTCATGCCGGAAACCGCAGCCGAAGTCGGGCTCGACGATCCCTTCGATCCGTTCAAGGCGCTGCCCGCGTCCGCAAAGCTGCTGCGCAAGCTGCGTGATGATTTCGGCAATCTTGGCCTCGCCGCGGCCGCCTACAATGCCGGCACCGGCCGCATACAGAAATGGCTGGCCAGGCAGAGCGCACTTCCGCGCGAGACACGCGATTACGTCCACATCATCACCGGCACCAAGGCGGAAGACTGGATCGAGGACGCCGACATGCTCGCGATCCGCGTCGATCTGCCCAGCGAAGCGCCGTGCGAAGGCGTCGGCGGGCTATCCAAGACCAAGGAGGTCGCGTTCGTCTCGGCCTCTCCTGCGGCGAGTGTCACCGCGCTGATTCAGAAGGCACAAGCCGCGGAGGCCACGGCAAAGCTCGCCGCGCACCGCGTGCGCAAGCGGCTCGCCTTGGTGCACAAGAAGAGCGCTCCGTCGGCAGGTGCCACGCGGCTCAGCAAGGCACGCAACATGATCGCCGCACGCGCAGCCAGGAGCGCGAAGGCGCGCAGGGTTCGCATCGCATCACGCGAGCGATCTTCGAGCTGACACGCCAAACCGGCAAGCCGTTCCACGGAACGGTTCAAACCGGCTTCTCGTCATCCGTCACCGGCGAGGTGACCACCAGGAACACGAGATCGACCAGGCCCGAGTTGGAGATCGCGTGCTCGACGCCGGGCGGCAGGAAGATGACGTCGTGCTTACGCACGACATGGTTCTTGCCTGCGATCTCCATCAACCCCTCGCCTTCGAGCACGTGATAGACCTGCTCCTGCACCTTGTGATGGTGGCGGACGACATAGGCCATCGGCTGGTACATCGAAATCCGGTAGTCGATGTGGCGCGAGCCCGAATTCTCCGGCATCACCAGCGGCTTCGACAGCGCGCCGCCGAAATGGTTGGGGAATTCGCGCCAGGGCACTTCAGCGATGTTGCGGATGAAGGCACCATTGCTCTCTTCGGCCATGATCGTGCTCCCTCTTGCGCGCCTCAATTCACCAATGCGCCGCCATCGACATAGACGATCGAGCCCGTAGCAAAACCGTTGGCCATGAAGCTCAGAATCTGCTGCGCGATGTCCTCGGCGGCGCCGACGCGGCCGACCGGCAACGCGGCAGCCGTCTTCGCCAGCATCTCGCGCCGTGCCGCTTCCGGCATCGCGGCGCGGATCGGTGTGTCGATCACCCCGGGCGACACCGCGTTGACGCGCACCGGCGCCAGCTCGAGCGCCAGCGCTCGCGCCAGCGATTCCAGCGCGCCGTTGGCCGCGCTGATGACCGCCGAGTTCGGACGCGGCCGCACGCTGAGGAAGCCGGTGACCAGGGTCAGCGAGCCGCCCGGCCGGATCTCGGCCTCGCGCGCCACGCGCCACGCGCCACGCGCCCCAGAATTTTCCTTCCATCGTGCTGCGCACGTCGTCCATGGCAACCGTCTTGAACGGCCCCGTCTTGAGCTGTGCCGCGGTCAGCGCGACGTGATCAACCGGACCGATGCGGCGGAATAGATCGGCGACGCTCTCATCGCTGGTCACGTCGGCCGGGATTGCGATCACGTTCAGTCGCTCGGCGACCGCATCGAGTTTGGTCGCATTGCGCGAGGCGATGATGACGTCCGCGCCCTGCTTTTTGGCGAGCTCGGCCGTGGCGAGCCCAATGCCGGAGGAGCCGCCGACGACCACGACCTTCTTGCCTGCAAGCGTCATTCCCGTGTTCCCCTGAAGTCGTCTTGAAAATTGCACCGCGCGCGATCAGTCCGGCTGATAGCGCGTGCCGATGCCGGCCTTGCTTTGGCCGAGGCCCGGCAGCTCCCACACGCCCGCGCCCGCTGGGTTGACGTCGGCGGCGATATCGACGTCGATCAGATACGGCTTGTTGGCCGCGATGCCCTTGCGGATGGCTTCGCCAATATCCGCGGCGCGATCCACCCGCACGCCTTCGACGCCGCAGGACCGCGCCATCGCCGCGAAATCGGGATTGTAGCGCTCGCCGGTGACGGGATCCCTAAAGTCGGTCGCGAGCTCGCGGCCGCCGAGATAGCCACGCTGCAAGCCCCGGATCGAGGCATAGGCGTAGTTATTCCAGACCACCCACACCACGGGCAGATTATATTCGACCGCCGTGCCCAGTACGTTGGCGTGCATGAAGAAGGCGCCGTCGCCGCACACCGACACACAGGGCCGATCGGGCGCGGCGAACTTCGCGCCCATCACGCCGGCGACGCCAAAGCCCATCGGGCCAAAGCCCATCGAGCCGATCAGCGAATCCGGCCGTTTCGGTTTGCAGAAGGCAAGCAGCCAGTTGTGGTGCACGCCGATGTCGCTGACGAGGATCGCGTCCTCCGGCAGCGCCTTGTCGATCTCGGCAGCGGCGCGTTGCGGGTTGATCGGGGTGGTGTCGTCGGAAAAGCCAGGCGCGACGAACTTGTCCCATTCCTTGCGGTAGCCATCGATCTGCGCCAGCCACTTCTTGCGCGCGTCGGATTTCCTGAACAGGTTGTCGCGACGATCGAGCTCGGCATGCACCTGCCGCAGGAAGGTGCGGACGTCGGCCATCAGCCCGAGCGCGACCGGATAGTTGCGGCCGATCTCCTCGGGATCGATATCGACGTGGATGAGCCTGGTCGGCGGGATGGTGAAGGAATAACCAGGAATCCACGAGCTCGAGGTGCGATCGTCGAAGCGGACGCCGAGGGCGAGCAGCACATCGGCCTGCCGCGTCGCGTGATTGGCCTGATAGTGCCCGGCACGCGCGACGAGGCCGAGTGCGAGCGGATGATTAACGTCGAGCGCGCCAAGGCCTGAGGCCGACGCCGCAACTGGAATCTGCAAGCGCTCGGCGAGGCTGCGCAACTCTTCCGCGGCACCGCCGTAACGCACGCCCTGCCCGACCAGCATCACCGGCCGCTCGGCAGCGAGCAGCATATCGACCGCCTTGACCACGCCTTCGGGATCGGCGCCGCAGCGGCTGGAGATATTTGCGTTCCACTCGATCGCCTTCGGTGCTTCTTCTGCGGCCGATTCCATGAAGACATCGAAGGGAACATCGACCACAACCGGTCCTGGCCGTCCGGTGATCATGGTCTTCCAGGCCTGCCGCACCGCGAGCGGCACCATCTCGCCGCGCGTCGGCTGAAACACCTTCTTGCAGATCGAACGCACCGTGGAGGGAAAATCGGCCTGATAGTGCCGGTACATTTCCTGGAACGCGCCGCGATTGAACTGGCTGGTCGGTACGTTGCCGGTGATCGCCATGAACGGCACGGAATCGAGAAAGGCGTTCGCAAGCGAGATCGGCAAATTAGCCGAGCCGGGCCCGCATGACGTGAAGGTCGCGGTCGGCCGTCCGGAGACGCGGTAATAAACGTCCGCCATGAAACCGGCGACGCTCTCATGATGAACCGAAATCGTCTTGATCTCGGACGAACGCTCATACAGCGCGTCGATGAACTGGATATTGCCGTGGCCGCAGAGCCCGAACACCTGCGGCACCTTCTCCTGGATCAGGTAGTCGACGATGACCTGGGCGCCGTTGAGCATATTTCGCGACATTCAACCCGTCTCCCTGCGGCCCGACGGCTTCTTCTTCGATGCGGCGGCCATCGTTGAGCCGCCGCACCCTATTTCTCATAATGCTGCACGTCAATTTATATTGTGATAGTTTGTTTTCCAGGGAACGCGCGGGGCTCCACGCCCGTCGCGTGCTAGTGTCAGGACTCGAGCCATGATGGATTCATCGAAGGGGGCCTCTTCCTTGAGATCGCGCACCAAGCCCGGCACCAGCGAAAAACCTGCAAGCCCACGCAAGGCGGCCATTGCAAAACTGGTCCCGCCGACTCAGACGGATGGTGACGACGCCGACGACAAGCAGCGCGGCGGCGGCGTGCAGTCGCTCGGCCGCGCCTTCTCGATCCTGGAGGAGGTCGCGCGGCATCGCGAAGGGATCGGGCTTGCGGAATTGAGCAAGCTCGTCGGCCTGCACAACTCGACCACTTTTCATCTCGCCAAGACGCTGGTCTCGCTCGGC
Organism: Bradyrhizobium sp. CCGUVB1N3; assembly: GCF_024199925.1. Lineage (NCBI taxonomy): Bacteria > Pseudomonadati > Pseudomonadota > Alphaproteobacteria > Hyphomicrobiales > Nitrobacteraceae > Bradyrhizobium > Bradyrhizobium sp. CCGUVB1N3. The sequence goes on from NZ_JANADR010000001.1 coordinate 3,068,914, forward strand.
TATCTCCGGCAGGAGAAGGACAACAAGCGCTACCGCATCGGCCGCCCCCTGTTTGCACTCGCGGCATCTGCGCTCGACGAGATCGAGATGGTCAATGTCGCAACTCCTGTGCTCGAAGACTTGTCGCGCGAGACCAGCGAAAGCAGCCATTTTGCCGTGCGCATGGGCGATGCCGTCATCGTCATCGCGCGCACCAGCGGGCCCGGCGCGTTCCAGCTTACCGACCGGGTCGGCGTGGTCCGCCCCGCCCATTGCACGGCACTCGGCAAGATCATTCTTGCATCGCTGCGACCCGAGCAGTTCAAGCGCTTCCTCGATCGCGCCGAACTGAAGCCGTCGACGCCGAAATCCATCACCGACCCCGGCGTGCTGATGCGCGAGATCGCCGAAGTGCAACGCACCGGCGTTGCCTTCGACGACGGCGAGTTCAATCCGGAAGTGCGCTGCGTCGCCGTGCCTGTGATCGATTTCACCGGACAGGTGATCGGCGCGCTTGGCATATCCGGACCGATCTGGCGGCTGTCGAACCAGGCGCTGCATGCGAGCGCACAGGTCGTTCAAGTCGCGGCCAACCGTCTCTCGTTAGAGTTCGGCGCCAAAATTACGGCGTCCAAGCCAGCAGCGAAAAAAGTCTAAGGCGCGCGCAAGCGGCGATTTTGCCGGTTGACACCGGCGACCGCGTTCGGGATTATCATCCCGCATTAGAAAAACGTCTCTCACAATATCGCATTTCCGATACTGAAGGGAGACACCGCGATGCACCCGGGAGGAGGCTTTGAGATGATCCGCACCAGCCGACGGACATTGCTAAAGGCGAGCGCGGCGTTTGCCGGCGCATCCGCGCTCGGATTACCCGCGATCGCGCGCGCCCAGGCGGAGAAGATCAGAATCGGCCACCTGACGCCGCTGACCGGCTTTCTCGGCGTGATCGGCGGCTACGCCCAGCTCGGCGTGAAACTCGCCGCGGAGGAGATCAACCAGTCCGGCGGCATTTTGGGCAAGCAGATCGATCTTTTCTCCGAAGACTCCATCAACCCCGCGACCGCCGCGACCAAGGCGCAGCGGATGCTGGAGCAGGACGGCGCCGTCGTGCTGCTCGGCGAAATCTCGTCGGCGTCCTCGCTCACGATCATGCAGGTCGCCGAGCGCAACAAGAAGGTGTTCTTCTCGACCGGCGCGCGATCGGATGCGCTGCGCGGCAAGAACTGCAACAAATATTCCTTCCACTGCGACATCCCCAACACCGTGATGGTCAATGCGGTCGGCACCGCGCTGTCGCAGAAGGGCATGGTGAAGGGCAAAAAGTTCTTCACGCTCACCGCCGACTACATCTTCGGCCACGACCTCCTCAAGGCGGCGAAGGCCTTCTTCGGCACGCACGACGCCAATCTGATCGGCGACGAGCTGATCGCAACCGACGTCACCGATTTCAGCCCGTATCTTCTGAAAGTGCGGCAGGCCAAGCCCGATGTGGTGTGCTGCAACCTCGCCGGCAACCAGGTCACCAATCTCGTCAAGCAATATGCCGAATTCGGCCTGCCCTATCCGCTGGTCGGCTTCAACCTCAACACCGGCGATGCCTGGGCGGCGGGCGCCGGCAATCTCGGCGGCACCTGGCCGACGGTCTGGTACCACACGCTGGACAACCCGACGTCCAAGGCCTTCGTCGCCGCCTTCAGCAAGAAATACGGCAAGCCGCCGGAAAACCACGCCTGGATCGACTACGTCACGCTAAGACTGCTCGCGGAGGCGATCAACACGACCAAGTCGACCGACAGCGGCGAGCTGATTGGCTATTTCGAGAAGCAATCCCAGTTCGACATCGGCAAGGCGCGCAAGGCCTATTTCCGCTCCTGGGACCATCAGCTCGTGCAGGAGGCCTATCCGTTCACGGTGAAGCCGAAGGAGCAGATGAAGGACCAGTGGGACATGCTGGTGCTGGGCGATGCCGTGCCGGCGGCGAACGATCTGCTGGAACAGATCTATCCGACCAGGGAACAGAACCCCTGCGAGATGAAGGCCTGACGCGCTCTCTCGCGCGAAAGTGCTCAGTTGGCGCCAACGGTGCCGGCGTGCGAGCCGGCGCCGCTTTTGCCAAGGTGATGGACGCAACATGCAGTTCGAGTTCTTGCTGGAACAGGTGGTGAATGGCCTCGTGCTCGGCGGCTATTACCTGCTCATCGCGCTCGGGCTGTCGCTGATCTTCTCCGTCGGCGGCATCGTCAATCTCGCACACGGTGCCTTCTACGCGCTCGGCGCCTACGTTTTCGTCGAGCTGACGCGTCACCTCAGTTTCGGCGCGTCGGTGGTCATCTCCCCGTTCGCCGTGGCCCTGCTCGGCATCCTCTTCGAGCGCTTCATCCTGCGCCGCTTCTACAACTCCGACCCGATCCTCAGCCTGCTCGTGACCTTCGGCCTTGCGATGGTCGCCGAGCAGGCGATCCGCATGATCTGGGGCGCGGCGCCGGTGTCGGCCGAGATTCCGCAAAGCTTTCGCGGCTCGGTCATCCTCGGTGATTTCCTGTTCTCGCGTTATCGCCTGCTGATATTGGCGGTGGTGGCAGCGGTGCTCGTCGGCATCTGGCTCCTCCTGCACAAGACCTCATTCGGACGCGTGGTGCGCGCCGGCATCCAGCGGCCTGACATGGTGGCAGCGCTCGGCATCCGGCTTCAGCCCTACATGACCGCGATCGTCATGCTCGGCGTCGGCATGGCCGCGCTTGGCGGTGCGTTCTTCGCGCCGATCACGACCGTGCATCCGGCGATGGGCGCCGAGATCATGACGGTCGCCTTCGTTGTCGTCGTGATCGGCGGGCTCGGAAGCTTTTGGGGCGTTATCATCGCCGCCCTCCTCGTCGGCGTCGTGCGCGGCATTGCGATTCATTTCCAGCCCGCCGCGGGCGAAGCCTCGATCTACATCCTGATGTTCCTGGTGCTGCTGGTGCGCCCGCGCGGGCTGCTCGGCGAACGCATCGAGAAGTTCGAATGAGGCGCGCATCCGCCTTCGACAGGCTGAAGCCGTTGCTGGTCGCGGCCGTAGCAGTCATCGCGCTGCCGTTCGTGCTCAGGGCCCTCGGCCTGTCGCTCAACACCGGCACCTGGGTGGTCGCGCTTGCGATCGCCACCATGGGGCTCAACCTCTGCATCGGCTACACCGGCCTCGTCTCCTTCGGCCACAGCACCTGGTTCGGCGTCGGCGCGTACGCGGCCGGCCTGATCCAGCTCCGCTTCTTTCCGGGCCAGATCTGGCTGCCGCTGCTGCTGTCGACGGTCGTCGTCGCCGCGGCATCGGCGGTCGTCGGCGCGCTGATCCTGCGCCGACGCGGCGTCTATTTCTCGCTTTTGACCCTGGCGCTCGCGGCGCTGGCCTATACGACGGCGTTCCGCTGGACGAGCCTGACCGGCGGCGAGGATGGCCTCGGCGGACTGAAGCGCGGCCGCATCGGCCCGCTCGATCTCGACAATGCGCTCGCCTACTACATCGTCGTCGCCGCCATCGGCCTTGTCGTGCTCTACGTGCTGTTGCGCCTGGCGCGCTCGCCCTTCGGTCACGTGCTGGTCGCGATCCGCGAGAACCAGCTGCGCGCGACGTTCCAGGGCTATCCGGTCGAACGCTACAAGCTCGCGGTCTTCGTGATCTCGGCGGTGGTCACGGGAATCGCCGGCGCGTTGATCGCGTTCCTGAACTATCTCGTCTCGGCCGAAGCCGTCTCCGTGCCGTTCGCCGGCGAGCTGCTTGCGATGGTCGTGATCGGCGGCATGCGAAGCATGCTCGGGCCCGCGCTAGGTGCGCTGTTCTTCATCCTGTTCCGCGAGCTGTTCTCGATCTGGACGTCGGACTGGCTGTTCTGGTTCGGCATCACCTTCGTCGCCTTCGTGATGTATTCCCCGGGCGGCCTCGTCGGCATCGGCACGTTGATCATGCGGCACGTCCACCCTCCAGCGGAAGAGCCGGCCGCGATGAGCCGGCGCAAGATCTATGACGGCCTGCCGCTGCCGGCCTTTCTGCGGCCGCAAGCACTGACGGGGACGGTGCTCGAGGTGAGCGGCGTCTCGAAAAAGTTCGGCGGCATCCGCGCCGTGCACGATGCGAGCATCAGCGTTGGCGCCGGCGAGATCCACGCCCTGATCGGGCCGAACGGCGCCGGCAAGACCACACTGTTCAACCTGGTCTCCGGCCTCTACGCGCCGGATCAGGGCGGCATCCGCCTCAACGGCCGCGATATCGCGGGTGTGCCGTCCAACCTGATCTGCCATCAGGGGCTGGCGCGCTCGTTCCAGATCACCAACCTGTTCCACGGGCTCACCATCTACGAGAACCTGAGGCTCTCGCTTCAGGCGCGCCGGCCGATGCGCTTCAACATCTGGAACGACATCGACGCCTACGAAGACATCCACGCCGAGACCGCGGAGCTGATCAAATTCCTCGGACTCGAAGGCATCGAGGAGATCGATAGCGGCGAGCTCTCCTATGGCGGGCAGCGACTTGTTGATTTGGGTATCGCTCTTGGCTCCAAGCCGCAGGTGCTGCTGCTCGACGAACCGCTCGCGGGCCTTGCCGCGGCCGAGCGCGAGCGCGTCTCCAGCCTCGTCAAGAACATCGCGGCCAATATCCCCGTTCTGATCGTCGAGCACGACATCGATCGCGTGCTGGGCTTCTCAGCCGTCGTCACGGTGATGAACCAGGGCGAAGTGCTGATGTCGGACTGCCCCAAAGCGGTGCGCGAAGACGTGCGGGTGCAGGAGATCTACACCGGCACGGGCACCCCGACCGTTGCGCTTCAGCGCAGCGATGATGCTGCGAGCGATGCAAAACCCATCCTGCGCTTCGAGCGCGTCAACACGTTTTACGGCAAGAGCCACATCCTGACCGAGGCCTCCCTCGACGTGCGCGAAGGGGAGATCGTCGCGCTTTTGGGCCGCAACGGCGCCGGCAAGTCGACGCTGCTGAAGACGCTCGCCGGCCTGGTGCCTGCGACATCAGGCAGCATCGACTATCGCGGTGAAGACATCGCGCACCTCGCCGCGCCCGACATCGCGCGCCGCGGCATCGGCTATGTGCCGCAGGGTCGCGGCCTGTTCGCCGGCATGACCGTGCGCGAGAACCTCGCGCTCGGGCGCCTAGCCCGCAAGACCGACGGCAGCGACGGCGTGGTCTGGGACGAGGCGCAGATCCTGCACACCTTCCCGCGGCTGAAGGAGCGCATGAACGTCGCGGCCGACTATCTCTCCGGCGGCGAGCAGCAGATGGTGGCGGTCGCGCGTGCGATGTCCGGCAATGTCCGCCTGCTGCTGCTCGACGAGCCCTTCGAGGGGCTTGCGCCGGCGGTGACGCTCGAGCTGTTCAAGGTGTTCGACCAGCTCCGGCGGCACATGTCGATCGTGATCGTCGAGCACAATCTCGACCTCGTGCTCGCGCTCGCCGACCGCGTCTTCGCGCTGGAGCGCGGCGCGGTGTTCCACCAGGGCCCGGCCAAGCCGCTGCTGACCGATCTCGGCTATCGCAAGCAGATCCTGTGGCTTTAGGCTGCGGGAGACGCGCCAGATCAGGTCGGGTTTTCCCGCCCCATCAAAAATGGGGAAAACAACCCCATGCAAAGTAGCGGGTGACTGTCGGCGCGACGTATTACGATTTTACGAAATCATTTGACACGTCGGGCAAATCACCGGCATGATGTCATCATTGCCAAATCCCTGAAGTGTCCCACGGCGTGCCCGGCAACGGCGCGTCACGACAGCTTGCGCGCAACTCATCCTCATCAACATCAGCAATCGGTCCGGCGGGCCGCGGGCAGGCAATCGGCCTTGCGCGCAGCCGCCCACGCGCCTGCGCCGGCCCCAAAAGGAAGCATCGACATGACAGCATCTTCGAACCACAACACGACGGCGGCGATCGCCGCGCCCGATCGACCCCAAACCGCAACATTCCCGCGGATCAAGTTCTCCAAGCGCGGCTTTTCGATCGACCATCCGGATCCGGAGGCGGGCGAACGGCTGATGGCCGACGCGTTCGGGGTCGCCGATAGCGACGCCATGTACGGCATCCTCAAGCAATTGGTGAAGGCGAGCGTGAACGGCGCGAGGCTCGACCACGCCAACCTCGCCTTCATGATTTCGATGATGCAGGGCATCAAGCCGAGGGACGCCATCGAGGCGATGCTGGCGGCGCAGATGATCTGCGTGCACGTCACCGCAATGCGAAGTGCCCAGCATCTCGCCGGCGCCGACAACATCCAGTGCCAGGACAGCGCCGCGCGTGCGCTCGGCAAGCTCGTGCGCACGTTTCCGGCCCAGATCGAGGCGCTCAATCGTTACAGGAACAAGGGCGAGCCGGCCATCACCGTGCAAAACCTGTCGGTCCAGGACGGCGGCAAGGCCATCGTCGGCAACGTCACACAGCATGCGCGGATGATCGTGTCGCAGCCGGGCGCGCCTGCCGCGCTGGCGGACGCGCGGACGGTCCCGATGCCAATTGTCGGCGAACACGAGCAGGTCATCGCAACGCACGACGCCCCCGCATGACCAGTGGCCACGTCCGCACCACGGGCGCGATGCTGGCAAGCCCGCGCTGCGGCGCCAGAACGCGCAACGGCTGTGCTTGCCGCGCGCCGGCGGTTCACGGCAAGTCCCGGTGCCGTATGCATGGCGGCGCGGAGGGATCGGGCGCGCCGAAGGGAAACAGGAATGCGCGGAAGCATGGGCTGTTCACGAAGAAGGGCATCGCAGAGCAAAAGCAAGTTCGGGATCTGTTGGATGAGGCGCGGAGACTGCTCAGGGAATTCGAGTGATGCCGCCTCCTTCAATTCGGGCTGTCTCGCGTCAAGTCGATCACTCTTTCTTGTGTGACCTAGTTCATAGGCTGCCCCCGTTGAGCAGACTACGTTAGGTAACCGAGCGTTAGCTCGCTTTGCCGCGCCCGACGGACGGGCGTTTTCTCCCTAGACTGGCCGATCGCTTCGAGCGGTCGGCCCTTTCGTTGTGCAGCGCCCCTGACGTTGCCGCACTTCGTGGGAGCGTCGTCGGGGATCAATGCCCGTTTGCGATCAACAGCCAAACATCATTCAGCGGACTGCACGCTTCCGTTTGGGCCCCAGGAGCTGCCGTCGCGGCCGATGGACGCGAACGCCGGCCGTAATACGGAATACTCGGAGAGGGGCGAGTTTGCTCTCGCTCCATCTGATCTTGCCTGAAGTATGACATTCATATTGAAATGTCATACGTACTCGCTACCATTGGCTTCCGGGTAAGGATGCGCAGTCGTCGGCGATTGCGGCACTCGATTGGTGTGCGGGAGCAAGTCAGTGCGTGGGATATTGCGGATAGTTTCTGCCGCCGCGTCGTCTGCTATTTGTGCGTTGCCCGCCGTCGGACAGGATCGAGCCCCGAGCGGGCCGGATCAACTTCCACCGGTCACCGTCACTGCTCCTGAGGCGAAACCGCCCACGCGGAATGCGAGGCCCAAGCCAGCGCAAAATCGCGGGAGACGGGTGACTGTCGCAGTCAGATCGGAGCAGCCGGCCACAAGCGGCGGCGCAGGGGTGGCACAAGGCATGACTCCCGATGGAGTGGCGGCAATGCAGCCTACTGCTGCCAGCGCCGTGCGCTTCACCGGCGAACAGGTGAATGCAGTTCCGTTCTCGCGCGTGGGCGAGGCGCTAGAAGTCGTGCCGGGCCTGATCGTCACGCAGCATTCCGGCGAAGGCAAAGCAAACCAGTATTTTTTGCGCGGCTTCAATCTTGACCACGGTACCGATCTCTCGATCTTCGTGGACGGTATGCCCGTCAATATGCCGACGCACGGTCATGGTCAGGGTTATGCTGATATCAATTTCCTCATTCCCGAGCTGATCCAGTCGGTCAACGTTCGTAAGGGGCCGTATTATGCGGACGTCGGCGACTTCAGCTCCGCCGGCTCCGTGGCTATCGATTACATCAATAAGCTGCCGAAGAATTTTGCGGAGGTCACATTTGGCAGCTTCGGTTATCGGCGCAGCGTGGCAGCGGGATCGACCGCGGTGGGCGACGGCACCCTACTTGCGGCGATCGACGGTACCAAATACGACGGCCCGTGGGATGTGCCGGATAATGTGCGGAAGATCAACGGCGTGCTGCGCTACAGCCGCGGCACCGCAACAGACGGCCTGACGCTGACCGCGATGGCCTATTCCAACGGCTGGAATTCGACCGATCAGGTGGCGCAGCGCGCCATCGACGAGGGCATCATCGGCCGCTTCGGCACGCTCGATCCAACCGATGGAGGCACCTCCAGCCGCTTCAGCCTGTCGGGTAATTGGGCGCAATCTAGCGAGTATGGCCAGAGCAAGGTCAGCGCCTATGTCATCCGCTCTGACCTGCAGCTCTTCAACAATTTCACTTACTTTCTCGACAACCCCATCAATGGCGACCAATTCAATCAGCTCGATCGCCGTACCCTGGGCGGCTTCGACGCGCGGCACGCCTTCGACTGGCGGTTTGGAGGCTTCGAGACACAAACCCGCGTCGGCATGCAGAGCCGTTACGATGACATCCATGTCGGTCTGTTCACGACCGAGCAGCGCGCACGGCTATCGACCACACGCGAGGACCGCGTGCAAGAAGGCAATGTCGGCATCTGGACCGACACAACGACACGCTGGACCGACTGGCTGCGCACTACCGTCGGCATCCGCGAAGATGTTTTTGCCGGTCACGTCTTGAGCGATACGCCCGAGAATTCGGGCAATGCTCAGGCGACGATGGCGAGCCCTAAGGGCGGTATTGTGCTCGGCCCATGGTTCAAGACTGAATTCTACGGCAATGCCGGCTACGGCCTGCACAGCAACGATATTCGTGGCGCGACGATCACGGTCGATCCAATTGACAAGGTCACACCGCAGGATCGCGTCCCGTTGCTGGTCCGCTCGCGCGGTGCAGAGCTTGGCATCCGCACGAAGGCGATCGACAACCTCACCAGCTCGGTTGCTGTCTTCGTACTGGATTTCGACTCCGAACTTCTGTTCGTCGGCGACGCCGGTACCACCGAAGCCAGCCGGCCCAGCCGCCGCGTGGGCGTGGAATGGGTCAACCAGTACAAGCCGCTTCCGTGGCTATCATTCGACCTCGACGTTGCCTACGCTCGGGCTCGGTTTACAGACTTCGATCCTGCGGGGGACCGCATCCCCGGCGCGCCGGCTTGGATCGCAAGCGGCGCGGTCACCTTCGGCAGAGAGGCTGGCTGGTTCGGTGCACTCAAGGCACGCTATTTTGGCCCGCGCCCGCTGATCGAGGACGACAGCGTCCGCTCGCTATCCTCGTTGATCTTCAACGCACGTGCCGGCTATCGCTTCGATAACGGCCTTAAACTTCAGCTCGATGTGCTCAATCTCTTCAACGCGCAGACCAACCAGATTGAATACTACTATCTGTCCCGCCTGCCCGGCGAGCCGATCGAGGGCGTTGCCGACCGTCACGTCCATCCCGCTGAACCTCGTGCGGTACGCTTGACGCTCGCCGGCAAGTTCTGAGGGCTGCCGATATCGCCCAGCCCTTACTTCCGCTTCGGGTCCAAGATCACACGTGATCCGCGCATTCGGTCACGGTGCGGACTTGCCACCTGCGACGCCGCCAGAGCTCTGTGTACCATCCTCCAACGCAACCGCCATCTCCACGCGCCAGCGCGGCAGATGAGCGAGATCCGCTCAGGGTCATTTGGAGGCAACGGTCTCCTTGAACAGCTCAACCGTGCCGCGCGCGTTGTCGGTCACTGCAAAGACCTCGTAAAAATCGATCTGCGGCTTCATGCCGTAACGCTGGACGATCCCCTCGAGCCACGGCCCGGTGTAGAACGCCTTGGCATCCTCGATGCGCTCCCACTGATACACGCCGCCGGCCCATCCGCTTTCGGACCAGATGAAGTGCTTGCTGATCAGCCCCGTCACCTCGCGGAAGTTGGGTGCGATCTTGTGAAAGTGCTCGCGACACGCGGCATAGTCGATCTGCGGCGGCAGTTTGTATCGTACAACGGTGGTAATCATGCGACCTCCTCGTAAGGACGCCCCAGGCGCAACATTGATGACATTCCCCCGACCAAGCAAGCGAAGCAGGAAGACGAGATGGATCAAAGGCGCAAAGCCTAACGAGTAGCTTTCCGTTCTGCTGCGACAAGCCGTTTGTTCCAGAGCATTGCCGGACTTGGCGTTAGAAGTTCAGCCTTGTCCTGCATGATTGGTATGGCCGTCGCTCAATTCGCGAAATGCACGCTCCATGCTGGTGCGCGCGCAGACCGAAATATCGACCATCTGCCCGCGCCGATCGCGATCAAACGCGACGGACGCCACCGCGAGTAGGTCAATACGATTGACGAGAGAGAGCCTCAATCGCCGCGCAGCTATCTCCATGCATTTTTTTGCGTTAATGTGAACCTCTTCATACTTGTGTAGCAGACGGGCTCGGATGATGCCCAACCAAAGAGAGGCGAGCTAAGCCCCGCAAAGCGCCACCCGGTTCCGATGGGTTCATTCCATTCAAACGCGAGTTTGGGAGCGACACATGGAAAAGCGCGAAATTGGCAACAGCTTGACGAAAGATCTGTCCGAAGCGAAGCGGGGCGCCTTCTCCCGCCGCTCGGTGCTGACGTTGGCTTGTACCCTCGGCGCCGCGGCGCCGTTTGGGATGTTCGGCGCGGCTCGCGCGCTGACGGCATCCGGGACTGGATCGCTGTCTTATATTCCGGGCGAGCCCTTTATCTGCCGCGCCGCAGCGAACGGTGAAGAGCTGCAGGGCGCGCCCCGCCAACTAAAACTCGCCTGGAACGCCAACGCGGCCTGCACGGTCGCTGCGCCAGTCGCAAAGGAGCGGGGCATCTTCGCCAAGCACAACCTCGATGTCGATTTCGTCAATTTCGGCGGTTCGACCGACCAGTTGTTGGAGGCGATTGCAACTGGCAAGGCGGATGCCGGTTTGGGATTGGCCCTGCGCTGGCTCAAGCCGCTGGAGCAAGGCTTCGACGTTCGGATCACCGCCGGTGTGCACGGCGGCTGCATCCGGCTCCTCGGCTCCAAGGCTGCGAACATTGACAGCCTGGAGTCCCTGCGTGGCAAGGCTATCGCGATCAGCGATCAAGCGAGCCCAGCGAAGAATTTCTTTTCGATCTACCTCGCCAAGAAGGGCATCGATCCGGCCCAAGAGGTAGAGTGGCGCCAGTACCCGGCCAATCTGCTCGCGCTTGCCGTCGATAAGGGCGAAGTGCAAGCGCTAGCCGAGATAGATCCGCTGCCCTATCTCTGGCTCAAGGAAGGCAAACTCAACGAGATCGCGACGAACTTATCGGGTGAATTCGCCGACCGCACCTGCTGCGTTCTCGCGATACGTGGCAGCCTCACCCGAAGCGAAGTGCCGGTGGCGGCCGCTCTGACACGGTCGATACTGGAGGGGGCAGACCACGTTGCCAGCGATCCCGCCGATGCCGCAGCAATCTATTCGGGCTACGGCGGGAGAGGGTCCGTAGAGGATCTCGCCACTATGTATCGCAGCCATACTCACCACAAACATCCTGTCGGGGCGGAGCTCAAGAAGCAGCTTTTGCTGTACACCGATGAACTCAAGGCAGTGAATGTCATCAAGCGAAGCACCGACCCGGCCAAGTTCGCCGACCGGATTTATCTTGACGTTCTAAGCTGAGCCGATTGGGAAGATCCGCAGTGAGCTCGGTCATCGATGAAGTGCCGAGGCCATCAGAGAAGTCGGGTTTCGGCTTTTTTGAAAGTTCAACCACGCGGTCGCTGATCGGCGGCCTGTCTGTGGCCGCCGCATGGTCGATGGTCGCCGCGCTCACTGCCTTCTGGCCGGATAAGCCCGAAAGCGATTGGGCCTACACGAGCGGTTTCGCCATTGCCTGCGGCGCGTTGGCCCTTGCCCTTGCCTTGGCAGCCTTTGCCGGCGTTCGTTTTGCAGCTTTTCAGCGTCTCCAGCGGCTTTCTCCGTGGCTGTTCGCGCTGGCGCTGTTTTTGGCTGCCTGGGAGGTCGTCACAGCAAAGCTCGGATTGCTGCCTTTGCCGTTTTTTCCGCCGCCGCAGGCCATTGTCGAAGTCGTAATCGACGATTGGGGGCGGCTGGCTGAAGGCATCTTCGCCTCAGCTCGTCTGCTCGCGACCGGTTATTTTCTCGGTGCGGCAGTGGGGTTCGTGACCGGCGTGGCGATCGGCTGGTCGCCGCTCGCCGGTTATTGGATCCACCCAGTCTTGCGGTTCATCGGGCCGCTGCCCGCGACGGCTTGGCTGCCGCTGGCATTTTTCGTTTTCCCGTCGAGCTTCAGCGCCAGCATTTTCCTGATTGCGCTCGCCACCGGGTTTCCGGTCACCGTGCTCACCTGGTCGGGCGTCGCCTGCGTGAAGAGCGCCTATTACGATATCGCGCGGACATTGGGAGCAAACCAGCGCTTCCTCGTGTTCAAGGTCGCCATTCCGGCGGCAATGCCGCATGTCTTCGTTGGCCTGTTCATGGGTCTCGGCAATTCGTTTGCGGTTCTTGTCGTAGCCGAAATGCTGGGCGTGAAGGCGGGGCTCGGTTGGTATCTGCAATGGGCGCAGGGTTGGGCGGCCTATGCCAATATGTACGCCGCGCTGCTGCTCATGGCGTTCTTGTGCTCCGGGCTGATCACGCTGCTGTTCCACTTGCGGGACCGCCTGCTATCCTGGCAGAAAGGCCTGGTACGATGGTAGCGGCGATCGCAAGCGATCACGCGGTCCGTGGATCGACGCTGACGCTCCGCGAAGTGAGCCATCGCTTCGATCTCGAAGGGCAGCCCCTGCCTGTATTGGACCGCATCAGCCTGCAGGTCGGCCGCGGTGAATTCGTCGCTCTCCTGGGACCGAGTGGGTGCGGAAAATCGACCTTGCTGCGGCTGGTCGCGGGGCTCGAGACACCAACAGCCGGCTCCCTGCTCACGGAGGGAAGCGAGATCGAAGCACCGGATCCGTCGCGCGTCGTCGTTTTTCAAGACCCCACGCTTTATCCATGGCGGACGGTATGGAGCAACGTTGCGCTCGGGCTGGAAGCCCGCGGTTTGCTACGCACCCATCGTGGACGTGTTGAAAGCGCGTTGCGCCTGGTGGGGCTCACGGGCTTCGCCAATGCCTACCCGCACCAGCTTTCCGGCGGCATGGCGCAACGCGCGGCTCTGGCGCGTGCGCTTGTCAACGACCCGAAGCTGCTCATTCTCGACGAACCTTTGGGCCAGCTCGACTCGCTGACCCGCATCGCGATGCAGGCGGAACTTGTATCACTTTGGCAGCGCTCGAGCTTCACGGCGCTGCTGGTCACGCACGATGTCGAGGAGGCTCTCTTGCTCGCCGGCCGCGTCATCGTGCTGAGCGACAGACCTGCACGGATCAAGGCCGAGATCGTCAACAGCCAGCCCTATCCCCGCCACCGGGGCGATCCGCACTTCGTTGAGCTTCGTCGCGAAGTGTTCGAGCAGCTCGGCCTCGATGAGGCATGGTAGCCGTCAAAAGGAGCTCGCCGACTTCAGAAATTTGGCGAGCGCAGGGAGACTTCGATGACCTCGGACTTCAACGTCCACGACGCCGTGGGCTATGAGCAGCTCATGGGCCGCTGGAGCCGAAGACTCGCGCCGCTGTTCATCGACTTCACGGGGGTTACCGACGGCGAAAGGATTCTCGACGTCGGCTGTGGCACCGGGAGCTTGACCTTCGCGCTCGCCAAAGCCGCCGACCTCGCCGAGATCGCCGCGGTCGACTATTCACCGGTCTTTGTCGAGGAGGCGGTCCGGCGCAACACAAACCCGCGAATAAAAGTCCGACAAGCGGATGCCTGCGCCCTGCCCTTCGAGGACGGCACGTTCGACCGTGCTTTGGCGCTCCTCGTGCTCCACTTCGTTCCCGAAGCCGGCAAGGCCGTCGCCGAGATGCGCCGTGTCGTTCGGTCGGGTGGCGTGGTCGCGGCAGCGGTGTGGGATCATCTCGGCGGCATGCCCGGCATGCGCATGATGGTCGACACGGTGGCGGCACTCGGTGAAAGCGGGCGCCAGCTGCGCAGTCGCTATTGCTTTCAACCGATGATGCAGCCGGGCGAACTGAGACGGACCTTTGCCGAACAGGGTCTCGTGGACATTGCGGAAATGGAGCTGATGATCCGCATGGACTACCAAAGCTTTGCCGACTATTGGGCGCCGATTGCCGCCGGCGAAGGGCCGCTCGGCAAGTATGTGGCAGCGCTCGACGCTGCGGAGCGAGCGCGCACCGACGCCGCCGTGCGCGGTGCCTACGAGGCCGGCCGGCCCGATGGCCCGAGGTCCTTTGCAAACGTCGCGTGGGCCTGCCGTGGCATCGTTCCCTGACTCGCGGCCCGGGGGCGCATGGTTTCGAGCGGGTATGAAGCTCGTAGGATGGGTTGAGCCTTTCGCGAAACCCATTTCCCTCGGATGCAAGTCGATGGGTTTCGCTTTCGCTCTAGCCATCCTACGGCGAGGCGATCGCTGAGTGAAGGCAGGGTGCGGGCGTTACTGGGGTGACGCGGGCGCTGCTGCGTGAGGTGAAATGATTTCCCGCCAGATCGTCAGTGTTGCTCTGATCGTCGACACGCCATATAGTAGTCTACTCTCGGCCATCAACCAATAATTGCGACCCTCACCTGCCGGCTGTCCGAGGTCGGGGGGCAAACGGGAAACGATGCTCGCGTGCACGGAGCTCGTGAGGGGGAAACAGTCATGCCGGCATTGGGTCTTTCACAGGTTCTGTGGGATGAACGGCAGGCTCTCGCAGGCAAGCCTCTCCATTTCTCGCCTGCGCAGCCGCCGAACACGACGTCGCCCGATCCCACGCAGCAACCGCCCGCAACATCGCCGGCAGCAGCGCAGGCGCCGTCCACACCGGAGCCCATGCCGGGTACACTCCTCGACATCTATCGAGCGCTCAACGCAGACGACCGATGGGCGCTGTGCCTCTCCGGCGGGGGAATCCGCAGCGCGGCGTTTGCGCTCGGCATCCTGCAAAGGCTTGCCGCCCTGAACGTCACGTCGAAGCGTGAAGGTGAGAAGGCCGGTTCGGCTCTGACGCAGTTCGAGTATCTTTCAACCGTGTCGGGTGGCGGCTATATCGGCAGCTGGTTGTCGGCATGGCTCTGTCAGGAGCGTAAGCAGCGTGCCGCAGCCGCCGCGAGCGCAGGCCAGACCACGCACGCGCGCGACCCGGATCGCGTGGTTTCCGCACTCAATCGGCGATATACGGAAGACGCCGACAGTTCCGGTCAGCTGAGAGATCACGAAGAAGCAGAGCCGATCTCCAACCTCCGGCGCAACACGCACTATCTCGCTCCCAGCTTTTCGCCGATTTCTCCTGATCTGTGGAGCGACGTTGCCGGCGTCCTGCGCAACCTGTTCCTGAACTGGGTGCTGCTCGTTCCCCCGATGATCCTCATGGTGCTTGTCACCAAGGCGCTCTACTACGGAGTCATCGACGCCCACAACATCACGGATGCGAACCCATCAAGGTGGTTCGAGTTCCTGATGATCGTGCCAACCCTTTGCTTCATCATCTCCTTGTCGTTCTCTGCCGCAAACCGTCCCGCCCGCGGATGGATCAACGTCCCGCAACCGTGGTTTTTCGTCTGCGACCTGATGCCCTTCCTCGTCGGAGCCGCGCTGCTGATTTTCGTATTGCAAAGTCAATACGGTCTGTCGACGCTCACGGCCGTGATCAGTGCCAGCGGATTCAAGTTCCTCGAGCAGTTCGCAAGAGATCACCTCGAGGCCGCGGTGCTCAGTCGCGGCGCCATCCTTGGAGCCGCGCTTTTTTTCCTTTGCTGGTTGCTGGCGCCGCTGTGGAGCTTCATTTTACGAAGCACGGCCCACCAACCGCTCGGGGCCCGTATCAAGCATCGATGGATCGATCTTGGCGCCTGGTGTGTTGCCGGCGTGGCTTTCGGCGTGCTGATTGCAGCGGGACTGGTTTTGCTTTTGCATTTCGAATCCGAGCCATCCTACTCCGTTGCTGCAGTCGCGGGTTTTGCCTGCGTACTCGGACTGCCCTGGATCGTCGCGGCGCGCATCATAGCCGACGTCATCTATATCTCGTTTGCCGAGTTTCTGTCCGAGGTGGATGCGGGGCTCGAATTCCAGGCACGCGCGAGCGGCATCTTCACACTTGCATATCTTGGCTGGCTGCTCTGGTTCGGACTCGTGCTTGGCTCGCCGCCGGCGGCAAAATGGATCAGTGAGCTTGGCAGCTGGCTTGTCCCCTCGCTCGCAACGGGCGGAGGTATTTCGGGCCTGATTTCCGTCGTCCTGGGATCGAGCTCGAAGACCAAGGCCATCGCCGAGGAAGCGACCACAGGCTTGCGCCAATACTTCGGGCTCAACACCATCGCAGCGATCGCCGCGGCGGTTTTCGCCGCCATCCTGGTGGCCGTGCTGTCCATCGTGTGCGACCTGGCGCTCGCATCTTTCGCGCCCGGTCCCGACCATGCGCCCTGGACACTCGTGGTCGGAGCAGGCGCCGTGCTCGCGCTGTTGATCGGCGCAGCCGCACATGTGCTTAGCATCAACCGCTACTCACTCCACAGCATCTACCGAAACCGCCTGGTTCGTGCCTTTCTTGGCGCCTCACGCCATGAGAGCGACCGCGACCAGACGAAGAACGCCTTCACGGATTTCGACAGTCGCGACAGCCCGCGTTTGCACGAGCTCTGGGAACATGGCGTTAAACCGCTGGGGACCAATTGGAAGCCGCTCCATGTCATCAGCGCGGCGCTCAACCTCGTGTCGTCCAAGAACCTGGCATGGCAGGAACGGATGGCGGCGCCTTTCACCTTCTCGCCGCTCCATTGCGGCAGCGGCAGCGCGATATTTTCCGATGGCGCTTACCGGACGACCTATGCCACGACCGGCCAGCCGCAGCCTTACGGCGGAAGGCTTGGCCTGACGCTCGGGACAGCCATGGCCATTTCCGGCGCCGCCGTCAGTCCGAACATGGGTTACAACTCATCGCCAGGCGTCGCTTTCCTGATGACGCTGTTCAACGTGCGCCTCGGCTGGTGGCTGGCCAACCCGCGCGGCGACAATCCCTACTATTCGGAGGTCAAGCCGCGCAATGCGCTGCGCCCGTTCTTCATGGAGATGTTCGGCCTGACGAGCGAGACCGAGCGCTGGGTATACCTGAGCGACGGCGGGCACTTCGAAAACCTCGGCCTCTACGAAATGGTTCGGCGGCGTTGCCGCGTGATCGTCGTCAGTGACGCCGGGTGCGACCCCGACTACTCCTTCGAAGATCTCGGCAACGCGCTTCGCAAGGTGTGGATCGACCTCGGCGTGCGTATCGACCTGCACGGCCTGGACCGGCTCAAGAAGCGCTTCAAGGAGCGTCCAAGCCCTGCGCCGGAAGAGCCCTATTGGGCGATTGGCGACATCCTCTATCATGAGTCCGACGGCGGCGATTCAAGGAACGGGCTGCTCCTTTACTTCAAGTCGGGTCTGCACGGCTCGGAACCGATCGGGGTGCTGAGCTACGCGATATCTCACGTGTCCTTTCCGCATGAGACGACGCTGAATCAATTCTTCACGGAGTCGCAATTCGAGAGCTACCGCATGCTCGGTTACGAGATCGCAGAACGTGCGTTCGAATCCGGAGGAGCCGTTTCGATCGATGTCGCCACGAAAGCGGAACCCACATTCGTCTCGATCATCGAGAAGCTCAAGGGCTAGATGAAGCTCCGGAAGGCCGCAATCCCGGAATAGGGAGCTGCCCCTCCCGCCATTGGCACACGTCCCCCAATCGTGTACCCCACCGAAAACCCTTGCCGGGACGGGACGCTCATGACTGCGGTGGCCACGGAGGAAGCGGGAGTTGGCACCCGCGCGCTGATCTTTGCTCTGGTGGCGCTCGCCTGCGGTCACATGCTCTCGACCCTGCTGCGCACCATTCCGGCGGTCAGCCTCGATCTGATGGCCGCGGATTTCGGCATCAGGCCGCAGGCGCTGGCCAGCCTCACCTCGGTCTATCATTTCGCCTTTGCCGCAGCCCAGATCCCGGTCGGCGCTGCGATGGACCGCTTCGGCGTACGCCCGGTGTCGCTCAGCCTGCTCGGTGGAACCGTGGTCGGCGCCACAGCTTCCGGCTTTGCGACGGGGCCGCAAAGTTTCGCGTTCGGCCAATTGCTGCTCGGCGTTGCCACCTCCGGCATGCTGATGTGCCCGATGACATTGGCTGCCAAGCAATTGTCGGCGGCGCGGTTCGGCCTGTGGTCCGGCGCGATCCTCTCGATCGGCAATATCGGCATGCTGCTGTCGTCGAGCCCGCTCGCCTTCGTGGTCGATCATTACGGCTGGCGCGCCGGGTTCTGGATCTCTGGGCTGGCCGGCATCCTGGTGGGGCTCGCCGTGTTCGCGCTGGTGCCGAACCAGCCGGCCGAGCACAAGGACGATTCCTCGCCCCTGTCGCAGATGATCGAGGTGCTGCGGCTCGGATTCTCTCGTCCCCTACGCGGTCTGATCGCGCTCGCGCTGGTATCGCTTGCGACCTCGCTGGTGCTGCGGGGCCTGTGGGGCGGGCCGTGGCTGATGGAGATCAAGGGCTTGTCGCGGGTCGAGGCCGGCAACCAGCTCGGCGCGTTCACGATCGCGATGATCGTCGGCCCGCTTTGCATCGGCATGGTCGATCGCAGGTTCGGCCGCCGGCGCGAGCTGGTTGCCGGTGCTCACCTCGTCGCGGCATTTCTGCTCGCGCTGATGGCGCTCGGCGCGCCTCACAATGCGGTCTCTCTGCTGCTCGGCGTTCCCGTCATGCCGCCGCGATACGACCTCGTGCTGTTCGTGCTCATTGGCCTTGCAACATCCGCGTAGCCGCTGCTGTTCGGCATGTCACGGCAACTGGTCGACGCGCAAGTTGCGGGCAAGGCACTCGCCGCGGTGAACCTCGCCTTCTTCCTCGGCGCGGCCCTGATGCAGTCGACCACCGGCGCAGTGGCGGCGCTCGCAGGACTGCCGGCGGTGCTGCTGTTCATGGCCGCGGCCCTTCTGATCGGCACGCTGATCTTCCTGGCTTATACGTCGCCAAGCTCATCCTCGTCACGCATGAGTTGATGGGAGCGCGCGCCGGGGCTTTCGCCCCGGCTACCACAATCGATTCAACGCACGCGTGGCGGACCTACGTTCCGGTCAACCCTGGCCGCGGAGCCGCAGCAGCCGCGGTGGAACGTACTCGACGTCGATGCTGATGCCGTCGCCGTTCAGGGGCGTCGCCGTGTAGACCGTGGAGACGGACAGCTCGAACTGGCTCACGATCGTCAGGATCGCGATGGTCAGCGCGGTGTCGCCGTTCGGGGTCGCGCCCAGCAGCATCTGCGCGATACGGCAGCAATCGTCCATCGTCGCCCCCAGCGGAGGGATCTTGATGATCTCGACCTGACGCCTGGCAAGCGTGGTGGGATCGGCGATGTCAGGCTCGCGAGCGACGACGGCGCCCGAGTTGATCAGGGGCAGCACGAACTTCACGACCGGGGCGACGACGAGATTGAGATTCTGGATGTTGACCTCGGTCGCGTAGACGCCGGGCCGGGTTCCTGCAGGACAACAGCAGCCCTGCTCGCTCTGCCTGCCGCACACGATCTTGGCGCTGTATCCGAAGAGATTTTCCGTTGCTGCCCCGATGGGGCCGAGATGTTCGAGAAGCGGATGCGTCAGTCGCTCGGAGTTGGAGCCCTTTGGATTGGTAGCCATCTCGACCTCCATGAACGATGTTTGGGACGGATGAGCGGCACCTCGGCGCGTTGCCTGGATTTCTCCATATGCCTTCCACAGATGCTGGAGCATTCCTGCTGGACGCTTTTCCAAGAACGCCTGCTCACCACCTAGGATAGCATCACATTGGAATGCTCGCCAACCCGTTTTCAAGCGCCTTTGATTGAATAATTCCAGTACACAACCTTTGTGGAGCATGTTTTCGGCGAGACGAATTGTCGCGGGCGTTCGAAATTCGCTGCTGCATGTGAATTCGCTCACAACGGATCCTGCGTCAGCGAGCTAAGGTTATTGACGGAAGTCGGCTTTGCGAAATTTTCTGCGCAGGGGATTTCCATCAGGAAGCTGTTCTGGATCGGAGCTATCGCGGTTGCTTTTGACGTAACCGTTGCAGCAGCTGCGCCTGCCTCCGCCAGACAGAAATGTTGGCCGCGCGCTCCAGATTGATGGCGAAGCCAACCATGTTTCGGTCAAAGCTGATTTTGGAGACTGCCAGCTAGCGAGGCGGCCGCGATGATGCGCGTGCCGGCCGAGTTTGGAATTCGGAGATTGCGCCATGAGCACGACCTACAGTGCAACGCGGTTGGACAGGCGGCTTGCTTCTGCGCGGCGCGTCGTCAGATTCCTGGAAAGACATTGGGAGGCGTTTCAAGAGCGGCGCAAGCGCGCGCGGCGGCGCGACGCGCTGTTCGATTTGGGTGACCGGGAATTGACCGACATCGGCATTTCGCGTGGTGAGATCGACTACGTCGCCTCGAACCCAAATATCGACCCGCGCGGCGTCCGATCGATCCCGTCGACGATGTTCTGATATCCGGAACGGGCTGGCACGGCTTTCGCCTTAATGGAAAGCGTTTTGTTGCACGCGAGCCATTCCCGCGCGCCGGATGTGCGAGGCTCAAATTCGGTTATGGTGGCGGGTGCCGGCACCATCCGAAAGACCGAGACCTTGACACCTGAACTCCACCAGAAGCTCACCGCGTGGCGCCAGCATCTGCATGCCCATCCCGAGCTCTCCTTGCAGGAGAAGGCGACGTCAGCCTTCGTGCAGGGGAAGCTTGCCGAGCTCGGCATCCCCTTCGAAGCCGGCATCGGCGGCCACGGCATCGTTGCGACGCTGACGCGTGGGTCCGCGAGCGCGCGGGTCGGCTTGCGCGCCGACATGGATGCGCTGCCGATCCGTGAGGAGACCGGACTTGCCTACGCCTCGCGCCATCAAGGCATCATGCACGCCTGCGGACATGACGGCCACACCGCATCGCTGCTCGGCGCGGCGGCGCTGCTCGCTGGCGATGCGAGCTGGAGCGGCACGGTCGATTTCATCTTCCAGCCGGCCGAGGAGGGTTTTGGCGGCTCGCGCGCGATGGTCGCCGACCGCCTGTTCGAGCGCTTTCCGATGACGCGGATTTTCGGCTTCCACAACTGGCCGGGGCTGGACGCCGGCACCGTCGCGGTCCACGACGGCGTCGTCATGGCTTCCGGCGGGCGCGTCACGCTGACGATCGAGGGACACGCGGGCCATGCCGGCATGCCGCATCTGACGCGCGATCCGGTTGTTGCCGCCGGCCACCTGATCGTGGCGCTGCAATCGATCGTGGCGCGCAATGTCGACCCGCTCGACACTGCCGTGCTCTCGCTGTGCATGATCGAGGGCGGCACGGCGGCGAACCAGATCGCCGGGCGCGTGGTGATCCGCGGCACGCTGCGCAATCATCGCGGCACGGTCCGCGATACCATCGTCGAAGGCATCGCGCGGACCTGCGCCGGCATCGCGACGAGCTTTGGCGTCAAGGTCACGCCGGACATCACCTTCGGCGTGGGCACGGTCGTCAATACGCCGGCGGAGGCGGGGCTGGCGCGCATCGCCGCGGAGAAAGTGCAGGCGCTGCAGCGCCGCGACCTCGCCCCCAGCATGGCCGGCGAGGATTTCGCCTTCTACCTCCAGCATCGCCCCGGCGCCTTCGTCTGGATCGGCAACGGGCCCCTGCGCGACGGCGCCGAGCTTCACGGCCCGCGCTACGATTTCAACGACGCGATCTTGCCGGTGGCATCAGGCTGGCTGGCCGAGGTCGCCAAGACGGCGCTGGCTTCGAATTAGCTGATGGCCGCTGGCGACGGTCAGCCATTGTCGGGCGCAAGCCCGTCCGCCTGCCCGCCAAGGCGATCATCGATGTAGCGCCTGAGCGCTGCGGCCGCATTCAACATATGGGCACGCATTCTGCGCGATGCGGTATCGCCGTCGCCTTCCGCGATCGCCTGCATGATCGCCTCATGCTCGTCACGAGATCTGCGAATGCGATCGCCCTGGCGCAATTGCGTCCGACGGAAGGCGCTCAGTCGTGAGCGGACGTCTTGCGCCTGCTCGGCAAGAAACGAGTTGTGCGTCGCGCGGTAGATGCATTCGTGGAATTGCCGGTTAAAGGCATCATAGGCATCGACGTCGTTCGCCTCGACCATCGCCCGCGAGCCCTCGTGGAGCTCGATCAGGTCACTGCGCTCGAGCGGCGTCATGCGGTAGGTCGCAAGCCTGACGCACATCGCTTCCACTTCGGCGCTGGTCTCGAACATGTCCATGATGCGCTCGGGTGTCATCCGCGCCACGACGAGGCCGCGGCGTCCGCGCACTTCAACGAGGCCGCTGACCACGAGCTGGCGAAGAGCCTCCCGCACCGGCGTGCGGGAAGCCCCAAAGCGATCGGCAAGCTGCTGCTCTTCCAAGGCCGAACCGGCGACGAGCGCGCCCGACGCGATCTCGTCGGTCAGCGCGTTCCGGATCCGATCGGAGAGCAGTCCCCCATCGTCTTCCGTTTCGGCTGCGACCTTGAGCAAACCTGCCATTTAGCCTCCTATGATCGCACGCACGGCGAAGTAAAGGATGGACGGTGCGACCAGACATCCCAATCCCGTATGGAATGTCGCAGTCAACGCGCCATAAGGCACCAGACGCCGATCGGTCGCGGCAAGCCCCCCCGAAACGCCGCTGACCGTTCCCATCAATCCACCGAACACCATCGCGCTGCGCGGATTGTTGAGACCGATCATCTTCGCCACGAAAGGCGTGCCGATCATCACGATCACCGCCTTGAATACACCGGTCGCAATCGAGAGCGCAATAACCGGTGAAGATGCCCCGATCGCCGCCCCTGTGACGGGCCCCACGATGTAGGTGACCGCGCCGGCACCGATCGTCGTCAGCGAGATCGCATCGGTATAGCCAAACGCCGCGGCAACGAACACGCCCAGAATGAACGGGACGACCGTTCCCAACCCGAGCGCGACCGCACCGATCACCCCGGCCTTGCGCGCATGAACGACATCGACCTCGAAGGCCGTGGCGACGATCGCGAAATCCCGCAGCATCGCGCCGCCCATCAGGCCGATCCCGGCCAGCGCCGGCAGGTCAGCCACGCCCTTTTCACCCCCTGTGGCGAGGCCTCCGAAGAAGGCCAGCCCGAGGCCCAGCATGATCGCGATCGCCGAGCCGTGAATGCGCCCGAAAGTGAAGTATCTCGAGATCGCTCCGGAGATCCACATCAGAATCCCCACGGCGGCGAACGCGGTGAGCAGCGAATTGGCGGCGAGAACGTGAGACATCATGTTGTTCATCCGACCCTCCCGGACTTGAGACCGAGCACAGGCGCGGCGAGCGCCTCGGCTTCGCGCGCCTCGATCTCGTCAATCGTCTCGACAGGACCGCTGAGCCGACCGATCAGGGCGACCATCGCAAAGCACACCGCGACGGAACCGACGCCGGCGATGACCACGATCGGCCCGCCTTTGACTGCGGCAACCACGTTCTGCTGCGCGGCCATGGCGACCACGATCGGAATGTAAAAACTGCCCCAGAACTCGACGCCGGTCTTGAGCCCGTGGCTGAGCAGGCCGCGCCGAACCAGCCAGAGCCGGGCCGCTATCAGGAACATCATCGCGATGCCGACGCCGCCGACATTGGCCTTCACGCCGAGTGCGACGCCGAGCAGGTCGCCCAGCAAAACACCCAGGAGGGTGCAGATCGAAAGCAATGCAACGCCGGAAATGGTCACGGGCGCCTCCCCTTGGCGAGCCAGGCACCAACCCCAGAACTGGGATGCTCTGTATGCATTCGCATCTTAAATTTCCTCCTGTGCATGCGAATATCCATCGCTTATGAAGTTACGTATACACTAATTGACAGAAGAAGGCAATACGCATACATTCCGAGCCATCGAAGACAACCCGGCATGCCAAGGAGTCGAAATGAGCGATTGGGGTATGCAGAAGGCCGCCCTGGGCGAGCGCCTGGCGGCCGGCCAGCGGCACGCAAAGGGAAAGATCGTCCCGATCCCGAGCCTGCCTGCGTTTTTGAAGGCGGTAATCCGGTCAGGCGACCGGGTGTGCCTCGAGGGCGACAATCAGAAGCAGGCCGACATCCTCGCCTCGGCGCTCGCGAACCTCGAGCCCGCGGACGTTCATGACCTGCACATGGTGCAGTCCGGCGTGGTGCTGCCTTCCCACCTCGACATCTTCGAGAAGGGCATCGCGCGGCGGCTCGACTTTTCCTATTCGGGCCCGCAGTCGGCGCGCATCGCGCGGATGCTGTTCGGCCGCAAGATCGAGCTCGGGGCCGTGCACACATACCTCGAGTTATTCGCCCGCTATTTCATCGATCTCACGCCGAACGTCGCACTGATCGCGGCGGTGAGCGCCGACAAGGACGGCAACCTCTATACGGGACCAAATACCGAAGACACGCCAACGGTGGTCGAGGCCACCAGCTACAAGAACGGTCTCGTTGTGGCACAGGTCACCGAGATCGTCGACAAGGTGCCGCGCGTCGACATCCCCGGCGACCTCGTGCATTTCGTGGTCGAAGCCGGCAGACCGTTCTATGTCGAGCCGCTCTTCACCCGCGACCCCGCCGCCATCACCGAAACCCAGATCCTGACGGCGATGCTCGCCATCAAGGGCATCTACGCGCCATACGGCGTACGCCGGCTCAATCATGGCATCGGCTTCAACACGGCCGCGATCGAGCTGTTGCTGCCGACCTATGGCGAGAAGCTCGGCCTCAAGGGCAAGGTCTGCACCCACTTCGCACTCAATCCGCATCCAACCCTCATTCCGGCTATCGAATTCGGCTGGGTCGACCAGATCCATTGCTTTGGATCGGAAGTCGGCATGGAGGATTACGTCGCCGCGCGATCGGACATCTTCTTCACGGGTCCCGACGGGTCGCTGCGATCGAACCGCGCTTTCTGCCAGACGGCGGGCCTCTATGCCTGCGACATGTTCATCGGATCGACGCTCCAGATCGATCTCGAAGGCCACAGCTCGACGGTGACGACCAGCCGCATCGCTGGATTCGGCGGCGCGCCCAACATGGGATCCGATCCGCGTGGCCGCCGCCATCCGAGCGAACCCTGGCTCAAGGCCGGCGCCGAGGCCGACCCCGACTCCAACGCTGCGCTCCGCCGCGGCCGCAAGCTGGTGGTGCAGATCGGCGAGACCTTTGGCGAGCGCAATGCCCCGCTCTTCGTCGAACGGCTCGATGCGCTCGATCTGGCGCGCGAGCTCAACCTCGATCTGGCTCCGGTGATGGTCTACTCGGACGACGTGACACACATCGTCACCGAGGAAGGCATCGCCAACCTCTTGATGTGCCGGACCAAGGACGAGCGCGAGCAGGCAATCCGCGGCGTTGCCGGATACACGGACATCGGCCGGGCCCGCGATCCGAAACTGGTCGAGCAGCTCAGGCAGCGCGGCGTGATCCGACGGCCCGAAGATCTCGGCATCGATCCGCTCGATGCCGATCGCAGCCTGCTGGCGGCGCGCTCGATCAAGGATCTCATGCTGGCATCCGGCGGCCGCTACCGTCCGCCCAGCCGCTTCCGCAACTGGTGAGGAGTTTTGCATGGAAAAGCTCAGCTTCAAACTAACCGCACCGCAGCGAGCCGGTGGTACCCGCACGCAGGCGATCGTCGGCGTCGTCGCCTCCGGCAATCTCGAGGTCCTGCTGGAACGGGCCTCGCCGGCCGACGTCTGCACGATCGACATTGCGACCGCGGCCCATGGCTTCGGCGCGGTGTGGGACGCCGTGGTCCGGGACTTCGTCGCCCGCCGATCTGCCGGTGGCCTACGCATCTCCATCAATGACGGCGGAGCCCGGCCCGACACGGTCGCGCTCCGCCTCGCGCAAGGCATCCGCAAGATCGAGGGGCCGGAACGATGACAGCCGTCACAGCCAACACGGTTTCGCTGAGCTGGTACGAGGCGAGCGCCCGGCAGCGCATCGACGCGCTGGTCGATGCCGGCAGTTTTTCTGAATTCATCGGACCCGAGCTGCGCGAGATGAGCCCGCATCTGGCGATCTTCGACCTGCCGGAGCAGTTCGATGACGGCATCGTCATCGGCCGCGGCCGTCTCGACGGATCGCCGGTGCTCGTCGCCGCGCAGGAGGGACGCTTCATGGGCGGCGCCTTCGGTGAAGTCCACGGTGCGAAGCTCACTGGCCTCCTGCGCGCGGCTCGCACGCTCAACCAAGACCTGCTGATCCTGTTCGACACCGGTGGCGTGCGTCTTCAGGAAGCCAATGCCGGTGAGCTCGCGATTGCGGAAATCATGCGCGCGGTCGTCGAAGCGCGGCGTGCCGGGGTCCGCGTCATCGGGCTGATCGGCGGGCGAGCCGGATGCTATGGCGGCGGCAGCCTGATTGCCGGCACCTGCTCGCGTCTGATCGTATCGGAGCAGGGGCGGATCAGCGTCAGCGGCCCCGAGGTCATCGAGACCAACAAGGGCATCGAGGAGTTCGACTCGCGCGACCGCGCGCTCGTCTGGCGCACGATGGGCGGCAAGCACCGCTATCTCATCGGCGGCGCCGATGCGTTCGTCGACGACGAGGCGCTGGCGTTTCGCCAGGCGGCGATCGACGAACTCAAGGGCAAGCGTGGCTGCGACGCGGCGGTTCTCGAAGCCGAGCAGAAGCGCCTCGAGCGGCGATTGCAGCGTTTTGGCGAGGCCGAAGACGCCGTCGAGATCTGGCAGGCGCTTGGCATCGACCAGCCGACCGAGATCCCCTCACTTCCGACGGGCGCATTTCTTCGCGCGGCCAACAACAGGGAGAATGCCGATGACGCTCGATGACATTCTGGCCAGCCTGTTCCCGAATGGCAGCAAGATCGAGATGACCGGCGCGATGATCGCGGGACAGGCGATCCTGCCGGGTAGAGGGCCGATCCACGTGCTCGGCATCTCGCAAGGGCAGCCGCTCGGCGTGGACGAAGCGATCGTGCTCGCGGGGCGCGCGATCGAGATCATCAAATCGAAAGATCGGGCGCCGATCCTGTTCCTGGTGGATTCCGCCAGCCAGCGCATGAGCAAGCGCGACGAGTTGCTCGGCCTCAGCGAGTACCTGTCTCACCTCGCCAAGACTCTGCTACTGGCGCAAGCTGCGGGACATAGCACTGTCGGTCTCCTCTACGGCGGCAGCGCGGCCGGTGCGTTCATCGCCACGGCGCTGGCCACCGCTACCCTGGTGGCGCTTCCCGGTGCGCAACCCGCGGTCATGGATCTGCCGTCGATGGCGCGGGTCACCAAGCTTCCGATCGATGTCCTGAAGGCCAAGGCGGAAGCGACGCCAGTCTTTGCGCCCGGGCTCGAGAACATGGTGAAGACTGGCGGCATTCACGTCGTCTGGGACGAAAGTGCACCTTTGGCGCCGCAGCTTGCGGCGTTGCTGGAACGGCCGGCAGCACAAGACGATCGCGCTCGGCTTGGCGCCGAGCGTGGCGGACGGCGGAAAGCGGGCGAGATCGCGGATCGGGTCGTCGCACACGCAGCCGCTTCGTATCAGGGATCGC
Source organism: Bradyrhizobium sp. CCGUVB1N3 (assembly GCF_024199925.1). Taxonomy (NCBI): domain Bacteria; kingdom Pseudomonadati; phylum Pseudomonadota; class Alphaproteobacteria; order Hyphomicrobiales; family Nitrobacteraceae; genus Bradyrhizobium; species Bradyrhizobium sp. CCGUVB1N3. The sequence continues at coordinate 3,096,481 of NZ_JANADR010000001.1, forward strand.
AACATGGCTGAGCTTCTCGAGCGCCATACCATGGTGAAGGCCTCGGCAGCTGGATGGACCGCCGCGATGAACCGATATCCCGGACTTGCCGGGGAGCCGACCATCGAAGGCTGGGCCCGCGCCGGTCGTCCTCTCATCGTTCGCCGGCCAACCTGCAGCGATACCGCCGGCATGATTCCGCTTGGCCTGCCGCTGCCGCCGAGCCACGGCAAACGGCGCATTGCGGTCTCGCTCGCCGCCGCCGATATCGTCGCGTCCGCTCCGCCTCCATTATTGGCCGACGCCGCGGCGGCGGCACCTGCACGCTGGCGCGACACGATCGGCCTGCTCCTTGATCTTCTGCCGGAGACCCGCACCTTCGGCAGCCTCGCGTGGCAGCATCTCACTGGTCTCGCCTATCTCTCGGATGGTTCGGATCTCGATCTGCTTTGGCCGCTGTCGTCAGCGAAGCAAGCCAGGACTCTGCCGTCCGAGATCGCCCGTATCGCGAACCAGGCGCCGATGCGGCTCGATGGCGAGATCGTCGGTCACGCGGGAGGTGTGCAATGGCGCGAGCTGACCGGCGCTGACGAGGACGAAATCCTCGTGAAGGAACCCGCCGGCGTCGAGAGCACGACGCGCGCAGCATTTCTGTCCGTTAGGGTGCCATGAACGTTGCACTGAGATGGAAATCGTCGCCGGAAAGCGAGCATCGGGCGGAGCAGCTCGGTCATCTCGCATCGCTCTGCCTGAAGCTCGAAGTCGAGACCTATCCGAAACCGGGACTCGTCAGCCACGTCGACAATGGTGCACACGGTGACATGGACGCTGAATTGCTGTGCCGAAGTGCCGACACCCTGACGTCGTTCTTCCGCGATCTGGCCATCGCGGGCGCCGAAGGTGCGGGCATGAACCGATTGCGTGCGGTCGGCGTTGCGGCGGAGCGCGCAATGTTGACTGCAACCTGCGGCGTCAACACGCATCGCGGGGCGATTTTTGGACTGGGTCTGCTTTGCGCCGCGGCCGGATATCGGAACGCCGTCGGCATTCGCAAGCCACTCGGCAGGCTAGTTTCGGAGCGTTGGGGCGAAGACATCCTGTCCGGCCCCGTATCGCTTCGTAGCCATGGCGCCGTGGTCTCGCGGCGCTATGGCGCCGGCGGCGCCAGAGCAGAAGCCGCCCAAGGCTTTCCGTCGGTCTATGACATCGCCCTGCCCGCGCTGCATGCGGCGCGCAAGCTTGCGGCACATGATGAGGAGGCGGCCCGCATTCAGACGTGCATGACGCTGATCGCCGATGTCACCGACACCAACCTCCTGCATCGCGGCGGGCCCGAGGGATTGCGCTTCGCGCAAGCCAGCGCCTCCGCGTTCCTTGCCGCTGGAGGCGTCGGATCTCTGGGTTGGCGCGGAAGAGCTGTCGATATTCATCAAGCGTTTGTGGCACGCAATCTGAGCCCCGGCGGCTCCGCGGATCTACTCGCCATGGCCCTCTTCGTCGATCGGCTGGAGGCTTGATGCTTGCACTGCTCTGCGGCGGACAAGGAACCCTTTCGGACAAGATCTTCGATCTGGTCGCCGATCGACCTGCCGCGGAACCAGTTTTCGTCGCGGCAACCGCTTTTCTCGGTGAGGATCCGCGGGAGTTCATCAGCACGCGAAGCGCGGACGAACTGTCCGCCAATCACGCCAGCCAGATCCTGGCCGTCACGTCAGCTCTCGCGATCCACGCCTGCATTGCCGACCTCCTGGTCGAACAGACAGCCGTCACAGGCTATAGCGTCGGTGAGATGGCGGCATGGAGCATCGCAGGAATCTGGACCGCCGATGAAGCCTTGCGGCTCACGGATATTCGCGCCCGATTGATGGAAAGTGTGGCGGGCCCCGATGGCCGCTTGGGCTACGTCCGCGGCCTCGATCGGGCCGCGCTCGAACGCCTGCTCGAGAAATATCGCTGCGAGATCGCGATCAAGAACCCCGACTTCCTTCTCGTGATCGGAGGCGCCGAGCGGGATGTCATCGATCTCTGCAATGAAGCCGCCAAGCAAGGCGCACGCGCGGGCCTTCTCGCCGTGAAAATCGCATCGCATACCACAAGGCTCGAGCAGGCCTGCGGCTCTCTGCAACAGGTGCTCGACGCCAGCAGGCACTCGGCCGTTGCAAGCCAGCGAGTCCTGCTTGCCGGAGGTGACGGCGAACGCATCTTCTCTGTCGCCGGCGACACAGCGAAACTGGCGTGCCAGGTCGCACGGGCCATCGACTGGTCCGCGACCCTGGAAGCTCTGGCAGAGCTGGGCGTGACCCGGGTGCTGGACCTGGGTCCAGGACATGCGCTGGCAGAGATGATGCGGGCCTCTCAGCCATCCGTGCGCTGCTACGCCGCCGACGGATTTCGCACCGTCGACGGCTTGAGAAACTGGATTGCGTCCGACTAAAAGCGCGATGAGATTGGAATGAATCGCCATCGCGCTTAGGTTATTGTTTGGGCATGATCTCCGCGCAAACGCGTTCCGCGTTTGTCGCGAGGGAAAACCGCTGTGCACTTTGCGCTAACGCGGCCCTTCGGGTCCGGATCATGCTCTAGCCCTATCCGCTAGATGATGCCGCCTTGCCGAAGCGCAGCAATCGCAGCCGCGTCGTAGCCGAGTTCGGCCAGGACGAGATCGGTATGCTCGCCGAGCGTCGGCGGGCGCGTCGCGATTTGACCCGGCGTTTCCGACAGCCGGACGGCAGCGCGTGTCACCGGTGCGGGCTTCGGCAAGCCTGGATAATCGACGTCCTGCATGAATCCGGCGGCGCGAATGTGCGGATGATCCAGCGCCTGTTGCGGGCTCAGGACGGGCCCGGCCGGAATCATCGCACGTCCCAGCGTGTCGACAGCCTCCTGCGTGGTGCGATCGGCGCACCAGCGCGCCATCCGCTCGCTGATGATGGGGCCGTTGTCGCCGCGCTTGATATCGTCGGCAAAGCGCGGATCGTTCAGCCACTGGTCTTCCTCACCCATCAGCTTCGCCCAGCGTTTGAACAACGGATGACCCGTGACCTGGCACAGCACCCAGCCGTCCTTGGTGCGGTAGATGTCGGCTGGAGCTGCGGTCTGACCGAGATTGCCGGTCGGAACGCGATTGGCTGATATCACCGCCTGCTCGATCAGCGTGGCGTTGGTGAAGGACAGCGCGGTCGCAAGCAACGCGCCCTCGACGATCTGCCCGCGCCCGGACTTTGCCCGCTCGATCAGCGCGGCAAGCGTCCCGAACGCGCAATGCAATGCAGTTCCGAAATCAACCCAATTCACCGCGGCCCGGTAAGGCGGATCACCGGCGCCCGTCATGTACACCGAACCCGACATGACCTGCCCGACACCGTCGAAGCCGACGCGGTCGGACCAGGGCCCCGGCCCGCCGAATGCGGTTGCCGTCGTCAGGATGATGTCGGGCTTGATCGCCTTCAACGAGTCGTAGTCGAGCTTCATCGCGCGCAGGGTCTGTGGCGGCAGGTTGGCGACGACCACGTCCGCGGTCGCGATCAGGCGGCGCATCACCTCCTGCCCTTCCGGCCTCATCGGATCGAGCGTGATGCACTTCTTGTTGCGGTTGACCTGTAGAAACAGCGCGCCTTCACCGCCTTCGCCGACCGGTGCCACGAAGCGATCCTCGCTGCCGTCGCGCTTTTCCACGCGAATGACCTCGGCGCCGAATTCGGCCAGCAACGTCGCGCAATACGGCCCCGCGATATAGCGCCCGAAATCGAGGACGCGCACGCCCTCCAGAACTCCCCCCATCGATTTCTTCCCTTATCGTCTTTTACCTTGTGTTTTTGCCAGATTACAGGGACTGGCTGCGGCGGCAAGGTGGCAACGTGCATCGTGCTTTGCCCGCAGATGTGATCGGCTGACAGTTTCGGCTGACGGAAATTCTGCTCTAGTATGGCCTCTCCGTCCCCCAGCCAGAGCGCGATCCATGCCTCAACAATTCGATCGATCCACTGAAGACCTCGGCAACGCGATCCATTTCGAGCACGTCAACATCCAGGTCCCGGATCAGCGCCTCGCTACCTTGTTTTACGTCACGGGGCTCGGGCTCACCCGCGACCCCTATCTGATGGTGTCCGACACCAACATGTGGATCAATGCCGGTCAGAGCCAGTTTCACTTGCCGAGCGGCAAGCCGCAGGTGCTGCGCGGTCACGTCGGGCTGGTCATCGCGGGCCGTGAGGCGCTGCTACAGCGGCTGTCGTCAGTCGCCAAAAAGCTCGAAGGCACGGCGTTCGCGTTCGCCGAGCATGACGACTATGTCGAGGCTGTCTGTCCGTGGGGTAATCGCCTGCGCTGCCATGAGCCGGACGCGGCGCGCTTCGGGCGTATCGCGCTCGGCATCCCCTATGTCGAATTCGAGGTGCCGGTCGGAACCGCGCCGGCGATTTGCGCTTTCTATCCCGAGATCATGGGCATGCCCGCCGAGCTCAGGAATGGCGACGGCCAGGTTGCCGCCGTGAAGACAGGCCGCGGCCAGCACCTGCTATTCCGCGAGATCGATCGGCCTCAGCCGGATTACGACGGCCACCATGTGCAGATGTACATCACCGATTTCTCCGGTCCTTACCGCAAGCTATCGGCGCGCAACCTGATCTCCCGCGAGGACAATCAATACCAGTACCGGTTTTGCGACATCGTCGATCTCGACAGCGGCAAGCATCTCTTCACGGTCGAGCACGAGGTGCGCAGCGCGACCCACCCGATGTTCATGCGGCCGATGGTCAACCGCAATCCAGCGCTGACCAACCGCAACTACGCGTTCGGCCACGATCAATCGCTCTGGGCGATGGGGCCGGACCAATACGAGGGATAGAGCATGATCCGGACCCGAAGGGCCGCGTTAGCGCAAAGTGTGAAGCGGTTTTCCCTCGCGACAAACGCGGAACGCGTTTGCGCGGAGATCATGCTCAAACAATAACCTAAAGCGCGATGACGATTCATCCCAATCTCATCGCGCTTTAGGGAGCAACAAGGATTGTGCTTGGCAAAGGCCGGCTCGTGCGCCGCTTGCTTCGACTGCATCATCAGAAAGAAGATGTCCACGCGCGGAGGCCACCCGTAAATTTCCCAAGTGCTGGCCGCGGGGCTCACTGGTTAACTGGTGCCGGTCGAGCGCCGCACCATGAAAACACCGAAGCCAAAGCAATGGTCCGAGCAGGAAGTCCGGCGATTGGTCAGGCTCGCCCGGCAGGGAGCTGGCACGTCGAAGATAGCCGCCGAACTGGGCCGTCACGCCGGCTCGGTGAGGCGAATGGCGCGGACGGTGGGAATATTGTTGAAGAAGTAGCTGTCTGTTGCGGCGCAAAGCGCGGCGTCGGCCACGGCTAACTCTTAATATCCATGGCTTTCTTACCGCAAAGGCTCAAAGTTCTCAGCATCAGGCGAAGCCAAATCTTCCTGGCGGAGACCCTATGAGTCGCTCCCCCTCTATCGTGCCGCATGCGTCAGCCAACCATGACGTCTATCTTGTGCTTGAAGACTTCGGCGGCCGGCTCGGGTGTGCCTGGTGCGAGACTGCCGAAGAGGACGCAAATCGCGCCACGCTGGTGCGGCACCTGGTCGAGGGCCAATACGAACATCCCGTCCGCATCGTTGCCTTCAATCCGGTCGAGGGATGGTCGCGCGATGTGACTGCGGACATCGCCGATGAGCTTCGCCGCCAATTCGTCGAACTCGACGACGTGGCGCCATCTCTGCTGGAGTTTCTGGACAGAGCGGCCGGCCGCTGATGCGGGCGATGATCGAGTCTCTTGCCACGCTTGCGAGCTCGTCAAACAAGAAGTCCTGTTTGGGGACTTACTCAAAAGTCATGGATCGCTATACTCACCCAATTGCAGTATCGTTTTTCGTACGGGGGCGACCATGTTGGACGATGAATTCAACAAGCAGCGCGCGAAGATATTGCGTGACCTCGCAGAGCAAGCTGATCCCTTTATCAAAAGACGTCTCCTGAAGTTGGTGGAGCGCTACGAACCCAAGCGACGGACCGCGCCAATTGACCAACAATTTCAAGCCAGGCTTCAGCGGGACATCGAACATCGCGACATCACTTCTGACTGATTATTGAGGGCCCTCTCTTTTGAAGCCGGTCAAAAAGAACTGGCGTTCGAGAGCAAGAGGGTGGAAACTCCGGTCCACGAGCATCACGTCAGCCGTAAATTCGAAAGTCGCGATTTCGCCATCCACACGCTGGAGCAGCGTCATGCGATACGCTTTTGGGCGGGCAGTTTCTCCTCAAGACCAGCTCTCGAAAGTCGCGCAGGAGAGCCGTGAACACGCGAAAACGATGCCTGCCGGCAAGGAGAGAGAGGAGCTTCAGAGGAAGGCCAGCCAGGCCGAAACGGCAGCTCACATAGATGAGTGGGTCAATTCGCCCGGGCTCCGCCCCCCAACTTGAAGCGCGATGAGATTGGGATGAATCGTCATCGCGCTTTGGGTTATTGTTCGAGCATGATCTCCGCGCAAACGCGTTCCGCGTTTGTCGCGAGGGAAAACCGCTTCGCACCTTTCCGGATCATGCCTTAGTCAGATCAGATCGTCGCCAATTCAAGGTGCTTATCAAGGCTGATTGTTCGGCGGCCTTTCGATGAACCTGCGACTGCCGTTGAGAAGCTCGAGGTTATTGGCGATAACCGGGTTGCCTGGATCGAGCGAATAGGCCTTCTCGAACTTCCGTCGCGCCGCACTCAGATTGCCGCGCAGCATGTACGAATATCCCTGATCATTCAGGATCTGAACGGTTTCGCCCCCAAGCTTGATCGCGTGGGCATAAGACTGGTCCGCAAGGTCGAACCGGCGGATCCGATCATAGCTCGCGGCGAGCCCGATCCACGCCGTCACGTCCTTCGGCGATTTCTCGACAGCGTCCTTGAAATAGCGCTGGGCGAGCCCGTAACTACCGCGGTTGAAATGCTCCAGCCCGAGCCGCACGGGCTCGTCCGACGGGTAGTACTTGACGTCGGTCGGCTCCTGCACGGGGTCCCCGCCCGGCGGATCCACCGGGGCCACGATCGCGGCCTCCCGCGTGGTGTAGTCGCACGCCGCAAGGCCTGTCCCCAACCAGCAACAGGTCAACATTAAGAAGATGCGCCGCATAACAATTGTCCCCGCCCGGCTCAGCGGACTGATTGAAGTATCATCGTTAGATCATCCAAAGCTGAGGCCCCTTTGGTCCTTTACCTGCTCGGTGCTCCGCCCGCTCCGCCGACCGGCACCGACACTCCGGCGTTCGCTCCAGCCCCCAATCCTTCTATGTTGATATTCTGGTTGGTGGGAGGCCGCTGGCCCATCGCTTCGGTCGCCGGTCCGATATCGGGAAGCTGATCCACCGGCCGGGTCGTGTTGCCATAGCGCGTCACGGCGGCGCCCACGCGCCGAGCGTCGTACGCGATCCTGCGATCGCCGACGTTTCGCGGCCATGGATGGATCGTATGGGTGACGGCGTTGACCTCTTTGGCGTTGCCGGCGCTCATCGTGATGGAGTCGGACCGTTGCACGTAGCGATCCATCTCATCATGACCGGCGAGGCCGTAACATCCGCCGAGCAGCAAGGGCGCGAACAGAGCCAGATACCTGATGGTCATCTCTCGCTTCCTCTAGTTGAGGGTTTTCACGACCGGCTGGTTTGCAGCGGCGGCCGGTGCGGGAACGGGCGCCCTGAGCTCAGGAGCGATGATGTGACCGTACGGACCCTTCACGTCGCCACCGGAATTGACATAGTCATCGTAGCGCTTGCGGACTTCCATCTGGCCATTGAGGAAGAAATCGACGTCATTGGCCGGCAGGCGGGAGTCGAGCGGGGAGGCCAGTTGCTGACCAGGTGCCGCCGGCGCGACCAGGCGCGGCGTCACGATGATCACCAGATCCGTTTCCTCTTGCTGGTACGACTTGCTGCTGAACAAGCTTCCAATCACCGGCACCGAGCCGATCCAGGGCAGTTGCGAGACGTCCTGCCGATTGCGGGTCTGGAGCAGGCCGGCGATGGCAAAGCTCTGGCCGTCACGCAACTCGACCGTGGTGCGCGCGTCGCGGCGGGTCAACGCTGGAACTTGCGTCCCCTGAATCGTCACCGCATTGGCGAAATCAAGCTCGCTGACCGACGGCTCGACGCGAAGGTTGATCACACCGCGCGAGAGGACAGTGGGCACGAAGGCGAGCTCAACACCGAACTTCTTGTACTCGATGGTAACGGTGGGAAAACCGTTCGTCGTCGTGTTCGGGATCGGCACTGGAAATTCACCGCCGGCCAGGAAGCGAGCGGCATCGCCGGAAAGCGTGGTCAAGTTTGGCTCCGCTAACCGGCGAGCCAATCCCTTGGTTTCCAGCGCCGAGATCAATAAGTCCACCGAGCCGCCGTTGCTGGTTCGAATGAGACTGGTCAACAGACTTCCGAACGGCGCAGGTGCCAGACCGCCCGCGGTGCCAAGGAGCGTCCCCACTGTTCCGAGTATCGGAAGACTGCCGGTAGGAGAAGCACCAACAGGCGTACCGCCAGTATTACCAGAGGGGTTTGGGACTGTATTAATACCACCGATCGGCTGTCGGACCGTCGCGGCAGTTGCACCACCAAGCCCCGTATTCCCAACATTGGTCCCATTGGCATTCGCCGCATAAAGGTTCACGCCAAGGTTGCGGCCGGCTTCTCGGCTGACCTCGAGAAAGCGCACCTCCAGCATCACCTGTTGCGGCGCCGCGACACTCATCGCGTTGACGACGACGCCCCCTTTCGCAACGGTGCTGGTGGCGATCGCCATGGCTCGCTCGGCCGCAACCGCGTCGGTGGCGGTTCCGCTGAGCACCACCTGCCCTTCGGAGGCCGAGACGCGAACGCCCTGCATGCCGGTGCTGGATCGGATGTTCTGCTGCAGATTACCGGTATCGATCACGACCTCGACGTCGAGGATCCCGATCTGCTTCATCGAGGAGTCGAACAGGATGACGTTGGTGGTGCCGGTCTGCTTGCCCTGGACGTAGATCAGGTGATCGCTCAGCGACTTCACGTCGACGATGTCAGGCGAGCCCGCGACGATCGTTGCAAAAGGCGTGTCGACCTTGAAGGTGCGTGACTTGTTGACGACCACCTTGACCCGCTGGACGTCGTTCATTTCGCTGACGAAGACGCCGCCGGAAGAACCCCGCTTGTCTGCAGCCTGCGCGCTGTCAGCGGCCCCAGACAAGGCGAGCGCCGCGCCAAGACCTATCACGCCGAAGGCGAGAAGCCTCCCTACCCTAATACCCGAAACGCGACCGCCACCCATTCGAGTCCCCCCGCTGCGATCCACGGCTCTCCCCGCAAATCTACGCACTCGATGTCCCCTGAGAGTTCCCCTCCGCGCACCACGTCGCAGAGGTTACAATCTGTCCCATTACAAATCGTTACTTCGTATTTCCAACATCATCATCCCGCATGCTGCCTCGTTGCAAGAAGAGACGCTTGCCGCACCGCGGCAAGTGCATAGAAAACTTTCCAATGTTGCCAGTGAGCACCACTCTCGCTGCTTGCTCGGAACTATCCTGCAGCGGAACCGCAAACGGGTTCCCTTTGCCGCATCGCTCGGCGAGTTCCCTATCGATTTTAGGCAAATGGGAACTCACGCGAACGGAACCCGTTCCCGCATCGCTCACGATAATCCAGATGCGATCAAGGTGATTCCCGCTAGAAGGGAATGGTTGTGGAGGCGCTCGGCGCGTTCAATGCTGTGCCCCATATCGGCATCAGCATGTTGAAACTCGGGAGAGATGCCGTAACAGTGAGTGCGCTGGCTCCCGAAGTCGTGTTCAGCGTCGGCGAGAGACCGCCGAGCATTGGAGCAACGGCTTTTTTGGCCGCGGCGGATGGCAGGGGGTCACCGCTACAGGTTGGTGAGCTTTTGGTCATTACGTTGTTTACGTAGCAGTCGTTGATCATCCATGTGCGAGCACCGGCATTCGCGAGCGTCCGCAATGACTGCATGGTGATTGCGTAACGCCCCAGATCGAAGATGGCGAACATCAATGTAAAAAGCGGCACGGCGACGAGGCAGAATTCGAACGCCGCCATGCCGCGCTGATCGAGCTTTCTCATCACTGCACCAACTGGACATACTGGCTTTTAGGCAGCTTCGTTTGCGATGGGCACCCTGTGGTGTCAAAAGTGGCATTTCCGTTGAACGCGATCGAGGCGGCGATCAACTGGCCACAACCGCCGGCGCCGCCTACGGCGATCGTCGGATCGCCCTGAAACGTCACTGCTGCGTTCGGCGCGTAGATGTTTCCTGTGAGGTTGATGTTGCTGTTCCCACCGAAGGTCACAGCCGTCGCTGAAGCATCGTACATGGACATGTACTGGAATAATGCAGCGCTGGACTGAAGAGCCGCGGGAAGCGACGAGGCACTCGGGGCAGTTGCCGGCCCCTTCAGGGTGAGCGTGCCGCCGCCCTTCGTGTCAATGCTCGCCCCAGGCAGCAGGATGAAGGTCACTCCTGTGCATGGACTGTTACAGGTGATCGAGGAACCGCCTTTGAGGGTCAGAGTACCAGATATGAAGTACACCGACACGCCTGCAGCCAGGTTGAAAGCGGTATTGCCCTTCGTCGAGGTATTGTTATTCGTGCATGCAGTGCTGGCCGAACCGGCCACGTAAGCGACGAGATCCGATCCTGGACATGCTGGAAGGCCGCATTTGGCCGGGAGCGTGGGGTTCGCTCCGCACAACGTGGTGAGGGCGCCATCGAGAGCAGAGAAGGGATTGACGGTCGGGGCCGGCAGATACTTCAACGCCGTGTCACAGAAAGACGCGGTACCCGTGCAACCGCCGACGGTCGATAGCGAGCCGAGATTCATGGTCATCCCGCCGCCGGTGAAGTTTATTGCATCCTTGGCCGGATCGTTCGAGGCCATGCCGCAATTCGGCGCATTGATGTTCGGGCTGCCCTGGAAACTGAGAGAGCCTATCAATGACAAGACGCAGGGCGGGAACGTCACACTCTTGACTGAGGCCACGGCTGTCGCGCCAATGTTGACGGTGGACAAACCAAGCATTTGTGCCAGGTATGCCGGCTGTTGCTGGATAGCAGTGGCCTGAACGTAAGTTCCGGGCGTCCCGTTCCATGAAGCGAGTGAAGCGACCGTGACGGTCTGCGAGACTCCCGCCGGAAGGCTGGTGCTACACTGGGAGCCGGGATAAGAGGTGCCGCCTGCGTTGCAGAACGCGTTCTGTGCCGCGGCTTGTTTGGCGCGATAGTCCACCGTCTGTGTCACCGCGCACGGCGCGTTCGATAGGCACAGTTGCTGCATGGCGCCCGAAACGGCCGCCGCATCGGCGGCATTCTGCGCGTGTTGCCTGGTAACGTACCACGATCCCGCCTCGCCCCCGAGTGCGACCACGCCTATCAACGGTATCAGGGCGATAATGGTCCCGAAGGTGACGGAACCACGACGAGAGTGAAGCAAGCCACGCATGGACCACTCCTATTGAAACCGTTCGGCGTAAGACAGTGTGTACGTGCAGGGATCGGCGTTGGTACTCCGACAGATCCAGGCTCTTGACACGATGGGAGCCACGGTGACCGTCGTCGAGTACGTGTAGTGCTTGGGCGAACCGGAGTTGGTTGTGGAGCAGGCAGCCATGCTATCGCTGCAGACGACCTGGAGATTGTTGATGGGATAACCCGAAACCGAAGTGGGGAGCGCTGACTTCCAGGTCGCCCAATCGGTAACGTCCTGCGGCGGGTTGTACTGGATCCTTTGCCCGAAGGCGCGCAATGCCTCCCACGCGGATACAAACCGAAAACCGGCGGCGGCAACGTCAGCAAGCGGCAGAAGCAGGAACGTTCCCAAGAAAGAAAAGACGATCAGCATTTCAAACGCCGCGGCACCGTGCTGATCGGCAATGAAAGACCTTCGATGGCTCGCGCGCGGGCCTCGACGGACAGTTACCAAGTCTGGACGCCGACTCCGAGCACGAGCAGTTTGAACGATGTCCATGTCAATTCGGCCACGCATGGCCGCTCACCAAACATAAGGGACCAATCTCCAACGCGATGCTTCGTAGCTGGAATACTCAGGGCAAGTGCGCCGAAGCAGATCTTCTTCGTAAAGAATTCGGCAGACTTGAACGCCGATATGCAGGACCAGCACGATCACCGTGAGCGGCGTCAGATATTGCAGCACCACGCCCACGATCACGATCTCTTCCGCGAAGTAGAGCGGATGCTTGATCCATCGATAGGGACCGCTCTGCACCACCGAACGCGCCTGCGGCACCAGGCTGAACGACCGCCCCAGGTGTCGGATGGTGACAAGCATCATGACCAGGCCGATCAGCACGCAAGCGGTCGACAGCAGATTCGGCAACGCCTCGTCGGTCTTGCCGAAGAAGGAGATCGTCCACGGCATATAAGAGCCGACGAATGCAGCTATTCTTGGCATGACCCCGTCCGCATGCGCCTTTGCCGGTGACCTGCTCAGGATCAACACCGCCAGAAGCATGTAGAAGATGGCAAGGCAAAAACTCGACAGAAGCGACGGCCAGGGATCGGTAAATGACCCAATTCTAATGGCGACGCAAAGTGTCAGCAACAAGAACCACATGCTGCCGAGCAGTTGCATCATCCACTCGTACGACCGGCTTCTCGACAGGGTCACTGTGCTCATGGCTTACTTCACCGAGATGCTGGAGAATGTACGCACGAGGTGCAGAAACGGACTTCCGCCCAAAATGATGAACATGGCTGGAAGCATGAACAACACCATCGGAATGGTCAGCTTGGCGCCCAGCTTGTGCGCTCTTTCCTCCAGGTTGGTAATGCGTTCCCGCCTGAGGTCGATAGCGATGCTGCGGAGAGCCTGGCTCAGGGGCGTTCCGTATTGCAGGCTTTGGCTTACCATGGTGCCGAACCGGCGAAGTCCTTCTGACGTAGATGCCAATTTCTCGAAGGCCTCGCTGCGATTTGGCAATATCCGGAGATCATCAAGAAGGCCGTACAAAACCCGGGCCATGGCAGGATTGGTCCGTTTCATTTCTTCCGCTACGCGTTCCAGCGCGCTCTCCAGACCCATTCCCGCTTCGCTGCAGACAACCAGCAAGTCGATCATATCCGGCGTGCCTAGCCGAATGCCGGCATTGAAACGCCGTCTCAGCACCAACAGGATCAACCGCGGCCCCACAATTCCGATCACCACGCCAATGAGACTGAAGACCAGCACATCGGTCAGTGGCTTCCCAAGAAGCTGCGCAACAAACAGGGCAATGATCGGGAATAAGAACATGCTGACGGTTTTGACACCGATCCAGATCGACAAGGCCCGATGAGGATTCAAGCCCGACGATTGAACGATCGTTCGGAGCTGGTCCAGATTTTCCGCAGAGTAGAAGCGCCGATACCGCGCGCCGAGCGACGAAAGCCAACTGGTGATGTCCTGGATGGGCGCGGACCGGCCAGGAACGCCCAACACGGCATTTGACACCCGTATGTTCAACACACGAATGTGCAGTTCGTGGATGATCAACACGAAGGTCGCAGTCGCAAGTACTATGGCGAGGGCCACCAAACTGAGACCGAAAGTCATAGCGCTGTTTCCCTTCTGACCATCCAACGGATCACAAGGGACCCGACAATCACCGAGGCTGCTGCGTAAGCCAGCAGCCTGTTTCCGGTCGGATCATAGATCAGCAGATCGACTGTTTGCGGATTGATCAGGTATAGTAACCCACCGACAATGACGGGCGACAATGAAAGCGCGCGCGAGGAAAAGATCACCTCTCCGGCCAGAGCCTTCGCGCGAGCAGCGAGCGCAACACGCTGCCTCACGGTATCTCCCAATGTTTGCAAGGTTTCGGTCAAACTGCCACCTGACTTCAGCTGGACTGCGAGCGTGACCGCAAAGATCCCATACTCCGCCACTTGCGTTCGTTGATAGACGGCTTCGACGGCCTCCTCTGGAGGTCTCCCCATACTCACTTCGCTGCAGACGATGGCGAACTGCCCAGCCGTTGGTTGCGGCATCTCGCGAGCAATGGTGCGAAATGCTTCAGTCACGGGTAACCCGGATCGAACAGTACTCGTCACCAGCTGGATCGTGTCAGGCAGCTGTCGAAACAGTTGACTGGTGAGGCGATGCCGCTGCCATCCAAACAGACCTCGCACCACCGAAATCGCTACAATTACTGCCACCGGATACGCATAGAGGCTGGGAAAATCCAGCACGCTATTGGCATAAAGGATTGCGGCTGCTGCGATCGCACCGGCAAACAGCACGTATGCGGGGTGGCAAACGTAAGCGATCCCGGCCTCGTAACTGACGATGCGGAAGACAAACTGCCAGCGGGATCCGGCCTCTAGCCGGCGAATGGAGGGCAGGTTCGCCGAATCTGAAACTGGCAGAGCTATCGCTACCTGACGATCGATGCGTCGTTGTCGTGCGTCGAGCCACAAACTTAAGGCTGCTGCACATGTCAGGAGCACGAGGTCAAAGGTGGTCAAAAACTCCGACATTATAGTTGCCTCATAGCCTCGGCCCAGGCTCGATCAAGCCCATAATAGGTAAGACGGCTCTTGAATTTTGGGACCGCGTTCGTGGACCTGTAGGTGCCCGATATCCGTCCGTGAACATCCTCGTGTTCGTACTCGAACGCCGCGATGTCATTGGTGGTGATCACCTCGCCTTCCAGCCCGATCACCTCGCTGATCTGGATAACGCGACGCTGTCCATCCCGCATGCGTTCGACCTGCACGATGAGATCCAGCGCAGCGACGATCTGAGACCTGATCGCCCGCAGCGGCAGGTTTGGCTGTCCCATCTGCACCATGTTTTCAATACGGGTCATTGCATCGCGGGCGCTGTTCGCATGCACCGTCGAGATCGAACCATCATGGCCGGTGTTCATCGCTTGCAGCATGTCAAACGCTTCAGCGCCGCGCACCTCGCCGACGACGATCCGGTCAGGACGCATGCGTAGCGCATTCCACACCAGATCGCGTTGTGTCACCTGCCCCGTGCCTTCGAGGCTGGGGGGCCGCGTCTCCAGGCTGATCACGTGCGGCTGTTGAAGCTGCAACTCTGCGGCGTCCTCGATGGTGACGATGCGCTCACTGTGATCGATGAACTGGCTCAGGGCGTTCAACAGCGTCGTCTTGCCGGAACCGGTGCCGCCAGAGACCAGAATATTGAGCCGGGATCGGGCGGCAATCTCCAGCAATTGTCCCATGGCCGCGGTCACCGAGCCGTTCTGGATCATCCCGGCCATGTCCAAACGGCGACTTGGAAATTTTCGGATGGATATGCAGGGGCTATGGATCGCGAGCGGCGGGAAGATGATGTTGACCCGGCTGCCGTCAGGCAGGCGGCAATCCACCATCGGACTGGATTCGTCCACTCGGCGCCCGACTTGCGCGGCAATTTTCTGCGCCACCGAGGCGATATGATCATTGTCGCGGAATCGCACCGCGATCCGTTCCAGCTTGCCGCTTCGCTCGACATAAACGTTACTCGGCCCGTTGACCATGATGTCGTTGATCGATTGATCCAGCAGAAGCGGACGCAGCGGCCCGTAGCCGGTCATGTCGTCTGCAATCTCGTCCGCCAGCTGAAACTGCTCGCGGCCTGACAGTTCGAGCCGTTCCTCGTTGGCGATTCCGTGGATGATTTCCTCGATCTGCCGCCGAAGAACATCGCGCGAAACAGTTGCGGCCACCGACGGCTCAATCTGCTCGATGACCCGTTCGCGCAGCGAAGCCGGCATCGCGGGGCGCTGAATCGTAGATTCGTCGCGTCTCGGCGTCGATGCAGGCGAGCTTGGCGCCGGCAAGCTCGGCGTCGACGCAGGCAAGCTTGGCATCAATGCAGGCAAACGAGCTGGCGTGTCGTCTTCGCGCCTACCAAATGTCTTCGTCACCCGAGCAGCCTCCTCAACCATCCCTTCCGTTCGGCACCGACGCCTGCGATCTCCCGGACAATTGGGGCGAGGTGACGTCGCAACCCTCGTACGTGCTTGAGAGCCGGAATTCCGAGATTGACCGCTTGGGTCATCCCCTTGCCGAGATCGGGAATCACCATGTCGGGTTCTGCGCCCAAGGCCTTGACAATCGTATCCCTGGGAAGGCCGCCGGGACGATCGGCGCGATTGAGCAAAGTAAACACGCGATCCTTGCCGGCGATGTTGGTGACGGCCGCGCGAAGTGCATGGGCGTTGCGCAGTCCGGTCACTTCCGCTTCCAGCAGCACCAGCACGTGGCGAGAAAGAGTGATCACCGGATGGATGGATGGCGGAAACGGGACTGGAACATCGACCACGACGTAATTGAACCGTTGGCGGAGCAGACCCAGCACGTGTCTCACTCCCGCCTCAGTAATGTTCAGCTGCGCATCCAGGTCCTCGTCGGCGGAAATGAGGCAAACTCGCTCGTTGACATCAATAGCCGCGCGTTCGAGGAACAACGTGTCCGCCCGCATCGGGTTCTCCAAGGCGATGCGCAGCCCAGGTCCAGGCTGAACACCCAACATTACGGCTGTTTCGCCGCCTTGCAGATGAAGGTCGAGCAGCGCGACCTTGGCCTTGGTGGTCTCGGCCAGCTGCAGCGCGAGATTGATGGCGATACTCGTTGCGCCGGCACCGCCCTGCGCACCACAGATCGAGATCACATGCCCGCCACGATCGGTGGGACCGGGCGCCACGTCGCCAAGCAACTTCGGGCGCAGCTGGTCTAGCACCATATCGCGCGTAAGCGGCCTCGGCAGATACTCGGTCAAGCCGATTTCCATAAGCTCGCGGTAGAAGGTGATCTCCTTGCTCTCACCGATCAGAGCCACCCGGACATCGGGTGGGCAGACGCCGGCCAACCTTTCCAGTTCGGTAAATGGATCATCGATTCCACTGATGTCCGTCACCAACGCGAATAACTCGGTGTCGGTCTCGAGCATCTTTATGGCATTACGGATCGTGCCACGCCTGATCGACAAGTTGCTGCCTTCGAGGCCTTTGCGCAGAGCCGCTGCACTAAGCTCGTCATTCACGAAACAGACGATTCGATTGCGCGTTGCAACCGACGGAGATTCTTCGGACGAACTGACGACTGCCATATTTACGTTTACGCTCACCACTGCCTCCCTTACCGACGTGACGACACGGCCGACGCGAGCGGCGCTGACGGGGCAATCGCCGGCAGCACGTCGCCGCTCAACAGCGTGCGCGTGTTCCCTGTATCGTCTCGCCTGACTGAGTATTTCGTACCGCTGTTGCGCGCATAAACCACCACCGTCGCGGCCGTGTCTCCTGTATCCTGTCGATCGACCGCTGACCGTACGGCCAAGGTGAGCTTTCCGAGCACTGCTGCGACCGTGACTTTCTTGACCTGCTCTGGCGCAAGCTGCAACGATACGGTACGCGCTACCTTCCCGGCCGTGGCGTTGCTGGCTGAGCCACCTTGCACGATCTCCTGGTCAATCGCGACAATTCGAACGTTGTGAACAACGGTTTCGCTCAGCGTGCCATGCTGTTGATCGGGATTTCTCTTGTCGTCGTTCGCTGCTGTCGATTCCTGGGTCATCACGACATCCACATAGTCACCCGGCCAGATCAGGCCCGAGACACCAGACGCGGCGTCAACGTTGATGCTGATGGCACGGCTATCGGGTGCCAGGACGGTGGCGAGAAAACCCCGTTCCCGCGGGCGCAATATGTCCTTTGATGTGACGGGACTGCCGGTGTCGAGAAAGTTGCGAACCAGAGCTCCGCGAAGTCCGATCTTGGCGTCGGCCGTATCAAGGATTGCCCCTGCAGGAGCACCATCCGACGCTGGCACCGAGCGTACTGTGAAATCCTCATCGCGGGCCAGCGTCCCTCTCGGTAGCGGACGTGCCGCGACCAAGTACGCTACAGCGGGAGGCGGCTCCGGCGCCTTCTCCGCGACCTGTACGACCGCGACCTGTTCTTTCGGCAGAACCATGTTGTAGGCAATAAGCCCGAGCGCAGCGGTCGCGAGCAAAAACACCATGATGATCGAGAGACGCAAAGTGGATGACATGTCAAAGTCCTTTGCTGAAAATGGCCCAGATACCGCCGCACGCGATGGCAACCCCGTAAGGCAGCGGTGCCTGTCGCAAATGGCGCCAACGCTCTATCGAGTAGACGCGGCGTACGAGCGACGATCCGGCGGGCGCCAGCCTGGGATATGGCAGCATGCGCATCATCAGATGCACCAGGGCAAGAACGCCGCCGGCAAGCGCGGTTATGGTCAACAACTGAATCACACCCGTCAGCGGGAGACCAACCGCTAATGCGACCAGCAGCTTGACGTCACCGCCGCCAATCCATCCCCGCTGGTATATGACCAGCAGCAGCAGCAACAGGATTGTTGCGGCGATTAGCGATTCGGCAACTTGCATCGGGCTGGTAAATTGACTGGCGATTCCGAGCAGCGCCAGCGCCACACAAATTTCATTTCGGATCAATCGTGTCGCGATATCGATCGTTGCGACATACAGCAACAACAGGATTTCCAGAAACGAGGTTATGGGAACAATCCAATTCATGAAATGCAGGCCTCAAAAACGCGAGGGCACATCAACAAACCTAAAGTGGGGTCACATAAAAAACTTTAAGAAGCGGAGGGCACATTCCGATGCCCCCTCCGGCGTCAGATAGGCGTATTACACGGCCGCAGTGAAGGCGGCGGTGATAGTGGTGATCCCGGTAGCCAACGCCGTCGCGATAGCACCACCTGCTCCCGTACCGAACGCAGCAGCCACTGCGCCGATGATACAAGCGGCGACGATAATGTACTCGAACGACACCACGCCGTTCTGATCCGTGCGCAGGTTCTTCAAAGCTTCGGCGGTCTTGATGTAATAGTTCAACATGGGAGACAATCCTTCTTGCAAGACGAACCACAACTACTAACCCTGGCAGACATTGCCGCGCTTCCAACTGCGTACAATTCAGGTGGGAGGCACATTTTAAGTGGGAGGCACATTCCGATGCCCCCCTCCGGGTCAGATAGCCGTATTACACGGCCGCAGTGAACGCGGCTGTGATAGTGGTGATCCCGGTAGTCAGCGCCGTCTTGATGGCACCACCAGCTCCGGTACCGAACGCAGCAGACACTGCGCCGATGATGCAAGCCGCGACAATGATGTACTCGAACGACACAACGCCGTCCTGGTCCGTGCGCAGATGCTTCAACGCTTTCCTAGTCTCGAAATAGTACTTCAACATCGTAAAACCCCTTCTTTGAAGATGAATTTGCACTTCTCCGGCAGGTGAAAGCCGGTGCCAACGCGTGCATTTATAGCGTGGCGAACATCACGGCGGCTGTGATTTCCGGGAGTAGCCCGAAATTGCCGAGTATTCCCGACCTAGGTGCTTCGCGATGTTTGCGCCGCAAGCCTTGAGTTCGCCGCGCTTCGCTCAACGTGTGTAAGGCCTTCACGGAATGGCGAAAACTTCACTCGGGGTGGATGACGAATTGAGATGCAAGTCTCGTTGAACACAACCTCCGCAGCAGTTAACCAAAGGCTGAGAACAGTCCTTCCCCAGTAAACATACGGGCTCTGCGTAGCGGCGTTGGACAGGAGAAAGTGGCAAGCACAAAGTAAACGACGCTCGTTACACTTCGATCTATTGCAATGGTGAAGGATGTTGCGGCGCAAAGCGGAGCGTCTTTGCAGAGCGACCTTCCCTGCAGCGCGCATGCATGCGCCCGTCATGTCATGCGCACTATAGCACCACCACTAACGGCGGCGTCGTGCTGGCGCTCCCATAGGGTGATGCGAGAGCGGCCGCCTAGTAGACGCACTGACGGACGTAATAGCCGTTCACCCGTATCCACTGGCACGGGCTCGGCGGAGGCTCCTTGATGATGGTGAAGCCGTGATAGTCGATGTTGGTTGGCGCGGTCAGGCCGCGCCAGAACACCGCATTCGCGTCGGACGGGCTCAGGGTCATCGCTGCCAAGAAACAGGCCAGGGCAGCACAGAGCGGAAAGAGTGTTCGCATCGTCGTTTTCCGGTTTGGAATTGCCTGCAGTCGCGCGCTCATCCTGATTGGTCCCGCGGAGGGTCGCAAGTCCTATCGCACCATCAGAAGGCCTGCGGGGAGCTCTCACGCCGCAAGCTTCACCCCGTGTGCGAAATCCCAATACAGCTTTCGTGCACGCGCATAAAAGCGCCCGGGCATGAGTTGCCGGTCGTCGATCCGGATCACGGGCGCGACCTTGGCGAAATTGCCGGTCGAAAAGATCTCGTCCGCAATGACGAAATCCGAATAGCGTAACGTCGCCTCTATCACCGTGATGCCGTCACCGCGCAAAAGGTCGATCACGCGCTGCCGCGTGATTCCGTTCAGGAACGTGCCATTCGGCGCCGGCGTATAGACGACGCCGGCTTTCGCCATGAACACGTTGGAATTGCCGAACTCGGCGACGTTGCCGAGCATATCCAGCATCAGGCAATTCTGGAAGCCACGCGAGGCGGCCTCCCTGAGCGCACGGGAGCTGTTCGGGTAAAGGCAGGAGGCCTTGACGTCGGCCGGCGCGCATTCGGCGGTCGGTCTGCGGAACGGCGACAGCGTAATCGCGCTGCCGACGGGCTCCGGGATCGGCGATTCGTAGATGCAAAGGCACCAGTCCGTCGTTTCCGGATCGAACAGCACGCCGCCGCCGACGCCGTTCTGCGGCCAGTACATCGGGCGGATGTAGAGTTCGGCGTTGGCCGGGAAGCGGGCGATACCTTCACGCGCCAGTTCGAGCCACGTGCCGAGATCGACGATCGGTTTGAGGCCGAAGTTGAGCGCAGATTGATTGACGCGGGCGCAATGACGATCGAGGTCGGGCATGACGCCTTCGAAGGCGCGCGCGCCATCGAACACAGTCGAGGCGAGCCAGAGCCCATGGGTGCGTGGCCCCATGATCGGCAAATTGCCCTCGTGCCACTCGCCTCGGAAGAATGTCCATGTCCTCGAATGGCTGACGGATTTGGTGTTGGGAACCATGACGAACCTCCATTCCGGGACGACTGAGTTATGGTCCGTAGATCACCAGCTCGGAATCCGACAGATCGGCAAGGCGGGGGCAATGCGGACCCTTGAAGTATTTGCGGCGTTCCCTGTAGAGCCCGGCAAGGCCCTTCATGCGGCCATTGGCGTCGAGAGCGACGGAGATCCGGCCGCGCCAGAGCAGGAAGCGGCCGATGGCGCCGGCGCAGGCGACGTAGTCGGCCACATCGGTGCAATAGATCAACTGCATGGCGGGAGGCGCGATCCTGCGGATTCGCATCGACTGCAGGACGAACGGAAAGGCGCGGCCATCGGCAGCGCGGCATACCAGGCTGAGGCAGCCATACGCTGCGTGACGTGCAAGCAGCGCGACGTCAGCCTCGGACAGGCCGTCGACCGCCTGCGTGTGCTGCCGGACGACTTCAACGCGCATATCCCTGGCCCGACGCGACAGCGCTGGAAAGGAGAAGAACAAGCCGCCGCAATAGCGGCGGAATCCCTGCGCTTCGATGGCTGGCCACGTCCATTGCGCCGGACTGATATTGACGTAGGTGACGTCCTTGTGACGCTGCGCGACCTTGGTCAGCATCGGCGCGTAGCTGCGGAAGGCAGGTTTCACATACCAGCTGGAGAGATTGCAGCGGATCGAGATACAGCCGTCATCGTTCCGTGCGGTGTGGATCAACAGCAGAGCGCCGACGGGCGTCCGATCATGCTCGAGCATGTAGCCGAAGCGCGGGAAACTGTCGGGCGTCTCGCGCACGGACAAGCGCCGTAGTCCGTCGATCCAGTAGTCGCGCGAGCGGATCGGAAAGCCTCGTGTCAGAAGATCGGCGATAACGTCAAGATCGGCTATTCCTATTTCGCGGCATCGGATCATGGTCCGAACTCTCACTCACAACTTCCGAGCCGCTTCTTGTTCTTGGTCATCGGGTCTGGCAGGTGCGCCAGGCGGGCGGATCGAGCGGCAACCAACTTGCGACCATGGCGGCGCGCCGGCATTCCGGATGCGGAGAGAGCCGCTTCCCCTGCCCCCAACGGTTTGGAGCGTCCAGCTCGCTGCGACACCATGTACAGCAACCAGTTGCGGTAGATGCGCTTGGCCGGCAGATGCCAGACGTTGTTCAGATCCTTCGTCACCTGATCGGCCGGAAAGTCGGCGAAAAGCTCTGGGCGTCTGTCGGAAAGGGCTTTCTGTCGGAAAGCGATCAATATCTCTTCCGCCTCCTCGTTCAAATAACCCCTCGGTATCGTCGGACAGACTTCGTTCTCTCCCCGGAGGAAGCGACCCATGTCTCTTCTATGTTCGCCCAACAGGCTCAGGGATTCGTATTCCGGGTGGCCCTGGAAATGGACGAAAAGGCTCTTCTTCTGCTGCTTGACGAAGCAGTCGACCCCCGCCTCCGCCGACCAGGAGAGAATCGAATATCCGCAGTTCGCGAGATCCTCCTCCTGCACTTCGTTCCACCGGGCGTGCGGTATTCTGAAGGTCGTCGGCACATCTTGCATCAAGGAATGATGCCTCATCTTTCTTTGAGCGAAGACACCGAAGCATTTGGCAGGCAGCTTGTGGCGCGCAACGCCATCCAAGTGCAGGACAGCCCCATGGACGGCCAGACACGAAAACACCGACGACACGGTATTCTCCCTGGCCCAGTCGGCGATCTGGACGAAGGTGCTCCAATAGGGCTCTTCCGTCAGGCTGGCGGCTCTGGGTTCGGCGCCGGTCACGATCACCCCGTCCAGCCTCCTGTTCAAGAGATCGTCGATGCCACGGTAGTATCGACGCACGTAATCGCGCCCCCATTCCGTACGGGGGGTCGCCTCCATCGTGTAGAAATGCAGCCTGACGAGAAGTCGTCCGGCCGCCGCGTTGAGCAGGTCGAACAGCTGACGCTCGGTCGACATCAAGGCAGCATCTGACATGTTGTTGATGAGCCCGATGTCGAGGCACTCCACCCGGTGTTTCGGCGAGGTCTTGTCATAAGCGCTTCCGCGCGGCGCTCTGGATAGAAGATGGTGTTCGTACGAATCTACGTCAATCAAAACAGTCATTCGAATGCCTTCACAGTTGACGAAACATCAATTCGCGGCACGGAGGGCCTGATCGAGATCCGCGATGATGTCGTCGATGTGCTCGATTCCGACGCTCAGCCTGATCATCTCGGGCCGCACGCCGGCTTTGTCCTGCTCTTCGGGCGACATTTGCCGATGCGTGGTCGATGCGGGGTGGCAGGCGAGCGTTTTCGCGTCGCCAATATTGACCAGCCGTTTGCAGAGCTTCAGCGCGTCGTAAAACCGCTTGCCCGCCTCGAAGCCTCCAGCCACGCCAAAGGTCAGCAGCGAACACGCCCGGCCGCCCAGATATTTCTGTGTCAGCGCGTAATAGGGGCTGTCGTGAAAGCCCGCATAATTCACCCACCCGACACCGTGGGCATTGCGCAAGAACTGCGCGACCTTCTCGCCATTATCGACGTGCCGCTCGATCCGCAGCGCGACGGTTTCAATGCCCTGGAGCAGCAGGAAAGCGTTCATCGGCGCCAGGACGGCGCCGGTGGTCCTCTGCGAGACGGCGCGGCAACGCGCAATGTAGGCAGCGGCCCCGTAGCGCTCGGTGAAGACCAACCCGTGGTACGATGACTCCGGCTCGTTCATCATCGGGAAGCGCCGGCGATGCTCCGTCCATGGGAACCTGCCCCCGTCGATGATAATTCCACCGAGCGTGGTGCCATGCCCGCCCATGAATTTCGTCAGCGACTCCACGACGATGTCAGCGCCATGTTCGATCGGCCGGAGCAGGATCGGTGTCGGCACCGTGTTGTCGACGATCAGCGGAACGCCGTGCCGGTGCGCGACGTCGGCCATCGCTTCGATATCGCAGACGTTTCCGGCCGGGTTTCCGACGCTCTCGCAGAACACCGCCCGGGTATCGTCGTCGATCAGTCCTTCTACGCTCGCCGGCCGGTCGTCTTCCGAAAACCGCACCGTAATGCCCTGCCTCGGCAGGATGTGCGCGAACAGCGTATGCGTGGTTCCGTAGAGCTGAGGGACCGAGACGATGTTGGTGCCCATCTCCGCGATATTGATCACCGCATAGTTCACCGCGGCCTGGCCACAGGCCACGCTGAGTGCCCCGATGCCTCCTTCCAAGTCGGCAACGCGACTCTCAAGCACCGCATTGGTCGGATTGCCGATCCGGGTGTAGCGGAAGCCGTCCACTTCGAGGTTAAACAGCGCGGCTCCATGGTCGGCGCTGTCGAATGCGTACGAGGCGGTCTGATAGATCGGCACGGCGACGGCCTTGGTGACCGGATCGTCCTTGAAGCCGCCGTGGACGGCGATGGTCTCTCTTCTCATGGAGGAGGGTCCTTCGACCCTTCGATCCCGGGCGATCTCGGGATGTCCCTGGCGCATCGCACGTCCTCCAATTCCAACGCCACCTACCGGTCGTTCCGCGGGAAACCGAGCAGGTCCCGCACCGCGGCCGGCCAGCGGGTCGTGTTTCCGCCGTGGGTGTGGAACATGGCGACCGCGAGACGGTCCATTCCGAACGCCACGCAGGCGGTATGGGCCGGCTCGCCGGCCGCATCCACGATGCCCCAGGCGGCACCGAAATGTTCGCGGTGATAGTTGAAGCTCATGCAGGCAGTCGGCTGCTCCTCGGAGCGCAGAGGCACCAGCAGCTCGAACTTCAGCGACATTTGCTTTTGGCTCAGGGCCATCATCTGGCCGACCCGCCCGAAGAACGGATCGCTGGCGTAGTCGATCCTGAAGGTCAACCCGAGATCGCGAGCGATCCCCTGTGCCCGCTCGATCCAACGCTCCCGGAACGTGAAGGCCTGATCAGGGCTGCCGATGCAGACGAATTCGCGCATCCTGAAGGACTGAAGCCGGTCGAGATGGTGCGAGGGCTCGCGGCGGAAGCAATCGGCGGCAACGTCGAAACGCCAACCGCATGCGGGTATGGGACCGCGGCTCGCTGCGATCGGATAGACCGGATAGCAGGCTGCTGGCGACAGCACGAGGTCGGCCGGTGAAAGCGACTGCGTCCAGTCGCCGCCGGCCTCGAAGCGGCTGACTGCGGCGTGGATCTCGCTATCCGTGCCGTGCAAGCCGCAAACGCAACCCAGGAGGTTCGGAAAGCTTTTCAGATAGCCCGACCTCTCAAGCTGCGCACGACTCATGACGGGGGGGAAGCGCATCACCTCGGTGTCCGCTTCGCGATGCCGCGAGATCAGCACCGCAAGCCGCTCTACGACGTCTTCATAGAGCGCGGTGCGACCATAGACCCCCGGAGAGCCCATCTCGTGGAACAGCAAATCGGCAAGATGGTCCAACGGATCGGACGGACGCGAAGCGGATTCCGGCGGTGCTGCAAACATGGCCACGTTCATATCGAGCCCCATTTCCTTTCGAGGACCAAATATCAATCGCGCAGGGAATCCGGGACGGCGCTCATCAGCGTAGCGGTACCCATGCTGGCGAGGATACGATCGTTGTTGATCATGATCGGAGCGGAAAGCACGTCGCGCAGGTGGCGGCCGATACTTACGTCGGTGTCGTTGCGGTAGCCGGACAGGCCGCAGGCGCGCATCGCGTGCATAACGGCCGCGACCGCGAGCTCGGAGGCCTCCACCTTGAGAAGATTGATCGAGGACTGGAAGTCGACGGACGACAGCGCGCGCTCGTCCCGTTCGCGAGCTTCATAGAACTGGAGATTCGCGGCAATGACGGCGCGCAATTTCGTCAGCGTCATTTTGGCGGCAGTGAAATGCGCCGCGCCGGGAGGCATATTGCCGCCCGCCCCGCGGGCGGCCTTGCGGATGAAGAGCTGCGCCCGGTCCGCCGCCGCAGCCGCGATCCCCGCCCAGACCGAGGACCAGCACAGGTGGGCGACGGGCGTCATCGTCTGCGCATGGATCCTTTCGTATGCCACGGGAAATATCTGGTCCGCAGCGCCCCTGAAATTCAGCTTGAACCCGGCGCTGCAGGTCCCACGCATGCCAAGGGTCTCCCAGGCGAGAGTGGGTTCCAGCGTATAGTCGTCGCGGGTGATGGCCAGCAGAACCTGATCGGATCCGGTGGCAGAGTCGGAGCGGCGGGCGACGGTGATGATACCGTCCGCCTCGGCGCCGTACGAGATCACTGTCGCGTCGCGCACCAGCGAAATCTCGGCGCCAGCGCGTTCCACTGCGGCCGTGCTGAACCGGATGTTTCCGCCGTTCTGGCCTTCCGTGGTCGACGATGCCAGCAGCAGCTGTTCGGCAGCCACGCGGCGCATGAGATTTTCGTGCCAGCCGCTGCCAGCGCCATGGCGGACCAGGCACGCGATCTTGGTCTGATGCATCGCGAAGATCATCCCGACCGAGGCGCAGGCGCGGCCGAGCGCGTAACACATATCGGTCACGTCGGAGATGGATGCGCCGTCTCCGCCGAATTCGGCCGGAATCTGAGCGCCCAGAAGCCTCTCCTTGCGGGCCGCGTCGATCGCCTCCCGCGGGAAGCGCGCCTCGCGGTCGACCGCCCCGGCCTCCGTCGCAGCGACCTTCGCGACATTTGCCGTCCGCTGCTGGAACGAGGAACCATCGGGAGAGAACGCTACTCGGCTAATGTCCGTGGCAATGTTGCGGAACTGGACTTCCTGCACACTCATGGGCCAAAGCCTCGCATTTCACGGTTGGACGACGCGAACCCAGCTCGAAAATCGACCACTAGCCCACTTCCCCGGCGACGTCGTTGGCGCAAAAGTGGGTGTCGGGGAGCTTCCACTCCCGAGCGAGGTACCTCCGAAGCACAGCTATTGACGGGAAGAACGGTTGGGTATCGTCCTCCGATTGTGATCACGCCCGGTCACGGCGAGGGGCCGTTGAAATGCATGACTTTGCCGTCAACGTTCAGAACCGTGTTCTATCCGTCGTCAGGAGCGTCCTTGAGCAGAACGCGATCACCGCCGATGTCCACCCGGAGTCGCGGCTTGTGGATATCGGATTGAGCTCGATGGGCATGGTCGAGCTGATGCTCAAGGTTGAGGCCGAGTTCGACCTCATCCTTCCCCAACTCGCGATCACGCCCGAGAATTTTCAATCGGTGAAGACGATGGAGCGGATGATCCTCAACCAGCTCGGACCCGGGTCGGGATGAAGCCGGTTGAACAGAGATTCTGTTTCGACGACCAGGCAGGCCGCATAGACAATGATTGCACGGTCGCTCTGGCCGCGACCTTGCCGACCAGCGGGCAGGTGCGCGCGGATGTCGATCCAGCCCAACTGCACGATCAGGTCGTGACGACCAGAGGCGACGCGCCGCAGCGCGGACGCTCTGCCGCCAAGACCTGGCTGCAAGCCTTCGAACGAACCGCGCGGGTCGCAGCGGAGCCGCATCGTTTGTTCGCCGACATCGTAGAAGAATGGGCTCAGCGTCAGCCCGGGCGACCTGCCTTGCTCTCGGACGGCCACTCGTTCACCTATGGAGAACTCGCCGCCCGGATCAACCGGTATGCGCGCTGGGCGCGCAGCCTTGGCCTTCATGCAGGCCGCACCGCCTGTCTGCTGATGCCGAACCGGCCGGACTACCTCGCCTGCTGGCTCGGCATCAGCAGGGTCGGCGGAACGGTCGCGCTGATCAATACCAGGCTGGTGGGCCGGTCGCTCGCCCACTGCATCGACGTCGCGCAGGCCGATCACATCATCCTTGCTGCCGATTGCGTGGATGCGTTCGAGACCGCACGTCCGTACCTGCACCGCCTGCCGCAAAGCTGGAGCATCGGCACTGGCGACCCAAGCGGCGATCTGGACGCGACACTCGCCGCCTTCGAGCCGGGCCCGCTGTCCGCCGCCGAACGTGGCGAGGTCACGATCGATGGACGCGCACTCCTCATCTACACCTCGGGCACCACGGGGCTACCGAAGGCCGCGAACATCAGTCATCGCCGCATTCTCACCTGGGGCGGATGGTTTGCCGGCCTGATGGACGCGTCCGCCAACGATCGTCTCTACGACTGCCTACCGCTCCACCATTCCGTGGGCGGCGTCGCGGCTCCCTGTAGCATGCTCAGCGCGGGCGGTTCGGTCGTGATTGCGGAGAAATTCTCCGCTGGCAGCTTCTGGGACGACATCGTGCGTTTCGACTGCACCGTCTTCCAATATATTGGCGAGCTCTGCCGGTACTTGCTCAAGGCGCCGGCTTCTGAACGAGAGGCGCGACACGGGCTGCGGCTGGCTGTCGGCAACGGATTACGCGGCGACATCTGGGAGATGTTCGCCAGCCGGTTCGCGATTCCGCAGATCCTCGAATTCTATGCCGCAACGGAAGGCAATTTTTCGCTGTTCAACGTCGAAGGAAAACCCGGCGCGATCGGTCGGATTCCGCCGATGCTGGCGCATCGCTTTCCCGCCGCGATCATCAAGGTCGATGCCGACAGCGGCAACCCGCTCCGCAGCGACGCCGGGCTCTGCATCGCCTGCGCCCCTGGCGAGACGGGCGAGGCTGTCGGGCGCATCAGCAGCGCCGGTCGCAACGGCGTACCTTTCGAAGGCTACACGGACCCCGGCGAGACGGAGAAAAAGATTCTGCGCGACGTCTTTACCGAGGGCGATGTCTGGTTCCGCACCGGCGATCTGATGCTGCGCGACGAACAGGGTTACTTGCACTTCGTCGACCGCGTCGGCGATACCTTCCGCTGGAAGGGCGAGAACGTCGCGACCAGCGAGGTGAACGACGCAATAAGGGACTGCCCCGGCGTTCTCGACGCCTCGACCTATGGAGTTGCCGTTTCCGGGGCCGACGGCCGCGCGGGCATGGCGGCTTTGGTGGTGGATCGAGGTTTCGATTTCGGGATGTTCAGCGAACACCTTTCGCATCGGCTTCCGCCCTACGCAATTCCAGCCTTCGTCAGGCTGTGCGGGGCACTGGAGGCGACCGACACTTTTAAGCAGAAGAAGCAGCGGCTGATCCGCGAAGGGTTCGATCCTTCGGTCGTGGACGATCCGCTGTTCCTGCGCGATCCAGCGACCGGTCACTATCATTCGATCGACCGGGCCGCCTACGCGCGCATCGTTGAAGGCGAAATCAGGCTCTAACATCGGCTCGGAAAGCCGAGATGTGAGGTGTACCATGTCGGTCAGGTCAAAGATTTTCTCCGCGATGAAGCAGATCGCCGAGGAACAGAAGGTCACGCTTCCGCCGCTTGAGGACGATCTGTCACTGAACGAAACCGGGTTCGATTCGCTGGCATTCGCAATCCTGGTTGCACGGCTGGAGGACGAACTCGGTATTGATCCCTTTACGGTCGCCGAGGACGCAGCCTTCCCGTCAACCCTCGGTGAGTTCGTCAGAGCTTACGAGAATGTCCCCGCCTGACATCTTCGCGCTGCGCCAATATCTCGGCCCGGAGCTGACGGACCGCAAGATTTCCGATGCCCGGCACAGTGTATCGCTGACCGACATTATCGAGCACAGCTGCCTGACTGGCAGGCCCTGCGAGCTGTCCGGCCGCTCGGTGCTGCTTGCGACGTCGGGACAGCTGCTGTCCGCGCTTGCATTGATCGAGCTCGACGGCGTCGCCCGCCGCATACTCCTATGCCCGCCCGACCTCGATTGGGATCGCCTGCAGGTCCTGCTCGAGCAGGCCGAGATCGACACCATCGTCACCGACCGGCCGTTACAGCGATGCAGTGCCGGCAAGTACGCCGTTATCGGCATCGACCTGCCCGAACGGAGGACCTTGGGGTGGAAGGTCGACCGCGCGACCGAGTGGCTCATGCTAACCTCGGGGACGTCAGGGCTGCCGAAGATCGTCCGGCATACGCTCGATGGGCTCGCCGGCGCGATCATCGCCGACGGGCCTTCACGCTACCGGAACGCAACCTGGGCGACATTTTACGACATCCGTCGCTACGGCGGCCTGCAAATCTTCCTGCGAACCTTGATCGGCGGCGGATCGATGGTGCTTTCGGAGCCCGGGGAAGCCGTCGCGGCCCATGTGGCGCGGTTGCGCACGGGCGGGGTCACCCACATCTCCGGGACGCCGTCGCACTGGCGCAAGCTCCTGATGAGCGGCGCGGCTGCAGACTTTTCGCCGCACTATGTCCGCCTGTCGGGCGAGATCGCAGATCAGGCAGTGCTCGACGGCCTGGCTCGGGCATTTCCGCATGCGTCGATCGGCCACGCCTATGCCTCGACCGAGGCTGGCGTCGGTTTCGGTGTGGACGACGGGCGCGAAGGTTTTCCCGCCGGCCTGATCGGCCGGAATCGCGACGGTGTCGAGATGAAGGTGGTCGACGGCTCGCTGCGGATCCGTTCCAAGAGGACCGCGCGCGCCTATGTCGGCGCCGATGCGCCGCCGCTCGCCGACGCAGACGGCTTCGTCGATACCGGCGATATTGTCGAGCTGCGCGGCGAACGATACCACTTCGTCGGCCGGCGAGGCGGCATCATCAACATCGGCGGGTTGAAGGTGCATCCGGAGGAGGTGGAAGCCGTGATCAACCGGCACGCCTGCGTCCTGATGTCGCGCGCGCGATCGCGCAGGAGCCCGATCACCGGTGCCATTGTGGTCGCCGATGTCATCCTCGCCGACGGCATCGATCCGGAGCGCCACGAGACGATCCGCAAGGAGATTCTCGGCCGGTGCAAAGACTGCCTGGCGGTATGGAAGGTGCCTGCGGTGATCCGCTTCGTCGAACGGCTCGACGTCACGGCAGCGGGGAAACTGGCGCGCACCGATGCGTAACGTCCTCGTCACCGGCGGCAGCCGCGGCATCGGTCTTGCCATTGCGCGCAGGCTCGCCGCATCCGGCGACTACAATGTGGTCGCGGTAGCGCGCCGCGAGAGCGGGGAGCTTGCGGCTGCCATCCGCGAAGCGGAGCGGCGCCTGCATTTCCGCGCCTGCGACCTTGCGGTGACCGATGCGATCCCGGCCTTCGCAAAATCGGTGCGCGACGAATTCGGCACGATCTACGGCCTCGTCAACAATGCCGGGATCGGCACCGATGGGCTGCTGGCCACCATGCACAATTCCGAGATCGAGGCCTTGATTCGCCTGAACGTATTGTCGCCGATCATCCTGACCAAATATTTGGCGCGCCATATGATGGCAGACGGCGCGGGGCGGATCGTCAACGTCTCCTCTATCGTCGCCTCGACCGGCTACAGCGGCCTGGCCGTGTATGCCGCGTCCAAGGCCGCGATTGCCGGCTTCACCCGTTCGCTGGCCCGAGAAGTCGGCAGGGTCGGCATCACCGTGAACGCGATCGCGCCCGGCTTCATCGACACGGAATTGACCGGGTCCTTGGACGACGAAGGCCGTCGACGCATTACCGGCCGCAGCGCATTACGCCGCCTGCCCGAAGCCGACGACGTCGCTTCCATGGTCGAATATCTTCTCGGCGAAGGTGGCCGAAACATCACCGGCACCGTCGTGACGGTCGACGCCGGCAACACCGCCTGACTACCGGGACTCAGCATCCGTCCATCCGCCGGTTCGACCTTCCGGACCAGGCTTATGTCCATGCCGATCAAACTTGGGGGCGAAAACCGTTCAAATCCTGAATCACAGAGATATTCGTACATGCTGCGTGGCAATCTGAATGCGGCGCCGACGGAAGAAGTCAATTTCGGCCGCGACTCCGATCTCCCTTCCCTTCTCCCTGCGAACAGGCAAATCTACAGGCAAAACGCCCCGTTGCGGGGCGGCCGACCCCAAGAGAAGGGGCAAGAAGTACTTGAAAATACCTGCAAAATCCAACCGTCGGAGCGGCGCTGCGCTTGAATCGGAACAGGGAGCTTTTCGGCAAGGAACAGGGAATCTGTCTGCCGCGAGCAGGGAAATGCTAAGCGTCCAATTCTCACACGCTTTGTCTCGTCCTTTGCGAACACGATCTGTTCTCGCTCTCGACTTGCAGATGAGGAGAGCAAGATGGTGGATGAGAACGGAGCGTGGACCCGTCAAGGCGAGGCTTTCTGGCGGGAGCGCCACGATGCCTGGAAGCGCAGCGACTTGAATCAACGGCAGTATTGCGAGGCGGACGTATTCCGCTCAAGGCGTTCGGCAACTGGCGCGCGAAGTTCAGAGCGGAGACGGCAGCGGTAGCCGGCGAATGTCGAGTGGCCTCGAGCTGAGGTCGATTTTTGAAGGGAACTTGCGGCGGGAATTGGCAAGCCAAAAGCGGCCCCGTCGAGAGCTGGGCCGTTCGAGGTTGTCCGGCTTCGGTCATGGTGTCCGGCAGTACCGAAGCCTGCGACGAACGCGGCCCATTGTCACTTTCCTTGCCGCAATGAAAGGGCAAGGGGTACCTCCAGAGAGGCGCGGCAAAGTGCTCTCTTTACGCTCGCGTGAAAAAACGGAAATTGATATTTCCGATGCCGTGCAATTTCCAGTGGGAATACCCATGCCGCTCGCAATGATTGAAACGGGGCACTACAAGGTAGATCTCGGTCCGGCGCCGATCAAGCAATCCTGGATCATTGAAGGCACTCCGGAAGCTCGTTCGCGCCTGCTGTCGGCGAGCGCATGCAAAACTTCCAAAACGGTGGTCTGGTCGTGCACCGAAGGAAAATTCAACTGGTACTACGATCGCGACGAGACCATCTTGATCCTGGAAGGATCAATCGTGCTTGAGAGCGAAGGCATGCCGCCGAAGCGCTATGGCGTCGGTGACGTGATCACTTTTCGCGAGGGAGCGCACGCCAAATGGCACGTCGAGGGTTACGTGAGGAAGCTAGCGTTCCTCCACGTGAACAGTCCATTCCCGATTGCCGTCGCCATCCGCGTCATCAGAAAGCTCAGGTCGTTGATCGCGCGGAACGCGCCCGGCGGGCAGCAAGACCGCCCGTCCGCTATGCCCACGGACTAAGGCTCCAGCCGTGTCACGTAGGCGGGAAACCGGATGCCGCTTCCAGCTTGGATAGTTGCGAGCAGGGAAAATTGTAAGATCCGCAGATCCGCCGAGCGGGGCTTGTTGAGGACTGGCACTTCCTCAAAGCCGTTGGAGGCGCCTACTGTGCGGTACCCGCTAAAGAAGAAGAGGGAAGCGGCCTATGGGCAACCACCGCGGCGACGGGCCCCACCCTTTTTCCCGACCTGTTTCTCTCGAATGCGAACTGAGCGTGAGCTTCAGCCTCCGCGCCGCCCCGGTTTGGCGGCCTCTCCTTTCGGCTCAAAGGTACTCGAAGGTCGATGCCTGATTGCAGGCTGGTCACTTCAGCCCACCGCGGGCCCCCTCAGATCCTCAAGCGTCGTGTTGCAGGCCTCCTCGGCCTCCGTGAAAGTCGCAAACGCCGAAGCGCCGATCTTGATCGCGCCGTCATTCCGATAGAGCGACCGCCACGACGCCACATAGCCGGCACTTCCATGAAAGCCAGAACCAGCAGGGCTCTCATACGTGATCACAAAGGAAAAGCCGTCGCCGATCGCGCTCCAAATTTCCATGTGCTCGACGGCACGGTGAAAATGAAGGGACATCACGATGCGCCCACGCGCTTTCGGCTCGACGACAGAGTTTAGTCCCGATGGCAGGCCGTCCATGGAGAAACGGCCCTGACCATAGGGGGCAGCAGGGAGGGCCAGGGCCGCCGCTCCAGATGTGCCCACGTCCAGTCGGCACATCTCTGCTATCGCATCTGGAGCCGTTCGCTATCGCCCGCGACTGCGTTTTACCTGACAACGGACAAACCGCGATGGATCCAGAGCTGCAGATCACGGATAAATACACTGCTCTGCCGGTCGTTTGGCTGCGATTTGGAATCAGCCGCCTGCCCCGACGGACTACCCCGCCAAGCTTGCGGGAAACATCGACCTCGCCGATCAAGCGGCGCCCGCACCGATCATTCCCGGCGCACGCCGACGCCTGGCGCCTCGTTCCCCGCCGGTCGAGCCAGATCGCGCAGATGGGGGCCGCCGGCCCATAGCAGCAGGAGCGTCGACCAAGCGCGGTGGCGCGACGATTTCTCAGCGCTCCGGATTCAATCCGGAATGCGGGCCTTCTCCCGCGGGGCGGTCGCGCGATCGTTTTGCGAGATGGCGAGGGCCGCAAGCACCGTCCGATTGCTGATTTCAAGCTTTTGAAAGATGTTGTGCAGGTGCACCTTGATGGTGCCATCGGCAATGTTCAGCCGCCGCCCGATCTCCTTGTTCGACAACCCTTCGGAGACCAGCCGCATGATCTGACGCTCGCGGTCCGTCAGCGCAGTCAGGGCGCTCTCCGTATTGGTACCCTGCCCCTGCGACACGATCGACTCGGATGGGGCGGCCGGCAGCAGATTGTGATTGTTGGCGACGTGCCGCAAGGACTGCACCAGCGGTTCGGGCTCCGTATCCTTCAGGACGATGCTGCAGGTCATGGGCGTCGCCGCGAGTACCAGCTCACAATCTTCACTCGCGGCGAAGAACACCAAACGGGTCGAGCGATTTTCTGAATTGACGGTCGAAAGTATTCTCAGCGCGCCGAGTTCAGGCAATGCGGGATCGACAATCGCGATATCGGGCGCCAAGTTACGGATCGCTTCGATGCAGCTCGCGGCATCGCTGCAAGATGCGACGATATTGAAATCCGCTACGGCACCGAGCACGTTGCTCAGGCCCTGCAAAACGACCGGATGCCGGTCTGCAATGACTACACTGGTACGTCGCATTGGGCGCTCCTCAGCGTGTCGCCCCCAAAAGATAAACGCCCCCAAAAAGATAAACTCTGTAGCCCCGGCACTATTTCACCAATATCGATAGAATCATCCGAAATTTCCAAAAACACAAGCGATACTTAAGGGTTAACGGACGCGGCGGTCTGCTCGCTTCCCGACTCTCATCCAGCAATTTGGCCCGTAAGAACCCGGTAGTCCGGCCGCGGCACACAGGCCTTGGTTGCGAACGCGCCCGGACAACGGCGAAATCTTGAACGGCCAACACCTTCGATATTTCCGCAACGTTGATGTGTACCGCGTCGTTAACTCACTTGCAGAATGTGTTCGCGCAGACGTGGCATCGACCAACAAAAACTCCGAGAAGTTCTTCAACGTTGAATCAACATCTCGACCTTATTCGCGCAGAGACTGTGCCAGAAGCGGTTTTTAACCACCGCACTCGTACGGATATATCCGCGCCCGCTCCTATAACGAACGATATATAGGGCGATCTCAAATTCGCATCTAACATTCATAAACGCTTAAGAAAATGTGGTGCGATCGCCGACAACGTTCGGCAAACGACAAAAGAGGAGGGCCACGATCGAAGTACCTCAATTTTTTTGAAGACTGAAAGCTCAGGGAGAACGACCAATTTAACAACAACGATTCGTTCGTCCGTCGAAGAACCAAATTGAGTTCAACCGTCCGTCGCTGTTGTGTCATTGCGTAGGCTGGAGGGTAAAATGAGGAGGCGGCAATCTTACGGAATGGTTCTTATTGGAAGAAACGTTCTGATTAGAGAAGGTATTGCTAGAATATTGCACGCGGCTAATTTTCGTATCGCGGCATCGACGTTAAGCCCCGCGGAATTGCCAAGCTCACTTCAAACAGAGCAACTGATGTTTCTCATCGTCCACACCGGCGATGATTTCGATCTCGCGAGAGAACAAATCGGATATGTGAAAGATCGGTATCCGGAGGCGCGCATCGCGATCGTCTCGGACAACTATCGGCCGGCCGAACTGGCTTCTGCATTTCGTGCTGGCGCCAACGGCTATTTCGTCAACGTCATTTCGTGCGACGCTTTCATCAAGTCGGTGGAGCTCGTCACGATGGGCGAGACCGTCTTCCCGCCCGCATTTCTGTCGTTCGCTCTTGACGGAAATCGCGAGCGCGAAGCAACGCCGCTCAGCGAAAGCGAGCACGCAATCCTCGTCACGTCGGAGGACACGATCTCGCCGCAGCTGTCGCCGCGCGAAAAGGCAATTCTATCGTGCCTTATCGAGGGCGATTCCAACAAATGCATTGCCCGAAAGATCGATATCGCCGAAGCGACCGTGAAGGTCCACGTCAAGGCGATCCTGCGCAAGATCCGGGTCCAGAACCGGACACAAGCGGCGATCTGGGGAATGAACCATGGATCGCTGGTACGAGCGGCAAGCGGTCGCGCGCTCACAGCCGTCGATCCGGGCAGAGGGATCGCGAAGCCGCTCGATGTGATCTCCGAGATGGAGCAGATCAACGAGCCGGCCTCATTGGTCCCCCAGTCCAGTCACGTCGCGGTACCCCCTATCGACGGTCTGCTCCGCAAGGGCGCCGACCGAGGGACACGCGTGGCGACACGGCTCTACAAGTAGGCGCAGGGATCCGAACACGACTGCCATCGCGCGAGTGATCCCATCGCGGAATAAGTTGCGACACTTTCGTCGACTTCCCCGACGTCCAGGACGCGTTCCTGCTGCGCTCGCGTGAATAGCACGCAAGCGCAGCAGGGACTCTCCTCGGTTGACGAGGCGCAGCGTGCAGACTGCGGGAGCCGGTCTCTTCTATCGCTCCCGTTGCAGGGACTTTCGCAGCTCCACTGCGCCGCTTTCGCCGCTATGGTTCCGCTGGAACGTTTCCTCCTTACCTTCGCCGCCCAGCGCGGCCGATTTGCGACTCGATCTGGCAGTGCCGTCGACCATCGTAGTTACCTAATTATCGCCAACTCCCATCATTATCGCCAATTCCCATCCAGTGAGCTGTAATGTACTGGTTTAATTGGAGATGAGCGACTGGGTAGCAGAGTTACATGGGTCATCTGTCCTTCACCAATTTGCCGGCCTCAACAAAGTGTCCGGCACATTCGGTCGACGGCGGCAGGGCGCCCCCAGCAAGCGTCGGTAGGGGCCGGTTAGTTGCCTCGTGCGACTTCGTCTGCTGCATCTTCCGCCAACCGACGTTCGCCTTGGTAAATCGACATGTTTAACTTGGGCACCGTCGCGAAGCCTCAACTATCAGCGGTGGTGCGAATGCTGCAGACCAATGGAACGGATAATAGGGTAAATCGGGACAACGTGCCGCGTGAACTTCGACCGGCACCGACCGTGTCGCTGGTAGAAGTGCTAGCCTTCCTACGACGACATCTCCCGATCATATCGCTGACAACCTTGGCAACGCTTAGCGTTGCCATCCTTTACCTAATCATCGCGGTACCGACGTTTACGGCGAAGGCGGAACTCATCGTAGACTCGAAAGCGGTCGACCCCACGTCGGTGTCAACGATCGTCGAAAGTCAGATAAGGATCATCACGTCTGACAGCATCGCCAGCGCTGTGATCGGAAAGCTCGGCCTTGCTCAAGATCCGGAATTTGAGGTCGGCCAAACCAGCCTCTTGAGCTCGGTATCCCGTCTGCTCGGCTGGAGTAAACCAGAAACGAAAGCTACTGCCGCGCGCTATGTCGTGGAATCGTTCCAACGCAAGCTCTCGGCAAAGCGAATAGGCCCGACATATCTTGTCGAAATTGCTTTCGACTCCAGAGATCCTGATCGCGCGGCGCAGATCCTAAACGCCGTTGCGGAAAAATATATTACCCATCAAATGGACTATGGCGGCTTGCAAGATGATTCATGGATCAAGGATCGATTGAACGAGTTGAGCACTCAGGCATCAGCTGCTCAAAAGGCATTGGCGGATTACAGCAGAGATGGGAAGGATGCAGCGGATTCCGCTGCTACTATCGATAGACTGACGGCTGCTGCCGAATCTTCCAAAAGCGCCTATGATAATTTTCGCCACGTGCTGCGTAAGATGGAAGTCACGCGACAACAAACCTCGCCGGTATTTGAGGCGAGTCTCATCACTGGGGCGTCGCCTCCCTTGAGGCCCAGTTCGCCGAAAGCCAGAATCGTGCTTGGAGCAGCGATCGTTGTGGGCGGGCTTCTTGGCATCGCTATCGGAATACTGCGCGATCTGTCGGAAATTCTCGCCATCGGGCGGGAGCCCCGTCTAAGCGCACAAGACGACTGGATCGAGCGACCTATTCCGGACGTGGTTCGAACAGATCATCAACCTGAAATATCGGCAAAGACAAGGCCAGCGCGCCTTACGGGTTCGGGGTGAATCATACCTGACAATCGGCATGCCGCCGGCAGTTGGCTTGTCCTGGACGCGAAAGCGCTTCGGATCGCGCTTACCGCCAGGCTGCGAGGAGTACATCCTGAAACTCATGGGATGAAAGCATGTGCGGAATTTCCGGTATTTGGGAGCGTAACGGTTGCAGCCTTCAAGATCTGAAAACGCGCGCGTCTGCAATGACGCAAACCCTGAGCCACCGCGGGCCGGATGACAGCGGAGTTTGGTTAAACGAACAAGCCAGCATTGCCTTCGGGCAACGTCGCCTGGCAATTATCGACCTGTCCCCAATGGGACATCAACCGATGGTCTCGACCAACGGGCGATATACAATCACGTTCAACGGCGAAATATATAATTTCCGAGAACTGAGGGCCGAATTGGAGCGCCGCGGAGTTCAGTTTCGCGGGCATTCAGATACAGAAGTTATTGTCGAAGGGTTCGCCCGATGGGGCGTCAAATCGACTATCGCTCGCTTGAACGGGATGTTCGCAATTGCCGCGTGGGACGCCCGAGAGCGTCAACTGTTCCTGGCTCGTGATCGAATGGGCGAAAAGCCGCTCTACTGGGCGATTTTCGATGGACTGGTTTTGTTCGGATCAGAATTGAAGGCGCTGCGCGCGCATCCAGGCTGGAAGCCAAGACTCAATCGTGGAGCGATCGCCGCCTTTCTTCGGCACGGCTATGTGCCAGGTCCGTTCACGATCTATGAAGGTGTCTACAAACTGCCGCCCGCCGGGTTCGCCAAAATTGCGAGCGGCGGCGGTCCCGAAGTGGGCGTGTACTGGGATCTGGCCGGTGTTGTTTCGCAAGGGCAGCGCAATACGCTTCGAGCCGACGAAGAGGGACTGGTCGATGAGCTCGAGGCGTTGCTGCATGATGCAGTATCGCGCCGCATGATAGCGGATGTCCCGCTTGGCGCCTTTCTGTCGGGCGGCTATGACTCATCTACCGTCGTCGCACTGATGCAGAAAGCCTCTCCGAGACCGGTCAGGACGTTTACCATCAGCTTTGAGAACCCGACATTCGACGAAGCGAAACACGCTGAGGCTGTCGCGCGACATCTTGGGACCGACCATACAACGTTTCCCGTTAGCGGCGCTGACGCTCTCAATGTAGTGCCGAATCTGGCCGATATGTATGACGAGCCATTCGCCGACTCCTCCCAGATTCCGACCCATATTGTTTCCGCCTTGACGCGAAAACGCGTCACGGTGGCTCTGTCAGGAGATGGTGGAGACGAATTGTTTTCCGGATACGACCGGTATCAACGGATGGACAATGTTTGGCGACCGGCTGCGAAGATGCCGCTTGCGCTCCGCCGCCTCGCGTCTTCAAGCATTCGCGCTGTTCCGCCTAGCACTTTCGACAGCATAGCGCGCTATGTACCATACGTTCGGCGCGTGCCACGTGTCGGCCAAAAGGCTCATCGGTTAGCGCAAATCCTCTCAACGTCATCGATCGATTCCATGTACTATCAAATTATGTCACAGACCCAAGACGATCTTGTAAAAGGATCACAAGAGGTGCGGACGGCCTGCTGGGACCAAAACCTCGAGGTCCTCTTGCCAGATCCGATCGACCGTATGCGCTACCTCGACATGTGCGCGTATTTGCCCGATGACATCCTGACCAAGGTTGATCGGGCCTCTATGGCTGTCGCTCTCGAGGTGCGTGTTCCGCTCCTCGACCATCGACTGGTTGAATGGGTCTGGAAGCTGCCGTCCGTTCAGAACGCGCGTGCCCGGCGCCCCAAACATTTGCTCCG
Organism: Bradyrhizobium sp. CCGUVB1N3; assembly: GCF_024199925.1. Classification (NCBI taxonomy): domain Bacteria; kingdom Pseudomonadati; phylum Pseudomonadota; class Alphaproteobacteria; order Hyphomicrobiales; family Nitrobacteraceae; genus Bradyrhizobium; species Bradyrhizobium sp. CCGUVB1N3. The sequence goes on from NZ_JANADR010000001.1 coordinate 3,136,242, forward strand.
GCGTGTTCTTGCCCGCCATGTGCCCGATCGTTTGGTCGAGCGCCCGAAAATGGGGTTCGGGGTTCCGCTCGCAGATTGGTTGCGCGGTCCATTACGGAATTGGGCCGAAGACCTGATGAGCGAAGCTTGCCTGATCGCCGGTGATATTTTTTACGTCGAGGCCATTCGCTCGCTCTGGGCCGAATTTCTGAGCGGAGATAGTCGGCGGTATTATCTCATTTGGAATATCTTGATGTTTCAGGCGTGGCACCGTCGGTGGGGCGAGGCGTCGGTGGCGGATACCGGAACAAGCGCTTGGCATCCCTTTCGAATTGAAGATATGGCGATGACACCCTCTATCGTTTTGGGAGCCGGCAGCGCGTGACGACTGACCCATTGAGCTCGGGTGTCAGGTCCGAATTCTCTCGATGGATTTTTCCATTCCCTATCCATCGAAGGATCATAGCTATCCGATTGGGCGGCTGGGAAGTCCAACCTTAAATATGGCTTCGCGCATGCGCGTGACGACGCCCGGCTGAGTTTTGCCGAGGAGGACATACCGGTGAGGACACTAAGACGGGAAATCGTCCAGCCGGTTCGACATCGGCAGGTTGCGGGCAACGCTCATCGATGACGCTCCGCTTCGTCTAGCGCTCCCGCAACGATTCCTGCTTGTACCTCGCCAGCGGCGAGAGAAGGTAGCTGATGATCGTACGCGCGCCGGTCTTGATCTCGACCGTCACTGCCATACCGGGGCCGAGCTTGACCAGTTTGTCCTCCACCTGCATATGCGTGCGATCGAGTGAAATGCGCGCCGCATATTCCAGCTCCTGGCCCCTCGGCTCACTGCTGCCCTGCGCCGTGCCCGATGCCCGGTCATTCGACCCGCCTTGTTGTTGCCTGTCGCGCGCTATGGCGTCCGTCGACACGCTGAGCACGTCCCCATGGAGGAGTCCGTAGCGCGTGAAGTTGAACGTATCGACCTTGATCTCCGCCTTCTGCCCCGGGTGAACGAACCCGATGTCGCGGTTGGAGAGCATGGCCTCGATCTCGAGCTGACTCTCGCTTGGAACCACGATGGCGAGCGCCTGCGCCGGCGTCACCACGCCGCCCACGGTATGAACGGCGAGCTGTTGCACGACGCCGTCGACCGGCGCGGTCAACTGCTGGAGCTTCGTGCGCCGCTCCGCCTTGACCACTTCCTGCGCAGCGCTCGCCGACTTCTGCTCGGCTTTCGCAAGTGCGTCATAGGTCGCGCGCCGGTACTCTGCGGCGGTCCTCTCTTTCGTCTCCTTCAGTAAGGCGATGGCTGCGTCGGCCTCGCGGAGCCGGCTCTGCTGAAGAACGAGATCCTGCTGAAGGCCGACCAGCTCCTGATACTCGGAAAGATAAACGACCTTGGACGCGAGCGCCTTGTCGACGAGCCCCTTGCGGATGTCGACCCGCTCCTGGAGTACCGGGATGGTCGCCTGCAGCTTCGCCACGCTCGCCGACGTGGTCGCCCGCTCGGCGTCCTTCTGACCCTGCTGGCGCTCGATCTCGGCGAGCTTGGCGTTCTGCTCGGAGCGCTGGCTGATCAGAAACTGCCGATGCATCTCGATCTCCGCGGCACTGGCGCTCTGCGGTGGCCGGAAGGCGGCAAGCGGATCCTCGGCGAGCGCCGCGCGCAGCCGCGCGACGTCGAGCTCGGCCGCAAGGAGATCACTTCTCTGGCGCTCCTGATCGGCTTCCGTCATCGTTGGGTCGAGCTCGATCAGAACGTCGCCGGCCTTGACGCTCTGTCCGTCGCGGACGTGGATGGCGCGGACAACGCCCGTCTCGAACGGCTGGATCAGCTTGGTGCGGCCGCCTGGCACGATCTTGCCCGTCGCGGTCGCGACGATATCGACGCTGCCGACCGATGCCCACAACAGCGCGATGCAAAAGACCGCGATGATGCTCACTCCGATCGCACGCCCGACCGGCGACGGCGGCGTTTCAGTGATCTCGAGTGCCGCCGGCAGGAACGCGATTTCGTGTTCGCGGCGGCGAGGTTCGCGCCTCGGAAACGGAACGATATTTCGGCTAGCGGATGTCATGGATTCCGGCCTGCAGATAATGAAGGTTGGCGTAGCGCCCATTCGAGCGGATCAGCTCGTCATGGCTGCCGTCCTCGACGATGCGGCCATGCTCGAGTGTGATGATCCGGTTCGCGTTGCGTACGGTCGAAAGCCGATGCGCGATGACGAAGACAGTCCGCCCCGCGGCAATCCGCTTCATGTTCTGCTGGATAGCCCGCTCGCTTTCATAGTCGAGCGCGCTGGTCGCCTCATCGAGGATGAGGATACGCGGATCGGTGATGAGCGCGCGCGCGATCGCAACACGTTGACGTTGGCCGCCTGAGAGACTGCTGCCGCGTTCACCGACGATGGTATCGTAACCCTCGGGCAGCTCCAGGATGAAGTCGTGCGCGCCAGCCAGCGACGCCGCCTCGATGACACGCTCCATGGGCATGGCCGGGTCGGCGAGTGCGATGTTCTCTCGGATCGAGCGATTGAAGAGCACGTTCTCCTGCAAGACCACGCCGATCTGGCGCCGAAGCCAGGTCAGATCGACCATCGCAAGGTCGACGCCATCGACCAGCACACGGCCGCTCTCCGGCACATAGAGACGCTGGATCAGCTTGGTAATGGTGCTCTTGCCCGAGCCCGACGAGCCCACAATACCGACGACCTGGCCGGGATCGACGTTGAAGGACACGTTGTGCAGCACTTCGGGACCGTCGGCGCGGTAGCGGAAGGTCGCGTGCTCGAACGTAACCTTGCCGCGGATCGGTGGCAGGGCAGCCCGGGCCGGACTGAAGCTCGGCTCGGGAATGGTGTTGAGGATGTCGCCAAGACGATCGATCGACAGACGGGCCTGATGGAAGTCCTGCCACATCTGCGCGAGCCGAAGCACCGGCATACTCACCCGCCCCGCCAGCATGTTGAACGCAACGAGCTCGCCGACGCTCAGGTCGCCGCCGATCACGAGCTTGGCGCCGAAGTAGAGCGTTGCGGCGGTGACCAGCTTGTTGATCATCTGGACCGCCTGACTTGCCGTATTGTTCAGGCTGAGCACGCGGAAGCTCGCGCTCACATAGCCGGCGAGCTGCTCCTCCCAGCGACGCTGCATCTGCGGCTCGACCGCCATCGCCTTCAGCGTCTCGACGCCGGTGACGCTCTCGACCAGGAAGGCCTGATTCTCCGAACCGCGATTGAATTTCTCGTCGAGGCGCCGGCGGAACAACGGCGCGGCGCCTGCAGAAATGCCGATATAGAGCGGGAACGATGCCATGACGATCAGCGTCAGCGGCGTCGAATAGTAGAACATCACCGCAAGGAAGACGACGGTGAACAGGAGATCGACAACAAGCGTGAGCGCCGAGCTCGTCAGGAACTGACGGATGTTCTCCAGCTCGCGGACGCGTGCGACTGAATCGCCGACGCGGCGCGCCTGGAAATATGCGATCGGCAATGCCATCAGGTGACGAAACAGCCGCGCGCCAAGCTCGACGTCGATGCGGTTCGTCGTGTGCGCGAACAGATAGACGCGCAGCGTGCCGAGAACAGTCTCGAACACGGTCAGCGCGACGAGGCCCGCAACCAGGACGTCGAGCGTGCTGAGGCTTCGATGCACGAGCACCTTGTCGATGACAACTTGGAAGAACAGCGGAGAAATGAGAGCAAAGACCTGGAGGAAGAACGACGCGGCCAGCACTTCGCCGAGCAGGCGGCGATACTTGTGGACCGCACCAATGAACCAGCTGATATCAAATCGCCGGGACAGATCCGTCAGAGCCGCACGCCGGGTCATTAGGATGATGTCACCGTCCCAGATGGCCTCGAGCTCCGCCTGGGTCATGGATTCGGGTCGGGGAGACAATGGGCGCTGAACGAGAAGCTTGTCGTCGATGACCTTGCCCAGGATCAGGAAGCCGCCGTCGCGCAGCACGGCAATTGCCGGCAGCGGCGTGACTGCAAGCCTGCTCCAGCTCGATCTCTGGGCCCGGGCCTTGAGCCCGAACTCCTTGGCACAGCGCAGGATTTCGGTCGCACCGACCCGCGCGGTGCCCAGGCGGTGCCGAATTTGCTCCGGGTCGGCCGCAATGCCATGGCAACGCAGCAATATCGCCACCGCAATGAGCCCTGACTCGTCGCCGCTCGCAGGCTCAAGACCCGCCTCGTGGACAGCCATATCGGGTTGATCGGGTGACTGCGTGCGCGTCACGATATCGCGGGCGCGCATGAAGACGTCCCGGGCGTGCGTCAACAGATTGCCGGCATGCATCACGGCGTAGCCGGCGCGCTGCGCCAGATCACGCCCCGGGATGCTCATGCCGGCAAGGGAATGAAGCAACCGGTGCACGAGATTTTGTGAGCCGGCCAGGATCAAACGGCCGTCCCACACTTCTTCGAACTCGGCGCGCGTCATTGTGTTCGGACGCGATGCGGTTGGATGCAGCACAAGTGCCGTCTCGTCATCGACCTTGCCGAGAAGCAGGAATCCGCCATCACGCAGCGACGCGATCCCGGGCAGCGTGGTGCTCGCAAGTCGCTTCCAACGCGTCGTGCGCGAACGGACTTTGACCCCGAATTCATGGGCACAGCGAAGCATCGCGCTGATGCCGATATCGTTGCTCCCGCAACGGTCGCGGAGCTGGTCAGGCTCGGCGTTCACGCCATGAAGGCGCAGGAACAGAGCAAGGGCTCGAAGCCCGAGGTCTGCGGCATGGGCATTTCCATTCTGGATCGCCATTTTTAACTCAACCCTTCGCGGTTACCGACCGCGTATGTGTTCCTTCTCATGCATTCACAAATATTGACGGTGCCGCACCCAGGCGCTGAGCCTGGGTGCGGCCAGGCATCAATGTTGCGGTCTGGCCAGCAACGATTCCAGACCCGAACCGGTCGCTTGCGACACAGCGGCGACGATCTGTCCGGGATCCACCCGGCCTGTGTTACCGGCCAGATACTGGTTCAGCAGCGCAAAGCTCTGGCTCGCCAGGGACGCCGTGCTCGTGCCGGCCGCAACCGGATGATCCGCCACGATGATCGGCTGCTGTGCGGTCGTTGCCAGGGTGCTGGTGGCCGGGTCCACATGCTGCTGGAGCAGCGCGAAGGCCCGGCTTGCCAAGCCCCCCGCGTTCGCGGCGATCGCATGCTGAAGATCGGTGAAGTCGAACCTCTGCGGCGATGTCGTGGTCGTGGCGGGCGTGGTCGTCGCGGCCGTGGTCGTGATGGGCGTGGTAACCGTCGGCACATGATCCGTCACGGTGCTCGTCTGCGACGACGTTGTGCTCGTGTGCGACGACGTCGAGGTCGTTCGGGGATCCGTCACGGTGATGGTCTGCGGCGAGGCCGTCGAAACCGCACCGGTGGTCGGATCCTTCGCGCTCGCAGTCAGCGTGAGCGTTGCGACAGGATGGCCGCCGCCGCGATAGTACGAGTGCAGTTCCAGTCCGCTGTCGACCTGCGCAGCCGTCAAGGTGATGTTGCTTCCTCGGAACGTCTGACCATCGAGCTTATCGGTGATCGTCTCGTACCTCGGCAACCCCGTGATGTTCACTGTCACGTTGTCGTTGGTGTCGGTCGTCGCCACCTTGGTCCCCAGGTCGACGTGACCGCCTCTCCCGCCCACCCAGAGCGAGTTATCCGCGATCGTCAGGACCGGCTTGGTCACTGACGGGGTCGTCGGCGTCGTCGGAGTCGTTGGCGAGGTCGGCGTCGTTGATGTCGGCGGGTCGATTTGGAGACCCGTGAACGTCCTCGCCGCGCCCGAGAGATTGGCGGCAGTGCCGGACGAATCCTTGATGCTCGCACCGTTCGGGAGGTTGACCCCGGTGATGGCGAGCGAGGACACATTGGTGTCGGTCGACGCGACAGTCGTCTTGAAGACGAGCGAACCCGTCCCGGAGCCGCTCACATAGGTGGCCTTTGCGCCGTCATTGAGTGACAGCGTCGGCGTGCCGCTGACCGTCACGGCTTTGCTGAACGCGAGCGTCAATGTGATGGTATCGCCGACATTCTCAATTCCCGTCCCCGGTGAAGCGGAGGCCTGGGTCACCGTCGGTGCGACGTCTGTCGGGGTAGTTGGCGTCGTTGTCGTGCCGGACGAGGAGGTGCTGCCCGACGGTGTCGGCGTGCCCCCGCTCACCGCCTTGAGCATGGGAAGGAGCTTATTCATGTCCGTATTGAGGGCGCTCAACGTCGTCGCATCATAGGCGTTCTGCTGGACGCGAAGGGCGGTCTGGGAGCCTCCCCGCTCGGTGATGTAGGCGCCGTATTGTTCGAGGGCGCGGAACACCTCCTGGCCGAGCGGCGAAAGGCCGTTCGGCATCGGCGTTCCGGGCGCAATGGCCAGAAGCTGGCCTTCCTTCAAGGGAGCACCGGCAGTGTAGCCGTCGGTGCCAATGGCGGGGGAGACATAGCCTGACGACAACAGCGAGTTGTCGACGGCGAGCTGCAGCGCATGATCGATCGTGCCCGTGTCCGTCTGCGCCTTGACCAGGAGCCCGCCGAGCTCGCTCGAGCCGTCGGCAGAGACGCCTGCGCCCAGCATGGATGACCAATTATTTGCCGCAGTGGGTGTCCGGAGGGTGCCCCAGCCGGTGCCCGTGGCCACGTTCGCCTCGCCATACGCCTGGGCGCTAGCGGTCGTGTTGCTCGTGCGGCTGAATCGCCAGAAATTGTAGGCGGTGTCGCCGTCGATGACGATGATCGGGTTGTCGGGATTCGGGTCTGACCCATATCCCGCGCCGCCCCCGCCGGTCGCCCCGACCGGGATATGGACGCTGACGGTTCCGGCGGGCCATCCATAGGTCTCGGGAACAGAAACCTGCACGACCGGGTCCGACGACGAGGCGACGTAGACTGGAAACAGGTCCGACGCGGCGTAGTTATATCCGGTCGAGGTGGGCCAGTTGATCGACGTATATGTTGCTCCGGTGTTGACCTGCTGGTTCCAAAGCGAGGTCGACGAAAACGGAGCTGATGACAAGTTGAATGACATGCGTACCCTTTCGTTCTGTTTACACAGTCTTTGACACAAGGGATTCCACTGCCGCGCATCACGAAGGCGCGCGACATACCACGTGCTCGCAACCTCAGGCCGCGAGCAGATTCCAACGCATCGCAGTCTCGGACCGCGAGCGGATTCCAACGCATCGCAGTCTCGGACGACGAGCGGATTCCAAAGCAGTGGGATTTTAGAAGGTGCCCCCCCAACTGCTGGGTCGGTTGGTTAATGAGCAAAAATGGCGAAAAAACTTTCAAAGTGTGATTTATACTCAAGTATGTAGCGCCCGGCACTACGCGCCGATTTTGCGCCACGTATTGAATTAGTTGGTTTTCTGTCAGCTTGTGCCGCTGTCCGGAGAGGTACAGCTGGGTCCGATGCTACGGCGGGCACGTCGCGTAGGCGAACACATCAGTCTTGGGCGCTTGCGCCTGCTGCATCTTCCTTGGGCGAACGGTGGCGATGGAAGCAGAGACGACGCACCGTCAGCTTTTGCCCGCACGCGCCAGAGCGTTGCGCATGAACTGCACGTGGCAACGCTGCGCCGATAAACATGCGATGTGGCGTTGCTTCTCGATCTGTTTGGAGCAAGTGGCGTTGCGAGTCCTCTGAGCGGCATGGCGGAGTCATCTTGCCGCCGAACAGATTGCGCTCCGGGGTGCCCCTAGGGCTTATTGAAGGCTGAACTCGAGTACGACCTGGACGTTGAACGCGTTGCCAGTGACCTGCGCCCAGCATTCGGAAGAGAGGCGAACCGGACGGCCTACAATGGCGCGCGGCGCACAGCGGCAGACCCGTCCATCGGCATCGGCTTCACCAGTGCTCCGCCGTCATTTGCACCTGACCCCTATCAGTTCGTCATGGCTCAACAGTCGAGCGCTTGGCACTCCTCACCGAGCAGGCGCGGCGTCTATGCAGCGTAGCCGCCCTGAGCCCGACCGATTTACGATCGCATTCAAACAACGCGGACAGAATTGAAAGAGGTAGACCAAAAGAGGTACCGCCCCAGACACATCAATCTCGGCGACCTCGCGATCGAGCAGTTCTCCCGCTCCACCACGTGTTTCCGCTCTCATCGAGCACTCGTGTTGACTGGTGTCTCTGCATGCGCACGTGCGCGCCTCGGCACCAACCTCGCATAGGCGGCCAGGAGAGAACGCTTTTCGACCTCCCACTGAAATTCGCCGTAGGCACGCTCCCTGCCGTAGTTCCGCATACGCTCGCGCCGGGCCTCATCCTCAAGCAGCGCGACGATTCTTTCGCCGAGCGCCTGCGGTGTCGGCTCCGCCACCACCAGGCCAGCCTCGCCTGCATCACCCCTCGCCTGTGCCAAGTCGAACAGGACGAACGGCAGCCCGAGGGCCATGTATTCAAAGACCTTGATCATCGACATCATTACGTTGCAGGCATTAGGAGGATCCGGAACGACACCGATATCGCAAGCCGCCAGCTTGGCGGGAAGCGCATCGCCCGAAATGTAGCCGGCAAATTCGACATAGTCGCCGATCCCGAGTTCGCCTGTTTGCGTCCTGAGCCGGCCCGCTTCCGGCCCGTCGCCGATGATCAGGCAGGCGATATCCGTTCGATGCAGACGCTTGACGATGTGTTCCATCGCCCCAACCAGGAGGTCTACACCGTCCTGCTCGGCCATCACTCCTACGTAGCCGACGAGATATCGAAAGGTCCGCCTGACCGACAGGTCGGGCTTGACCTGACTGAAGCGCCTAACATCGGGGACGCTTCTGACGATCCAGACCCTGTCTGGCGGCATTCCGCCTCGCTCCACGGCCTGCTGCTTCAGGGTTGGGTTTGTCGCGAGGACCCCGTCGGCCGATCGAAATGTCCAGCGTTCAAACAGGAGCAGGAGACGATAACAGAAATCCCGGCGGCCGAACTTGACCTCATAGAGCTCCGGCGAGGGATCATGCTGATCAAACAGAAATTTCTTGCCAAAGAAGAACTTGTAAAAAATCGCGATCAAGAATGTCAGATCCGGCGGATTGCACGCTTGAAGAATATCGAATCCATGCCTGTGCGCCACCTTCAACGAGAGAACGAATTGCCAAAAAAGAGCGACAGTATATTCGAGAAGATAGGTCACGGCGCCCGAGCCTTCCACACCGCGTGGATGGCGGTAGATATGGACACCGTCTATCTGCTCGTACGCCTTGTCATATCCCCTCCCTTTCGGACAAATGACTGAAACGGTGTAACCAGCCTGTCGCAGCGCTGTGGCCTCCGACCAGACCCGGCGATCGACCGGCACCGGCAGGTTCTCGACGATGATAAGGACCGCGCCGAGCCGATCATCTCCCGCAGATGTGTTCGCTGAGAGCCCCATTGCGCCTACCTCTGTCAGTGGGAAGCGAGCTTTTGTATAGGCCTTCCCAAAGAGGAGCACAATTCGAGGTCGCGGTTCAAACCGGAGTAAGCCAAAGGGGCAAGGTCAATTCGATCCAGCATCATGCTATTGTAATGAGGCGACGCGAGTTCATCTCGCTTCTCGGCGCAGCGACCGTGTGGCCGTTCCCGGGGCTGGCGCGGCAGTCCCGCCAGATGAGACGGATCGGTGTAGCTGATGGATGGCTTCGACGAAGGCAATCAGAAAGCGCAGTCCTCCAACGTCTAGGCGAAATTTGCCAGCCTGTACCGGCAAACCCGCGCCGCCGCGCTCGAGCATGAGCGCCGCCAAGAGGAGCTCAAAGCGTCGCCGCCGGTGGCAAGCAGCCCTGCGATCCGCATCATTTGCGCTTTGCCCAAGCCCGCGGGCTCGGACAAAAGGTCAGTGACGAGTTCACCGTCCCGCTCTGCCGCGCCCATCACCGCGGGCTGCATCGCGCCGTAACCGAAGGGGAATGGTGGTCGCGATTGGGAAGCGAACCGCTGCAGGCGGCACGGACGTTGTGGCTAGCGACCCACCCAAGTAGTGTAGCTTAGGACGCGCTTGCGCTGGACGCGCGAACGCTGGGCCGCGTCCTCCTGAGCGATCGGGCGCCGAGATGAGTTATTCATGTGACCCGTTCGTTGAGCTCGCCGAGAATGCAAATCGTGTTTCTCGCAGACGCAAGCCCCATGCAGCGAGCCTCACCAAAGGAGCCGCGATAGCCATTGCGCTGAAGGGCAGATATTCAGCGATATGTTGGACACCACCATGCATGGGATCTTGCATGAAATCCTTGAGAAACGCGTAGAGTATGAGATTCATGCCGATCGTCCGTAACAGCCGCCACGGCTTCGGACCAAGCACCGTATGTAGGTTTCCAAAGGATAAGAGCGCGAGAATGAAGGTAAGGGCTGCAACAGGTCCGAAAAAGACGAATACGCCGACAGGCGGCGCGGAGCCGATCCAGCAAAGCCAGCCGACTAGAGCGAGATGAACTAGGAGTGCGGCCGCGAATGCGAGGCCAAGTTCCCGACCGAGTTGCTTTAGCGGTAGAAACGCTGCACCAAACAAGATCGGTAACGCTCCTCCGGCATATGCGGCCCAGAACCAAAGAAAGGCCACGCGCGCGGTGGCGGCGAGCGCCAGTGAAGAGAGCTGGCCCCGGTTGTTTGGACAGCGCCCCGCGAAAATTAAGTGGATTCCTGCCGGGTTATGCTGAAGGCGGGGCTTTACGATTTTGCTGTGGCGTCGGGAGGGCGTAAGCCCGACCAGAGCCGCAGCAAAATCGTTGGCGACGATCATGCGGCCGTCACCATCGTTTGCGCGCCGAAGTAAGCCTCGTCGGGCGTGCGTTCGTCAAGGCTCGAGTGAGGACGTCCTCGGTTGTAGAACGCCAGATATTTGGAAATCGATGCTCGCGCCTCGAGCACGCTGTCGTAAGCACGCAGATAGACTTCCTCGTATTTGACAGTGCGCCACAGCCGCTCGACGAACACGTTGTCGCGCCAGGCACCCTTGCCGTCCATGCTGATGGCGATGTTCGCGTCCAGCAGCACGCCGGTGAAGTCGAGGCTGGTGAACTGGCTACCCTGATCCGTGTTGAAGATCTCGGGCCTGCCGTGCTTCGCCAACGCCTCCTGGAGCGCTTCGACGCAGAATATCGTCTCCATCGTGATCGATACGCGATGGACCAACACCCGTCGGCTGAACACATCGACGACCGCCGCGAGGTAGACGAATCCACGTCGCATCGGAATGTAGCTGATGTCCATTGCCCAGACCTGGTTCGGCCGCTCGATCTTCAATCCGCGCAATAGGTACGGGTAGATCTTGTGGCCCGGTGCGGGCTTGCTCGTGTTCGGACGGCGATAGATCGCCTCGATCCCCATGCGCTTCATCAGCGTCGCGACGTGGCGGCGGCCAATCTGCATGCCCTCACGCTGCAACAGCGATCGCAGCATGCGCGCCCCTGCGAAGGGATAATCGAGGTGCAGCTCATCGAGCCGGCGCATCAAGACAAGGTCCTCGGCCGAAACCGGCCGAGGTTCATAGTAAACCGTACTGCGGGCAAGGTTCAGGACCTTCGCCTGGCGCACGACAGACAGATCATGGTCGCGGTCGATCATCGCTTTGCGCTCAGCAGGCCCGCCTTGGTGAGCGCGCCGGACAAAAAATCGTTCTCCAACGCAAGCTCGCCGATCTTGGCATGTAACGCCTTCAAATCGACCGGCGCCTCGGCCGGTCCGTTGTCCTGCCCAAACACTCCGGCGGCGCCTTCCAGGAGTTGGGTCTTCCAGGTCGTGATCTGGTTCGGATGGACATCAAACAATTGCGCCAGCTCGGCCAACGTCTTCTCCCCCTTCACGGCCGCCAAAGCCACCTTTGCCTTGAATGCCGGAGAATGCGTCCGGCGACTCCTCTTCGTCATCTTCGCTCCTGATTCGCGGCAAGAAGCCTCGCCGCTCTCAGGCAGAAAATCCACTCAAGCTACTGTCCGAATTTGCGGAGCCAGCTCTAAGTGCCATGAACGCCGGAGCCGCTAGTCGCAAGTATGATGGCTGCCAAAAACAGATTGGCTCCAAGCGCCGTGCCCATCCACCATTCTGCAGACCTAGATCGCATCTTCCGCGCCTCGGCCCTAAGGGTTTGAGGCGGCCATTCTCGCAGGCGGCTGCGCCTAGGGCAAATCAATTAGATAGCAACTAGATAGAATGAGTCCGGCGCCCCGCATTGCCGCAGCGAAGTGTTTTCCCGGATGCAGCTGTACTGCAGTCGCTAACCTGCAACAGTCGGCCTAATTCGTCCTGACCTCTCCGCTGCCGCAGGCGCGCTGGCGGTGGCGCTGCCAAGGCGCAATCTGAGAACCCGCTCAAATCGCTGACGGCGACGATCGAATCGCCCTACCTGCGCGAAGGCCAGCGCTCGTTTCGCTATGCCCCGCTTGCCGCCGGCCTCGACAACACCCGCAAGTGCCTCGGCCAGCACGAGAATGCAACCGTTCAGGCCACGACCATCAACCGCGACCGGCCTGATCAGGCTGACGACGACGCCCTCCACGCCTCCGGGGAATGGATCTCGTCAGACTGGCCAGTTTGCCCGGTCATCGAGACCGCAACACCGCATCGGAATGGGCGCCGCGCTGACGCATGCCAGGCGCTATGCGCTATGCCCTTTTTACGCTGGTGGGAATCGCCGGCGAGGATGATCTGAATGCGCGGCCCGGCTTGATGCGCTGCGCTGGCCAGAGCCAGGCTCATGCGGGCCTCGCCCTCGGAAGGCCTCGCTGTTGGGAGTAATCCCTCCGGGCTGTTGCGCTCGACGTATTGGAGATAGCTCGGGCTCGATATCCAGTTCAAGCTCTGACACAGCGGCCACTCTTTCCTAGCAACCCGTTAGCTCGGACTCGCCAAAAAAGTGGTAACACGAGTCACTCTTCAGGAGTTTGCTCAAAATGATCAAGAGCCGCGTGGACGAAACGGTCACCGCCGAAAGGGCAGTAGTCGACGTCTACGTGCACCCAGCGATCAACTCGCTTGACCCGATGATAAAGGATCTCCTGGAGAGTCTTACCCCTATACGGTTCAAGGACTGCCAGAATCTGTTCGAGCGCCGGCCTGGGGAAGTCGTGCTCAGCCTTTCCGGGGACGAGAGAGTCGCGGAGGAATTATGGAAACGTCAGGTCCGTCACTTTCACGCGATGCCCCGCCGGGTTGAGCGAGGCGCCAGCGGCGATAGCAGCAAAGTCGTGTTCACTGCGTCCAGGCAGCTCAAGCCCCTCCTGCGGAACCGGACATTGCGACACGCCGCATTTTCCAACGTTCCCGTGTTGCAAGACCCTGATGGCGAAGTCCTTGCATATTTTGATCGCCGCCCAGTGTGGGTCGAAACAAGAAAAAACGGATGCGTTGGCCAGATGGCTTCTATTCCTCTGCCAGATTTACGACCGGGGGAACAGCCATTGGATTATCTGAATGGCAGCAATTTTATCCAGCTCTTACCCTTGTTGCAGTTTTTAGTTAAGGAAACTGAAGAAATTGGTTGGAGACGCGCGCCACTGCGTGCGTGCTTTACTCTCGATGATCCGAATTTGCGCTTGCCCTCGTACGGGTTTTTGAATTATCGCGAACTTATCGAGCAAGCGCAAAAGCACCACTTTCATGTTGCGCTGGCGACGATACCATTTGACGTTTCGAGCACACACTCAAACACAGTGCGTTTAATGAAGCGCAACTCACAGTGTGTCTCACTTCTTATTCATGGCAACAATCATACGCGAGCCGAACTGGGCTGGTCTCGCCCACGCGAGCGCTCTTTGGCAATTTTGAGCCAAAGTCTGTCGAGAATCGAATGGCTGGAAAAAACCACCGCGCTGCAGGTGGACCGGGTGATGGTACCACCTCATAACGCCTTATCCGACAAAATAGCCCCGCTTATGCTGGCGTTGGGATTCGAAGGTGCCGCAGTCGCAATGACAGCTCTACGTGATTGGAACCCCGAAATGGTAAATCGGCCGACTTTCGGGTTACGAATGGCCGAAATGACGAGCGACGGATTCCCTGTATTGGGGCGAATTGAGCTGTCTGCGGCCTGCGAAGGTAATGCTGTCATCTCCGCGACGCTCGGCGCACCGATCATATTCGGTGGGCATCACGAATGTGCGGCGGGAGGCCTTGACCTGTTGTCCGATTGTGCCGCGACGGTGAATTCCTTAGGGGACGTGCAGTGGTGCAGCCTCGAAACAATACTGCGGTCGAACTACCTTTCTCGGCAGGAGAATTGCAGGCTGTGGATACAACCATACTCTTGCCGCCTTGAGTTGCGCGTGCCAGAGGGCGTGTCATCAATGATGATAGTTGGGCCGCATGGCGCTGATCTCCAAAAAGCTGGCGCGTTCCGATTAATTCGAAAGAGCGATGTTGTCGCCGGAAGGCGAACCGTGCTTGTCCACGCGAACACGCCATTTGACGTGGTGCCCGGGGAGGCTGTTGAGTTGATTTCATCGAATTTAGGTACGATTGACCATCGTCACATCAAGATGGTGCGACCGTCTGCGTGGGCGCTGGTCAGGCGATTCCTGTCTGAAGCTCGCGACAGGGGGCGACCATTCCTACCTGTGGCGCGTGCGGCGCACAAGCGATGAGAGATGCCGATCGCCCCTGAGAAGACCTGAAGGTGCGCAAATCTGGTCCGTTGAGCCCGAGGATTTGTCGGGCGACCTCCTGGCCCAGCTCGGCATCTCCTGGCCCAGGTCGAAATCCGGCGCCATCAGCTTTGAGCCTCTGAAAGACGAGCCGCGACACCTGGCTCTTGGAGATCCCCGTCATGCCCATCGCCTGCACCAGGCCGTGGACCGAGCGGGTCGAAACGCCCCTCCTGCACCACGGCGGTGAGTGCCTTCTCGGCCATCCGCCGCGGTTCGAGGAAGCCCGGGAAGCAGGAGCCGTTGCGCAGTTTGGGGATGCGAAGCTCGACGGTGCCGGCGCGGGTCTCCCATTTCCGATCGCGGTAGCCATTGCGCTGCGCCAGACGCTCCTGGCTCTTCTCGCTATGGGCGGCCCCGGTCAGTCCCTCGACCTCGAGCTCCATGAGCCGGTGGGCGGCAAAGCCGATCATCTCGCGCAAAAGATCGGCGTCCGGGGTCTTCTCCACGAGCGCGCGCAGGTTCATCATGTCGGTCATCGGTGGCTACGGCGCTATCGGAGGGCGCGCGTGCGGACGGCTTTGCTCTACCGAGCTACACCATCACAGGGGACACGACCCTCACCAGCTACAAAGTGTGGATGGAGAACCGCTTTCACTTCAGCCGCTTGGCCTCCGAGACCTCCATCCCGCCAAACTTGGCTTTCCATTTGTAGATGCTGGCGCCGCTGATGCCATGCTTGCGTCACAGATCGGCGACCGAAACGCCGACCTCGTGCTCCTTCAAAATCCCGATGATCTGCTCTTCCGAAAAGCGGTTGCGCCTTATGCTCTGCTGGGCCAGAACGAACCTCAAACGTTTTGAGCCAAAGGGCGAGGTCACCGCGCGACCAGCGATCCGCAGACTCGAGCCCTATTGAGCCGCGAGGGCCGGTCGATCCGCCCTTTTTTTCGGAAATCAGAGGCATGTCGCAAACGCCAGCGAATCTACGTCCGCAGGCGCAGAGTCTTCCGTCTATGGTTCGAATTTCAATTCAATAGATTCTGCGCCATCAATCGCTGCAGACTTTTTGCGGGAGCTTTCCTGGATTGAGCCCCGGGTTCCCCATGGGCCCGTTATAATATTCTTCATAACGATTTTGGCTGGATTGCCCATTACGATGGATCCCGCTGGCACATTTTGCAAAACGACGCTGTTTGGTGACACAATGCAACTATTTCCGATTTGAACGCCTGGCATGATTACTGAACCAGCTCCGATTAGGCAGTTGTCGCCAATAAAAACGTCCTTGTACTTTCCGTTTACGAAATCATGAGCAAGTATTGCAGATCCAAAAGCAACCGCAGTATTCTTACCAATGTGCATACCTGAAGGATTTACCTTATCAAGTTTTGCGCTAAGTGAGATGCGTGTCCCCTTTTTTATATCCATTTTCCAAAAGAAAACAAAATACAACCGCCTCAACTCATAATTGAGCAAAGCGAACTTAGATCTAACAAGCGAGATCATCGGTGTTGGCATATTATCACTCCGAACAATACTTACTGTCGCAATTGTCTCGCGCTCGACTCGCGGAAAGGCCTCCTCGGGGAAGCGACAGACCGGCTTCTGGTCGTCCGGACCCCAACCAGCCTGCTGCGCCGCAATTGCCTCAGGGCCGATAGACAGTACCGTGGCCAAGGCTTCGACCGACTGCGCCGACAGAAAGGCCGAAAGGGGCATGGGACGCCCAGCGTAGCCCTCGATCTCGAGCAGCAGGTTCACTAGTGCCAGCGAGTCCGCGCCGAGGCCAAGAAGATTCTCGGACCAGCCGATGGGCGAGACGCCCAGCACGTGCTCGCAGATCGCCTGCAGCTCCCGCCGCAGCCGGTCACCATCCTGGATCACCCCACCGGCCGGCGCCGTCCCGCGCGATGCCCTGATGGCCGCAGGCGCCCGGAGAACTGGATGCTTGGCAATCTTTTCGAGGCATTCCGGGTTCTGCAGGGCATCACGGTTCCGTACAGGGCGGTGATTCACCGCATCCCGCGCCGCCGCCTCGGACCGCTTGCCGCTAAAGGTGACGGGAAGCGCCGCGACCTGTGCGATGCGCGCCGGCGCGAAGGCGGGAGAGCCGCAGCGCGCAAGCTCCGAGCGGATGTGCTTCGCCAGCATGTCGTCGAGCACCCGGCCTTCGCGCAGCACGATCAGCAGAATCATGCGCGAGCCGCCCGCCTCCTCCTCGGCCTGCTGCTCGACCGCCATTGCCTCGCGGATCTCCTCGATGTTGCCCAGGATCCCGTAAATCTCCGCGGTGCCGATGCGGATGCCGCGCACGTTAAGAACGCCGTCGGAACGACCATGCAGCCGCCAGCCGCCTTGGGGAGTAGCCTCGATCAGATCGCCATGGGTCCAGAAGCCGGGGTTCTGGGCGAAATAGGCGGCATGGAAACGCGCGCCGTCGGCGTCACCATGAAAGCCGAGCGGGCGGGAGGGAAAAGGATTGACGCAGACCAGCTCGCCGATGCCCGCCTCCGGATCGTTGGGCGGCGGCAGCGAGCGGACATCGAGGCCAAGGCTGCGGCATTGTATCTCTCCGCGATGGATGGGCAGGTTCGGATTGCCCAGCACAAAGCAGCCGATAATGTCGGTGCCGCCGGAGATCGACTGCAGCGGCATCGCGGCCTTCACCTCATCGCGGACCCAGTCGTACTGGCGGGGATACAGGATCGAGCCGGTCGAGAGCATAGCTCGCAGGGCAGAAGGAGCGAATACTCTGCACGGGGATAAGCCTGCCTTCTCGCAAAAGTCTAGATAGGCAGGGTTGGTGCCGAACACGGTCACGCGCTCGTCGGCGACGATCCGCCAGAAAGTATCCGGTCCTTCGAGCGGCCCATCGTAGAGGACGATCTCCACGCCGGAGGCGAGCGCGGAGAGCTGCCAGTTCCACATCATCCAGCCGCAGGAGGTCTGGAAGAACAGCTTGTCGCCGGGGGCGAGATCGCAGTGCAGCCGGTGCTCCTTCACATGCTCCAGCAGCGTGCCGCCGGTGCCGTGCTGGATGCATTTCGGCGGCCCTGTGGTGCCGGAGGAGAACATCGTGAACAGGGGCTGATTGAATGGATAACGCAGCCAGCCCGGTCCCTCCTCGTCGCCAACGGCATCGCGGAGCAGATCGGCGAGCCTGTGCAGGGGCACTATCCTCTCGCCGGCGGGAAGAGAACCGTTGTCCAGCGCAACCATCGCGGCGAGGCTCGGTAGACCGGCCGCCGCACCGGCGACACGCTGGGCGACGGGGGCCCCCGAATCCCACGGCTTCGCCCCGAGACACCCGAATAGCACCACGGGATCTAAGGGGGCGAAGCGCGCGAGGATGGCTGGCACGCCCATGTCGGGCGCGCAGCTGGCGAAGGTCGCGCCAACAGCAGCGGTGGCGAGCGCGGCAATGACCACTTCCGCATTGTTGCGTGCGATAGCCGCGACATGGTCGCCACGACGCACACCCAACCGCTGTAACGATGATGCCAGCCCGGCCACCGCGGCGCGCAGTGCGCCGCGCGTGAACCTCTCCCCGCTGCCGCCCCCATGGCAGGCCGTCAGGACGGGTTGGTCTGGACTACCGGCGAGGAGGCACTCGGCGTAGTTAAGACGGAGATCCGGGAAAAAGCGGGCGGTCTCGCAGGCATCGCCGACACAGACCGGCTCGACCGCCCCCTCCCGAGGTAGGTCGCACCACTCCAGGAAGAGGCGCCAAAAGCTGCGGAACTCCTTCACCGAGAAACGGTCCATCGCAGCATGATCGGGCAGGTTCTGCCCCGTCCGAGCCTCGCACCATTGTCTGAAGACGGTCAGCTGCGAATGCGCGACAGCCCAGTCATCGGGACGGTACACCACTTCCTCTCCCCTTCCTCCAGAGGAGCGACCGTTCCTTCCTCCAGAGGAACGACCGTTGCGCAAAACCTCGGTCAGCGGATCGGCAAAAGTTCCTGGCTGGGTGAGTTGGAAAACGTTAGCGTCGGTCATGGCGTAGTCACCAACTTTCGCGCATAGCTCGCCGACCTCTAGCTCACGCTCTCTGTGGGTCGAACGCAACAGCCCCGAAGGACTACTCCCTCCGGTTTCGTCGCTTCAGTATGGCCAATCGTCAGGGATAGCTCTCGAAAGGCGTTGAGTTCGTCCAGGTTTTCGAAGGCCGGCCTGACCTTGCCCCAAATCCGCGCTTCATCCTTGGCTTCTGAAGATCGCGCAACTGCGGAAGTTTGGCCTGCATCGGCTCGGATTGGAGGCACTCGCCGCAAAATCGATGCCGTTGGGAATCAAAGGATGCAGCGCGATCATGGCGCTACTCAGCTGCACCGAGCCACAAACAGCGCTGACGCGACTACTTGATCCGATTACGCGGTCGCGACTGACCGGCCGGCCGATGTCGGCTAGCCCGGAACTTCGCCGCGCTGGATTGGAAACAGTCTGCGGTGGCATAGATGCGATTTGTGCCACGGAGTTCCGCAGCTACTTACCCGACGACATTCTCGTCAAAGTCGATCGGGCGACCATACTCACATCCCTGGAGGTGCGCGCGTCCCTCCTGGATGATCGAATCGTTGAGTTTGCTTTTTGGGCAGTTGCCTGGAAGGTTCAAAGTCGAGAACGACCGAAGAAAGATTATTTTGCGTGCGCTTGCACAGCGCTGGCTACCTCCCGACTTTAATAGTCACCGAAAGCAGGGTTTCTCCCTTTGCACGAATGGTTCCAGGAACCTTGGAAACCGCTCGCGGACGATCTCATCGCGACCAGCTCGCCACTTTTCGACAAACGATTATTGGCGCGCTTTCTGTCAAGACTGCGGTCGACAGAGCGCGGAAGTCACCGTCTATTTCAGCTCATGATGGTCGAGATGTGGCGCCGTGAGTATCGTGTTTCCGTATCATAAGGCCTGCGCTTCGGTTCGAGCTCTGCAACAGGCGTTGTCATCGCCGCTATCACAGCAGACTCGCCGCCAATCGCCCAAAACTTTTAACGCCTTGATTCAATTCGCCGAGGCTCTCAAACCAAGCGGCCGGCGTGCAGATCGCCGAGTTGACGGCGGTCGTCAAGATGCTCGAGCGCACGCTGCACGGCACGCGCTCGAAACGCGACACTGAGCGATGAGCAGATTGCCTTCGTGTTTAACGAGATCGCGACCGGTGCAGCAGCAGTCGAGGCGGAACTGGCGGAAACGGCCGGCACGGAGAAGACGAAGCGAGCGCCGCAGCCGCGCAAGGAGTTCGACGCGCATCTGGAGGTCGAGACTGTCATCGAGCCGGAGGTTACCTGGTTGCGAAGGGTTGGAGAAGGTCCTGATCGGCGAGGACGGGTTGAAGGGCCTGATCGTGACGCCGGCGAAAATCCGCCTGATTGTGACGTGCCGCCCGAAAGGCGGACATAGCCCAAGAGACCGACACTTGATAGACATGACGCGTCGCTAGAGGCCGCAGATCAGGCGGGAGGAGCGGCGCTGACCTGCAGGTCAGCCCTCGCGGGGAGAGCCGGTTTGCGGATCATAAAGATGATGTCGTCGTAATCGGAGCTCAGGCGGCCGAGAGACAGGACCTGAAGCGCTTTCTTGTAGGCTTCCACCAAGTTCTGTCTAAGGCTCTTGTTAGTCAGGGTGCCAGAATACCCATATTCGGCGGCCAAGACCAGTCCGTTCTGTCCGCAGAAGGCCCGAACGCCTTCGCGCGACACCACCTTATCGTAGGTGACGCGGTAGGGGGCGTAGCCTGGCTTGCCGGCGTTCTTCGATCCGCGGATCAGACGATAGAAGAGCACGTGAAACCAGTGCGGCGTCATCCTGGAGGTGAAGCCGAACGCAGAGTAGGGGTCGGGGATCACGATGATGATCAGCCCGCCCGGTTTCACCCATCTGTTGAATTTCTCCAGGACCTGCTGCGCCCCCGACACGTGCTCCAGGACAAAGCAGTTGAAGATCACGTCGAAGGTCCGCTCACCGAAATCAGCTGTGCGCAGATCCCCGACGATCGCTTCGTGGAGGTCCTTCGTTTCGTCGCGCCGGATGCGAAGGGCTTCGGGGTCGAGGTCGATGCCGGTCAGCACATAGCCGCCATCGCCGATGTCGAGATCCCACTTCTGGCCGCAACCAGCTTCGAGGATCTCAAGAACCTTGTCGGGATCCTTGATCAAGCGAATCTCCCGGGACATCACCTGCACCGCGTGATCCCAACCGATCGTCAGCGGAATTCGGCTTCGTGCTTTCATTGACTTGGCTCCATTGGCGCAGGCACTTCCCGTCCGGCCGGCCTCTCCGATGTGGCGCACTCAGCAGGCGCTGTGCCGCCAACAGGCCGGCTTACATCACTAGCGCTCGAATTTTTTATTACAACCAGCCCAGTGGAGAGCGCACTATTGAGGACTACCCCCTAACGATGAGCAGCGCGAAATAACCGCGTCGCAACCGCTAAGTTCTTGGCGCTGATCGATAAGCCCAATAAACGGGAAACGGGTCGTGTCCTCGGTGATGGTATAGCTCGGTATAGCAAAGCCGCCCGAGGGCGGGCCAATCCCGCCCAACACGCATGATACTTAATTGCATGTGCAGCTGGCTTCACCTTCGGGTAGGAACTGGAGTCGGGGCAGACCGCGTCCTCGAGTCGACAGAGCGGACGGGCGCGAGCCGGGACGGTTGAGAAAATGGAGCTTTAGGTGGAGCTGCTGCTTGCTGCCAAGGTTCTAATTGCCGCACTGTGGCGTCTCTTGCCAGAAGCGCTGGGCCTGGTCGGGGATCGTTTTGGCATCGGCTGCAGCCTCAACTAGTCACCGAGTCACCAGGTCGCGCTAAAGGACTCCATCATGTGTGGCATTTGCGGGCAGTTTAACTTCGGCAGCGGTGCGCCCGTCAGCGCTTCCACCATCGAAGCGATGATGGGCACGATCATCCACCGCGGCCCCGACGATGCCGGCCGCCATTTGGACGGGAATCTCGGCTTGGGTTTCCGCCGCCTGGCGATCATCGATCTGTCACCCGCCGGCCACCAACCGATGTCCGACCAAGCCCAAACGGTGTGGGTGGTCTTCAACGGGGAGATCTACAACTATCAGCAGCTCCGGCAGGAGTTGCAGGGGCACGGCCACGTGTTTCGTTCCAACTGCGACACCGAGGTGATCGTGCACGGCTACAAGCAGTGGGGTGACGCCGTGCTGAACCGCTTCAACGGCATGTTCGGCCTCGCCATCTGGGACGTGAAAAAGCGCCGGCTGCTGTTGGCGCGCGATCCGATGGGCATCAAGCCGGTCTACTACGCAATCCACAACGGATCGCTCGCCTTTGGTTCGGAGATCCGGCCGGTCCGCGTTGCTCTCGGCGAGCCGCCGGGCATTGATCCCGAAGCCGTCGCTCTTTTTCTGCGCTATCGCTACACGCCCGCCCCGCGCACGATGTTCAAGGGCATCCACAAGCTCGCCGCGGGTGAAAAACTCGTTGTCGAAAACGGCCAGGTGCACGTCTCGCGCTACTACCAGTTCGCTCCTGTGCCATTCGCCCCGCAGCCCCGCCCGGAGGAGGCGGCGGAGAAATTGATCGAGCTCTACAAGGCAGCCATGAAGCGGCATCTCATCAGCGACGTTCCGCTCGGACTGCTGCTCAGCGGCGGCCTGGATTCGGGGCTGCTGCTCGCGCTGATGAGCTTCTATGGCCGCGACTGGCACACGTTCAGCGTCGGGTATGGATCCTCGTTCGCCGATGATGAGCTCGAGGATGCCGCTAAAACGGCCCGGATCTACGGGGCCAAGCACAACGCGGTTCGCCTCACCCGGGAAACGTTTGAAGACGTCTTGCCCCGCGTCGTGAACGTCCTCGAAGAACCGGTCGCCTCGTCGTCGATCGTGCCGATGTACTTCGTCTGCCAGCGGGCCCGTGAAAACGTGAAGGTGGCGCTCATCGGCCAGGGGCCGGATGAGCTGTTCGGCGGATACACCCGACACCTTGGCGTGCACTATGGCGCCGCCTGGCGCGCGCTGCCCGGCTGGTTGCAGACACCCAGTGCCGCACTCGCGCGCGCCTTCCCGCGGAACGATACGGTCAAGCGTGGCCTTTACTCGCTGCACGAGCCCGACCGGCTAC
The DNA here is from genome assembly GCF_024199925.1 of Bradyrhizobium sp. CCGUVB1N3. Lineage (NCBI taxonomy): Bacteria > Pseudomonadati > Pseudomonadota > Alphaproteobacteria > Hyphomicrobiales > Nitrobacteraceae > Bradyrhizobium > Bradyrhizobium sp. CCGUVB1N3. The sequence continues at coordinate 3,158,874 of NZ_JANADR010000001.1, forward strand.
GTCGTTTTCAGCAGGTATTCTCCCTGGTATCGGACAACGCGATGCAGGGGCTTTTTCGCCCCGAGCTGATCGCCGACGGCGAAGCTACCGTGGCCGCCCGCTGCTGGGAGGAATACCGGCCGGCCTTCGAAAACCTGGACGACCTGAACGCCTTTCAGTTACTCGAGCTGCGCTCGTCGTTGCCGGACGAACTGCTCATGTATGGCGACAAGTTGTCCATGGCGCACGCCCTCGAGGTTCGCGTACCCTACCTCGATCGCGAAGTGGTCGAGCACGTCCAGCAATTGGGCGCGTCCTTCAAGGTGCGCCATGGCGTTCGCAAGTGGCTTCATCGCGAAGTGAGCAAGCGGCAATTGTCGTCGGAAATCATCCATCGCAAGAAGCGCGGATTTGCGGTGAATGTGGTCGATGGGTGGCTCCGCCAATCCCTCGACGGACGGATCCGGCAATACCTGGCCGATCCGCAGTCACAGGTCTACCGCTTCCTGGAGCCGGCTGCGGTGCAATCCATGCTGGGCGACCACGCGGCAGGCCGGGCCGACCACCACAAGATCTTATTCAGTGTCGTCGTGCTGGAGCAATGGTTCCGCATCGCCCGCGAACGCGACGTAAACTGCATTAACAGGCGGGACGCTTTACACGAGTCTCCAAGCGGGGTGGCAGCGAGTAGCTCCCCAGCGAGCACCTAGTAGACCCATGCGTACGTCCAATTATCGGAACTTAATCATTCGCTTTTGCTTGTTCGCGTCGGCCAACGTCGCTGCTGTCACGGGCTATTCGGACGTGGACTTTGTGATCGGCAGGGGAGCGTGGCCTCCAGCGAACATGAAATGGACCCGCGAAGCGGGACCGCTTCGACCGGTTGTTAGTTGGAAATCCCCTTCTATCACTCTGCTGCAGTTGCTGTGGGCATGTGGTCAACGCGTCTTCTTGTTCCTAGCCATTTTGTTTTTGCCCTTAATGATTGCTCCGACCGCAGCGTTCGGTGTCACGTATTTTGTGAATCCCGGAGACAACATTTCGGCAAAGCTAGGCGTACTAAAGCCCGGAGACACGCTCATTTTCAACGACGGCACCTATTACCAATTGTATATTAACGCAGCAAACGGCACGGCTCTGAAAGGAACCGCGACCGCTCCTATTGCTCTCAAAGCTGCTAACGACGGCAAAGCTGTTTTTGACTCTGGAGGCACTGCAGAGCCGATTTTTATTACCGGAAGTTCCTATTTGACTCTTCAAGGATTTGTCGCGCGCAATTCCTCAGCCAGCGTGGTCCATGTTTATGGAGGAGGCCGCGGCGGGCAAAACAACGACCATATTACTCTGCGACGGATCACTGCTTACAATGCGGGCGCTGATAACAACCACGTCTTCAACATTGAATACCCGCAAACCAACATTCTGGTCGAGGATTGCGCTGCCTGGGGAAGAGGCAGGTACAAGTTTATCGCTTATCATTCCAGTTACGTCACGTTCAGACGAGATTGGGCTTTTTGGGAGGGAATCACTACCTTTGGCCCCGCTCCGCGCGCGCCCTTTGCCGTGTATGGCGCAAGCAATGTGAGCCTGGAGAATGTCATCGGCACCAACGCGATCCCCACTCAGGTTGACGACAATTACTACACATCGCTTTGGCACACCACCGATGATGCCATTAATTTTCCGGCCAACAATATGACCATTCTTGGGTCTATCTTTTACAATAACTGTGAAGGTCATTGGGAGAACGAGTCGGCTGGTGCTGGTACGTACATGAAGGACAATTACTTCTCCATTCCCGTCAACCCAGCATGCCCACAGTTTACGACGCGCCCCTACGGCGATGGTTTGACGTGGAACCACAATACCAACACAGGGACCATCACCAACGCAGTATTTGTAAACAACAATGTTGGGCTCAACCAATTTGGCGCAGTCGGATCGCTCTTACTCAGCAACTCCGTCATGCTCAGCAACACAACCGCGGTCGTTTCAAGCGCCACCCATAGCAACGTCGATTTTTTGGGCAACGGTGATAATGGCATCGCCTTAAAGTCCAGTGATCAAACCATCAACCCCGGCTACGACAGCGACACCTTTGGAACCGGCGCCTACTTTTTCGTGCCCGCGCGCTCACCCCTCAAGGGCGCAGGATCTGGAGGCTCGGACATCGGTGCCAATATCATTCATCAATACGTCAATGGCACATTGACCCAAACGCCACTTTGGCCGTGGCCGATGGAGGGAAGAATCCTCGCTGAAAAGGGCATCAGCGTGACTTACGCGAGCAATGGCGGTTTTTGGAATACCCTTAATGGCGTATACTCAACACCCGCGCATAAGTAGAGACCCTCGTCCCGCTAAGCATTGACTTCTTCTCCCACGAGAGTCCTAGAAGCCTCGAAGTTCTCACGGCGAGCCCCTGTGCGGCCGTCGATCAGTCCGGCACGCAGTTACCGGTCATGGTCGGATGAGGAGAAGGCGAGGATTGTGAGAGACGCTGGTTGCCGGAGCGAATGTATCGGCGGTTGTGCGGTCAAATGGGCTCGATCCGTCGCAACATTTCGCGTGGCGCCGCAAGGCGAAGGCGTCTGGGGTGGTCGTGCTGTTGGCAGGCAGCCCGAGCAAGCCGGTCAAATTTGTGCGCGTTGAAGCGATGCGGAGCGACACGGTAGAAATTGTTATCGGCGATAACGATCGTCATCCACGCGCCCCGCGCCAACCTCTCCCCTCCGGCAGCTTCAGGAGAGAACGTGCTCATACAAAGATTGTATTCGCCTGCCGATCTTCGCGAGCGAAATTTCATCGACCGCGGCATAAGCGCCGGAAAGACGCTTTCCACGGACCAGTACCTTCGCTACAGCTTCCGCGATAAAGGCCGGTTCGTCAGGCACGATGTAACATCCTTCGAACTCTCTAATTCGCTCGGCCACGTCGCCAACATCGACGGAGACAATCGGTAGATTGCAGGCAAGAGCTTCTTTGACAATGTTCGGAGAACCCTCATGAGCGGATGTAAGCAGCAAACAATCGACGGCGTTCAGGAATCGCGCGACTTCTTGTTGAGGTCTCTTATCAAGAGTGACCAATTTGGCAGATGGATTTGATTTTCGAACTAACTCAAAAGCGGCTTCGGCGAGCGGGTATCTCTTATAACCCCCTGCTGAGGGCCTGCCTGCAAATAGAACGTGCTGCTCGCATTCCTTCAGACCCACTTCGCGCTTAGCGACCGTTCTGGGATAGAAGATATCAAGATCCACTCCATTGGAAATAATCGACGTTGTTTTGGCGCGAAGATATTTTGCAAGACCGGCACTCTTCGCAATATTGTGAGCCGTCGCGTACGACAATAAACGGGAGAATAGTCCGTGCAACACTCGATTAGAGGATCGATATTCTCCCCACTCGCTGCAATTTCCATATACGTCGTTGCCCATAAAAGACACAACGAGTGGCAGGGCAGTAGCTAATCTGGCAGTCCAGCCTGAGTACATATAGTGCGCATGAACGATATCGTACTCCCTCGAACGCACAGCCTTCCGTACTTCAGCAATGCCCTTGAAATATTTGCCAATGCCAGTGCCATTGAGCAGGCAAACATCAACATCAATCCCAAGCTTCGCCAGCGACTCCACTTGAGTGCGGATGAAAACTCCCTCAGACGGATTCTGTTCAGTAGGGTATGCGCCCGTCACATGCAGAACCATCATCGCGGCTTGCTCCTTGTGGTCTCCGGGAATGGCGACCGCCTGATAATTCGCTATCAACAAACCTCGATGAAGTTTTGTGGCCCGGTCTCTGCCGACTCGGATACATACATGTTGGTGACATAGCGGATCCTCACGATCCTGCGTTCCCTCAGCGCCCGGCAGTAATTGCCATCGCATTACTGGCCTGCGCCGGCCGCCGGCGCATTTGCTCGGCCCATTGTCGTCGCCACGCCTCGAAGGAAAGAAGGCGAATTTCATCCGCATTTTATCTCGTCATTGTAACTCACGACCCACCGCCCATCTGCTGACATCATGGGCTGCGCTCCGGCCTCACTTACGTCAATTATGGCAAGTCGGCGGTGTGAAATCCCGACGCCAATCGCTGCATCAATCCACCCCCCCTCACCGTCTGGTCCGCGATGCGCAATCGCATTCGCCATGTCGCGCGCCGAACACTCCAACGCCTCCGGCTGCGCAGCGAGACTAATCAAACCTGCAATCCCGCACATAGCGACCAATACCCTTTCAGCAGCCTCCAAATATGATCGTTCGATCAACTTGAGGCCCCATCTCGCAATCCAACTTCAAAGCGCTCCCTACTTGCCAATCGCCGAAACAGTTCAACGTGCTTCTGCACCATTTGCTCAATCCCGAACTTCTGCTCCACGAGCGCCCGTCCTGCGCGACCGAACGCGCTTCCAACGTCAGGACGGTCGACAATTTCCCTTATCCGCAACGCCAGTGCATTTTCATCTCCGAATGGAATTAGGAATCCATTCTCCCCGTCCTTGACAATTTCGCGATTGCCAGCTGCGTCTGTGGCTATGACCGGCTTTTCCAGCGCCATGTACTCCAGAATTGCATTAGCTATTCCCTCTCCGTGGTATCTTGTGTCCGTTACCAAGACTCCGACGGAAAACGTTTTTACGATTTCTTCGACCCGTTTGCTGACTCCTAGAATGCGTATATTCGCCTGACTGTCGCTCTTCAGACGCCCCCTGAAGCTTTCCAGATCCGGTCCTTCACCGACAGCAACGAATGTAATGTCCTTGCGCTCGCTGCACAGCAATTTTGCCGCTTTAAAAAACGTACTATAATCTTTCTCTCGATGGAATCGTGCGATCATACCGACCACATGCTTGGTTCTTATCTCCAACGAATGCTTGACGGTGTTGACGTCAGGAAGATTGTTTACTCGGTTAAGATTGAAACCGTTGTGTATGCAAAGACCTTTTTTGCCATCAACTCCAAAAGCTCTAAGTCCCGCCAATGAGTTTGCCAGGATTACCGTTGAAAATGGAGCTGTCAGAAGTAAACGTCGGTATGCTTGATCTTTCAAATTCAAAACGAGCGGTGCGTATCGTATCATCCCATTGATCAAAGCCGATCTAAATAACAACGCAATTGGTGACGCATACACCGAGCACATCGACTCCCAGGAGTATATTATATTCGGCCGGTATCGTCTCGCCACGCCATATAGCTTTTCGAAAATACGGAAATCATATTTTCGGCTTCTTCTGAAGATGTGTATTTTTATTCCCAGTGACCTAACCTCATCATAGTGGATGGTATCTGAAAGAACGACTAGCTCGTTAACGAACCCATCTATTTTGTTGAACCCGCGCAACAATTCAATCAGTTGTCGCTCCTTCCCCCCGGAGCCCAACGTGTCGGTTATATGCAGTACCCTGATCGCAGGCCCTGACGAATTCGGCATTCCATCACCCGACCGTTATCACCGCAGTCCCAACGTTCAACCAAAATTAGGATTTTGATACATGTTGATGACGCCGAGGATCCTCACGATTGTGTTCGCTCCACGTTTGGCAGGAACCATCGAGTCTCTAGGCTGCGCCGGTAGCCGCTTTGAACCGTCGTCGGACCCCCGCTGGGACACCCATCACGAGCGCACCGTCGGGCACGTCCTTTGTCACCACCGCGCCGGCGCCGACGACGGCGCCAACCCCGATTCTGACACCTGGCAGTAGGTTGGCTCCCACTCCGATTGCCGCGCCGCGCGCGATATTGGGCCCCAGCATGGGCGAACCGTCGTAGCCGTTGCGGCCGATCGCATTGTCGTTCGAAGTGCCGACGCAGCCTGAAATGAACACGTCGTCTTCGATCGTCATATTGCCCGCCAGCCAGGTGTGATCCTGCACCCGGACGCGATCGCCGATCCGCGTGTTGTAGTTGACCGTGACGTAACGTCCGATGACGGTCTTCGAGCCGATCCGCGATTGTTCACGGATCGAGGCGCCGTCACCGATCAGGGTCCCAGCCCCGACCGAGACGTCGTAGAATACGACCGCGTTCGGTCCGATAGAGCAATCGGCGCCGATATCGACCCACGCCTCGAATTGCGGCGCGCGCGACAACGCCCCGGCTCCTTTGGGCGCCTTGCCGATATAGGCGCCCGGAAAGATCTCGACGTTGTCCCCAATTCTTGCGCCGCTCTCAATCACGACATGCGGGTGAATGACCACCCCGTTGCCAATCGTAACGTCAGGCCGCACCACAGCGAACTCGGCGATCGTCACGCCCGCACCGATCGCCTGGGTCTCGACCACCGCCCATGCACTGATTCGATTCATCGCCACTCCTTCCCGCCATCGGCGCGTAGCGCGGCGGGCGCATACGTCGACTTCCGCCACAATTCCTCGTGACCGTCCTGCTCGGCCGGAGCGCCCACAATCGCGGCGACACGGCGCACCTGGTCGCGTGTGAGTTCGGGGAACATGGGCAGGGACAATGATCGCGCGGCCATCGCTTCGCAGAATGGCAGGTCACCTTTCCTGTAGCCGAGATGGACGAGAGCGGGCTGTAGGTGGAGCGGCAACGGATAGTGGATCCCGGTCGCCACGCCGGCCTCGTCGAGCTTGATCCGCATTGCGTCACGCTCGTTCGTGGTGATCACATACAAATGGTAGACGTGCGTCGACCCCTTTCGAACGAACGGCGTCTTGATCCCCGACTGCGCCAACTCCGCGGCGTACCACTCCGCAGCGCGCCGCCGGTTGGCGTTCCATTCATCCAGACGCCGGAGCTTGATCTGCAGGATTGCGGCCTGGAGAGCGTCTAGCCGGCTGTTGAACCCGATCTCGGCGTGGCTGTAGTGGGTGGTTCGACCGTGGTCACGCAGTCGTTCGATCCGCTCGGCGATCGCGGCATTGTTGGTGGTGATCGCTCCGCCGTCGCCATAGGCCCCGAGGTTCTTCGCCGGATAAAACGAGAAACATGCGACATCGCCGAGCGCCCCGGTGCGGACCCCCTGATATTCCGCTCCGTGCGCCTGGGCTGCATCTTCCAGGACATAGAGGCCGCGCCGCCGTGCGATGTCCTTGATTGGACCCATGTCAGCCGGCTGCCCGAAGAGGTGAACCGCGATGATCGCTCTTGTACGATCGGTTACGGCGCGCTCGATCATCTTGGGATCGATCGTGTAGGTGTCCGGATCGATATCGACGAACACGGGCCGCGCTCCCGTCGCCACGATGGCCGCCGCGGTGGCGATGAAGGTATGGGCGGTTGTAATCACCTCGTCGCCATGACCAATACCCAAGGCCCGCAGCGCCAGATGAAGCGCGTCCGTGCCGTTCGCCACACCGCGCGCATGGCGCACCTGGCAATACGCGGCGAAATCTCTTTCGAACGAGGTAAGCGCCTCACCGCCTATGTACTGCGCTGAGTTGAGGACGCCCCGAATTGCTTCGGCCACCTCGTCTTTCAGCGTTTCATATTGCGCTTTGAGATCGACGAACGGAATGTGCATTTTTCGAACCTCACGAGAATCCATATATATTTCTTGAGAACGTCATCGGGCACCATGCCCCCGCAGCACCGCGGGAAACGTCAGGGCAATCAACTTCAGGTCGGTCCATAAGGTCCAGTTCATTGCATATTCGACGTCCATCTCGAGCATCACCTCGGGGCTGACACGACCCCGAGCGCGCACCTGGCAAATTCCGGTGATTCCGGGCTTCACGATGTGACGCTTATGGTGCCAGTCCCGGAAGTGCTCGAGTTCATAAGGAATTGCCGGCCGCGGACCGACGATGCTCATCTCGCCCCGCAATACGTTGAGGAGTTGAGGCAGCTCGTCGAGGCTGGTTCTCCGCAACCACCGTCCCACGCGCGTCACGCGAGGATCGTCTGTCAACTTGTAAGGGGCGGCGGGATCGTTCGAGAGGGGTTGCTTTGCCCAAGCTTTCCGGATCGCCTCGCGATGGATGTTTTCGTCGGCGTTGTGGCGGAGCGTCCGGAATTTGAAGCAGTTGAACGGCTTCTCGTCTCGCCCGATCCGGCGTTGGCGAAAGACCGCTGGTCCGGGGCTATCGAGATGGATTGCTATCCACACCGCGATGAAGACGAGGGCCAGCGGCACGATCGCGAGAACGCAGATCGCGACGTCGAGCGCCCGCTTTCCGAATTCCCGCAGGGCCGTCTTCCCCCGCGTGGCTTCATGCGACGGCAATTTCGGCACCTCCCGCCGGCATATTCCGCCGCCGAAACACCCGTTGATCCCTGCCGTTGCCACCGTGCTTGTGCTTGAGCCGTAGACACGCCGAGGCCGCCTCGAGCGCTTCGACAACGCGCAGCCCGTGCAATCCGTCCGCGCGCGGCCGTCCCCCGGTCATGATCGCATTGACGAAGTCGAGTACCTCGAGTTTCAGAGGTTCGCTGTCGGATATCGCGGGTATATGAACGTCGCCATGATGATAGGCCGACTGGAAGTCGGCGTAGGAGTCGCCGTGGATCTGCGGCCTGAATCGCTTCTGGTATACGCGCACTTTCTCGGACGGCTGCACGTCGTCGAACACCAGCATCGCATCGCTTCCGACGACCGTGATCTGGCGCACCTTGACCGGGTCCAACCAGGAAACATGCACGTGGGCGGTCGGGCCGCTCTTGAAGCCCATCTTGGCGTAAACAACATCCTCGACGTTGGGCAGAACGTGCGCGCAACCCCAGGCACCGATGGTTTGCGGCACCTCCTCCAGCAAGCAGAAGATGATCGAGAGGTCGTGCGGCGCCAAGTCCCAAAGAACATTGGCGTCCTGCCGGTAGAGACCGAGATTCAGGCGCCGCGAGTCAATGTAGTAAAGTTCTCCGAGAGAGCCGTTCTTGATCATCTGGCGCATGACACCGACCGCCGGGTGATACTCGAATGTGTGCCCGACCATCAGCACGCGCTTGCGCTGCTCGGCGATCGCATTCAACTCGCGGCATTGCGCGCTCGTCATCGCCAACGGCTTCTCGACCAGCACGTGCTTTCCGGCCTGGAGCACCGCTCGCGCCAATTCAAAGTGCGTCTCCACAGGGGTGGCGACAATGACCCCGTCTATAGAAGGGTTATTCAGTACCGCGCCGATATCACGCGAAACCGCGACAGAGGGATATTGTGAACGGACATATTCCAATCTGTCAGGACGCGGATCAACGACCATCGACATCCGTGCATTGCGTATATCGCAGCTGACGCGGATGTGTTTCGCGCCCCAGTAGCCGCAACCGATGACGGCGAGCGACGGGCCGCCGTTCGCGGCCTGAATTTCCGCGTCCTCATTTTTCGCCATGTTGGCTCCTTGTTTGAAGGCCCTCATCGTGCGCTCATTCAAGATAATCAACTTGGCCCGCGGGCTGTTGAAGAACATGGATAGTGATCTACGCTCTTTGGGAGTACCTACCAGGCCGAGCGCCAGGACAATGATCGGTTGAGGAAGGCGAAAAACTCTGACGGACTGGCCAATTGCGCAATTCGCAAGCCCAATACGCGTGTTGATCCGCTCTTCGGTGGTCCGCTTCACTTAACTCTCGGTAGCGCTCACCGCCAGAGTCACATCGCGGCTCAGCTCATTGTATTCCCTCTCTCTCGACGAGAGACCGGCAATCTCGTTTTTACACTCCGGAGCTCTGTGCGAAGCTGTGCCTCCATTGCGTCAGCTTGAAACGAGCAGCCATTGTGTCCTGATAGACGCGGATGAGATGGAGCGCTGGGAGCCTCGGTGAGAGATCGCCCCGCCTGGCTCATGGCGCTACTTTCATCCCTTTCAGCATTGGTTGCTTCCAAGCTGCTCACAATCCCGCAGACGTATTGCGATTGCGTGACCGGCCTCAGCCTCAGTAACTGCTCGGTCACTGCTTCCGGACCTTATAGCTACGCCATTGAGCCCTGCATTGATCGGCAAGGTCGTTCGCACGCCTGAGAAGGAAGGAGCGCTGATCATTGATGGAACAGATCGAGGCTGCAGCCGAAAAGCTCCAAACCTGGAGCCGGCTTTCTGAACCTCTTCCCTCAGCTGTTTCCTCTGCACCTCAAGCAATTGAAAGGCGCCCCGAAGCTCCGCCTGCTTCAACCGATCGGTGCAACACTCTAATCCCAATATCTTCAGCCTGGCATCGATATTCCCTGTATAGCCAGGCCAAGCTCAGCGCGATCGCAAGGCAGCTCAATGAAAGGCCTCGAAAGACTTTGCTCTATCAGACCCGAGCTGAGGAGTTCGTAGAATGTGTTACGGCGATCCGTTGTCATCATCGTGCGTTCAGTCGTTTGGCGCACACGCCGCTGAAAACAGGGACTATGACCTACCTCCTCTGAGGTACACAGGCGGGAGTACCCGCCCGCATACGCGGGGTACCCACCAGCATCGCTCATGATTCTTGTTGGAATATTTGGCGCAGTCGTGGGTAGATTGACCGCGATGATCGGAACGTTATGCTTGGCCTCGCTCTTAAGCTGGGGCCGCTCGGCTTTCCGAACTGACGCTGGCGCTATTGGCTCATGTTGTCGTCAATTCGAACGATGAGAGTTTAACCGTGAGCACATACCTGCAACAGCGAGCTAGGATGTCGGTAAACCAAGCAATGTCAACGAATCTGACGCTCGACCATGCCTCTCAATTGAGGGTTAGCATTCTAACTCTAGTACTCCTTGGCATTTCCGCGGCGCTGATCGGTGGCGTGACAGCGTTTCTCGGCGCGTCCGCCTACGGTCTTCTCTATTGCAGCTTCTTGTTCGCACTGATCATTTTTGCTGACTATCGGAAAGGCGTTTGGCTGCTCGCATTGCTGTTGCCATTCGCCTCGAGCCAGCTCGTTCCACGAGAACTTTTCGAGATAACCGGATTGAACCCATTCAATATCTTGCTTGGGCTAACACTCTTATCGTTGTTCGCGGCTTCCGCATTCAGGCGAGAGGATATTCAATTCGTCAGCTTCCCAACTACATTCTGGATTTATGTGGGCGTCATGACACTTGGCGCCTGCCTCGGTGTCGGTTCGGTGGAAAGGGCGATCGTACTTCCTAACCTTCAGCCCTTAACAAAAACCGCATATCTGCTGGACTTTGCAAAGTCGTTGATAATGCTTACGGTGGCCTGGTTGGCGGCGGTTCTTTCCCGAAGCGGCAATGGACGCTCCGTAATCTGGGCGCTGGCAGCTGCGTACATTGCCTTTTTCTTCGTGATTGCCGGTTACCTCGTTATCGATGGCATCAGCCTGCAGGGCCTGGCGGCTGGCGACAGAGATTTTCTAAGTTGGATCGGATTACATGCCAATGAAATCGGCCTGCTGGCCAACATTGGGTTCGCGATCCTCCTCCACGCCGCACTAGCCACCTCTGCACCCTGGTCGCGTGCAATACTGCTGGCATGCGCCGGCGCTGCCGCAATGATGGCTGCGTTGACCTTCTCACGGGCCGCTTTCGTTGGGATTGCCATCATACTGGGCTCCTACATATGGAAACAGCGAAGCATGGGTCAGTTCTTGCTGGCGCTGTTTGCAATCGTGACGGTCGTATTGCTATTGCCCGACGCGTTCATTGAACGGGCATCGACCGGCCTGGCTACCGGGGACGAACAGGCGATAACCGCTGGTCGGCTCAACCTCTGGCTTACATTGATAGGTACTTTTTGGGAGGCGCCCATTATTGGTGGAGGCCTCTATTCGACGCTGTGGGCGACCCCGAACCTCCGTGGCCTCATGCTTCCGGTCGCTCATCCGCATAATGCCTATCTGGCCGTCGCCCTTGACCTCGGAATAGTGGGTGTTGTGGTTGTGGCGGTTTTCTTCTGGTCAGTATGGCGGACGTTTAGTCATTTATCCAAGCACCACGTCGATCCGCAATGGCGCGGTGTTTTTGAAGGCTGCATGGTTGGCCTGTTGTGCCTTGCAGCCGACGGATTCACGGATGGTCGATTTACTCCAACCCCCCCGCAGGCGGCTCTATGGCTGTGTTACGGGCTCGCCCTCGGTCAGGCACAATCAACGTGTTCCATCAAGAGACCGCCGCCATGAAGGTGTGTTTCGTCGGTTTCGATAACCTTCCGATCCTTGCCCGCGAATACAACCACCATGGCAATGGCGGGGCGCAGTTACAACAGACGTTGCTCGCGAAAGCACTCGTTGCTCGTGGATACCAGGTTTCCATGGTCGTCTGGGATTATGGTCAGTCAGACGCAGCAGCCTGGCATGGCGTCACAACCTACAAAGCGTATCGTCCGGATGCGGGTCTTCCGGTACTTCGTTTTGTTTATCCCCGTTTGACCACAACGTGGGCGGCGTTGATGCGGGCCGATGCCGACGTTTACTACACGAGTACCGAGGGTGGGCTTGTCGGCTTGGTCGCGATGTTCTGCCGCCGGCATGGACGTGGCTTCATACACCGGTTAGCACACGACAACGATGCCGATCCTAAACCTAAACGACTGAGCATTCTCCATACGCGAGACAAACAATTGTACAAATATGGATTGAGACATGCTCATACTATCCTTTGCCAGCACGCGGGCCAGCAACGCGCACTCATGGAAAATTACGCAGTGACGAGCGTGGTCGCTGACCCGCTGCTGGATCCCCCCAGTCGGCAGCTGGATCGTGAGAAGCGCGACTTGGAAATTCTTTGGGTCAGCAACCTGCTTCCCTTCAAGCGACCCGAACTCGCCATCGAGTTGGCGCGTCACATGCCTTCCCGGCATATTCACATGGTCGGTGGTCCACAACCGGGTTTTTCCGATCTGTACAGCAAGATCGAGTCTGCCGCGAAGAGACAGCCGAACCTGACGTTTTGCGGTCGCGTGCCTTATCACGACGTAGGTGACCTCTATGACCGCGCCAAGGTCTTCGTCAACACCTCCGACACGGAGGGTTTTCCGAATTCCTTTCTTCAGTCGTGGAGTCGCGGCGTTCCTGTAATATCTTTTTTTGATCCTGGTGGACTTATCAGTCGCGAAGGCCTGGGTGTCTCGCTCCGGTCCATCGATGAGATGGCTTGCGCTGCTGAGCACTTGATTGCCGATGAAACAGAATGGCGAAAGGTGTCCATGCGATGCAGGAACTATATGGACCGGGTGCATGGCGATCACGTGGTGCTGAAGCCCTACGTCACAGCCATCGAGGAAGCGGTTCGCCGAAGGAAAAAATGACGCGCGCCGAGCAAACCGCTCCACTTCGCAGGAAGTACGAAAGCCTGCTGGAGCGGGCCGCATACAGGAGGCGCGCGCGCGGCATGGGATCGGGGATTCGCCGGAAGGCAGGATTTCTCGCGGCTGCAGGGTTGCTCGAATATGCCATGCAGTTGGGGGTGCCTGTCATCCTGGTCCGCCACCTGACCAAGCAGGAGTTCGGGGACTACCGCCTGATGTGGCTGCTCGTCCAAACGGGGTTGATCCTCTTTCCCCTGTTCCTGCCGCAGTCCCTGTTCTATTTCCTGCCGCGCGCCGCTCCAGGAACCCGCCGAAAGCTCATGGGCAATACGTTCGCAAGTCTCTTCGCTCTTGGGGGGCTCTCGATTCTGTTGCTTTTAGGGCTGATGCCCGTCTTGCCGAGTTCGATTGGAGGCCTCCAGCCTTACTCGCCCCTCGTTCAGATCTTCGTTGGCATCTGGATATTGGCGTCGATTCTTGATGTCTTGCCGACGGCGGACGGAAAGGCGGAATGGGGGGCCTGCGCAACGATCGGGTTTGCGATAGTCAAGACAGCGGCATTGGCAGGTGCAGCAGTCGCATTTGGCGATGTCGGATGGATTCTGGTGGTGATGTGCGGCCTGGCCATGCTGAAGGTCGGCCTTGCGGTGTTCTATGCCCTCTTTGCCGCGCAGGAACGGGGTCTCGGATTCGACGGCCAGTTGGCCCGCGCGCAATTGAAGTACTCGCTGCCCTTTGCGATGGCCGATGGCTTTTTTGCCTTGCGTGGGCAGGCCGGTCAATGGGTGGTGGCAGCGAACTTTTCGAGCTCTGCCTTTGCACTCATCTCGATTGCATCGACCGCCATGCTCCTCGGAACCTTGACCCGCCAGCCTCTAGGTAACGCGCTTCTGCCTAACTTCAGTTCCTTGGTGGGCGAAGGCAACGTTGATGGCGCCCGCAAGCTGGTGTCGAAAGCGTATCTGCTGCTGGCATGTACGCTGCCGCCACTCTTCGGGTTGCTGATAGCGACCGCGGACGACCTGGTGGAACTGATCTATACGCGCGAGTATCTCGGGGCAGCGCCGCTCATGCAAATTTACTCGCTGGGACAGATCGCAACTGTTTTCGGGGCCGGCCAGCTTCTTTGGGCGTTAGGATTGGGCCGGCAGGCCGCGACAATCAGCGCGATATCGCTTTTGCTGTCAGTTGCCTTGAGCATCCTTGGTCTCCAGTTGTTTGGTCTCGCCGGTGCGGTTGCAGGAAGCATCACCGGTCTAGTTCTTTGGGAGTGGTGGGCGTTGATCAAGGTCGCCACGGCGCTCAGAACCAGTATCGCCAAATTGATACCGATGGATCAGACCTGGAAAGTCGCCTTCGTGGTTGTAGTCGGTGTACTGGTCGCTCACATAGTCTCCTCCGAGCTAGACACATCCGTTTTTTTGCGACTCGTGGCGAAGTCTTCGGCTTTTATGACGACCGTACTGCTTGGGTTCGTGCTCACGAAGGTCCATCACTCGGTGCTATCTCTCGTTCGCCGCGCGAGCGAAGAGCGCGTTTATTAACTGAAATTCATAGGCGGTCGGAGGATGTATGGAAGAACGACGACTGCGTGCAACAGCCGAACGAGCGGTGACGATTCGCACTAGGCCGCGCGGTCAGTTCATGGCCCTGGCAAAGAGTGCCAGGAGCGCATGGTTCATTTATCGAGCGTGTCTAGGAGCCCTGCTGGCCACTTTGAGCTTCGCCGCCGGGCATGCGGGCGCTGTCAAGAGCGAGCCACACGTCTGGACAAACGTGAAGTGGGGCGGCGGTGGGTACGTCACCGGGATCGTCGCGCATCCATCCGCCCCCAACCCCAACTTGCTCTACATCCGCGCCGATGTCGGTGGATGCTACCGGTGGGATGCTGCCAACCAGCGGTGGATTCCGTTGCTCGACTGGCTCCCACTCTCGCAGGAGAATCTATTCGGCGGAGAGAGCATCGCTATCGATCCATCGAACCCCAATAACGTCTACTTCGCTGCCGGGATGTTCAACTGGTGGCGCGGCGGACCGTGGGATGTGCTCAAGTCCACGGATCAAGGCAAGAAATGGCAGCGCACTAATCTGAACGTCGTGATGCACGGCAACGACTTCCCCGGCGCGCTCAACGGGGAGCGCCTGATTGTAGATCCGAATGACGGCAACGTCCTTTACTTTGGTTCACGCAACGATGGTTTGTGGAAGCGCACCAACGCCGCAGCAAGTTTGCAGCGGGGGATCACCTTCGTGGCCATCGATCGCACGACAGGCAGGGCGGGTTCGCCTTCAACAGTCTATGCCGCTGTACGTGGCCAGGGAGTCTACCGAAGCACGGACGCAGGGCTCTCGTGGGCCCTCATGGCAGGCAGCCCGGTTGGCCCTCACCGCGAAGCCATCGCCTCTGATGGAACGCTCTACGTGACCCACGACGACGGCGTCGCGAAATTTTCCGGGGGCGCCTGGACCAACATCTCGCCGCCTCGGGAGAGGCGCAACTTTTCGGCCATCAGCGTTGACCCGACCAATCCAAACGTCCTGGTGACGATGGAGAACCACTACGGCTGGTACCGCTCCACGAATGGCGGCGCCAGTTGGACCTTTTGGAACGTGAGCGCCACGTCTTCGGTTCCGTGGCTGCCCAACAGCGAGTTTGCCTCTACGCCGCCAGCGATGGTCATTGATCCCGCCGATCCGAAGCGGGTCTGGTTCACGGACACCGCCGGGGTGGATGCAGTGATTGATCTCATCCGCCCGTTAACCGTGGACATTTGACGTTGAGCGCCCCTCCTCTGTAACCTTGCAGTATCTCGAGTATCTTTCTTTTCGAATAGAAAAACGATCGGGCAAGCATGTGCGGAATTGCCGGTATAATCGAGGCCGAGAAGCCGGTTAGCCTTCAATTGGTGCAAAGCATGTGCGATGCTCTTGCACACCGCGGCCCGGACGATGCTGGTACCTGGCTCAGTCCTGATCGGCGGGTAGGCTTGGGTCATCGGCGCCTAGCCATAATCGATCTCAGCCCTCTCGGTCATCAGCCAATGAGCTCGGATGATGGCCAGATAACAATCGTTTTTAACGGTGAGATCTACAATTTTCAGGAAGTTCGAGCCGAACTTCAGGCGCGCGGCCATAGCTTTCGCAGCGCAAGCGATACCGAGGTCGTGATCGCCGCGTATCGAACGTGGGGCCCCGCGTGCCTCGATCGTTTGGTCGGAATGTTCGCGCTCGCGATTTGGGACGGCGCCAAACGACGCCTGTTCGTTACGCGCGATCGGGCCGGCGAAAAGCCTCTGTTCTATTTGCACAAGAAGGGCCGGTTCGCTTTCGCGTCCGAACTGAAGGCTATTCTCGTTGATCCGAACATCCCACGGAGGATCAATCGCGAGGCGCTCGACGATTACTTGGCGTATGGTTACGTTTCCGGGTCACTTTGCATCCTCGACGGATTCGCGAAACTCCCGCCCGGGCATTGGCTGACTTACGAGCCCGATCTGGATCGACTGCAGATCAAAAGATATTGGAACCTACCGATACGGGCCACCAACACCGCGCAGAGCGATCTGCAAGAGCTCACTGGCGATCTCGAAGTCTTGCTGATGCAGAGCGTGCGCTGCCAGCTCATCGCCGATGTGCCGATTGGCATCATGCTGAGCGGTGGTCTTGATTCGAGCCTCGTGGCTGCCGCAGCCGTCAGGAGTTCGGAGCGGACTATTCGCACTTTCAACGTCGCCTTTCCAGGCTATCCGAGCTTCGACGAGTCGCGCCACGCGCGTCGAGTCGCTGATTATCTCGGTTCAAACCATACTGAACTCGTCGCTGAGCCCGGCTCGGGCGAGCTCCTGCCTTCACTCATCCGTCAATATGACGAGCCAATCGCCGACAACTCAGTGCTTCCCACCTATCTTGTGAGCCGCGCAATTCGAAAGGAATGCGCTGTCGCCCTGGGAGGCGATGGCGGCGATGAACTCTTCGGTGGCTACATTCATCACCCTTGGCTTCTGAAGATCGCGCAACTGCGGAAGTTTGGTCTGCATCGGCTCGGATTGGAGGCGCTCGCCGCAAAATCGATACCGTTGGGAATCGAAGGACGCAACGCGATCTTGGGACTACTCAGCTGCACCGAGCCACAAACAGCGCTGACGCGACTACTTGATCCGATTACGCGGTCGCGACTGACCGGCCGGCCGATGTCGGTTACCCCGGAACTTCGTCGCGCGGGATTGGAAACAGTCTGCGGTGGCATTGATGCGATTTGTGCCACCGAGTTCCGCAGCTACTTACCCGATGATATTCTCGTCAAAGTCGATCGGGCCAGCATGCTCACATCCCTGGAGGTGCGCGCGCCCCTCCTGGATCATCGAATCGTTGAGTTTGCTTTTGGGCGATTGCCCGGAAGATTCAAAGTCGAGGATGGTCGAAGAAAGATCATTTTGCGTGCGCTTGCACAGCGCTGGCTACCTCCCGACTTTGATAGCCACCGAAAGCAGGGTTTCTCGATCCCTCTGCATGAATGGTTCCAGGGACCTTGGAGGCCGCTCGTGGACGATCTCATCGCGACCGGCTCGCCACTTTTCGAAAAACGGTTTTTGGCGCGCTTGCTGTCAAGACTTCGGTCGACAGAGCGCGGAAGTCGCCGTCTATTTCAGGTCATGATGGTTGAGATGTGGCGCCGTGAGTACCGTGCTTCCGTACCAGAATAGCTGGCACCTCGCTTCGAGCATGTTCACCAGCGGTGCCTGCGCTTGGGTGTGATCCTGACACCGGCGCGATCATCGGCGGTGAAGCGTTCGTCGGCGATGCGTACTGTTCTCAACGATCGCCATCTGCGCGCCCCATGCCAACCTCTCTCCTCCTACAGTCACGAATGCCCACTTGTAGATTGTATTCGCTTTGGAGCGAAAGTTCATCGAGCCCGCCCCCGAAAGATGCTTTCCACGGTCCGGTACCTTCCCTGGCGGAATCCGGCGTCTCCAACAAGGCCAGTCGATGTCAGCTGCGAAAATTGGCCGCACCGGGCTACGAGCAGGAACTCGGTACCTGCCGCCGATAGCAATAGAGCGGCCAATCTGCTTCTACCAACGCCTCCCGCGATCGCCGTGCCGCCATCGACCGAATGTGCCGAACGCTTAGTAGAAGCCGGCAAATTGGTGAAGTACGCATAGCTCATGGCAGTCAGCCACCCAATCACCCGTCGCTTGGGCAGAACCGGTAGTCCGCGTCACTGGTTGGACATTGGCGATAACTGGATGGGGCGGGCAATAAGTAGGTAACTACGATGGTCGATTGAGCCGCGACAGCGCGGGATTAGATTCGGGCGGCAATCGAAGCGCCCGTCCCCAATGGGTTCGACGGGTATGGACGGGTATCGGGTATGATGGAGAACCGATCGTCGAACAGATCGGAAGACGGCACCGAGCGGTTCGGCGCTAATGAGAGACTAGAACGTCGTTTTGCGGATCGCCTGACGGTTACCCGGACGGCCGTTGACGCGCCGCCTTCGACGCCTTCCATTGAAAGACTTTCACTTGGTGTACAGGAAATGATGCCATGCCGAACTCCAGACTGCGCAATAGCTCCCATGTCGACGGCTCTGGCAGCGACCTGGGTCGTTGCATCAAATGGGCCCTGGTGGCTGTTGGCCTGACAATTTCCGTCCCTCAGGCAAAGGCGGAATATCTGGTAAACATCGGAGATGCGCTGGAGGTTGCAGTGGCGGGCGTGCCCGAGCTGCGGCATCGCGCTGCCGTTCAAATGGACGGGAATATTTCGTTGCCACTGGTCGGAACGGTTCCAGTGGCCGGCCTGCCCTTGCCGCAGATCCGAGCCAAAATCGGGGCCGCACTTGCGCGCAAAGTATTTCGACAGAGGACGTCCGATGGCCGCGAGACGGTCGTCGTGATAGACGCAGACGAGGTCACGACGGTCATCGCGGAATACAGGCCCATATACGTAAATGGTGATGTATCGAAGCCGGGTGAGTACCCTTATCGTCTGTCTATCACCGCACGCCAGCTCGTCGCCGTGGCAGGCGGCTACGACATCATGCGTATCAGAATGAACAACCCGTATCTCGAGGCAGCCGACCTGAGAAGCGAGTATGGTTCGCTTTGGACGGATCTGGCCAAAGAACAGGCGCGCATGTGGCGCATCAAGACTGAACTTGGAGAGGGATCCCAGATCAGTCCAGGCGCTCTGACGGAGGCGCCCTTGGCTCGATCCGCGATTTCGGAAATCGTTAATTCAGAAGCGGAATATCTGAAGACCAAGCAGAGTGACTATCAGCAGGAAAAGACGTACCTTCAGCGCGGCATTCGACAGGGAGACGACGAGGTTCGCGTGCTGTCGGAGCAGCAGAAGAAGGATGAAGAGGGACTTCAGGCAGATCTTGACGACCTGCAGAAGACGACCGAGCTCTTCGGCAAGGGTTCCTTGATCAGCCCTCGCGTTACGGATGCGCGTCGCGCGGTGCTGCTGTCATCAACCCGGAAGCTGCAGACCTCTGCGCAACTGCTGCAGGTCAAGAAGCAGCAGGATGAATTCGTCAGGAAGCTGGCAAAGCTGGATGACCAGCGGAGGCTCGACCTGCTCCGCGAGCTTCAGGATACCAGCGTAAAGCTCAATCAGATCCGCGAGAAGCTGCAGAGTGTCGGCGAGAAGCTTCAGTACACCGCGATGGTTCGATCGCAACTCGTGCGGGGAGCCGGCAACCACCCGGAGATTGCCATCATCAGGAAGGGCGACAAGGGGCAGGAACGGATCGTCGCAAGCGAAGATACCGAGCTGCAGCCGGGTGACGCCGTGGAAGTCAGCCTTCAATACCAGGATGGTCCTGCCGTCCCTCCCCAAAGGCTAGGCAGTTCAAACATTCAATCAGGGGCAGGCCGGCACGATGCGACCGCAGCCGATTCGGTGCGCGTCGGGCAGAGATGACCAGGGCCGACGCACTTCCGGAACGGGAGATAGCCACTGGCTCGCATGTCTGCATCGGTGTGCTGGATGCTGCGCTCGACGTCGTCGTCGTCGACAACCTCTTCAACAGCGGCAAGGCTTCGCTGGAACGGGTGCGATCGATCTGGCGGCCGTCGCTTGTGTTTCGGCGTGCGCCGACATTCAGAATGAAACGGCCATCTGCGACATACTCCGCTCCTGCGGAGTGACCGCGGTCTTTCAGCTTGCAGGGCTGAGGGCCATCGAATGAAAGCCAACCTATTGCATTTTTCCGCGGCGACTAGGCACGCCGCCGCGCAAGCAGGAGGAGCTATCTTCGCCCTCGGAGGCAATTTCGTCGCCAGGGCGTTCTTTCGCAGTGCTAAATTCGAGGCGATATAGAGCGTGGTCAAGATTCTGGTAACGGGTGGTGCCGGCTATATCGGAAGCCACACCTGCAAAGTATTGGCGCGCCATGGGTTCGAGCCGGTTGTCTACGACAACCTCTCACGTGGCAACCGTTGGGCCGCGAAATTCGGCATGTTCGAATTTGGCGACATTGGCGATGCAGCCAAGGTGCGTTCGGTACTGGAAAAATACCGTCCGTCAGCTCTGATACATTTCGCCGCTTATGCCTACGTTGCGGAATCCGTCGCAAACCCCCTGCTCTATTATAGCAACAACGTCGGCGAAACCGCCTCGCTGCTACAGACCTTGATCGATTTCAAATCGGTGCCGGTGGTGTTCTCGTCAAGCTGCGCGACCTATGGTGTGCCCAATCGGCTTCCGATCTCGGAGGATCATCCACAACAACCGATCAATCCTTACGGCTACTCGAAGCTCGTTGTCGAGCGGATGCTTGGAGATCTCGATGCGGCTCACAACCTTCGTTCGGTCTCGCTCCGTTACTTCAACGTGGCGGGCGCTGACCCCGAAGCAGAAATCGGCGAAGCGCACGATCCGGAAACTCATTTGATCCCACTGATCCTAGCCGCCGCCCGCGACGCCACGGCGGTCAAGGTGTTCGGAAATGACTACGACACGGCTGACGGAACTTGCGTCCGTGATTACGTACACGTGCTTGATATCGCCGACGCGCAGGTGAGGGCACTCAAGTATCTCATCGGCGGCGGGGCCACTTGCGCGGTCAACCTGGCCAATGAGCGGGGCTACACGGTACTGGAAGTCGTTGCGACAGCCGAACGCGTTACGGGCAAATCAATCCAGGTCGAGCTTGTGCCGAGACGGCCTGGCGATCCCGCAGTCCTGATCGGCGCTATCGAAAAGGCACGAACCCTATTCGGCTGGAAGCCAGAGCGATCTGACCTTGGGGTTCAGATCCGCGACGCTTGGAGATGGATGATGCGACAATCGTGAGCGCTCGACGGCCCGTCCCCAGCGGGCGGCGCCACCCGCGATGCAGTCCCATCAGAGGTCGCTCATAAAGCCCAAGGTCTACACGCCTCATGGGCGCGACTTGCAAGTAAGTTGGTGTCGCATTGCACGGAAGCTGGTTGAGCGAAAGCGGAAGGTGTCCGAGATGATCCTGGTGACCGGAGGTGCCTGCTACATCGGGTCCCACGTCTGGGTCGCATTGCTGGATGCCGGGCTCGACGTCGTCGCGATCGACAATCTCTGCAGCAGCAACGAGGCCTCGCTCGAGCGAGTGCAGTCCATCTGCGGGCGTTCGCTCGTCTTTCGGCACGCAGACATCCGGAATGAAGAGGCGATCTCCGACGTAATTCGTACCTGCGGAGTGACTGCGGTCATCCACCTTGCGGGGCTGAAGGCCGTCGGCGATTCCAACGCACGGCCATGAGCTACTACGAGAACAACGTCCTCGGAACGATGCGGCTCGTCTCGGCCATGAAAAGGGCGGAGGTCAAGACGCTCGTCTTCAGCTCGTCCGCAACCGTTTACGGGATACCTAAATACCTGCCGCTCGAAGAGAAGCATCCCCTCGGTCCAACCAATCCGTATGGCCATGCAAAGCTCGTTATCGAAGAGATGCTGAAGGATCTCTGCAGGTCCGACGACGATTGGCGGATCGCCAATCTGCGCTACTTCAATCCGGTTGGCGCGCACGAGAGCGGGCTCATCGGAGAAGACCCGCTGGGTGTCCCGAACAACCTGCTACCGTTTGTGGCTCAGGTGGCGATTGGGCGGCGGGAGAAGCTGCAGATCTGGGGAAACGACTACGACACGCCTGACGGCACCGGAATTCGCGACTTCATTCATGTGGTCGATCTCGCATCCGGGCATTTGAGCGCCTTGCGCCACCTCAGATCCGGCGTGCTCACGCTCAACCTTGGAACGGGCAACGGCAGCAGCCTTCTGGACATCGTTCGCACATTCGAAGCAGCCAGTGGGCGATCAGTCCCCTATGAAATCAGGGAGCGCCGGGCCGGTGATGTCGCCGTCTGCTATGCCGACCCGACCCTTGCTATGGAGGCGTTGGGCTGGAAGTCGACCCGATCTTTGCAGCAAATGTGTGCGGACCATTGGCGTTGGCAATTGCAGAACCCCGAGGGCTACCTCGGTAGCGAACTTCCGAAGGTCCGGGAGCGGTCCAGGAATTTTCGCCTTCGCGGCTGAGTGTGTCCGCCTCGGGTATTCGAACAGACCGAGGGTCTGACCGCATGAACGGGCTCGGGGCAAGCCACTGCGGCAAGCACACCGCCCATCAGGGGTAGCTCGTAATGACCCAAAATCTCCACGGCGCAGAGCGAGGCTGCAGGTAAGATGCCGTCGCGTGGGGATTTCCGATGCCACACTATCGTGCATTCGTTCTGGACGAACACGGCCAATTAGGGGGCGTGGTCAACCTTCACTGCCCGGACGACGCGTCCGCAACCGAGCGGGCCGGGCGGTTGGCGGACGGCCACGAAGTCCAGCTCTGGCGGCTGGTTGCCGAGCTCAAATTTGGCGATCCGCGGCACCGACCCAAGCGGCGGCGGGGCTCTCGCGCACCAATGCACTGAGCTCGATTGAGCGTTGCGCGTTCAATCCCTCACCTGCGGATAACTCGCCCTGGCCCACGAAGTCAGTAGACTCGGCGTCACGAGGCGATCGCGCCTGACCTCGCGGCGGCTGACGTGCGCCGTTACGGACGTTGGCGCGTCACCGCGTCTGGATCTCGGCCAAATTGCGCCATCATCCAGTTGGCCGCTGCGGATAGCGCGAAGCCAACGCAGGCCGAGAGCGCGTCGACCACAAAATCCCCAAACCTCGCGTGCCGTCCCGGCACCCATAGTTGCATGATCTCAAGTAGGCCGATCAGGGCAACGGCGGCCGCTGAAGCACTCCAGCGCCGCTGCGGATAGGCGAGGCCGAAGAAAATCCCCACCAGAACGAAGGCGAGCGCGTGATCACCATGCTGCCCGAGAACGGGGTGAGGCCGAATGCTCTCAGGTCCGAGCGTTGCGAAAGTGACAACGGCCGCGAGCAGCCACGCGACGAGCCGAAGTGCGCTAATAACCATTAAAGCGCCTCGATTGGTGGCCCCAGCAAGGGCCCTACATTTCTGAGACTCGATTTTAAGAGCATGCTCCCTCCACTCAGCGCAAACGGCAACGTCAATAATCGTGCCCTTTAGCCAACATTCTTCGAACTCCCCGCTGAGGCCGCGAACCTTGAACGATCCAGTTGGCTGCAGCGCGACCAGCTCGAGCCAGATCGACCTGCCAGTTTCCACACCGAGCTTGCGGGACTGCAGCTGGGTGTGTTCGTACGCAGCATCAGGTTGCGCCGGCTGCTCTGGAGCAATCCCGATGTCCTGCTGCGGAAATCCTTTCGACCAAATTCATGCCCACCTGAGCAGTGGGACGCTGGGTCAATGGTTACCAACCGTTCCTGACATATGAGTGCAGAATTCCTGATGTGCTTGGACGAAAGGAGAGTACTCCAAAAGGATCGGACACTGAGCCAAAATCCGGATGTGGCCTTCCTGCGGCGGCTCGGCGATGCGGGCTTGCGCGCTCGCTCTGGATCGGCACATGGCTGATTAGGTGCGAAACATCATCGGACGCTCGACCTACAATTTCAAATAGCGGGTGGTACAGGCTGTCCGCACAGGGAGTACCCATCCATGGCAGTTGTTAAGCGCTGTTTCTTGGCAACAATAGCTTCTGCTTTCCTCAGGATTGAGGGCAACGCAATGGCGGTCCAGGCAGGCGCTACTCGCAGGCGCGGGAATGGACGGCCCCAGGCTCCGGCCCGCTGAGGCCGTCTCCTTGTTCACGGCTTCGATGATCGGGCACAATCCGTAGCCTAACCCAAAAGTGGTGGGGAGGGTCCTCCATGCGAGCTATATGACTCGCGTGAAGATGGAGGGCATAATGAGGCATCTGAAGACATCTGAAGGATGTCGTATCGCACGCGACAGGTAATTGCAGATGGCTCGCACGGTCATGCTCAACGAGGAGGAAGTGAATATCTCCCTCAAGCGGGGAAGATGTGCACCCCTGTGGATGGCAGCGGTCGTGCTCGCTATGACATGGGCGTCCGAAACGGAGGCTTCGCCGGATCAGGCGCGGTACCTCGCAGACGCGCAACAGGCGACGACTGCCCGCAATCTCGGTGCTGACGAGTTCGAGACGTTACTGCCGCGCGCAGACGGCAGCGACAAATCGATACGGATTGCGCAAACGACGACCAGCGACACAGGAGCCCCGCAGCAGCATCCGGAACAGCAACGTGACTGGGCAGTGTCACTATCCTGCGAACTTGCCCTTGCAAGGCGCGACATAGAGTTGCTGCGACATCTCGAGCAGGAGCACGATCGAGCCGAGTGGCTGGTGCAGGACCTTGACGCAGCGCGGCGCGAGGTCGAAACCCAAAAGGCGTTGACGGCGAAGGCCGTCGAGGAAACTTCCCGGCTGAAGGAAGCTTCCAGGCTGAATCAAGCGGGCGAGAGTGGCGCGGCTGAGCTGCAGGTATCACTGCAGGCGGAGCGCGAGCGGTTGGCGCGGCTGGAGCAGGATCTCGCGGCCGCCCGGCACGATGTCGAGACCCAGACTGCGCTGGCGACGAAAGCAGGTGAGGAAACGTCCCGGCTGAAACAGGCGGGCGACAGCGGCGCCGCGGAGCAGCAGAAGGCCCTGCAACAGGAGCGCGAGCGAACGGCGCGGCTGGAGCGGGATCTCGCAGCCACGCGGCGCGATGTCGAAACCCAGACTGCGCTGGCAACGAAAGCAGGTGAGGAAACGTCGCGGCTGAAACAGGCGGGCGAGAGCGGCGCCGCGGAGCAGCAGAAGGCCCTGCAGCAGGAGCGCGAGCGAACGGCGCGGCTGGAGCGGGATCTCGCAGCCACGCGGCGCGATGTCGAAACCCAGACTGCGCTGGCGACGAAAGCAGGTGAGGAAACGTCGCGGCTGAAACAGGCGGGCGACAGCGACGCCGCAGAGCTGCGGAAGGCCGTGCAACAGGAGCGCGAGCGAACAGCGCGGTTGGAGCAGGATCTCGCAGCCGCGCGGCGCGATGTCGAAACCCAGACTGCGCTGGCGACGAAAGCAGGTGAGGAAACGTCCCGGCTGAAACAGGCGGGCGACAGCGGCGCCGCGGAGCTGCGGAAGGCCGTGCAACAGGAGCGCGAGCGGTCAGCGCGGTTGGAGCAGGATCTCGCAGCCGCGCGGCAAAACGTCGAGTCCCAGGCTGCGCTGGCGGCAAAGGCAAACGAGGAAGTTTCGCAGCGAAGTCGGGCTGCGGAGGCCAGTGCCGCGGACTTGAGGCAATCGATGCAGAAGGAGCGCGAAAGGGCCGACACGCTTGCGCAGGATCTCTCCCTGACGCGAAGCGCTATTTATGCATACGAGGCGCAAACGGCGCTGTTGGCGAAAGCCGGCGAGGACGCGCCCCCGCTGAAAGCGGCAGAACAGCGCGGCGCGGCGGAGTTGCAGAAAGCACTGCAACAGGAGCGGGATCGGACCGGTCAGCTGGAGCAGACACTTGCGGCCGCGCGACGAGACATCGATGCGCAGACGGCGCTGGCGGCCAAGGCGAACGACGAGGTCGCCAGGCTGACGCAAGCAGTAAAGGCTGGCGCCGCGGAGCAGAGACGGTCGATCCAGCAGGAGCACGAGAGAGCCGATGCGCTGGCGCAGGATCTTTCGATGGCCCGCAGCAAGATCTACGCATACGAGGCTCAAGCGGCCAAAGCCAGCGAGGAAGCAGCACAGCTCAAACGGGCGGAGGCGAGCAATGCCGCCTCCTTGACGCAATCGCAGCAACGCGAGCGCGAGCGGGCTGAGCAACTGGCCCGGGATCTCGCAAAGGCAAGCCGCGATCTCGACGCGCAGACCGAGCGCGCGTCCAAGGCGAGCGAGGAAGTCGTACGGATCAAGCAGGCCGGGGAGCGCGACTCGGCCGAGCTGCGCACCTTGTTGCAGCGTGAGCGCGAACGCGCCGAGGGATTGGAACGGGATCTCGCATCGGCGCGTCGCGATAACGTCGCGCTTGTTGCGAAAGATCCCCCCGCTGGGTCTCAGCTGGCCACCACTGGCCAGGTCGTGCGCGAGGAGCCGCTGCCAGCGCCGGCACAGCTAATCCGGAACCAGCCTAGCCAAGACAAGCCAATCCAAGACAAGCCGGTCCAAGACAAATCGGTCAGAGACAAGCCGGTCCAAGGCCAGGCCATACCGGCGCGCAGCCAGGGCGATGCCCAGGTCAATCCTAGCGAAGGGATGCAAGCGGCGAAATTGATCGCGCGCGCGAGTGCACTGCTTAAACAGGGAAACATCGGCGCGGCGCGGATCGTGCTGGAGCGAGCCGCTGAGATGGGCAGCGCGCAGGCAAGCTTCGCGCTCGCGGAAACCTACGATCCGCGAATCCTTCCAAATTTCGGAACGTATGGAACGCAAGGCGATCTCACCAAAGCGCAAAATCTTTACGCGCGGGCCGAAGCTGGAGGAATCAAGGAAGCGAAGGCGCGATTAGAAGCGTTGCGTCGATAGCACGGTCATGTGCGGCGATTTTCCAAACCGTCCGTGCGCAACCACAGATCAAAAGCGCCGATACGGATGCAGCAGGTGTAGAGGAGTTGGTCGATGAAGAAGCTCATGGGATTGCGTCGGCTGCTCTTGCTCGCGGCGTTGGCGCCATTGCTCCTGGCCATTTCGCCTTGGGCGGATGCGCAGCCGCAAAATAGGCCTCACAAGGTTCGCCTGGCTCGGCCCGAGCCGCCGCAGGCAAGGCCTGAGGTGATCTCCATGAACGCCTGGACGATCGGCCTGGCCGGAGGTCTCCTCGAGGGCGCGCCGATCCGCCTGGCTGCAGAGATCGCCCGTGTGGTCGACGATGGGGATAACCTGCATGTTCTGCCGGTTGTCACTCGCGGGGCCACGGAAAACCTGAATTCCCTGCTCTATTTGCGCGGCATCGATGCGGCGATCATCAATTCCGACGCGCTCGAGGAATACAAGAGCCAGGTGCCGGACATCCAGCGAAGAATTGCGTATGTCCTGAATCTGTTCCCGTCCGAGCTGCATATCTTCGTCCGACCGGAGATTCGGAGCTTGAACGATCTCGCCGGCAAGAAGGTCAATTTCAATACGCAGGGCACCGCTGCGGCCTATTCGGGGCCTCTGATCTTCAGCCGGCTCAACATCGAGGTGGACAAGACATTCATTCCACACCAGATCGCGCTCGAGCAGATGCGCAAAGGCGAGATGTCGGCCGTCGTCTTCATTACATCGAAGCCCGTGGATGCCTTCGTGAAGGGCCGTTGGGAGCCAGGTTTCAAGTTCCTGCCCGTCCCATACGAGAGCAAGTTCGAGGACTACTATCTTCCCGCTACCCTCGATGGGAGCGACTATCCTAACCTGATCAAGCAGGGCGAGCGGATTTCGACGATCGCCGTGCCGACCGCTCTGGTCGCCTTCAACTGGCCGGCCAAGTCGAACCGCTCTGAGCGCGTCGCGCGCTTCATCGACCACCTATTCTCCCGGATCGACAGATTGCAGGGACCGGGCTTCGATCCAAAGTGGAAATCCATCAACCTCGCTGCGACGGTTCCGGGTCTCACGCGCGTCCCTGCGGCGCAGGATTGGCTGGATCGTCAGCTCCGCACAACACGTGCCTCGCAATGAAACGCGCCGCGATCCTGCTCATTGCGCTCGGGGCTACCTGCGGTATTGCGTTGGCCCAGGATCCGACGACGCAGCTCCGCTCCTGCCTTCAGAAGGAACACGCGGATCGCCTAGGGTGTCTGGATAAACTGACGCGTACCCCAGCGCCACAGCAACGCCAGACGCCGGAAGACGACTGGATCGTCAGCCAGACGACCTCGCCCATTGACTACTCGCCGATCGCGACCGCTACGACATTGTCACGCAGCGGGACCGGCGAGTCCGCGATGCAGTTATCGATTCGCTGTCGCGCCGGCCGGACGGAGCTGGTGCTCGTGGACCCCGACGTCTCCCGCGGGGGCGGTACTGATGCAATTTCCTATCGCGTGAATGACCGTCCGGCTGTGCAGGTCGCAGCCGCCGTGCCGGCATTCGGTCCTGGCGCTGCGTTCGCAGGGGATGTTGTTCGCTTGCTGCAGTCGCTTCCGGATAGCGGGGACCTTATCGTCCTCCTCTCATCTCGGGGCGGGGCTGCCCATGACGCAACGTTCTCTCTCGCCGGAATAGAGGCGGCGCGCGCGAAGATGGCCGCGGCGTGCAGATGGCCGCTCGCCATCGCGACACCGAACCATTGATGGTGTGCAAGTGATTTTCTTCGATGGAGGCGTACAATGATCGAGTTTCATCATATTGCAAAGACGGTCGCGATGGGAACGATCGCCGTTCTAATGTCCGCGTCGTTTGCGGCCGCTGAGCAGGGCGGAAAATACTGGACGCCGCCAGAAGGGCAGCCCGTCGTGCATAAGACGAGCCATGCGAGGCATCACATAGCGAAGCGAACGACAGCGACGCAGACGCAATCGCGATCCGCGCTTGCCCGCATGGAAGATCCGGCTGCAACGAAGAAGAAGGAGCATCACCTGATCCTGCAGGTGAATACCAACGACCCCGCAGCGATGAATCTCGCGCTCAACAACGCAACGAACGTGGCTCAATATTACAAGGCCTCCGGCGACAAGGTGAAGATCGAGGTCGTCACGTTTGGGCCCGGCCTGAACATGCTGCGTGAAGACACGTCGCCGGTAAAGGCGCGCATCGAGGAAATGGCCCTGAGCACGCCCGAGGTTTCGTTCAAGGCCTGTGGCAACACCCAGGAGAAAATGCAGAAGGCCGAAAACAAGGACATACCGATTGTTCGGCAGGCAGACGTCGTGAAGTCAGGCGTCGTGCGCGTGATGGAATTGCAGGAGATGGGCTGGACCTACGTCAAGCCGTAAGCCGGCCGACTTTGGCCATTTGTCCAACGAACTCAGCGCTCTGGCTTCTGGCTGGGGCGGGAGGGATCGAACCTCCGAATGGCGGAATCAAAATCAGTTTGATCATTCAACAATTTCAAGGAGCATTTGGAAAAAGCGGCCAACAATGGCCTCTAGCAATTTCAATAGCTTGGCAGCCCCTTCCAAACAAAGAAGCAGCCCTCGCAGGGAGGATCAGTCCCGAAATGCCTGAGGAAACGGGGCTGCGCGCGTGCCGAACGCGAAGAGACACCCCGGCACGCAGACTTCCGAGATGTGCGACGCGGTCGTCGTGAACGGATTGAAGCCTGTGATCGACAGGACGTTCTCGTTCGTCTGACGAAGGAGGCGTCGCGCACACGCCAAGCGCTGGCGCAGGCGAGCACGAAGGTGGTCGATGCCTCTCCCTTACGCGCGCCCGCGCGAGCGCGGTCGCGTTCTGGCGGCGACTTTGGCGCGATCGCGGTGAGCCTGCGCTTTCGCCCGGTTTCCGCAGAGGGCCATGCTGCACCAACGCCGAGCACGACCTCTTGTGCGGTCAATGAACATGAGCGTGCAGGCATGACCCTCGCACGCTTTCACGTGCGCGAAGTCGTCCGTGCAGACAAGCTCCGCCATTGATCTCGCGATTGGTAGCAACAGCGAATCGGGCGAGCGCCATTGTCGTTGCATCTGCCAGACAACACCTGAGGGCGCCTCTTCGTCCGGGTCGCCCTTGCGCGCAACGATCTGGCCGAACTGCTCATCTCGGGCGAGGATGCGGTTGAGCGGCGCGAGCCCCTCCAAAGCATCGGCGTGCAGCGGCTTGCCCTTGTGCCTTTGAACGAACGTGCGAAACCACTCGCGCAGTGCGCGCGACTGCGCCGCGACGGCGTCAAGTTCGCCCGGGACCGCGGATTTGAGGAATTCCTCGCGAACGTCATCCGGCACCAACCCGGCAACTCCGAGCCAATTCAGGAGATCCTTGCCCGAGGTAATCCACTCGACGGGCTCGTCGACCGGGGTTGCGATCGTGTTCAGAAAATCCAGGCCGGTCGCGTCGGCGACGAAAAATGCTGCGGGGCGCTGCTCTGTCATTTGCGGATTCCGATGGCCTTCGGCGGCGAGCCGTGGCCTCTCACTGTATGCCCATACATAACCACTAAAACATAATATAACAAGTTATCCACCCGAAAGGGCCCCACGGCACCTGACGCGGTCCTGTTGGATTTGGCTTCCTCGGCCCTTTGGCCGGCTCGCGGGTGGGACGCTTCACGTCCAATACCGATGCGCTTCCGGCCAGCGATTTCAGCCGAGATCGAGAAAGCCCGCGACCGGCGGAACGCTGCGCAAGGATCGATGTCCCGAGTTCCATCGCCGCCGCGCCCCGAGCCCATCCCAGTCGGTAACATTTTCGTAACCTGCATATCGGCTCTTGACGGGTTATCTATAGTAACCGTATAAATTGCAACTGAGGGGTTACGAAGCAACGGAGACCCGCCATGGGAACAGTGAGATTTCGAAAGATCGATGTCGATGGATTCAATGTTGCCTACCGCGAAGCGGGATCGAGGACAGCGCCGACACTGCTGCTGCTCCACGGCTTTCCAAGCTCGGGCCATATGTTCCGAGATCTGATCCCGCTGCTGTCGGATCGATTTCACGTGGTGGCCCCCGATCTGCCGGGATTTGGTCAATCGGACATGCCGCCCCGAACCAAGTTCACCTACACATTCGACAACATCGCCCAGGTGATCGAGCGGTTCACGGAAGTCCTGGGCCTCGGCCGCTTCGCGATTTACGTCTTCGACTATGGGGCCCCGACGGGCTTTCGACTCGCAGTGCGGCATCCCGAGAGGATCACCGCAATCATTTCCCAGAACGGGAACGCATACGAAGAGGGGCTGAGCGATGGATGGAATCCCATCCGCGCCTACTGGACTGACTCGTCGGAAAAGAATCGGGAGGCCCTGCGCGCCTTCCTTTCGCCGGAGACGACGGCCTGGCAGTACATGCACGGCGTCCCCGACGATGCCAAGGAGCGCATCTCCCCGGACGGTTATTCCCTGGATAGTTACTACCTGGCGCGGCCGGGTGCGGACGAGGTGCAGCTCGATCTGTTCGGCGACTACAAGAGCAATGTAGCCATCTACCCTTCATTTCAGGACTATTTCCGAACCTACAAGCCGCCCTTCCTTGCCGTCTGGGGGAAGAACGATCCGTTCTTTCTGCCGCCAGGCGCCGAGGCCTTTCGCAGGGATATCCCCGAGGGGGTGATCCGCTTCTTCGACACCGGACACTTCGCGCTGGAGACCCACGCGCAGGAGATCGCGCAGCAAATCCGCGACTTCCTCGCCGCGGTCGATCGCAAGCGCGACTGAACACGAACCCGCGCTGCCGCACCCTATCCATGCGACCGCGGATGGCGTGCTGCGTGCCAACCATTGGAGAGAAACAGTGCGTGCGATCGTCATCGAAAAGTTTGGTGGGCTGGACGGCCTGGTCTACAAGGACATTCCGGAGCCGGAGCCGGTTTCTGGCCATGTCGTCATCGAGATCAAGGCGTTCGGCATCAATCATGCCGAGATGCACATGCGGCGCGGCGAATGGGCCGAGGCTGCAGAAGTCAGCGGCATCGAGTGCGTGGGTCTTGTGAAGGCGTGCCCGGGTGGCGAATTCCCGGTCGGCGCAAAGGTCGCTGCACTGATGGGCGGCCTCGGAAGAACGATCAACGGGAGCTACGCGGAGTACACCCGTGCACCGGTGTCGAACGTCGCGCTGATCGAATCCGACCTGCCTTGGGCGGAGCTTGCTGCCATCCCTGAGACGTACGCGACAGCCTGGACCTGCCTTTTTCGCAATCTTGAGATCGAGAAGGGGCAGACGCTTCTGATCCGTGGAGCGACGTCCTCACTCGGCCAAGCCGCCGTCAATATGGCGGTGAATGCGGGTGCCAGAGTGATCGCAACGACTCGGAGCAACGCCCGCTTCGCGCTGCTCGAGAAGCTGGGCGCCGAGCGGTGCGAGATCGAGGGGCCGGAGCTTTTCAAGCGCCTTCCGGAGACGAGGAAACTCGATGCGGTGCTCGATCTGGTGGGCAACAGCACCATCATCGACTCGTTGGCGCTCCTTCGCCGTGGCGGGCGCGCCTGCCTGGCGGGGTGGCTTGGCGGCCTTGATCCCATCAAGGATTTCAATCCGCTGCTTCAGATGTCGAGTGGCGTCTATCTGACCTTCTTCGGCAGCTTCGTCTTCGGCACCCCCGGGTTTCCGTTGTCAGACGTCCCTCTTCAACAGATCGCGCTGGACGTTGCCTCGGGCCGGCTCAAGGCGAAGCCCTCACGCATTTTCAGATTCGAGGAAATTCGTGAGGCTCACCGCGTGATGGAGGCGAACGAGGCCGGCGGCAAGATGGTCGTCGTGCACGCGTAACCGACCGACGCAAGGCACTAGCCAACCCAAACCGAGAGCTTGTGGTCCTGGAGTTGCGATATGCCCAATGGAGAGCGCTCGATCGCCGGCGTCGCAAATGGGTTTGTACCGACACTCGTTGTCTCGACCTTTCTCATGGGGTCGAGCTTCGTGGCCGGCAAAATCCTGTTGTTGCAGGGCTTCGAGCCCATGGTGCTCGTCGGATGGCGCTTCCTCGTGGCTGCCATGGCCACTTTGCCGTTCGTCATCCTATCGCCAGAGCCCAAAGGACGAAGGCTGGTACCCGCCGGCACCACACTATGCGATGCCGGCTGGGTGTTCCTCATAGGCCTGTTGCAGACGGCTGCGGTGATGGGACTTCTTTTCCTGGCTATGCGCTCGATATCCGCCTCGACTGCAGCGATCCTCTTGTTCACGAACCCGATATGGGTCGCGGTTCTTGGACGCGTGTTCCTGCAGGAGGAGCTCTCCGCATTGCGCATCGTCGGCCTGTTGCTCGGGATAGCCGGCGTTGCGCTGGCTATTGGAGGAGGAGGCGCCGCACCCGGAGGTGCCGCCCTGACCGGCGAGGTTGTCGGTCTGGCGTCAGCCTTTTGCTGGGCGGCAGCGACGATCGTGAACAAGCGCGTAGCCCTGCCCTTTCAGACATGGGCGCTCAGCTTCTGGCAGATGCTGATTGGCGCCATCGTCTTGCTGTCAGTCGGTTACGGCATCGGCGAGCACTGGCCGAGCGATACGACACCACAGCAATGGGGCTGGTTTCTCTGGCTAGCCGTTCCGGCTTCTACGGGCTCGTTCGGTCTTTGGTTCGTCGCTCTGGGAAAGGGAGGCGCCACGCGCGCCAGCAGCTATCTGTTTCTCGCTCCTCTCTTCACGGTCGCGATCTCGTTCTTCGTACTCCACACAACGCTCGCCTGGCCGCAATTGGCGGGGGGAGCTCTCATCGCGGTGGCGCTTTGGCTGATCAATCGCACGCCATACCGCGTCGGCGATCAGGAGCGGCGCAAGGAAGCGCTCGCAGTGGGAGAGCCGTAGCAGCGGGCTCCTGTCTGCACGACGGGAAAGCAAATCATTTTTGAGAGGCTGGAGGCGCTAGCTTCGCATCGGCATTTGGTGCAGGCTTGGCGAAGACTTCTCGGCCGGACGGCTCCTGCGTCCTTCTCCATTGCGCCGGAGTCATGCCCATGCGGCTCTTGAAGGCGCGCTGAAACGCCGCTTCTGATTGATAGCCTACGGCCTCCGCAACGGCGCCAGTGGAAAGCGTTGATCTCCTCAGTTCGTTCGCTGCCCGCGTCATCCGGATGTCCGTGAGGAGATCGCTGGCCGATCGCCCAAGCTTCTCCTGGAACTGACGGGCGAGCGTGGCGCGCGACATGTTGCACAGGCGTGCAAGATCGGGCAGCGACCATGGCCGCGCCGGCTCGTTGAACAGGGCCGCTACCGCGGGAGCCAGGCGGGGATCACCGGCCAAAGCGAGGAGACCGCGCGGCGCATCGTCGGTCTCGCTGGCGAGCCGCAGCACGAGCGCGAACATCGCCGTCGACAGCGCGTTCAGCATTGCGCGACCGCCCAGGTGATCGTCCGCCGACTCGCTGCGCATCACGGAGACGAGGCCCGCGAGCTGCGTGGCAGTCGCCGGTTGTTCACCGCGAGGACCGGCATGTACGACCAGGCGTGACGGCAAATAGCTGCGCACCAGGCGATCATGCGGCGGCGCAATCGCAAAATGGCCGCACAGCAGATCCAGCCGCTCGCCGGTGCCAGCGTTCTCGCTGATCACGAGGTTGAGATGCTGGTGATTTTGCGCCGGCTTGGCTCGCCTCCCGCTGCCGTCGTGCATGACGTGTGCCGGGGATTTCCGGGGAGCAGAAGAATGTCGCCGGCGGCAAGATGCAGCGGCTTGCCGCCGGCCGGATCTTCCAACAATGCCGAGCCACCTATGACTGCATGGTACGGGATTTCGCTCGCCTCGCCCGGCCCCTGCTCGATGCGCCAGGGCACGCCATAGGAGCAGCGCAAGTCCAGGCGTCCCCGGACCGGCATCATCTCGAACAGCCGGCTGAGCCAGTCCATGGCGATCTCCTTAAACAATCAAGATGAGACGATAGAGCATATATTCAAGACATATGAACATTCAAAGTCTCACACCCTAGTCATACTGTCACTCCGCAATCGTTCACCAACCCCAACAAAGGAGTGCCACCATGTCTCGTCTTTCAGTCCCCAATCTCGAAACCGTCGCCGGCCCGTCGGGTCAGATCTATGCCCAGATCAAGAAGGCCATCGGCAGCGTCCCGAACACCTTCGCAGCGATCGCTGCCCACGGCCCGGCCGCCCTCAAGTCGGTCCTTGCCGCCGATGCCGTGCTCGCTGCAGGCAGCCTGACCAAGCGTGACCAGGAGATCATCAAGCTCGTCATCAGCGCCGTCGGCGGCTGCGACTACTGCGTCGCCGCCCACAACCATCTCGCCAAGCTCGCGGGCGTGAAGCCGGAGACGCTGAAGCAGATCCGCGATGGGCAGCCCACCGGCGAGTCCAAGCGCGACGCGCTGGTCGGCTTCGTTCGCAAGCTCGCGCGGTCCAGCGGCACGGTCAGCGACGAGGATTTCGCCGCGATCAAGGCCGCCGGCTACAGCGACGCTCAGCTGGTGGAGATCAGCCTGGCCTTCGCGACCACCGTCTTCACCAACGTCTTCAACCGCATCAACGACACCGAGATCGACTTCCCCGCGGTCGCATGAAGGCGACCGCCCGTCAGATCTCGAATGAAAGGATCACGACCATGATTACACTTGCCAACACCGCTCAAAGTCCGCTTGTCCGCGCGCTGGAAAGGTCCGGGCTTCTCGCCGATGATCTCGACTACCACGTTGTCCGAGCCTCCATGGTGATCATGTTCTTCTTCTTCGGTTACCAGAAGTGGTTTCCGTACGAATTCGAGAGACTGGTCCCGTTCATCAGCAACGGTCCGTTGATCTCGTGGCTCTATCCCGCGTTCGGCCACGCCGGTGCCAGCTACTTCCTGGGCTTGTCGGAGTGGACGTTCGGGTCCCTGCTCCTCGCGGGCTTCTGGGACACGCGGCTTGGCGTTCTTGGCGCCTTGGGCTCGACCGGCACCTTCATCGCAACGGTCACCATCATTCCGTTCATGCCGGAGGGCTGGGACATCGCCGCAGGAGGCTTCCCGGCGATGACGGGCAACGTCCCCTTCCTGATGAAGGACGTCGTTCTGCTCGCCGTCTCGCTCTACCTCCTGAGGCAGGACGTCGTTCGCCTGACGCGGCAATAAGAAGGCACTCTGCTAAACGGCGCAGCGTCGCCGGCGAGCTTCCCGCTCGCCGGCGATTGCGTGCCTTCGGCTATGCCGAACGGGTGTGGCGGAGAAAACTCAGGGCCTTGTAGATCGCCCCTAGACGGCCGCATAACGCGCGAGGCCGTTTTGTTCGATTCTCGACCGAGCTTCAGAATCTCTATTTCCAAACGCGCCCGCAAACCGGGCCGGGAACAGAGCTGTTCCTTTAACGAACTCAGCGCTTTGAGGTCTGGCTGGGGCGGGAGGGATCGAACCTCCGAATGGCGGAATCAAAATCAGTTTGATTATCCAATGATTTCAAAGCGCATTTGGAAAAAAACACCGAATTGCGCTTTAGCAATATCAATTGCTTGGCGGTTGTTTCCAAATGAACAGCGAACCTGCGAGACGAAAATCGGTCCTCGAATAGCTAGCCGCAACTTCCGTATTCAATCCGTGAGCTGAGCCTCGAAGGTTGCCATTTTACACTCTACGCGCGCTGCCCTGACACGTCAGTATTTTTCACACCGATGGGTATCGAACTCTGCCCGTTAGATCGCAAACGTAACCATGCGGGGCCGACGGCCTTCAGCACCGTCGGCCCGCCAGAGCACGCGCTTCGTCAGCGAAGGCCGCCGGTGACGTGAAGTGTCTCGCCCGTGATGTAGGACGCGTCGTCCGAAGCGAAGAAGGCCACCGCGGCGGCGATCTCCTCAACCTTGCCGATGCGGCCGAGCGGGGTGACGGATTCGATCCACTTGCGCATCTCGCCCTCGTGCAGGCCGGCGGACACCACACCTTCGGTGGCGATCATGCCCGGATTGACGGCGTTGACGCGGATCTTGCGCGGCGCCAGTTCCTTGGACAGCACGGCGGAGATCGCATCCACCGATGCTTTCGTCGCGGTGTAGACGGCGGTGTTCGCCGGCGCGATGGTCGATACGCCGGAGCTGATGTTGATGATACTTCCGCCCTTGGGGTTGAAGTGCCGCACCGCTTCCCCCGAGATCAGAAGGAGGCCGAGCACATTGAGGTCGAAATGCTTGTGGAAATGCTCGTCGGTGATGGCCTCGAGCGGCGCGAACTCGTAAATGCCCGCGTTGTTGACGAGGATGTCGATCGCACCGAATGCTTTCACGGTCTCCGCGAGCACGCCTTTCACGGTTTTGGCATCGGCCAAGTTACCGTGGACGGCGGCGGCTTTGCCACCCTTGGCGATGATGGCGGCGACCACGCGGTCGGCGGCCTGCTTGCTGGCGCTGTAGTTGACCGCGACCGCCGCACCCTCAGCCGCGAGCCGGGCGGCGATTTCAGCGCCGATGCCTTTGGATGCGCCGGTCACGAGCGCAACTTTTCCTTCAAGTCTCTTGGTCATCGCATAATCTCCATGATCCGGCGAGACGCCGATATTCATTAGTTCAATACTAGTGAACCATTGAATGAATTCAAGGGACATGCTATATTTTGGGCATGGTGCAGTTCGTTCACCCACCGCGAGACGAGATCACACTGGCCGGAGTGCTTGGAGCCCTCGCGGATCCGATGCGGCTGCGTATCGTCAAAAGCCTGGTCGCGCAGAACGATTGCATGTCGTGCACCGAGGCGGCGCCTTGCCCTGACATGGCGAAGTCGACCCTGTCGAACCATTTTCGGATCCTGCGGGAGGCCGGCCTGGTCCGGACGTCAAAGCAAGGTGTCCAGCACCGCAACGTCCTGCGCGAGGAGGACATCAATGCGCGATTTCCGAAATTGCTCAAAACGATCTTGAGCTTTCCTGACTGAGGGCATTCGCTCGCTCTTGTTATCTCGGTAGAGAGAGAGAGAGAGAGAGAGAGAGAGAGAGAGAGAGAGAGAGAGAGAGAGACGGCTTGCGCGCCTGGTCGGGCACGCGGGCGCAGGCGCGGTCCATCCGATCGGCAGAGCCAGTGCGAAAGCGAAGGCGACGACAGCAGATTTGCGGGGAGCGTAAGGTATGGCCGATGTTTCCACCGTGAGCGACGGCCAAAGCAAAATGGCCCGCGTGATGCGGGCCATTTTATCGGAACCGGCTAAGTCCGCGGGGACGCGCAACCATCTCAAACTGCTATTTCAGGCGGTCGCTTAGCATTGCCCTCCGAAGGCCAAGGTCACACGTTCGAATCGTGTCGGGTGCGCCAGTAAAATAAGGGCTTTCTGTAATCTTTGCCTTTTGCGCTGGCGCTCGGTGTCACCAGGGTGTCACCAGGGATACCTGGACTTCCTTTAACTTCACGCAGCTTGTCGCGGCTCTCGGTCTGACTGCGCTCTTCTCGGTATTCACAAATGTGGCCCGACAGCGCGGAAAACAGATCGAGACGGGCATTTATGACAAGATGGGGGCATGCCGAGTACCGTGATGCTCTGTCATAGCGACGATACCTTCGACGCGGTCACAAAGGCGAATATGCATGCCTTTCTCGCGCAAAAGTTAAATGAGGAAGCACCCACGCCAGACCAGGAGAAGGCCGATATTTGCCGCCGCTGACGGCTTCTATGTGCGGGCTTGCAACTGGCTACGCGAGAACACTCGCGACGCAAAGAAGTTTCCAATCGTATTTAGCGAGAACATCAATTACGGCTTTCACCGCAATCTACTCGGGCTGCGTCTCCCCGGCTTCTACTTGAACGCTTTGATCCTTCTATTTTTGCCTCGCAGTGCTATGGTTTCGCTTCCCTATCGACCTGACTCGTCGGTTCGATCAGGCCCTCGCCACTGTCGTCGGCATCGCAGTCCTGCATGGGCTTTATCTCGCCTTTTTCGTCAACGAGCAGAACGTATTCCAAGCAGCGCGCCTCTATGCACGCCAGCTCTTACTCAGCATTGACAAGCTAAACGGGCGAACGGGACAGACGACCGCGACGCGCTCGCAGTCAAGGGCGAAAGAGGAAGGCTGATGTCGGAGGCGCGGAGGGATCGGCGGAACATCACGCCGAACAGTCATGACATGAAGGGGCACGCGGCGCCGTTCTCACCTCGTCGGAACTCTAGTCGATGGATGAATACAAGCACGAAATCTCTGGGATGTACGGGTGCGCCGTTCATGAGGCTGGCCATGCCGTGGTCGCCTGGGCGCTGGGGGTACGCGTTAGGAAAATTGTCGTCGGGGTGAAAGGGGACGAGACGGCTGGCAGAGCCGAGACGGATCCGGCAAACCATTTGCCACTGTCTGACCAGATCGCGATCTGTGCCGCGGGTAGCGACGCGCAATTCATGTTGGCAGCGCCTACGAACGACAACGCCGCGATGATGGACATGACTGAGATAAGAGAACTTATCGAGGACTGCAAGGAGGCCGAGGGCGACGCTCTGCGCTATGAAGGTTTTAAGAGATCGAGAGCCCTTCTAGAACTACATCGCACGCTCGTCGAGCGCCTCGCGCTCGCGCTTGTCGAGCATGGGAAGGTTTGTTAATTCGGCTCATGGCCCTTCCCGAATTTACGAATCACGCCGTAGGTCCGCTTTGCGCCACAAGCTGCCCTCCACGAGGTCGCATGTTTGACACATCTCCTGGAAGGAGACCCTAGTCCAGTGATGGCCCGATATGCTTTGATGCGAGGAGCCGGAAACGCGTAGGTGGCCTCATGTACATGGTCATTCGAAAGTACACCAAGGTTCGTTCGGTCGCGGATGCTGCTCGCCGCGCGAAAAGTGGCATCGGTCAGATCCTAAGGGAATCGCACGGCTTCAGATCTTATTATGTATTGGACGGGGGCGAAGGCGTCGGCGTCGCTGTGATGATA
This sequence comes from Bradyrhizobium sp. CCGUVB1N3, assembly GCF_024199925.1. NCBI lineage: Bacteria > Pseudomonadati > Pseudomonadota > Alphaproteobacteria > Hyphomicrobiales > Nitrobacteraceae > Bradyrhizobium > Bradyrhizobium sp. CCGUVB1N3. The sequence continues at coordinate 3,198,735 of NZ_JANADR010000001.1, forward strand.
TTCGACGACCGAGAAAGCGCCATCGCGGCGAACGATAGAGTACTGGCATTTGTTCAAGCAAGCTTGCATGACCTTGATCTTGGAGACCCCGAAATTCTCGCCGGGGAAGTTCTGGTGGATATAGAGACGGATGCGTCATCGTTCGTGAAGGCTCATCCAGCGCGTGAACGCTAGGTCGTCACACAGGAAGGTGCGGGATGATCTCGATGGTGCAGACCTTTCGCGCCAGGTGCGCGAGAATGGCGGCCTGATCGCCCGAACCCGTACCGACTTCGAGCACAACACCATCGGGCGCGACGTTCAGCCAGCTCAGTCATCAAGGCCACGATGAACGGCTGCGATATGGTCTGGCCGAGGCCTATCGGAAGCGGCCCGTCTGCGTACGCGATGGAGCAGTGTCGCTCGGGAACGAACAGATGGCGCTGTGTTTGCCCCATGGCCCCAAGGACTCTCTCGGACAGTCCCTGCTGTCCCAGGACATTGGCGTAGGACCGGGCGTAAACGCGAATGGTGTCGACCATGGCGGCGCGTTCGTGGTCGCATTGTGTCTCTTGCGCGATCGCTCCCCGCGCGGCAGCAAGCATATAAATCAGCAGTAGCAGCAAGGTCTTCATGAGCCGTGCGGTCTCCCCAATCGGTCCGCGATTAGCGTCGACCGCTTGAGCGCAACGCGTGTATTCGACCGATCAAAACTAGGGACAGCCGAACGCCGCTCGGGAATTCCGGATCCCCGGCTGACGTCGATGCATTGGCAAACGCGGCGCGCTAGCGCGGGGGCGCTACCGTGACCCCAGGCGGCGGCACGTCGTCGTCGGGCACAAAGAAGTCCACCGCCAGCGGGACAGAGGGATCCACGCGATAGTGCTCGAAGTCACGCACTCCGCTGGCATAGAGCAGCTTGTCATCGATGCAGAACTGCCCGGTGAACTCGCGCGACGGCTTCGTGAGGATCACATAAGCCGCATGTCCCATGATCGCCGGCGTGCGGCTCGCGCGCATCATGGCGTCGCCGCCAAGGAGATTGCCGACCGCGGCGGTAGCGATCGTCGTGCGCGGCCACAGCGCGTTGACCGCGACGCCCGCGCTCTTCAGCTCGGCTGACAGTCCCAGCACGCACATGCTCATGCCAAACTTCGCTATGGTATAGGCGGTGGAGCGCTCGAACCATTTCGCCTTCATGTCGAGCGGCGGCGACAGCATAAGGATGTGCGGGTTTTCCGCCTTCTTCAGATGCGGGATGCAGTATTTCGACACCATGAAAGTGCCGCGGGTGTTGATGTTCATCATCAGGTCGAACCGCTTCATGTCGGTTGCCTGGGAGTTGGTCAGACTAATGGCGCTGGCGTTGTTGACGCAGATATCGATGCCACCGAATTCGGCGACGGTCTTGTCAACAGCTGCGATCACCTGGGCTTCGTCGCGAATATCGCAGATGACTGGCAGCGCCTTGCCGCCGGCCGCGCGCACCTCGTCGGCGGCGGTAAATATGGTCCCCTTCAGCTTCGGATGCGGCTCAGCGGTCTTCGCGGCGATCGCGACACTGGCGCCGTCGCGAGCTGCGCGCAGCGCGATCGCAAGCCCAATGCCGCGGCTCGCACCCGAGATAAACAGCGTCTTGCCTTTGAGGGATGACATCAGAGGCCTCCAGGCCGCCCATGAGCGGCTGCCGTCGGCGGCAAGTATACTCCGGTATGGCAAGTGTCGATAGACATCCCAATGCTCGCGCACCTCACCTGGGGTCCGCCCTTGGCTGAACTCGCGCGTTCGTCAGACGTCCGCTTTGCGCCAACAGCGGGCATCCCCATGTGGCCGAGGATACATTTGAGGCTGTGGGCGCCGGCCGGCGGAGCCCCCTGTCAAGACATGCGACGTGGATCACCCTGTCCCGCGGGAAGATTGAACTGAAACACGGCGCCCCGTGGTTCGTTCGCACCGGCCCAAAGTCCTCCTCCATGCGCTTCGATGATCGAATGACAGATAGACAGGCCCATGCCGATCCCCTCCGGCTTGGTGGTGTAGAAGGGCTCGAACAAGCGGTCGACCATTGCCGCGTCGAGTCCAGGACCGTTGTCCCGCACGGTGACAACAACGGCATTTGAGGCATCTGCGGCCGTGCTGATCCGCAGCTCCCGTCCCCCCTCCTCGTGGCTGTTCATTGCCTCGATCGCGTTGAGGATCAGATTGAGAACAACCTGTTGCAGCTGGACGCGATAGCCCTCCACGAGCGGCAAGCCCGGCGCGAGGTCGGTCTCGAGCAAGACACCGTGTTTAATCAGTTCGCTCCGGACTATCGTGATCACGTCCAGGATCACACCATTGACAACGACGCTCTCTTTCGGCGCCGGCGTCTTCTTGATCAGGGAACGGATCCAGCCGATGATCTCGCCGCCCCGCTTGGCGTCCGCGACAATGGATGCGAGCGCCCGCCGCGCTTTTTCGAGATTCGGAGCTTGCGATCCTAGCCAGTTCAGTGCGGCCTCTGCGTTGCAGAGCATCGCGGTAATCGGTTGGCTTAATTCGTGTGTCACCGAAGCCGTGACCTGTCCCATGGCCGCCGCGCGATTGGCGTGTGTCAGTTCCGCCTGCATCTCCCGGAAGGTCTCGGCGGCTCTTTTACGCTCGGTGATGTCGCGGCTCAGACAAATGATCTGTCGCTGGCCGCCTTCGCAGAATTCTCGCATGCGGACTTCAACGGGAAACACGGTGCCGTTCCTTCGGCGATAGCGACTCTCAAGCGTAGCGATGCCGCCGGCCTTGAGGCGCTCGCGGTTGACCCGCCAGGTCGCTTCATCCATATCCAGATTGAAGAAGAACGGAACAGCCCCAATCAGTTCGTCCCGGCTGTAGCCCAGGCTTTCGCAAGCATTTCGGTTCACGTCGAGAACACGACCGTCTTCATTGTGGAGCGTGAACGTGTCTGTCGCGTGGTCCACGAAGGTCCGGTAACGCGCCTCGCTCTCGCGCAGCGCCTGTTCGGCGCGCTTGCGCTCCGTGATGTAGCGCCCGACACCGCGGTAGCCCATGAAGCGCCCCGTCTCGTCAAACACGGGCAGCCCGGAGACAGACGTGTAGCGCTTGCCGCCATCGGGCGTCGGCCGCGCGTGCTCGAAATCACGGAACGGGAGGTGGGCATCCAGCGTCTCCCGGTGCTTGCGCCAGCCCTCTGCATCAGGCTCCAGATAAGGCACTTCCCACCGCGTCCTGCCAATCTCGGCGACCGGCGGCTCGGAAAGCGTCTCAGCGAACTCCTGGCGGATGAAGCGATGCTGCGCGTCGGTTTCCCAGTACACATCGAACGAGAATTGCACCAAGGTGCGAAAGCGCTCCTCGCTCTCACGTAGCGCCTCCTCGGGGCGCTTGCGCTCATTTAAATCCACCGCGGCCGACGGCACTTGAACCGGATGTTGCATAATCGACTCTTGCTGAAGAGCGATGGATCAAATCGACTTGTTTCTCGCGCCGGGTAGCGGGGCTGTCCCCCGGCCCGGAGCGGCAAGCGCCAGCGATCGTTGACGGTGCACGGGGGTCGAACCCGGCCTCACGGTGGCCAATGATTGATCAGGAATTATGTCTTGTGACGACTATACTAATGTATACGAGGGCTTCTCGACCGCCATATTGAGGTGACGAGTCGGCCCGGCAGGCGGCAAACAACGCGAGCTGAACCTGGTTCCATCAACGTCTGCGCGTGAGGCGGAGTCGGCAGGCGCAGGCGTTTCATTCATCGAAACAGTCACGAAGGGGTAGCCGGTGTCGCCCGGCGGCGAGGACGGGCTGATCGCGCTGATGATCGCGAACGCTGCGCTCGAATCTGTCAAAGGAAAGGAAAGTAGTTCGGCTGGACCCTAGACCAACGAAGACGTCGACCCGATTGCTGATTCTTGTGGCTTGAGCATTGGCCGCGATGCTGCGGTCGCGGCAGGAGAGCGATCAGGTGGAGGAGATGACCAAGCGCGTAGCATTGCCTGATGATTTTGAGAGCCTCCGGACCATGATCTTGGAACAGCGCGAGCTTCTTCCAAAACGGATCGCTCAGATCGCTGCCTGTTCGCTCGACAATCCCGACGAGATCGCGTTCGGAACAGCCGCGAGTATCGCCACTTCCGCGGGCGTTCAGCCCTTGACCTTGATCCGCTTCGCCCAGCACCTTGGCTTCGATGGCTTCAGTTCTCTCCAGGCCGTCCTCCGCAAGCGCCTTCGCGAGCGCAATTCCTCCTATGACGAACGGCTTTCAGCCCTGCACAAGAGAGCCGGCAACGGGGTCGGACATCGCGCCATCTTCGAAGGATTCGTCACGGCAGCGAGCACATCCCTCGACAGGGTACAGCAGGTCGTTGGAGAGAAAGATCTCGATGCGGCGATTGGGCTCCTGGCCAAGGCTGAAACGATCTTCATTATCGCCCGTCGCCGCTCTTATCCGGTGGCGAGCTACATCGCCTATGCATTCGGCAAGCTCGGTATTCGATACCAATTGGTGGAATCGGTAGCCGACCTGAACCCGGAAGTCCTTGCTTTTGCCACATCGAAAGATGCGGCTCTTGCAGTCAGCTTCTCCCCCTACACGCCCTCCACCATTCAAGATGCCCGACGGCTCTCGGAACAGGCGTTCCCGTGGTTGCTATTACAGACAGCGCGTTTTCGCCGCTTGCTCAGTTCGCCAAGGTCTGGTTCGAAGTCGTGGAGGCTGACTTTACAGGCTTTCGCTCCCTAGCTGCGACGATGACGCTCGCCATGACCATGGCGGTCGGCATCGCCGAAAAACGACAAGCCCGAGCGAAAAAACGCGATGGCCGAACTCCTTAGTGTTCCTCCTCCGACTCGATCTTGGCGTAAAGCTGCTCGACCAACTCTTTCATCATCAACGACTCGGCCCAGCGATCGGTCGTGTCGTTCCCGTCACGGCCAGTGATTGCGTACGGCTTAGGGCCGAGTTCGCAGGTAAAACAGATGGGGACCTCCCGGCCGGCGCGCCGGCGGAAACCGCGGAAGCCATAATCCCACCACCGCAGGAACAGATCGACCCAAGGCCGGTGATGCGGGAACGAAATTTCGATCTGGACCTGTTCGCGCGTGGCCACGCGCCCGTGGAATGCCCACGAGGCATCGAGGATCCGATGAACCAACGCGTGATTTTCGTCTGAGACCGGCCATGCGAATTCGCGGCCTACCAGGATATGGGACAAATCGGCGATGAGCCGTAAGTCGGGGTAACGGTCGAGCAGATCGAGCGTGAAGTAGAGGTCCGTCGTCATACGATCGCGGTGGGTTTCGATGTAAACTGGAATGTCGGCCTCTTCACCGAGGCGCCGCCAGCCCTCGATCAGCGGAAAGCAATCCTCCAATCGTCGCGGCCGGACATCGGGCTGAAGATTGATGTGGCGGACGCCGAACTCGGATGCGATGTCGAGAACAGGCTTGAGGTCGTCGATCGTCTTCGGGAAGGCCTGCCCTTCAATCGCCATGTCTCGGTCGCCGAGAACGCTGACAATGCGTCGGACGTTGTCGCGGTTGGTACAATGCGCGCTGACGCCGCCGAAGCCGGCTTGGATGATCAGCGCGAGATTTTCTTCCAAAGACCGCTCGACTCCGTCCGTCTGTCGGCGCTCCATGGCCCAGAGCGACTGGAGTACGATCAGCCCGCCCATTACTGCTCCGCTTTGCAATCTGACTGCCGTGCCCGAGGTGTACGACGATGATGCCGAGCGGGCGGTCAGCCGACATCGATGCTGATACGCCTGCCCTCCAGCTTGGCAGGATAGACCCTTAGATTGACGCAAGCAGGAAGCCGCAGGGCTTCGCCGGTCCGGTAATCGAAGGCTCCCTGGTGCTTCGGGCACTCAATCTCGTAATCCATGACTAGGCCGTCAGCGAGATGGACCTTTTCGTGGGTGCAGAGCCCGTCAGTGCAGAACACTTCATTGTCGGGCGAGCGGTAGACTGCATAGGACTTCCCCTCGTGGTAAACGCGGATTGCGCCCTCCTGTTCGATGTCATCCAGAGCGCCGACTTCAATCCAATTCGTCATCGCATCACCTTCTCAAAGCCGGATTAGTCAGCAGTCACCGCCCCTTTGGCTTGCGCCTTGGAATTCGCGCGCTGCTTGGTCCTCTGATAGCGGGCTTGCATCCGTGCCTCGCTTTCGCGCGAGCCGTCGTGGAAAGTGCCGAACCACTTATCGAATGGAATGAGGCCGTCGCCGTAGTTCACCTCAAAATACTTATGGTGAAGGTAGTGGATGTAGGCGTGGCTATCGACCATGGCGCCTTCGGTGATTTCGACCTTATCAAAGCCGATATGCCCGGGGATGGCGCCAAATCCGGCGAAGTGAAGCTGATAGAGCGCCAAGATCGGGTTGGAGGGGACAATCAGATGCCAGAGAGCCACGCCCAGATAGCCGAGCTGCTCAATCGGATGCATGGAGAGTGACGACCATGGCGACGGGTTCACCGAATTGTGGTGGACCGAATGAACCCATTTGTAGAGCGGCCCCCAGTGAATTGTTCTATGCAGGATGAAGAAGTGCGTCTCGTGAATGATCGGCACGAGGAGCGCCAGTACAAGCAGATACCAGGGATTTTCCGCAAAGGTCAGCCACGGTACGTAGCCGTTGGCGAAGGCATACAGGATGGCCACCTGGATCGTTGTCCAAATTGGCAGGCCCGTTCCGAACACCCGCATCATATTGTCGACGTTCTGTCTTTCGAAAAAGAACGCCTTGCTCCTCTGCTCGGAAGGCCATTTTCCGTTGTATTTGAAGCGGCTGCCTTGAGCGCGCAACGCATAAAGCCGCAGCTCGAACACACCGTAGAAAACGAAAACTGCAATGCAGTTGATGATGAATAGCTTGAGTATCCACCCCCAGGCGAACGATTTCATGACTTCGGGTTCCGGCAGCACCCAATGCCACCAGACGACCGCTGAAAGCGCAAAGAGAAGATTGTAAGGCAGGAAATAGCTGGGCAGCCACCTCAGGAATTTGAGCGGCTGCGGCGGGAAGACGAACAGCGGGGCAGTAGCGGCCGGTTCGCCAGGAGACCAATCGCCGCGCTTGTTACGGGTGCCATATTTCAGATCGTCCATTGCTAACTCCGTCGGAACAGACACGCTTCGTAAGCTCTGCACAGGCACTGATAGCGCCCTGTGAGTCGAGGCGCCGCTCTTTGCTTGATCAAATCAAATCAACACGCAAAGCGCAGTTGCCCTCCTCAAACAGTGCCGCGGAGTGAGCCTGCCAACTCGGCGAGCTCTTCTCCTCCTGCCATCAGGTTTTGCAGTTCGTCCTGGGTAACCTCGCCATGAAGTGCGGTGCCGAGCGTCTTGCCACGATTGAGAACGGTAAACCGATCGCCTATGGCCATCGCGTGCCGGACATTGTGTGTGATGAAAACGACGCCAACGCCCCTCTTCCGGGCTTTATCGATCGTCGAAAGAACGTTCGCAGTCTGTCGCACCCCCAACGCCGAAGTTGGCTCATCCAAAATCAGCACCCGCGCTCCGAAATAGACGGCGCGCGCGATAGCGACCGATTGGCGTTCACCGCCCGACAAAGTGCCGACCGCCTGGCTGGGTTCGCGCAAGCGTATGCCCATGCGCGCCATTTCCTCCATGGTGATGCGGTCAGCGGTGGCAAAGTCGAACCTCTTGAGCGGGCCGATACTCTTTCTTGGCTCCCGGCCGAGAAAGAAGTTGCGCGTCACCGACATCAAAGGGATCATCGCGAGATCCTGGAATACGGTGGCGATGCCGCAGTCGATCGCATGACGGGCATCGGCGAACCTGGTTTCCTCTCCGTTCAGAAAGATCTTTCCTCTCGACGGCTGAACGACGCCTGACATGGTTTTGATCAGCGTGGATTTTCCGGCTCCATTGTCGCCGAGCAAACAATGCACCTCACCCGCGTTAACAGCAAAGCTGACCCCGGCCAAAGCAATTACCATTCCGTAGTGCTTTCCGATATCGGTTAGTTGCAAGATCGGAGCCATCTCAGCGTTCTCCGGTGATCAGGCGACGGATGTAGGTATTCAGGAGGACGGCGGAGAGCAGAATGATTCCGAGAAAGACTCGGAACAGGGAGCTGTCCACTCCAGCAAAGAAGAGCCCCTGTTGGACCACGCCAAAGATCAGCGCTCCGAGTGCCGCCCCGATCACGGTCCCGTACCCACCAGTCAGCAGCGAACCGCCGATCACGACGGCAATGATGGCTTCAAATTCCTTGAGCAGCCCGCGATCGGCGACCGCCGACCCGAATTCCAGGGCCTGGCACGCTGCGAACACGGTTGCACAGAATGCAGAGAGCATGAACATCAAGACTTTGACTCTGCCGACGGGCACGCCAACATTGCGAGAGGCGCCGGCATCGCCGCCGGAGGAAAATATCCAGTTGCCGAACGCGGTCTGCGTCAAGAGCAGGTGCCCAAGCAGCACCAGGACGACCGCCCAGACCATGAGCATAGGAATGCCGTCGACGACCGGTTGGCCTGCCTTGGCCCCGACCTTGAATTTGTCGACGAGTCCGTTATCGGCAAGCCAAACGAACAAGCCATGGAGAACCTTGCCCCCAAAGATGGGGGCCAGCCAATCGCCCTTGGCGGCGGCGTCAAGGCCGCTGATGATCGTCGTTCCGTTCGTCTTGATGGGAACGTAGATCGTGAGCCCGCGCAGGACAAAAAGCGATGCGAGTGTCACAATGAAGGATGGCAGACCGGTACGGATCACCAAGAATCCATTGACGGCGCCGACCGCAAGCGCAACCACGAAGGCGATGAGGATCGCCAACCACATCGGACAGCCGCCGACAGTCGAAAACAGCGCTATGACGATCCCAGAAAAGCCAATCATTGAGCCGACCGAGAGGTCGAATTCGCCTGCTATCATCAAAAGGCACGCGCCAACCGCGATGATTGCGAATTGAGCTGCGATAACGCCCCAGTTCATGAAGCCCTGCAGCGAAAACATTCCCGAGTCGGGAGCGACGACAAAGAAGAAGAGAAAAACTGCGATCGTGCCGCAGATCGCCCCGAGTTCGGGTCGAATCAGTCTTCTGCGGAAAGAAGACACTTTTCGAATACGTTCATCTGCAGCTATCGCTTCAACCGAAGCGTTCGCGCCCATGGTCTTCCTCCCGATAATTGTCGGCCCTGGGTTGTCGGGCTCGTTCTCGTTAAGCTGGTTCGACCTGCTCGGCGTTTCCGCCGACCAGAATACATCGCGCCTCGGCTCTGCCCCGCAGACGGAGCGAGACGAGCCGTCCGCCTTCACGCGGCCAGAAGCGTTTTGAGCTTGACGTCGACTGCAGCCAGCTGATGCGGCTGCGGCTTCGCGCGCTTGGCGATCAGCATCTCGGCGAGTCGGATTTCCCTGGCCACCGCGTAGCCCTTGCCAAGGCCGCTTGCGGCAATGAGGCGTCCGCCAGCCGCGAGATGAAAAAGCACGAAGCTTTCTTCGGGCAGGTTGCGACGGACTGTCGTGCACTCGTCGTTCAGCAAACCTGCTACGTAAAGCTGCATGTCATATTGGTCCGACCAAAACCAGGGAACGGCGTTGTGCTGGAGATTGGCACCAAGCATGTTTCGAGCCGCAAGCCGCCCTTGCTCCCGGGCATTGCGCCACGACTCCAGCCTGACGCGGAGTCCATCACAAGTCGCAAGCGGGAAGGAACAGCAGTCGCCGGCCGCGAAGATATCGGGATCGGAGGTGCGCAAGCATTCGTCGACGGCGATGCCGTTTTCGATGTCAAGCCCGGCAACTTGCGCCAGATCCGTCACAGGGGCCGCGCCAATGCCGACGATGCAAACATCTGCTTCAAATTGGCGACCATCCGTCGTCAGAACGAGAATGGAAGAACCGTTTTCTTCGATCGCTGCGATACTACGGTCGCACAATATCTCGACTCCCTCGGCCGAATGCCGCGCAGTTACCGCGGCCGCGATTTCCTCCGGCACCGCCCGCTTCAGGATCCGCGACTGAGCTTCGATGACATGGACAATGGCGCCGCGCTGTCTCGCCGAGGCCGCCAGCTCCAGCCCGATAAACCCAGCGCCAATCATCACTATCCGAGAATTGGGCCGCAGGAGCGTGCGGATACGCAGCGCGTCGTCATAAGTCCTGAGATAGGCGACCCTCGCGGACGCGTTCGGCAGCCGCCGCGGGTTAGCGCCGGTCGCAAGCAATAGTTTGTCGTAGGCTACCGAAGTGTTGTCCGCCAAAAGGACCCTCTTTTCACGGCGGTTTATCGCCTGGACTGGGTTCGACGTCCTCAAGTCGATCGAAGCCCCCGCCAGGCGGCCGCGGTCCGCGATTGTCTTGGGTGAAGGCTCGCGTTCGTCCGTCATCGTGGCTTTCGAGAGCGGCGGCCGCTCGTAAGGCAGATGGGCTTCAGCTCCAATTAGAGTCACCAGGCCGGCATAGCCCGCCTCGCGCAGGGTCAAGGCGGCGGCCACGCCGCACTCGCCCGCACCGATGATTACGATTCCTGCCATGTCTTCGCCCTACCGGTTTCATCCCTCGGGCGACCATCGGGCAGCTACCCCGTCGCCTCGTGTTCCTTGAACCCTCAGGGTAGTTGGTAGATACCATTGCAAACCACCCAATTTCTGATCATCTTTGATCAAGGATCCGGTTTCAGGCATGAAGAAGGTCACGTTGCTCGACTTGGCCCGAGAGGCGAACGTGGGCACCGCTACCGTGGAGCGGGTTCTCAATGCGCGCGGCAACGTGAGCCCCGAAACAGCCGAAAGAGTCGCCCTGGCGGCTCGCAGGCTGGGCTACGATCGTCGGCTGCCGGATCGCTATCGGGGGGTCGTCAAAATTGAGGTCATGATGGTTCGTCCGGATACGCCTTTCTTCGCGCGGCTCAATCAGGCCTTCGCGCGGATCGCCGCGTCGCTGGACTCAAGCGTTGTCGTCCACCGTACTTTTCTCGACGAGCTTGATCCTCATGGACTCGCACGCCACATCGCCAACCCCGGATTCCGCCGGTCTGGCCTGATCATCGCGGCGCCGGATCATTCCGAAGTAAGAGCAAGGTTACGAGAAGCGAAGGCATCAGGTGTCGCCATCGTTCATATCGTCTCGCGTATTGGTGCCGAGCACGATTCGTTCGTAGGCATCGATAACTATGCTGCCGGGCGTTCGGCCGCCTACTACATGACGAACATGCTCAAAACGCGATCCGGGAGCCTTGTGGCTCTATGTCACAGCGGCGCTTACGACGTTCACAGAGAGCGTGTGCGTGGCTTCTCCGATTATTTGGCGGAGCATGGCGATCCGGCGCATTTGTTTGCGCTCGTCATGTTCGGGCTAGACGATCGTTTGCGATCAGCGGAGGCGTTTGACGGCGCATTGCGGCAATGCCGAGATGTTATCGGCGTCTACAATGCCGGCGGTGCGAATTCCGGCATTGGCTCTGTCCTGGAGCGGCACGGTCGGACCAAATCGATCATGTGGATCGGCCACGAACTGACCGAAAATTCGCGCCGATGGCTCAAATCCGGGCTCATGAGCATTGTATTCGATCAGGCCCCGGAAACCCAGGCAAGGCGCGCCATTGACCTGGTTCTTCAGAGGATAGGCTTCATCGATGTAGAAGTATCGAATGAGCCGGTGCGGTTCCTTACCGTGACCTCGGAAAACCTCTAAAGGGCGCGCAGATAGGTTGCGCGCCCCTTTTCCGATTCTTGTTACCGATATTTGCCAGCCAGCGCCAAGACCTGATCGAGATTGTTCTTGGTGATCAGGCCGGGTCCAGAATAGACGTCGTTTGCTTGCAAGACGCCGAACCGTACATAGTCAGTCAATATTCCCACGGCTCCGTAGCCCTGAATAAAGGGCTGCTGGTCCACGGCGACCTTGATCATGCCCTCCTTCATCGCGCCGACAATGGCTTGGCTCAGGTCAAACGTTGCGAAGAAGTACTTGTCGGCGGCGCCCTGATCCTTCACCCATCTGATCACGGGATCGGCTCCAGTGGGTCCCAGCGTCAGGATTGCCTGAGTATCGGGATGCGCTTTCAGAAAGGCCGCCGTGCGCGCCACTATGTCATTCGGATCGGTACCCGAGTCCATATCTTGAGCGCCAAGCTTGACGCCGAGAGCATCGGCAAACCCCTGGCAGCGTCGGTGCGAGGCTGGATGCTGATAGAAATGGTTGACGCAGACAAAACTCTTGACGCCGGCAGCTTTCGCCTTTTCACCTGCCGCCTTGCCGGCTTCGTACTCCGCCTGGCCGATATAGCGGAGCGCTCCGATTTTCCTGGCAATGTCGGCGGAGCCCGAATTGACGATGACCACCGGTATCCCGGAAGCTACGGCGTTTGAGAGCGGGTCATCAACGATCTTCTCGTCAGGAACGGTCGAGATGATCCCGTTCGGCTTGGACGCAATCGCCTGATCGATCAGCCGAGCCATCTGCGACAGGTCGCCTCCCGGCGGATTCCGGAATTCGACTGTCACGCCCATCTGAGTGGCGGCAAGCTGCGCCGAGTTGCGGATCACATTGAAGAACGAATCCGATTCCGACCAGTGGCCTACAAACACGATGCGTTCAGCTGCATGGGCTACCGCGCCAGTCAGGATTAATCCGCAGACGCCGAGCGCCGCGGCAAGCAGTTTTTTCATGTGACGTGTCTCCTCCCCGCGCTCGATTATCGCTTCGGCAAAATGCCGTGCTGCGCGTGAGAAGGCAGCGTATTCGCCGCATTCGGTGGCTCAACACTTTCGATGATCAGATTTCATCAAGCGCTGAATGCGACCGGCGGACAGATGTGAGCGCCCCTGCCCTCGCGACCCAACTCACTAGGCCACCTAGCTCTATGGACGTCACATCAGACTACCTGATTCCAGATCCTGACTGAGGGTATTAAGTACAGATGGAGCGGTGCCCTTCACGCGACCCGCCGGTCGGTGGTCAAGTCACCGGTCCGCTGCATCGCTGGATCGACTACTTCAGTTGGCTCGACCGGCAATGCGCCGCCAGTCGGGCCAACGAGGCACCAACTTCCTTGCGCAGGACGTGTCGAGGTAGGCCACTATGAGCCGGGCGTTTTGATAACCAGCTTTATGTTGAGGAGGCTTACGCCCTTGAACGGGTTCGGCGCGCTTTCGATAGTGCCCGTGCCCGTAGCGTTCGCATAGGCACCCGTGCCCGAGAGGAACGTATATTCGCCCTTTGACTGGCCGTCTTTTACCGAGCCGGTATAACGCGCCGTGATGGAGCCATCCTCGAACGTGTAGGTGCTGTAGCCGTAGTAGGATCCCGAGCCTTTGAGCATTTCTTGAGAATTTACGAAGTCTTTCACCCCAATGCGACCGTCCTTGAAGATGGCAACGCCGAACAATTTGCCGGACGCGACCGTCTGGCCCTCGACATTTGCTACCTCTGTTATCTGTCGAGTAGCGGAGAAGAATTTCACCTCTCCGCCCTCACGAATCCGGACATGAAACTCGCGCTTCATCCGGCTTCTATCATCCAGCCGCGGGTCGAATGCCGGCCGTCCACAGGTACATCAGCTTCGGCTCTCGTTTTGCGAGACGTCCGAGCCAGTGTACTGCTGCGGTCTTTCGGCGTTTGAACCTCTTATATTTCCGCATCACCCATCGCGTGAGCGTCTCGTTGACATGGCGAAGGACGTTGACGCACTCCGTGCGGTAGTATCGCCCGTAGTAGTTCAGCCATCCCCTCGCCACAGGATCGATCAGCTTGGCAAGGTCTTTCAGCTCCTGGTTATTCCGTGTCGATGCTATCCGCCATTCGCGGATAGTCTGCCGGATTCCCTTGGCTGCCTTGCGGCTGATGGCCGGCACGAAGCTAACAAACTTCTTACCGCTCCTGTTGCGGGCTTTTCGCGGCCGGAAGGTATACCCGAGGAAATCGAACGTGATTTGCTCATATCCTCCGCTCCGATTGTTGTCCTTGCAGTAGACGATCCGGGTTTTCTCCGGGTGGAGTTCTAGACCGCATTCGGCAAGACGTTCTCGGATCGCTTCCAATACGGCTTTGGCCTCCTCCTCACTCCTGCAATGGACGATCGCATCATCGGCGAATCTTTCGAAACACAGATGTGAGAAGGTCCGCTGCATCCATGCATCGAAACAGTAATGCATGAAGAGATTGGAGAGCACGGGCGAGACAACGGAGCCCTGAGGGGTTCCCCGTGTTCGCTCGTCACGGGCTCCGTCTTTCCGTTCCACGGGAGCTTGCAGCCACCGCTTGACGTAGAGACGAGCCCAGCCCAATTCCACATGGTGGGCTACAGCTTTTTCCATCAGGTCCCATGGAATCGTATCGAAGAATGACTTGATGTCCAGGTCTATGACCCAATCGAATTTCCAGCAGCGCTCGCGCGCCTTCCCCACTGCGTCGAGCGCAGACCGTCGGGGTCGATAGCCGTAGGAGTCGGGGTGGAAGATTGGCTCCACTTCCTTTTCTATGACCATCTTTGCGACCGTCTGGGCAACGCGGTCTCCGACGGCGGGAATGCCGAGTTTCCTGACACTCTTGCCGTCAGATTTGGGGATTTCCACGAGACGAACGGGCGGTGGAAAATACGTCCCCGACGACATGCGATTCCAGACCTTGTAGAGATTCCTCTTCAGATCCTTTTCGAACGCCGCGATAGAGACGCCATCCACGCCCGCAGCTCCTTGGTTTGCTTTGACCTGTTGCCAGGCTTGCCAAACAAGGTGTTTGGAAATGTCATACGGCTTTGCCTCGGACATCAGCTCCTCCCCTTTTCGGGTTGGCTGTCGTCGTTGGCCAGATGATCGGGTCCCTTCGCTCTACCCGCATTACCGGGCTTCATCACTACTGCGAACCCGTCCGCCCCTGCGCCGTGCATCGGTACTCTCCCCTCAGCGGTGCTGCCGCCTTCAGGTTCTCCCTTGTCATCACGACGCAGGTTCCCACGTTCCACGCAAGAGCCTGCCATCAGGATCGCGCCGCCTTTACACCGGTTGCCACCTGGCCAAAATACAGGCCCTTGCCAGATTTGGTCCCAAGGGAACTACAAGCCCTTGGTTTCGACAACATCTGATCCAATTTTCGATGCTTCATCGGCGGTTCGTTTCCACTCGCCTTCCTGAGGCTTACCTGACGGGCATGTCGCCCGCTTTTTCCAACAACGCTCACCACCTCGGCCATTGTGCCGACGCAGCTTGTGGTGGTTTGGACCCTGATCCTGTAATCCGAGTCCGGAGGGCCAACCCCCATCTCTCGCGCAGCAAGGCTACTCGAAGTTTGGGTTACATTTTCATGTTCTCCCTCGTTCCTTCGCCTTCGTGGCGCACTGTAATCGATCGGCTTGGTTACGAGCTTGAACTCGAGCACCTGCTCGCCGGCTACAGCGGTTGACGCCGCAACGACCAATCCCACGCCAGCAAGGAAAAAGGTGAGAGATTTCCGCATAGGCTCCTCCTGCTTTTTGAAATGAAATCAAGAAGTGCGCTGCGGGCTATACATCATGCCCCGCCTCTCGCGCAGCTCGGATGGAAGACACCATCGGAGTTCGCCTTCACCTGCAACCCGCGACGGGATCTGGCGCTGCGCTATGCCGATGGCTCCGCACCAGCTCCCGTCGCTACCACCGCCCATTCGGGTAAATCCACCAGCCAGAGCGAACTGAGGACTGGATAAAACTTGGGGGCATGGTCACCGCCCATGGCCCCAAGCCCAACAGCGCTCAAGCCATTGGCATGTCGGCCGTCGCACAAGTGCATCATTCGACGGGTTGTCCGATTTGTTCGCCGTAACCCTCTATTCTACGATGAGAGCATAGCCGGCCTATCCAAGTAGTCTCCACCGTATATGTTGGTGATGAGACCTATGGAGATAAGCCAATATGGCCAACGCAATGCTCGTTTAGCTCGATTCTCAACCGTGCCTTAGAATCTCTATTTCCAAACGCGTCCGAAAAATTCAGCGGGAATAGAGCTGCTTCTATAACCAACCCAACAGCTTGAGTGCTGGCTGGGGCGGGAGGGATCGAACCTCCGAATGGCGGAATCAAAATCTGTTCGATTATTCAATGTTTTCAATGCGCATTTGGAAAAAATGCCGAAAAGGCGCTCCAGCAATTCCAATAGGTTTGTAGCCGTCTCCAAATAACGAAGCAGTTCCCGCCAGAATGTGAGGCAACCACGACAGCTCGCCCGGAGCAGCAACTGGAGCCGCAACACTGGCGGCCCCTTTCGATGCTTACTTTTCAAATCAGCCGTAGGTGCAATTCTTAGCGGCAAGGACTTTGTCCATTCCGGACAGTTCGAGGATATTCCCCTTCGCTTCCAGCGCCGCCATCATCCGCGCTTCCTTGGCCTCGCGCTCGGCAGAGGCCCTCGAGACCGCCGCAATGTTGTTCTTGGGCACGACGACCACGCCATCGTCGTCTGCGCTGACGAGGTCACCCGGATTGACGGCAATGCCGCCGATCACGATCGGCTGGTTGATCGTGCCGAGCGTCTCCTTCACCGTGCCCTTCATGGACAAGCCGTAGCAGAAGACATTGAAGCCACGCTTGCGGATCGCCAGGCCGTCGCGCACGCCGGCATCGGTTACGAGACCCACGATGCCCTTCGCCATGCAGGCCGTCGTCAACACCTCGCCGAATCCTCCCTGCTCCGGATGATCTCCTGCACTGACCACCAGCACATCACCGGGTTGGGCAAGGCTGATCGCCGTGATGAGCATGAGATTGTCGCTCGGATGGCAGCTGACGGTCAGTGCCGGCCCGCAGGCGCGCATCCCCGAATAGATCGGCTTGATGCGCGAGGTCAGCGCGCCCGTGCGCCCCTGCGCTTCATGCAGCGTCGACGGCGCATATTGCGAGATGTCCTTGACCGCAGCCGGATCGGGGCGCTCGAACGATCGAATGACGTGAACCATTGTGTCGTTTCCGTTGTATCGTTGTTGGATATTGGTTCAGCCCGGATGGCGGAAACCGCCATCCGAACCGTACGGGTTGGCCATTGCAGCGTAAGCGGCACGTCACGGTATCGGCGTGAACTTCAGCTGGCTGAGCGGGACGACCTTATCCGTTCGGGTCTGGCGGTACTCAGTCTCCGGACCGAGCCACTTGTTCCAGAGCTGATTGATCTCGCCGGCGCCGTCCATCGCGACGAGCGTCTCATTGATCTTGGCAAGCAGCGCCGGCTCATCCTTCTTCATCCCGACACCTATCGGTTGGAGGAGCATGGGGTCGTCGATCATCTTGAGCTCGACGCCGCCCTTCTTCGATTCGGCGACCAGCTTCACGATCGTCATCGTGTTGGCGACCATCCCGGCCGCCTTGTTCTGCTGGACCGCCATGAAGACGGATCCGGTGTCCTGAAACACGAGGGGATCGGACCCGTTGAGCTTGATCGACAATTCCGAGGTCGAACCCTTGGTCGACGCCAGCCGTTTGCCCTTGAAATCGTCTTTGGTCTTGCCAGGATCGGTCGCCCTCACCGCCAGCATTTCCTTGGCGATATAGTAGGGATCACTGAACTGGATCTGCTCGGCCCGGCTTAACGTGTAGGCCAGGTTGGCGACCGCAATGTCGACGTGCCCGAGCTTGACCTCGGGAACCCGCGCCTCGACCGACATTGGCGTGATCTTGGCGGTCACGCCGAGCCGCTTGGCGATGGCACTGCACAGATCGACGTCAAAGCCGACCATCTCGCGCGTCTTGGGATCCGGCGCCGCAAACGGCGGCACATCGGCAAACGTCCCACAACGCAATTCCTTGCGCTCCATGATGTCCTGGAGCTGATCGGCTCGCGCTGCCGCGCTGGCCCCTGCAAGGCTCGCGGCAACGAGAGCGGCTGTCAATAACGGGGCGATTGAATGCATGTGGTCCTCCTCCAACAAATCGACGATGAAACTAATGGCGCGTGCGCAAGTCCGACAGGAAGCGCTTGGCGCGGGGATGCTCCGGATTGCCGAAGAACTTGTCCGGCGTCGCAATCTCGACGATGCGCCCCACGTCCATGAACCAGACGCGGTCGGCCACTTCGCGCGCGAAACCCATTTCGTGGGTCACGCACATCATGGTCATTCCTTCGTTGGCGAGGCTGCGCATGACCGCGAGAACCTCGCCGACCATTTCCGGATCGAGCGCGCTGGTCGGCTCGTCAAAGAGCATCGCTGGAGGCTCCATCGCCAGCGCCCGCGCAATCGCGACGCGCTGCTGCTGACCGCCGGAAAGCTGCGCTGGATGCGCCGACGCCTTCGAGGCGAGACCGACGCGGTCCAAGAGCTGCATCGCCTTGTCGTGGGCTTTGGCGCGATCGACACCTTTGATCTTCATCGGCGACAGCATGATATTGTCGAGCACGGACAGATGCGGGAACAGGTTGAAGCTCTGGAACACGAAGCCGATGTGACTGCGCAAGCGGTTGAGTTGCGCTCCGCTCATCCGGGCGTGGACATTCTGGCCGTCGAACATGAGCTCGCCGGACTGAATTTCCTCGAGCCGATTGACGGTCCGGATCAGGGTGGACTTGCCCGAGCCGGACGGACCGCACACGACCACCACCTCGCCGCGCTTCACCTCGGCGTTGATATCGGCAAGCGCCTGATAGTTGCCATACCACTTGTTGACGTTGCAGAACTTGATCATCGACGGACCTCCTGAACGGTCTCGGGCTTGATCACCGCGACGCCATCAACCATTAGAATTTGGGAAGCGCCGCGCCCCGCACGCTTTGCCGCGATACGGCGCTCCAGCCAGTTGGTGAGCTGTGTGAGCGTCCAGCAGACAGCGAAATAGATGATGGCGAGAACGAAGAAGACCTCGAACGGCTGGGTCAGAAGCTGATTGTTGATCTGATTGGCCGCAAACGTCAGTTCGGGAACGTTGATGACATAGGCGAGCGTCGTCTCCTTGATCGTCGATACGAACTGGCTGAGGATGCTCGGGATCATGTTGTAGAGCGCCTGGGGCAGAATGACGTAGCGCATAGCCGAAAAGTGACTGTGGCCCAGCGCGCGTGCCGCATCCATCTGTCCCTTGGGAAGAGCCTGGATGCCGGCACGGACGATCTCACTCAGGAATGCCGCCTCGTATACGACCAGCGTGCAGACCATCGCCAGGAAGCCGGGAACGATGCGTCCGATTAGAAGCGGCAACAGAAAATAGACCCAGAAGATGATCATCAGAAGCGGCACGCCGCGCATGACATAGACGAGCGCCGTGGCAGGCCAGTTCAACACGGGCCAGGGCGAGAGGCGCGCCAGCGCGACGAGAATGCTCAGCGGGAACGCCAATCCGATGCCAAGAATCGACAGCATCAGCGTCGCGGCAATGCCGCCGAGCGGGCCATTCGGAAACTGGCCGATCAGCAGGAGCAGCCAATTGTCGCTGACAATATGGTAGATATTGATCAGCATGGGTCAGGTGGCTCCCACCGGACTCGACCGACGACTCAGCCAGGCGCCAACCGCCATCAGCAGCAGCGAACAGGCGAGATAGATGATGGTCGCGATCAGATAGGTTTCGAACGTGCGGAAGCTCTGGTTTTCGACCTCCTTCACTGCATGCATCAGGTCGGTGACGCCGATCGCGACCGCAAGACTGCTGTTCTTGAACAGAGAAACCGTATGGTTGATGAGCGGCGGCAGCGCGTTTCGCACCGCCTGCGGCATCATCACATAGCGCATCGCGCTGATGTAACCGTGCCCAAGCGCCTTGGCCGCCTCCATCTGCCCGGCTGCAACCGACCGCAGGCCGGAGCGCAAATCCTCGCTGAAATAGGCCGCCTGGCAAAGGCCAAGCCCGATCACGGCGAAGATCGCTTCACCATTGTGCACGCTGATCCAGTCTTGAAGCCCAAGTGGAAGCAGGCTCGATATGCCGAAGTACCACAGCATCAACTGCACGAGCGTCGGCACGTTCTGGTGATAGGAGATGTAGGTAGCCACCGCGCGGTCCGCGATCCGGCTCGGCGCCAGCCGGATGACGAGCAGCAGGATGCCGAGGCTCATCGCGAGCAGCCAGGACCCGATCGCCACCACCAGCGTCATCTCGAAGCCGTCGAGCAGCATCCGGCTATATTCGGGCTTGAGCAGGATCGCTGAGAGGTCGAGGCTGCTCATCGCGGGGACTCAGCGGCTCGGCTCGGCGGTGGACGCGGCACCCTTCGCGGTCGACAGTCCGCCCGGGACCTGGAGCGTCGGAGTGATTTCCATGTATCCGACGTTGACTGCTATGGGCGCGGCAATCGCAAACGCAATCGCGTCCGCGATGTCCTTCGCTTCGGGCAGCTCGTAGCCCTCAATGAAGCGTTCGTAGGTTTCCTTCGAGGCGCCGTGGACATGGGCAAAGATATCGGTGGCAACGCGGCCCGGGCAGATTTCGGTGACGCGAACGCGGCGGCCAAACACGTCGATGCGAAGCTGGCTCGACAGCATGCTGATGCCGGCCTTGGTCGCATGGTAGGAGGAGTTGCCTCCAAAATTGTAGGCGCCCGCAATCGAGCTGATGTTGACGATGTGGCCACGGTCGCGCGCAGCCATGCCGGGCACGATCAGGCGGCAGAGATGCAAGACCGCGCGCAGGTTCACGTCGACGATGAGGTCGATGTCCTCTGCGTCGGCCTTCAGAAACGGCTTCGGCCGATCTACGCCGGCATTGTTGACGAGAATGTCGAACTCGATCTCTTTGGCAAGCTTCGTCACGCCAGCGAGATCCGTCACATCGAGCGCGTGTCCGACGCAACCGGTCCGTCGCGCCAGCTCCTCGAGCGCGTTCGCGCCGCGCGCCAGCGCGTGCACTTCCAGGCCCTCGCGGCGCAATCGTTCGACGACAGCGGCACCGATGCCGGAAGAGGCGCCGGTGACGAGAGCCTTGCGATAGTCGGAGAACGGCATGGGCTGTCCTTGAGCTCGATGGTTTACGTTATCCCCTCGCCGCCACCCAGGCTAAGACGGAATATCTCTGGCGCGATAAGGCTGCCTTATGTCCGGGCATGCCCATCCCAGCGGCATCCTTGCTGCGAAATGGGCACGATGCTGGCGCCGCTGGCCACGACCTCCTCGCGGATGGCTCTCGCCAGATCGACGGCGCCGTCGGTATCGCCGTGCAACAGAATGCTCGCGGGTCGCATCTCCAGCGAGTTTCCGCTGTGGGTCACAATCTCGCCCTGGCGAAGGATGCGCTTGACCCGCTCAAGCACGTGGGCACGGTCATGGATCACCGACCCGGCAAGCTTGCGTGACACCAGCAGGCCGTCATCGTCATAGGCGCGATCCGCCAGGAAGGTCGACGCGGCCCGCAAGCCGCAATCCCTGGCGGCCGCTTCCATGGCGCGGCTTGCCGAGGTGAGCAGGATCAGCTTCGGATCAAAGGCTGCAACAGCGCGCACCAGGGCGGCCGCCAGCGCATGATCTGCCGCGACCATGTTGCCGAGCGCACCGTGAAAGCTCATATGCGTCATGCGCGCGCCGCACGAGCGGCAGATCCCGTCGAGCGCTCCAAGCTGATAGGTCACGATCGCGGCAAGCTCGGTGATATCGATCTGCATGACGCGGCGACCAAAGCCCTGACGGTCGGGGAAGCCGACATGCGCGCCGATGTCGACACCGCGCGCCATGGCAAGCTCGACAGTGCGCTGCATGATCAGCGGATCGCCCGCATGGAACCCGCAAGCCAAATTGGCCGAAGACAACACGTCCAGGAGCGCAGTGTCGTCGCCCATGCGCCAGGGTCCATAGCCCTCGGCAAGATCGGCATTGAGGTCGATATCCATGGTCAAGCCTCACTCGCGATGTCGGAAAGTCGGGTGATCTCGGCGCCAAACCCGACCAACGCGCCCTCTTCTGCCACGACCTCGACAACGACCCCGTCGCAGGGCGCGTCGATCGGAACCAGCAGCGCGCCAACTTGCAACAACGCGACCGTCTGGCCGACGCGAACCAGGCTTCCACACGGCGCGAGCGGAACGCGCCGCATCGGATGACTGTGCAGCAGAGTCCCCGCCATTGGCGCCTTCACGACGTGAGTGACGGCGCGCGCGGCGTCCGTCGTCTTCACTTGGAGCCCCTGCCGGACAGCGCGCCCGAGACGCAACTCGCGGTCCGGGCCGCTCAGCTCGAGGTAGTCGATGCCCGCTTCGGCAAGCCACGACGAGAGCTGGTCAACATGCTGGAACGGCATCAGCGCCCTCCCCGCTGTGCACGGAAAAGACCGACCAGACGTCGCGCTTCGGCAAGCCAGCGGTCGTTCGCATCCTGGGCCACGACGGCCTCATCCCAAGTCACCTCGACAAAGCGGATGCGGCCGCCGATCGGCGCCTGCCCGAGGCGCCACAAGTCGGCCTCGATAACGGTTCCGATCTTGGGATAGCCGCCAGACGGCTGGGCATCACGCATCTGCACGATGGGCTGACCGCCATGCGGGACCTGGATCACCCCCGGCACGATCCCGTGCGAGCGCAATTCGAGCGGCACCTTGGGCATCAAGGGGGTGCCCTCGAGGCGGAACCCGTAGCGATCGCTCTGCGGCGAAATCCGCCATGGCTCGTTCCACAGGCTCGCCTGAGCGTGCGGCGTATAGGCATCGTATTCGGCGGCGCGAAGCACCCGTACGGCCGGCAGGCCATCCACCGTCAGCGGCATCGCCAACGCGGGCGGATTGAGGCCCACGCGTGCACCCGCTGCGCGAAATGGTCCGGTCGCAATCTTGTCGCCTGTGCGAAGGGCGCGTCCCTCGAGACCACCAAACTCGCCGCGTAATTGCGTGCTGCGCGAGCCCAGCACTGCCAGCACATCGACGCCGCCGGCAACGCAAAGATAGGCGCGGCTCGCGGCCCAGCCGTCGCGCCGCGGAAGTCCAAGATGGAGCAGCTGTCCGGCGCTGGCATGATGCACGCACCATGGCAGGACTGCCAGATCATCGAGTCTCGCGTCGCAATCTGCTCCCGTCACGGCGAACGCCGTGTCCTCCTGGAAACGGATCCGAAACGGAAAAATCTGGATCTCGATCGCCGCCGCATCGTCGGGATTGCCGAGCAGGATGTTGCCGGCCGCGACTGCAAGGTCATCCATGGCCCCTGAGGTACCGACGCCCCATTTGAGCGCGCCCTTGCGGCCAAGATCCTGAATTGTCGCAAGCCCGCCGGTGGCGATGATCTCAATCATCGGATCACCGCCGCGATGCGAAAGCGGATGCTGTCACCGGGACGCAGCAGCGCCGGTGGGTCGCTGGCCGGGTCAAAGAAACGCATCTCGGTGCTGCCGATCGTGTTCCAGCCGCTCGGCCCGGGCGATGCGGACACGCCGGTCTGACCGCCGCCGATTGAGACGGCGCCTCCCGGAATCCTCAGCGTAGGGGTCTTGCGGCGCGGCGTAGCTATCCGCTGGTCCATGCCGCCGAGATAGCAATAGCCGGGATGACTGCCGAGCGCGTAGACGTGATAGATCGGCGCACTATGGATTTCGGCAATGTCGTCGAGGCTCAATCCCGTATGCGCGACGACATCGGCGACATGCGGCCCGCCCTCGCCGCCATAGACCACCGGCAGCTCGATCAGCCGGCCTTCCAGCTTGAGCGCCGCGGCGCTGGCCCAGGCCGACCGTAACCTCGTTTCAATCGATGTAAGCGAGCTGGGCGGACGCACAAAGCTGAGCATGACGTTGTTCATGCCCGGCACGGCCTCGCGAATTTCAGGCCATTGCCCGGCTTCCTCGGCTAGCGCCCAGATCCGCCGCTGCGTGTCGAGTTCCGTCGGACCGGGCGCATCGAACAGCAATGCGCTCGTTCCAAGCAGGCTGATCCGGGGCTCATCGGTGCTCATGCGCGGGGTGCTCCCTCGCGCAGGCGGCGTTCGAGATAGTGGATGTCGACCGCCCCCGAGCTGAAGGCCGGGTCCGACGCAATGCGGCGGTGTAGCGGCAAATTGGTGGAGATCCCCGAGACGCTCATTTCATCGAGCGCGAGCCGCAGCCGCGCCAGCGCATCAGCACGATCGTCGCCATGGACGATCAGCTTTGCGATCATGGAATCGTAGTGCGGTGAGACCGTGTAGCCGGCACCGGCATGGCTGTCGACGCGCACGCCGTAGCCGCCCGGCAGTTCCCAGCCGGTGATGCGGCCCGGTGACGGCGCGAAGCTATCCGGGTTCTCGGCATTGATCCGGCACTCGAAGGCATGTCCGCGGCAGCGAATATCCGCTTGCGTCAACGCCAGCCGTTCCCCGCGCGCGACGCGGATCTGCTGCTGGACGATGTCGATCCCGGCCGTCATCTCGGTGACGGGATGCTCGACCTGCAGTCGCGTGTTCATTTCGATGAAATAGAAGGCACCGTCTTCGAACAGGAATTCGAACGTGCCGAGCCCCTGATACTGGATCTGCTGACAGGCCCGCGCGCAGCGTTCGCCGATCTCGGCAATGAGCGCATCCGCGATTCCCGGCGCGGGCGCCTCTTCGATCACCTTCTGGTGGCGGCGCTGGAGCGAGCAGTCCCGGCTGCCGAGCCAAAGCGCCTGACCATACCCATCGGCGAGCACCTGGATTTCGACGTGCCGGGGATGGGTCAGGAATTTTTCGATATAGACTTCGCCGTTGTCGAAGGCGCGTCGCGCTTCCTCGCGGGTGACGGCGAGCGCATCGAGCAGCGCTGCCTCTTCGGTGACGATCCGCATCCCTCGCCCGCCACCTCCGCCTGCGGCTTTGACGATGACGGGATAGCCGATCGCATGAGCGAGGCGACGAACGGCCTCGGGATCATCCGGCAAGGTTGCGTCGGGGCCGGGAACGCAGGGCACGCCCGCCGCGCGCATCGCCTTCTTGGCGGCAACCTTGTCGCCCATGGTCCGAATGCATTCGGCGGAAGGGCCGATGAAGGTCAGGCCAGCCTCGCTGACGCGCTCGGCGAATTGGGCGTTCTCGGCCAGAAATCCATATCCGGGGTGAACAGCTTCAGCACCTGTCGCCTTGGCCGCGAGCAAGATGGCGGCCTGATCGAGATAGCTATGCGTCGCCGCAGCCGGACCGATGCAGACTGCCACATCCGCGCGTTCGACATAGGGCGCATCGCGATCGGCCTCGGAATAGACGACGATGGTGCGCAGGCCGAGGCTCCGACACGCCCGCTGGATACGAAGCGCAATCTCACCGCGGTTTGCGATCAGAACGGACTCGAACATGGGTGCCTCAGACGGTGCGCATCAGCGGCTGACCTGCCTCGACGAGGGTTCCGGGGGCGACGAGGATCGCTTCGAGGATTCCGTCCCTTTCGGCGCGGACTTCGATGAACGTCTTCATCGCCTCGATGACACAGATCGCCATGCCGGCCTTGATCGCCTGACCGACCTCGACATAGGGCGGCTGATCCGGTCCGGGGCGCAGATAGACGATGCCGGAAAGCGGCGCGCAGATCTCCGGCGCTGCCGGGGGCGTTTCTATCGGGGCGTTTGGACGAGACGGCGATCGGTCCGCAGCGGGGGACACGGACTGGCTTCGCACGCCGTTGCGCACCAACCGAAGCGTCCAGCCGTCCTTGCTCGCCTCGAGCTCGGCAAGATCGGACGACGCCATCGCGTCAATGAACGCCTTGATCTGCGCCAGGTCCATCGGCGCCTACCGATCGCAGTCATGAGCATCAAACATGCGTAAAGGCTAGCGTGCGAAGCGAACGCTCGCCAAGACGGAATGTATTTGACCCGATAAGGGGTGCTTATGTCCCGGCGCGCCGCGCCCCACGAGCGGCTCGTGTCACGACAGGCTCGCGACGAGTTCCAGGAGGAGTTCCTTGATCGCCGAAGCTGGCTCCGACAGCGGCAAGTGATCCGACTGGCAGAGCGCCAAGGGCGCCTCGATGGTCGGCTGGATGATGCGAGACAGCCAGGCGTTGGAGGATCGGGCGACCTCACGTGCCATGGATTCCGGCAGGATCGTCGCGCCAAGACCGCTGGCGATGACGGCCGACAGCGTTCCGGCCGATTCGATTTCTGCGACCACGCGAGGCGTCATCCCGAGTCCTGAAAACGCCTCGTTCACCATTCTTCGCACGACGTTGTAGGGCCGCGGGAGGTAGAGATCCAGATCAGCGATCGTGTGCAACGATACATCGCTGGGGGACGCGACCATGCTGTCGGGGCCCACCAAATACAGTTGCTCCTTGAACAGCGGAAGGAACGTCAATCCATGCACGATGGTCTGGCCGCCATAGAGCACTGCAATGTCCATCCGCCCATTCATCACGAGCTCCGACAGCGTACTGCCGTAGGTCTCGTTCAGATAGAGCAGGATGCCGGGGTGACGCGCCCGGGCAGTGCGCAGAAGCGGCAGCGACAGACGCGCGGCAGCCGTTCCCGGCGCGAGCCCGACTGACACCGCGCCGGACAGGCCTTGCCCCGCTGCCTTCATATCGGCATTAGCCTGGTCCCATTGGCGCAAGATGAGCTGGGCATGCCGGTAGAGAACCTTTCCGGCTTCGGTTGGCACCACACCACGCTTGGTGCGCAATAACAGCTGCTGACGTACCTCGCCCTCCAACGTCGCCACTTGCTGACTGAGCGCGGGCTGCGCCACGTGAAGAATGTCCGCGGCCTGCGTCAGACTGCCGATATCGACAATCTTCACGAAATATTGCAGGCGCCTCAAGTTCACGTCGTTTCTCCCGTTCCGCGACCATCGTACACCGAAGTCTAGTCGATTTCCGCGCCAGTCATAAGAGGTTCTTATCGAGGGAGATCGAAGTCATCTTGGCCACGGCTTCCGAGGAGGACTAGACCTTCGACTTCAGCCTCGACATCAAGGGATGCCTGCCGTGAACTCCTACAACCTCGCAGGGCGCATCAGACGCATCAAGCCGTCACCCAGCACGGTCGCCGCCGATCGGGCCAACGAACTACGGCGACAGGGCCAGCAGATCGTGAGCCTGGTGGTCGGCGAGCCGGATTTCGACACGCCGGCCCATATCCGCAAGGCGGCTGCATACGCGATGGACCATGGCGCGACCCGCTACACCTCGATGCGGGGAACGCAGGAATTGCGGGAGGCGATCTCAGCCAAGCTCAAGCGCGAAAACGGGCTGAGTTACGGCGTCGACGAGATCATCGTGACCAACGGCGCCAAGAGCGCGATCTACAGCGCGCTCGCAGCGACCGTCGATGTCGGTGACGAGGTGATCATTCCGGCGCCGTACTGGGTGTCCTATCCGGACATGGTGCTGGCTTGCGACGGCACACCGGTGACGATCGCCTGCGGCGAGAACCACGGCTTCAAGCTGTCGCCCGAGCAGCTGGAAGCCGCCATCACACCGAGAACACGCTGGCTGCTGATCAACTCGCCGAGCAATCCGACCGGCGCCAGCTATACCGCTGCCGAATACCGCGCGCTCGCGGACGTGCTCGTCAAGCATCCGCACGTGATGGTCATGACTGACGATATCTACGAGCACATTCGTTTCGACGGCAAGCCGACTCCACATCTCCTCATCGCCGCGCCCGAGCTGCGCGACCGTGCCCTCGCCATCAACGGTGTGTCCAAGACCTATGCCATGACCGGCTGGCGCATTGGCTGGGTTGCCGGCCCGCGGGATCTGATCGGCGCGCTTGATACGTTGTTGTCGCAGTCCGCGGGAACCTGCTGCGCGGTGAGCCAGGCGGCGGCAACTGCCGCGCTGAACGGTGATCAGTCCTTCATCGCGGAGAGCGTCGCCATCTACAAGCAGCGGCGCGATGCCATCCTGCCGCTCCTCAACGCAATCCCGGGTCTGAGCTGCCAGGCGCCCGACGGCGCTTTCTACCTGTTCGTGAATTGCGCCGGCTTGATCGGCAAGACAACGGAGGATGGCAAGCAGATCGAGAACGACAACGACGTGGTGCTTTACTTCCTCGACACCGCCGGTGTGGCGCTGGTGGCTGGCGCCGCTTACGGCCTTTCACCTTACTTCAGACTGTCAATCGCGACCTCTCTGGAGGCTCTGACAGAAGGCGTTGAACGCATCGCACGCGCCGTCGCGAAACTCCAAGGCACCTCATCGAAACTGATTTGATGGACGATAGTGCGTTGTGGGACGCAGGCCGAAGCAGCCAGAGGCCCATCTTGCGCCAAATCATGCACGACGAACACAAGCTTACGATTGTGTATTGCGGCCGCAACTTGCGAAAAATACACGGATCATCTGGTGGCCAAGGGAGCGCTACCGCTTTTCCCGATACCTGCGGAATCTACGCTAGCTCATTCCAATCCTTTGCATGAGAGACGGGCGACAAACGACGTAGCGACGTCTCTCTTCAACGGGCGGCGGATTCCGCTATTTCCAAATGAAGCAACGAAGAAGGAGATTTCCCAAGCAATATCAACTGGCTGGGGCGGGAGGGATCGAACCTCCGAATGGCGGAATCAAAATCAGTTTGATTATTCAATGATTTCGACGGGCGTTTGGAAAAAATGGCCGAAAGACGCTCTAGCAATATCAATAGCTTGGCTACCGTTTCCAAATGAAAAAGGGCAGCCATCAACCGCAAGGCCTGAGAAAACGGGCTGCGTGCGTGCCGACTGCGGAGAGCTCCAGCGCTCAGACTTCCGGACGCACCCGGAGCATCGGCGGTTCATGACCCCAGCGGGCATGGCAGGATGCGGGCCACAATCGTGCAGCCGAGTTACTTTTAAGAGGCTGACTACCGCGCAGACGCTCCGGCGCAGGGATGCCGAACTTCGTGGCGATAAACGAGCACCCGGAGCGACTGCTTCGCGCCAGACGCTGTCAAACAGCCTCCTCGGTGAAGGGACGTTGACAGTCGCCCCGATAACTTTCGCCTTCAGCAGAAGCCCGCGTCACTGCGTTGCTGCGCTTCGCTCGAAGGGCTTATTTTCAGCGATGAACCTCGCGGCCAGCACCAAAGCGCCCATCGAAAATTCCTTTCCATGCGCTGCGATCATGCGCTCCGAGAGTTCCGCCAACTCCTGAAAGAATTGATCCTTGCTTTCGGCTTCGTTGAGCGATCGAGTGGCTGTCATAACTTTGTCTCCTGATGATGCTGGCAACGCTCTCTGGCGTGGCACCGGGGCAACTATTTGAAAATGTACGGAGGAAACGTCACGATCGCCGCCTCCCCGTCGCTTGTTCCGAACGCAAGATGCTGGCCGTCGCTAGACCAATGCAGGGTGTGGACGGCGCCTCGACCAGGCGACCTGACGACCAATTCGTCGGATTGTCCGATCCTCGCGACCGCGACCATGCCGTCGGCGTAACCTGCCGCAACCAGGCCACGCTCTGGATGAATATCCACCGTCCCGACGAGGACGAACCGGGCGCGCCCCGTAGCGAGGTTCGTCGGCTGATCCCTTTCGTCGTCAAGGCTGGAAACGTCCCATGCGATCATCCGATAGGCTCCGCTCGTAACGAGGACGCGGGAGTCCGCGCTCCACGAAAGAGATGCAACGGTTGCGGGATAGGTCGGAATCCGAACGATCCGCGCATCGGCAAGACGCACCAGAACAATACCTGTTTTCCCGACTGACACAGCCAACCAGCTCCCATCCGGGCTCCACGACAAGGCTGAGACTGAGCCCAACTCAAATGAAGCGGAGGGCTCGGGTCGTGGTCCAAAGCTACGGACGAGCAGACAACCGTCGGCTCCAAGTGCAAAGCGCCGGCCATCCGGCGATACAGCCATTGCCGACGCATGCCCTCCGACCCGCTCTTGCAGCCAGGCGACTTCACCATTGGAATCGTAAAATATGATTGACCCGCCGGAAGCTGTCAGGATGCCCCCCGCCGATACCGGGGCAATCACATCGATAGGCGCCACGATGCTCGAGACCACCCGTGTGATGCCGGACGCCGACACACGAAGCAGGCGGCCGTGATCACTGGCGACGAAATCCGAGGTCCCGAGCGGAGCGAGATGAAGCGGGGCATCGCTGACTATCACTTTCGTCAATGGCGGCACTGGTTTCCGTCGCGGTGAAATCGTCGTCCGGCCTTCGTCAAGCGCCGCGCGACAGCGATCTTGCGCCGGCTCGACGTCAGTTAGCGGAGCTATCGCCAACGCACCATCGGCGAGCGCGAACGCAACTCCCTGTCCCGCAGGATCGAAGGCCGTATTTGTAACGGCCGTACCCACCGACCAATGCCGCCCAAGCAATTCATAGAGCGTCGCGATCTCTGCTTCCATTGTATCCATCGTCGCCTCACGTTCAGGTCGTCTCATCTACCAGCGGCAATCCACCTGTCTAGTTCTTCAAGGCGCTGCTCCAGCGCGGCGCAATGAGCGTCGCATTCTGACATTGCCGCATTCGCCTTTCGCAAGCGCTCGCGCGCATCCGCGAGGGTCCTGGCGAGCTCATGCGAACAGCCGGAGGCCGCAATCTCTTGCTCGATGCCCTGAATATCGAATTCGGCGCCGCCGCTAAGCTGACGGTTGAGCAGATTGCGCGACTGGGCGGCCGATATCTCCTGAACGACCTGCAGCCGCTGGGTCAGCATTTCGACAACGGTCAGGGGACCGGTCCTCATGTATCAGTCTCGATCTGGACCAGGATCCGCTGCAGGCCACCCACGCCCGATACAAAGTGGCGTTGCGCGTCATTGATGTGAGATTCCAGCGAGTCCCACAGATCAACCCTCAGCAACCGCGATGGATCGCCAGCCATGATCTCAAGCGCCTGCAGACCGAACTGATGCCGCAACCCAATGCCCTGCAAAACAAAATCGGTCAGTTCGCGCGCATGCGTTTCGATGAAAGGACGCAATAGCGGATGCGCGCCATAGGTGATGCCGCGCTTCGCGAGTTCGGTCTCGATGAACACCACGAAATGCCGAACCAGCAGATTTTGGCTTTCACCAACCAGGTGCACCATGAAGGTTACGTCGCGGTCCGCGCGCGAAAGGATCTCCGACGCGAGCGCCGCAGCGGCAGGCTCCTCTGTCCCCTTTCGTCCGTCCCAGACCGTCGCCATGCCCGATCCTGTCCTCAGGTCCGTGAACGATACTGATGCAATTTGCGATACAGAGTGGCACGCGAAAGGCCCAGCTTCTCGGCCGCGGCTGCAATGTTGCCGCCTGCGTTTGCGACGGCCCTTTCGATGGCACGACGCTCCATATCGTCGAAGCGCGCAATCTCTTCGCCTTCTGGTCTCGTGGTATCACGCCCTGTCTGCAAGACGCCCGGATCTGGCTGGGCCGGTGCTGCTTCCAGGAAATCCTCGGGCAACTCCCTGGGCGTAACCACGCCGGTGAGCGTCATCAGCACCAGGTTCTCGATCAGATTGCGTAGTTCGCGAACGTTCCCCGGCCAGCTATGGCGCCGCAGCATTTCCATTGCGGCTGCCTCGAAACGTAGCGGTTCGGTGCTATAGATCTCCGCGAACTGTCGGTTGAAATGATCGATCAGAATCTCGACATCACCCAGGCGCTCGCGGAGCGGCGGGATGGTGATCTTGACAACGCCGATCCGGAAATACAGGTCCTTACGGAAACGTCCTTCCGCTACTTCCTGCTTCAGATTCCGATTGGTCGACGCCACGAGCCGAACGTCCACCGGACGCGGCTTGTTGTCGCCGAGGCGGTAAACCGCGCGCTCTTCCAGCACGCGGAGCAAGTACGGCTGCAGATCCAGCGGCATCTCCCCGATCTCGTCGAGGCTGAGCACGCCGCCATTGGCAAATTCAAAGCGGCCGGGCTTTCCTTCTCGTGTGGCGCCGGTATAGGCGCCCGGCGCATGTCCAAACAATTCACCGCCAAGAAGCCCTTTCGAGACCGCACCGCAATTGAAGGCAACGAAAGGCTCCTTGCCGGTCTTCTGGCTGGCGGCGTGAACGAGACGAGCAAACAGTTCTTTGCCAACCCCGGTCTCACCCTCAAGCAGGACAGCTGTCCGACCAAGTGCCGCCCGCGCAACCTTCTCGACCGCATCCTGCAATGCGTCGCTACATCCGACGATCGCTTCCTTGGCCGACATGATGGCTGCACGAGTTGCCGGCGACACGTGAGACGCAGCGGAATTTATCCGTGGCCTCGATGCAAGCACGAGCATCGCTCCCTTCACAACCCCGTCGACCAACAGCGGCTCGATCCGCTGGTCGCGCAATTCGTCGGGTAGCCCGCTTTCCAGCTCTTTGCCCAGCAGGCCTTCGTTGCTCGGCAGAAGCTGAGTTCCGATGATCAAGTCGCGAGACTGCGCGATCCGCTGCCAGCGAACCGACGCCATGTCGTTGTGATGAACGACCCGACCGAAACGATCCAGGATCACCACACCGTCCGCGCTGCCCATCCCCGGCATTCGAGAAATGCTGGCCTCGAGCAGCCGTATTCTTTCAAGGCGGATCTTTTCCGAGAGCGCAAGCTCGATGTGATTGGCCGCAATCACCGCCAGTGCGACGTTGTGCCGGTGAAAGATCGCCTGAGGTCCGGAAAAATCAATGATGCCGATAATGCTGCCGTCGATGGGGCTGCGAATGGGGCTACCGACGCAAGTCCAGGCCTTGATGCCTTCGGAAAAATGCTCGGCTGCATGGACATGGACCGGTTTTCCCGTGACGAGCGCAGTGCCGATGCCGTTGGTGCCGGTCACCGTCTCACCCCAGGCGGCGCCGACCTCGAGGCGAATATCGTGCCCTGCATCGATCGTCCGCTGATCGCCGCCCACGTCAAGCACAACACCGTTCCTGTCGGTGATAACCAGCATGGTCGCGGCGTCGCCGAGCACTTCTGCGACGCGGCGGAACGTCTGAGCGCTAGAACCCAATAAGTCATCGTTCTTCAGACGCAGCTCGTAGAGATCGTCCGGCGAGGCGACGAGATTGCTGCCCTTGCAATGCGCGTCGACCCCGGAGCTGACGCTGCGCCGCCATGATTTCTCGATGACGCCTCGCACCAAAGCGTTCTCGCGCTTGAGGTCGCCAAACGTCAGAAAGTCTTCCCAGGCCTTATTCGTCTCTCGTGCATCATATGGCTGTCCCTGCTCCGCATCCGTGGCATCCGGATTTTTATGGCCTTCCAGGGAGAACGGCGGCTTAGCCATGAGCGTTTCCGTCAGCATTGGAGCACCATACCTAAGTTGGCAAACAGCCCGATCGGCAGAAGCGGCCTGAACCGGACCTGGCCGGGATCGCAATCCCCACAGGCCCGACTCACGGAGATCAATCGGCGCTTTTGGCGACGGCATCCAAGCCGAGACGGCCTGCGATGACTTGTTCCAGCCTCTGCTCCGACGTCTCGTCGGGCACGCTCACGCCCTCAAGATCGGCGAGGACTTTCCGGATTTCCTCATCCAGCGGATCGAAGATCCCGTTCTCCTGCGTCGCCAGGGCGAAGTATCGCGATTGGCCCCTTCCACGCAGTTCGCCGACAAAATGGAGTTGTCGCCCCGACCCGAGATCTACGATCACGACGCGGCCGTTGAGGCTGATCCGCACATAGGGTTCCGCCTCTCTCGGACGGCTCGGCGGCGTGTACCACAGCTTGCCTGACGGCTGGGGCTGCGGAGGAGGCGTGGGATTGCGCAACTCCTGCCAGCGCCCACCGGTCAGATGGTTGGCGACCGCGTCGATCCTCGTGCGGTTCTTCTGAATGAAGTCCTTCGCCGCGGCCTCCTCGCGGCGCGGACCGTCGCGCTTTGAAATGATGTGGACCATGGTCTCCTCCTTCCCCGGTCAGTCGGATGGCCGTGGAGGCTTGTTGTACCGCCTCCTTCGGCGCATGCCGGAGCTTCCAAGATTGTAGCTCGTTCTAGATCATTGTCACCGCCCAATCACGCGATCGCGGAGCTCAAGCTGTCGCCACCATTTCGCGCGTCACGCCGACCTTGAACACGTAACCGGACAGTGCGGCCCCGATGCACGGCGCCACGAAATATAGCCACACCTGCGACAGCGCATCGGGGCCGGCGAACAGTGCTGGGCCGAACGAGCGCGCCGGATTGACCGAGGCGCCCGATACAGCGATGCCAGCGAGATGGATCGCCACCAGGGTGAGGCCGATCACCAAACCCGCGTAGACCGATGCCGCGCCTTTTTGCGTTGCACCCAGGATCACGGTCAGGAACAGAAACGTCGCAGCGGCCTCGAATACGAACGCGGAGAGCACGCCATATTGTCCCCAACCGTTCTGGGCGAAGCCGTTCGCTGCGACGTCATAGCCGCCGACCTTGCCTTCCGCGATCAGATACAGCACCGCTGCAGCCGCGATTCCGCCGATGAACTGCGCGACGACGTAACCGCCGAAATCCCGCGGCCCCATCCGGCCGGCCACGAGCACGCCGAGGCTGACGGCCGGGTTGAGGTGCGCGCCCGAGATATGCCCGATCGAATAGGCCATCGCGACCACCGACAGGCCGAATGCAAACGCCACGCCCAGTAAACCGACTTCGGATCGCATGAAGATCACGGTCGCGCAGCCGAAGAACACGAGTGCGAACGTGCCGATGAATTCCGCAACATACTTACGCATGACTTCCCCTCCTTGGTGATGATTTCGATGCCGAGGCGCCCGATCCGCCGCCCCTCTCCGCTCGCTCAGGTTTGCGATTGATCCGAGTATCTGGCCACGGTGTCCCGCGCGGCGGATCCGGCGCGGCGGAATACGGACCGCGTACACGCGCCTCATGCACGCCCAAGCTTCTCTGCCCCGCCGCCTAGGGCCGGCCCCTGTGTCGGATCGATGTACTCCGGCACGTCTGCAACCAACGTGTTGGTGGTCAGCACCAGCGTGGCCACGGAAGCCGCGTTTCGAAGGGCGGTGTATGTCACTCGGACCGGGTCGACGATGCCGGCCGAGACCATGTCGAGGAACTTGCCGTTGGCAGCGTCGAAGCCGACACCCGCCGGCGCGCGCTGCAAGTCGGCCACGACCTTTTCCGAATCGTGCCCCGCGTTCCGGGCAATGAACGCGGCGGGACGGGATAGCGTCTCGCGCACCAGCTTGATTCCTTCGCCCAGGTCGCCATTGACGTTGCCGAGCGTGCGAGCAACCACCGGCGCGCACTGCGCCAACGCCGTGCCGCCTCCCGGCACGATGCCCTCTTCGGCTGCCGCACGCGCCGCGCTGAGTGCATCGTCGATCAACTGGATCGTCCGCTTCTGTTCCACTGGCGTGACACCCCCGGCGAAAATCACGGCTGTCCCACCTGAGAGCTTCGCGAGCCGCTCCTTGAGCTTGTCTTGCTCGATATTAGGTGGTGCCAGGTCGTATTGTTTGGCCACCTGCTGGCGCCGCGCCGCGATCGCCGCATCGTCGCCACCGCCACGAATGATCACCGTTTCGCGCGCACTGGCCCGAACCTGCCGCGCAGTACCGAGATCGGCAAGGTTCGCCTCTTCCAGCCTGCCTCCAAGCTCGCGGGCGATCACGCGTCCGCCGGTCATGATGGCAAGATCGTCCATCATCGCCTTGCGCCAGTGGCCATAGTCGGGCGGATTGACCACCAATACCTTGCCGCGGTTGCTATCGCCAAGCAGTGTGACGACGACTTCGGGCGCAATCTCCTCAGCGACTATCACCAGCGGCCGCCCGGTCGTGGCAACCGACGTGCGCACCGCGGACAGCTCGCTCGGCGATTTGATCTTCAGGTCGGTCAGAAGGATGTAGGGCTGATCCAGCACCACTTCCATCTTCTCGACGTCCGTCACCATGTGATGGGAAATGTAGCCACGGTCGAACGACATGCCTTCAACGACCTCGAGCGTCGTGCTGGTCGTCAACCCGTACTCGGAACTGATGATGCCATCCTTGCCGACGCGCTCCACTGCCTCGGCGATTAATCCACCAAGATGGGCGTCGGTCGACGCAATCGTCGCCACCGCTTGCAGCGTTTTGCGATCCGATACGGTGATTGCCGAACTCTTCAGGGTCTCGACAACGACCTCGACGGCCCGGTCAATACCTTTACAGAGATCCACGGCCTTGGCGCCGCGTTCCAGGGCCGCAACGCCTCCTTGAATGAGACCGTTCGCGAGCACCATCGCGGTCGTCGTTCCATCGCCCGCGACTTCGTTGGTCTGCTTCGAGACCTCGCGCACCACCTGCGCGCCCATGTTCTCGAATCGATCCGGCAATTCGATTTCCGAGGCGATCGTCACGCCATCTCGTGACACGATAGGCGTACCGATCGGCCTGTCGACCATCGCGTTCATGCCTTTCGGACCGAGCGTCGATTCGATTGCAGCGGCAAGCTTCTGGACTCCGCGCGCAAGAGCGCGACGGGCTTCTACGTCATGCAGCAGAACTTTTGGCATCGCGTTTCACTCCCCACGTGGTCTGTTGTTTGTCAGGTCGGGCGGACTTGCTAACCGCTCCTTTTTCGGCACTCGCAGACGCGCCTCACGCGGGCGCGACGGTACGTTGTTCGGTAGCCCCATGCAGCCCGATGGTCCGCGCGGAACAACCACTGCCACAAGCCCCGCATGCGGATGTCCGTTCCGTACTGCTCCCGCCGAGCTCGCGATAACGGGCAGCAAGAAGACCCCTGCATAGTGAGCTGTTGAACTCCATATTGATCCGCACCCCCCGCAGCCGCTGCAGATACGGGGGCAGCTCGTGACGTCTGATGGCGTCGCCCTCGTAAGTGACGAAAGCGCGATCGTCGGGGAGATGAACGAGGTGCCGTTGAACCAGAAGCTCACGATAACGCAGTTTCTGACGCGAAACGTCTCCCGGCCCGAAGTCGACCCCATCGTAGGTGCCCATGGTCATCCGGCAGATCGCCGGATCCTCGTAACCCAGGCCGCGCAACGCCAGGATCATGAACTCCTGCCGCCGCTCGAACGCCTTCCGGCGAAACTTCTCGCGCAAGTCATCAAGAGAGCCTCCGGGTGCAAACTCCTTGAGCGCGTCGGCGAATGACTTCCCCTCGCTGACGCCCTGGTTGATCTCCTGAGCGACCATGTGATCCCGGAGCTGCGGTCGCGCATGACGTACCCACGGCAGCGCTGACACCGCCTGACGCATGTCGTCGGCCATGAGGAATGCGAAGTTCGCCGAACACCAGTAGGTCGGCAAGCGAAAAACGATGTCGACTCCGCCATCGTCATGCACGGTGACGAGTTCGACGAACCCAAGGTCGGTCACGGACTCGTCTAGCTCGGGATCCGTGACCGTTGCGAGGCGTGCCCACACCTCGCTGGTCTTTCGGTCACGATGTTGGAGGACCTCGCCCATCCTCATCACTCCGCAGCGACCGCGTGAGCTTTTTTCGCAAGCTTCGCCTTCTGTGCTTCGACGTCGACGCCATAAAGGCGCGCGGCGTTAAGACCCAGAATCTTCTTCTTGGCCTGCGGGGTGAGATC
Source organism: Bradyrhizobium sp. CCGUVB1N3 (assembly GCF_024199925.1). Classification (NCBI taxonomy): domain Bacteria; kingdom Pseudomonadati; phylum Pseudomonadota; class Alphaproteobacteria; order Hyphomicrobiales; family Nitrobacteraceae; genus Bradyrhizobium; species Bradyrhizobium sp. CCGUVB1N3. The sequence continues at coordinate 3,235,940 of NZ_JANADR010000001.1, forward strand.
GACGCCGTGCTCCTGCTTCAGATCCTCGGGCAGCTCGAAGTTCCAGAACTTTTCGACCAGCCAACGGGGCGTCCAGATGGCGTAGTCACTGCCGAAAAGAAGCTTGTCTTCGCCGACCCAGAACAAGAGTTCGGAGATCACTTCGGCGAAATACCGCGGGCGGCCGTGAATGAACGGCAGCGCCACCGCCAGGCCACCATAGACGTTGGTCTCCTGCACCGCGATCCAACAGAAATCGTCAAGCCGCGGCAGGCCGCAATGCTCGATGATGAAATTCAGCCCCTGGAAGTCGGTGGCTGCGTGATCGACGTCGTGGACATCGAACGCATCCTTGTCCAGCGGGATGATCGTCGGCCCTTTGTGGACATGAATGTTCTTGATACCGAGCTTTTCGCAGAGTTCGAAGCAGCGATAGGCGTTGGGATCGGTGAGCTTCCAGCCCCGCGAATCGCCCTTCCACTCCGCCGTATAGAGCTTGACGCCCTTGATGCCGAACGTCTCCTTCATGTAATGGATGTACTCGAGCGCACGCTCTCCATCCCGCGGATCAAACGCGCCATTGACGATGAAGCGATCCTTGTACTTCTTCGCCATCTCGGCGTTGCGGTCGATGGTGTTGAACCCGTTCTTGTAGAATTCCGTCAGGTAGGTCGACTGCACGATGGCCATATCGTCCGGGCCATCGACGAACAGATCGCGATACATCTGCTCGGCGCTGTATTTCTCGAACTGCTCCTTCGGCCAGAGCTTGTCCTTCGGACTGAGCGAGGTGTGATAGGCGTAGAAGCAATCAATGAATTGCTTGCCGTGAATGTTGAGCTGGTTCGCCGGGCTGCCGTCCCAGAAATGGGTGTGACCGTCGATGACGAACACTTCCTCGCCAGAAGGGGGTATGAACATGATAGTCTCCAAAGTTTATAGGTGCTTTTTCATCGATGTCGGAAACGACCGACCGCGCGAGAAGGTGGTGGAGCTGCAATCCGGGTGGATGCAGCCCCACCCAGTCTCGGGAGAAACGGTTACTCGATGTACTCGAACACCTCGTCCATGTTGCCGAACAGGGTCACCGTATTGTCGTCGATGCGAACCATTCGGCCGTAATGCGTTGAGGTATTCACTTCGAAGATCTCGGCTGTCATTTCCTTCCCGAGAATCTCGCTGATTTCGTCCATCTTGAAGATCAGCTTGCCCTCCCCGTCGATGCGGATCAGGGCTGGCTGATAGGTCACGGTCACGTTCGGCTTCTTGCCCATGAACTCGGCGATGGCACGCGCCTCCACGCTGTCGTTCATCGTGACGCCGCACTGATGGGAAATCGTTTGTTCGAAACGAAGGTCTCCCATCTTCTGGAAGATGTTCTGGTTGGTGGCAGATCTGGAAGCAACGGACATTGCAATTTACTCCTTGGGAAGGGTGAGGCCGAGTTCGCCGAGTATCTTCTTGATGCGTTCGACGGACTGCGCGCGGGCATCGGCGTATTGCACCGGCTTCGAATGCGGCTGCGACCAGATCGGCTGCAGGCCCGCGGCTGCCTTGTTGGCAAGTGCCACATGCTTGTTCACCCAGCCCTGGAACAGCTTCTTGTTGTGGGCGGCATGCTGATTGTCGGTGACGAGCAGATGCATCAGGTCGATCGTGTTCGCGAGGTTGCGCTCATAATCGGCTTCGGCCGCCGAGATGACGGGCGGCGTGATGAAGTCCCCGTTCGATGAGGCCACCTGCATCAGGAAGCCGCTGCGGAACAGTTCGCCGACGAGCGGCTCGAACACGATATTGGTGGCAAAATACTGCTCGAGGTAGTCGGCCGAGCCCATGATCGACTCGATCGCTTCCCGAGTGCCCTGCCAACCCTTGTCCTCGAGCCAGATGTGCTTGCCGGCTGCGTCGTCGAAGCTCGGAATATCCATTCCGATTTCAGCCAGATAGAGCGTGATATCCTGGGCAAGGCGGAGCTTGTAGGACGAGTTGGTCAACGTCGCGTTGTTGATCATCTGGGTGTAGCCGTAACGCTGAGCTTGCATCAGCGAGGTGCCGAGCCCGAACTCGACATGCTTCCATGCACCAAGATGATTCTGCAGGACCTTGATCCACGCCTTGTCGAAGGACTTCGGCGCGCCGGACTTGCGGCCGTTGGCGATCACCGCTTGAACCATCGCCTCGATCTTGGACTGCCTCTGGTAATGGGTCCGTTCCCACTCCTGGTCCGGAGCACGAAAGGCATGCCAATTCGAGCTCAGAGCTGCCGTGTTGTCCTTGGTGTAGGCACCCTTGCCGTTGGGAAAGGAGATGATCCAGTCCTGCAGCAAATAGCGCTCCGGATCCGGCTGCACGTCGACGGTCACGTCCTCGTAGTGCGTGGCTCGCTTGCTACGTGGTTCGAAATACCGGTACTTGCGGCTGTCCGAGTCAGGAAATATTGCAGCACCGGCAGCGCCGGATCCTACTGAAACGCTTGGAACGGCAGTCATAGTCTTCCTCCTTGGTGGCTTTACACTTGCTGGATCGACGCTCAGAAAGCTCAGTTGTTGGCTGGCGTGAACTTGTCGAAGAAGACGCGTTCGGACTCGACATCGTTCATCTGCAGCACCGGCGTGAGCGCCTCGATCATGGGCGATGGTCCGCAGGCATAGACGTCGACGTCCTCGCCATATCCGGAAGTACGTAGGTGAGCTCCGACCGCTTCGTGCACGAAGCCCTTTTCTCCATGCCAGGCCGCATCATCGACAGCGTGGGAGAGCACCGGGACGAACGTAAACTCGGGATGCTTCGAGGACAGTTCCTTGAATCGATCGAGATAGAAAAGATCGTTTTGCGTACGGGCCCCGTAGAAGAAATACACCGGACGTACCTCCCCAGAACTGATGTGATCATGGAGGATCGACCACAATGGCGACATTCCCGATCCTCCACCGACCAGGATCATGGCTCCGGTTTTGTTTTCTCTCCGGAAGCACGTCCCGTAAGGTCCCTTGATCCCGACCTCGGTTCCGACGGCGAGGTCTCCGTCAAGTCGGGAGGAGAAGCGTCCGTTCGGGTACTTTTTGATGATGAATGCGAGTTTTTGGCTTTCGCCCGGCGAATTTGCCATGGAAAACGAGCGCGTAATCGTCTCTGCCCCCGGGAGCGTGATGTCGACATATTGACCCGCCCAGAACTTCAGAGGTTGCTCCAGCGAGATTTCGAGCCGCCGAATGTCGTGGGTCAGCGCGGAGATGCTCGTGACTGTGCCCGTGAAGTCCCTGACGGGGATCGACTTCGACAGCACCTCCTCGTCGTAGTTGAGGAGTTCCACTTCAAGATCCGAATAGGCCAGCGTCCGGCACAGCAGGATGTAGTCCTGGCTGCGCTCCATCTCGTTGAGGGCGAACGTCGAGTATTTCTTCAGCTCCACATCGCCGCCGGTAAGCACGCACTTGCATGCGGAGCATTGGCCTTCCTTGCAACCATGCGGCAGTGCGATGCCCTGGCGGAAAGCGGCGTCGAGAACGGTTTCATTCTCTTCAACCTCGAATTCTATGCCTACGGGTTGCAGGCGAACGACATTAGCGGGCGCGCCCATAGGGGCCTCCTCAAACCAAGGCTTGCGAATCTTCCGGTGATTGGCAGGGAAGGAGCCAGCCGGAGCCGGCTCCTTCCCCCTTCGCTTAGTTGCAGGGATTGATGGTGAATCCCTTGCGATAGTCGGCGAGATGCGCCTCGCGGTCGGCCGGGCTCATCTCCCGCAGGGTGAGCAGCGGGCTCTTGAGAATGTGGCCGCGGACATCGTCGAGCGTCCACATTTCCTTCTCGTCGAAGCGCAGGTGCGGCTGGGCGACCAGGGTCTTGCCGTCCGTACGCACGAAGCCCAGATCTTTGATGGCGTCGGCGATATCCACGTTGTGATAGACGCTTTCCCACTCGCGACGGCCGCTGAACCGTCCCATCGCCGGGGTCGGACGCCCCTCATATTCGCCGGCGAAAGCTTCAACCGCCGTCCAGCGATCGATCTCATGGGCGAACGTGTAGAGCTTGCCGTCGATCTCATCCGTGACGATATCCTCGCGGATCAGGCAAGGCACCAGGCACGACCAGCAACGATGCGGATAGACATAGCCGACATCGCTGTTGAAGAGGATGTTGGTCTGGCCGCGATGCGATAGCTTCTCGTACCACTTCCAGAACTCGCCGAACTGAGCATACCAGCCCGGGTACTTGTGCTCGAACCACTCGAAGTCCTTGTCGGTCTGGGCCTCGATGCGCCAGAAGTTCGCCGACCAGCCGACTGCGAAAAACTGCGCGACCTTGTGCACGTAGTGCTTCTCGGTCAGCCGTTTCCAGGCGGTCTGCACGTCGTCATGATGAATCTTGATGCCGTACTTTTCGAGCGGCAGCATGTAGGTCCGATAATAGTCCTCGAAGATCCAGCGGTGCCACATCTCCGCGTAAGACTCCTTGGTCTTGTCGCGGTTGGTGGTGCCGTACTCGATGAAGGTGCCGATGGCGGCATCCACGATGGCGTGGTTCTGCCAGAACGCGTAGCGCATGTCGCGCTCGAGCAGCAGATGGTTCTCGGGCTCCTTCAGCATCGACATCAGCATTGAGTGGCCGTTGCCGATGTGGCGGCTTTCGTCCGACTGAACCGAGAGGAACACTGTCGGCAGCGCATAGTCACCGTTGCGGGCCGCTTCCGACGGCATGGCGACGAACAGCGTATTCGTGAACGCGGTCTCGGCGACCACGGTCAGGTAAACGTTCGCCGACGTGATGGCGTCGCCGGTGATGAATCCTTCACCGAACTGGCGGCCGATGGTGGTGGCGTAGCATTTCCCGAACGCCTCCTCCGTGATGTCGAACCCGGCCGGGTCGATGTAGTTCTCCATGTACCATTTCTTCAGGTTCATCTGGATCGTCGAGTGACGGAACTCGTCGACCATCTGCATCGTGAAGCCGGTGCGCAGATCTTCGCCGGGGGCAAGGCGCCCGACCATGGCCATGGACCGCGCAGCGGAGATCTCTGGAAACGGGATGATCGCCAGGAAGAGCTTCATCCACTCGACCCAGCGCGGCTCGACGTTGCGGAACATGTCGCCGCGCAGAGCAGCATCGAGCGCGCCATAGACGCGGTTGTCCTTTTCTTCCTGCATTGGGAAGTAGGAGCGAAGGACTTGCTTCATCGGATCCTTCGGCGCCTTCGTGATTTTGTAGTCCGTGGGGAAGGTCATCGCTTCCTGCACGTAGGACGGATTCCACCCGAGATCCGCAATCTTCTTTGCAGCTTCGCCGACGGAAATGCCGCGCTGGGCGGTGATCTTGTTGAGTGTTAAAGTTCCAGACATCTAGTCTATCCTCCTGATCGGGTCAGAGACCACTTCGATATTCCGCCTGCCCAGGACCTCGACGGGCCGGGCAGTGCTTACCCGTGCGTTACGGGCCACCTCGCGGCCGTTCGCACGACCGGACGTTTGATATCGGCAAGGGTCTTAGGATGACTGTGGAGCGCTCCAGCGATGATCCGGGACGATCTTCGGACCCGGCGGCCCCCGATCGCAGTTGTCCCATCCCGCATGAAGCGCGCCTTCAGCTGAGCATCCCCTTCCCTCGTTCTTTTCGCGGCTCGCCCCAGACGGAGCAGTCGGCGTTGTTGTGCCAAGAGCTTTGCAATGGCCGTGCCAGCGTGTCTGAGGGCCCAGCCAAATGATTTTTGATTGGGTAAGCGCGGAAATGAACGAGGACAGAGGCGTTGCAACGCTTGGCTCGCGACTGATGAGATGCAAATTGCGACATGAATTGCAAAATGAGAATCTCAGACGCGCACAGGCGTCAACTATTGCACCGCAAATTTTGCATCGCAACATCGATCAGTTGCTTGCTTGGATGCTGAAATTACTTTTTCGCTCTTGATCGATGCTGCACGTTGAGAGACCCGGAGAGAGACCTTCTGAAGGTCGGCTCTCAGCCGGCCAGCAAGCACTTGCGGGTGATCGATGCTGATCGAAACCGGTCTGGCCTTCGCCGGCACATCCCTGAATCGTCAGCAGACTGCTCGTTAGGTCAGGAGTTTTTCGGGACTGCCAACCTGGCACATCTTATCGAGCTTGAAGCGACGGCGCGACAGCGCTTCTCCTGCGGGCGTCAATGGCCCGGGGGCTCTTTCAGACCGGGAGTGATCACTCGGTCGCACTTGGCGATCGGCGTTCTTTCGCTTATGCCGGCGGCCGCGCGTTGCGAGCAGGCTCCTTGTTCTACTGCTCAAACTAGCGATAGTCTTCCGCAACGGCTGAGTGTTTTGATTGTCCAGCTCTCGACATCCAGCGGCCGGAATAGAGGGCGTAACAACCATGATCGCAAAAGGGCAGACCGGTACTGAACTCTCTCAGATAGCTTGCGTGAATTGGCTCACAGCAAAGCATGCAGAACGTTTTCGGACATGGCGTTCTGCCGTTCACCAGAATAAACCTCATGTGGCGCCTCCCAACGCGAAGCATTACAATGCCACTATGTGATCGTTGAACACCTAAGCGGCTCGCAACCAGCGGAGCCATCTATGGTCGGCCTCCCTGCGCACTCTGAACCGGTCGACGCACTTCCTGGAGCAGAGCGCCGTACGCCAGCAGTAGTAGCGAATAAGCCCAAACTTTCCGCCGCAGACGGCGCAGCAACCCGCCGAACCGTGGTGAGGATTCTTGGAGCTCTTGCCCATTCTGGCCTCCTGTCGATATCGCGTGAATAATTCTCCGAGCTTTCCACATAGCACCGCGACCACACGCGAAGTGCGGCGTCGGCGATGGCGTTGGCTTGCAATGTCTCGCGGCGGATACGGACGCCAGGCGCAAGAGCTTGCCTCTGATGCGCGCCTCAAGGCGAAGCGGCTCGTTCTTGGCCGTATCGGTGTGCTTCGCCAGCGAGTACCAGCAGAGGAGGTGTGCAACAGCCGTGCCAGATCTTCGAGGGCTTCTATCGGATCGTCTTCTGCGCCAGCAGAAGACAGAGCTGGACGACATTGGATGATTGCGGGTATCGCCCTGAGACCGGTCGCGTTGCAAATTGCGACGACGACGCAAAATGAGACTTTGTGCGAACCGCGCGGGTATTCGTCCAGCCCCGCAGCATTTGCGCCGCAACATGAGCAGTCTGCGCGGTTGCCTGGACAGACGGAGGGACGTCAAATCCATCGCGAGGAGTGCATTCTCGCGATGGATGACTTGGTTCTGAATTAAGGAATTAAGACAGCGCGTCCATGAATCTTGCCGGCGTTGAGATCGTGCAACGCCTTGTTCGCATCCGCCAGGCGATATTCGGCGGTCGCGAGTTCAACCAAACCTCGCTCCGCGAGGGCCATCAACTCCGTTAGCTCGGCCCATGTGCCGACCAGATTTCCGATGATGTTTTTCTCGGTAATCACCATGTCGACGGTCGGAACACGGATGTCCTCACCATAGCCAACGACGTAATAGCTGCCCATCGGACGGGTCATCGCCAGGCCTTTGGATGTCGTGCCCTTCTCGCCGACGAAATCGATCACCGCTTCCGCGCCGTTTCCGGCAGTCAGAGCCAGCACCGCTGCCACTTCGTTGCCGTCGGCCTTCACCAGATGATCGGCGCCGGACTTTTCGGCCAATTTCAGCGACGCTTCGGACTTGTCCACCACGATAACGTCGGCCGCACACATCGCCTTGAGGCACTGGATTCCGATGTGGCCCAAGCCACCCGCTCCAATAACGACGCAGGATTCGCCCGGCAGAAGGTGACGCGTGGCCTTCTTGATCGCTCGATAGGCCGTGAGGCCCGCATCCGCGTAGGGCGCCACATCCTTCGGCGCGAGCGTCCGCGGCAGCGGCACGATATTGCGTTCCGAGGTGCAAAGGAATTCCGCGTAGCCGCCGTTGCAATCGAGACCCGGAAAAGTGCCGGGACCGTGCATGTCGAAGCCACGACGACAGGCGAGACACGTGCCGCCGGTGATCTTCGGATGAACGATTACCGGGTCGCCTTTCTTCAGGCCCTCAACTTCCTTGCCAACCTCTTCGATCCAGCCTGCATTTTCGTGTCCCATGATGATGGGTAGCAGTTTGTCGCCGGTCGGATCCATATGCGGCTTCCAGACGCCTTCGATGATATGAAGATCGGTCCTGCAGACACCCGCGCCGCCGATACGGACGATGACGTCCGTAGATTTGGTCAGCTTGGGATCCGGCACTCTTTCCTCGCTGACCCACTGGTCGTTGGAAAGCTTCTCGTCATACGCTCTCAATACTTGGGCTCTCATCATCTCCTCCGTTTCCTCGGCGACCTTCGGGTCTCCATCGGCGACGGTGCCTCAGCATTTTCTGTGCCAGTGGGCTTAATTCGCGGCGCCGACCAGCCAATCCTTCGAAATGGATAGCCGCAGTGCTGCGGTGCACCGCGGAACATGTCGATCGTTCGCAATGAAACAACCCGTTACTACCAAGTATGGATTTGTGTCCTCTAAGGTCCTCCATCATCACGGAGGATCGATGGCCAAGTTCGGCTCAATAAGAGTAATGGCGGCCGGCGTTTGCACTGCATTTCTTGTTGCGCCAACAGCCAGCGCTCAGATGCCGCTGCCAGCCGCCAAGCCTCTCGACGGCGCAATGCTGTTCAAACACCAATGCGCCACGTGCCATACCACGAACCTGTCGGACCCAGTCCGACAGGGGCCATCACTTTACAAGGTCGTCGGACGTTCCGCCGGCAGGGCGGACGGGTTTCACTACTCGGATGGATTCGCCAAAGCAGACTTCGTCTGGGACGACGCGAGGCTTGATGCCTGGCTGACAAATCCGCAGGCGCTGATTCCGGGTGCGGTGATGGCCTATCGGCAAGCCAAACCGGAAACTCGCGCTGCGATTATCGCCTACCTCAAGGAGCTCAACTGAATGGCCAAACCGGTTCACTCGATGATCCGCGTGCTCGATGAAGCGAAATCGCTCGACTTCTACAAGCGTGCTTTTGGGCTCGATGTCGCAGATCATCTGAAGTTTTCCGACTTCGCACTGATCTATCTGCGCCATCCGTCTTCACCGTTCGAGGTCGAGCTGACCGTCAATTTCGATCGAAAAGCGGCTTACGCGCTGGGCGACGGCTACGGCCATCTTGCAGTCGTCGTCGACGACGTTGACGCGGAACACAAGCGTTTCGAACGCGAGAATCTATCACCGGGACCTCTGCGCGACTTCAAGCATGACGGCGCGACTCTGGCGCGTTTCTTCTTCGTCGCCGATCCGGACGGATACAAGATCGAAGTGATCCAGCGGGGCGGTCGCTTCGGCTAATTGCAATAAACAAGACATGCCACGGAGGAAACTCATGAGAGAAGTCGATCGTCGCAGCAAATATGATCGCCGCGTGTTCCTGAAGGGGGCGGCTGCAACGGCACCGGCGGTTGCAATCGCGACCAGTATGGGCCTCGGCGTCAGCGACGCGTGGGCCGATGACGCGACCACGCTGACACCAGCGACGCTGAAGACCCTGGTGAAGATGGCGCGCGACATCTATCCACACGATTTCCTCGGCGACAGCTATTACATCACCGCGGTGAAGCCGTGGGACGGCAAGGCAGCCAAGGATCCCGCCATCAAGTCGCTGATCTCCGACGGCATTACCCAGCTCGATAGAGCGGCCAACGACCGTCACAAGGTCCCCTATGTGCAGGTGCAATGGGAGAACGACCGGGTCGCACTGCTCCAGCAGATCGAGCAGACCGCATTCTTCCAGAAGATCCGCAGCGACCTCGTCGTCTCGCTCTACATCCAGAAAGAGGTCTGGCCGAAATTCGGCTACGAGGGCTCCTCGGCCGAGCATGGCGGCTACATCAAGCGCGGCTTCGCCGACATCGATTGGCTCCCGAAAGTCTAGGCTGCGAGCGGTTTGGAGAAAATAACATGGCAAAATTCGATCTCAATGACAGCGGCGTGGTCGTCATCGTCGGCTCCGGCGCAGGCGGGGGAACGCTCGGCAACGAGCTCGCGCAAAAAGGCGTCAAGGTCGTCATCCTCGAAGCCGGTCCGCGTGTCGAGAACCAGGACTTCGTCAACGACGAGTGGGAGAGCTTCGGGCAGCTCGCCTGGTCGGACATGCGCACGACATCGGGAAGCTGGCGCGTCGCCAAGGATTTCCCGAACCTGCCAGCCTGGATCGTGAAGGCAGTCGGTGGTTCGACCACTCATTGGGCCGGCGCGTCGCTGCGCTTCGACGAGCACGAGTTCAGGATCAAGTCGGCCTACGGCGAAATTCCCGGCGCGAACCTGCTGGACTGGCCGATCACGCTCGCGGAGATGGAGCCGTACTACGCCAAGGCCGAGGACAAGATGGGCGTGACGCGGACCAACGGCATCCCGGGCCTGCCTGGCAATAATAATTTCAAGGTGCTGGAGGCCGGCGCCAAGAAACTTGGCTATAAGGACGTCCACACCGGGCGAATGGCGATCAACAGCGAGCCGCGCGATGGCCGCGGCTCTTGCCAGCAGATCGGCTTCTGCTTCCAGGGCTGCAAGTCCGGCGCAAAGTGGTCGACGCTCTACACCGAGATTCCTAAGGGCGAGGCCACCGGCAATCTCGAAGTGCGACCGGGCAGCATGGTGATCAAGATCGAGCATGACGCGTCTGGCAAGGTGACTGGCGTGGTCTATGCCGACGAGACCGGCACGATGCAGCGCCAGAAGGCCCGCATTGTGGCGGTCGCCGGTAACTCGATCGAGAGCCCGCGGCTATTGCTCAACAGCGCCTCCAACATGTTCTCCGATGGGCTCGCCAACTCATCGGGCCAAGTCGGCCGCAACTACATGCGGCACATGACCGGCAGCGTCTACGCCGTCTTCGAGAAGTCGGTGCACATGTATCGCGGCACCACCATGGCCGGCATCGTCCGCGATGAGGCCAGGAACGATCCGAAGCGCGGCTTCGTCGGCGGCTACGAGATGGAAACGTTGTCGATCGGCCTGCCCTTCATGGCCGCGTTCCTCAATCCCGGCGGCTGGGGTCGCCCCTTCACGTCAGCGATGGAGGGCTATCCGCGCATGGCCGGCATGTGGCTCGTCGGCGAAGACATGCCGCAAGCGACCAACCGGATCACGCTCGATCCGAAGGTCAAGGACAAGTTCGGCATGCCGGTCGCGAACGTCCATTTCGACGATCATCCGAACGACATCGCGATGCGTGCCCATGCCTACAAGCAGGGGGCCGCCGTCTACGAAGCCGTCGGCGCCACCGTAACCTACCCGACACCGCCCTATCCGAGCACACACAACCTCGGCACCAACCGCATGAGCGAGAAGCCCAGGGACGGCGTGGTGAACAAGTTCGGCCAGACTCACGACATCAAGAACTTGTTCATCTCCGACGGCAGTCAATTCACCTCGGGCGCAGCCTGCAATCCGACGCTGTCGATCGTATCGCTGGCAATCCGGCAGGCGGACTACATAGCTGCCGCAATGCAGAAGAAGGAGATCTAAGTTCGTCTACGGGCAAGCAGCTCTGTCACTTGAAAAGTGCCAGAGCTGCTTCTTCATGCCGCTTGCGCTCCAAGGCGGAGAGCCGGGACTCCGGCTCGCTGCTCCGCAACACTGATATCGGCGTAACGAAATCACTCTTCGTACTGTCGCCACTGGAGCGATAGATCAGGCAGCAACATCGCAAGAGCGAGGTGAAATTGTTCACTTCGCCGTAATGCTCAAGGACCTCATTGTGAAGAGTTGTCAGAAATTTGGCGAGGCTCATCCTCTCCTTTGCTGCAATCTCTTCCAACGTGTCCCAAAATGCGAGTTCGAGACGAATGGATGTGCAGTGCCCTCCAATCCGCAGCGAACGGGTCTGCGTTTCGTAGTTGCGTTGAGGCTGTCGCGCGAACAGATTGCACATGGCCGTTCCCCTCGGATGCTCTACTTCTTTTATATGGCACAATCGGAAGCAGCAAGCCACAGCAGTGCCAGCCGAGTGCACCTGGGGTTCTGCGCCTAGGAGTTCTGACAGCCGGATTGACCGGCTACATGCGCTGCCGCGGAAGATCTTGAGGATCAGAATATATCGGCAGACCGGCTGGGTTCACGAGAATCCAATCCGCGCGCGGCTCTGAACCCTCAACAAGTGAGCGACTCGCTGCTGGCAAACGCATTGTCTACGCGGTGGACGTTGCCCCAAGCACTGAGTGCGACGGTAGACCCCTTACGAAATCTATGAATGCGCGCAACGGCGCCGGCACGAGACGTCGGCCAGGATAGTAGAGAAAGGGACCCGAAAAGCTTTGCCACCAGGGTTCGAGCACCGGCTCGAGCTGACCCCTGGCGAGATAGGGGTGCAGCCAGTCCTCGAAAAGGGTGATGATGCCGGTACCGGCGATAGCCGCGGCAACGGCGAGATCTGTCGCCGTCCCGACGCTGACCAGCAGAGGTCCTTTGGGCTCGACGCGAACGATTTCGCCCTCACGTTCAAACTCCCACGGGGCCGTCATCGCACCGGACGAAAAACGGCCGCCAAGACAAGCGTAGTTAAGGAGGTCGCGAGGATGATTGGGCCGGCCGTGGCGATCAAGATAGTTTGGAGAGGCAGCGGTTGCGAAGCGCTGAATGCGAGGTCCGATCGGTATGGCCATCATATCCTGCTCCAGACGTTCGTCGTATCTGATGCCGGCATCGCAACCCGCCGCCAGAACGTCGATGAAACTATCCTCCGCAATGATCTCCAGCCGAATGTCGGGATAGGCCGCGAGGAAGCGCGGCACGATGGTGGGCAGCACGAGGCGTGCCGCGCTGACGGGTACGTTGAGACGCAGCGTGCCTGCAGGCCTGTCGCGGTAGTTGTTGACGACGTCGACGGCAGCTTCCACCGCGGCGAATGCTGGTCCGAGCCGCTCGAGGAGACGCTGACCCGCCTCGGTGGGCGCCACGGTTCGCGTCGTTCGGTTCAACAATCTGACGCCGAGTTGCGCTTCCAGCCTGGTTACCGCTTCGCTGAGCCCTGACGCACTGGCCCCGCTCGAGCGAGCTCCGTCGCGAAAGCCACCGGCCCGCGCGACGGTCACAAAAGCGTTCAGTTCACCCAGATCGACTTTCACTGTTCGCTTCTCCGAACGACCCGTTCGGATTGTACCCAGTTATCGAGCACGCGGGCAACGTCTACCTACCGACCATTGGATTTTATGGAGATGACCTATGCCCAACCCCGCCCCGACTGCCAGCTTTGACCTCGGAGACCGCCGCGTGAAGCGGCTTGGCTACGGCGCCATGCAGCTTGCTGGCCCCCACGTGTTCGGTCCGCCCCGGGATCGCGCCGCGGCATTGGCAGTCCTGCGAGCAGCCATCGCGTCGGGCGTGAATCATATCGACACAGCCGACTTCTACGGCCCGCATGTCACGAACCAGCTGATCCGGGAGGCGCTGCACCCCTATCCCAAAGACCTCGTCATCGTCACCAAAATCGGCGCCCGACGCGGCGCGGACGCTTCATGGAATCCGGCCGTCTCGCGCGAAGAGCTCACCCAGGCGGTCCACGACAATCTGAGCAATCTCGGGCTCGACGCGCTCGATGTCGTCAATTTTCGCGTCATGATCGACGCGCATGGTCCGGCCGAGGGCTCGATCGAAGCGCCGCTGAACGTCTTGGCGGATCTGCAACGTCAGGGCCTGATAAGGCATATTGGGCTGAGCAACGTGACCGCCGCGCAGGTCGCGGAAGGACGCAAGATTTGCAAGATCGTCTGCGTGCAGAACCAATACAATCTGGCCCACAGGTCTGACGACGCCTTGATCGACGACCTTGCCCGTGACGGCATCGCCTACGTGCCGTTCTTTCCGCTCGGCGGGTTCACCCCCCTGCAATCGTCCACTCTAACCGATGTCGCTGCAAGCCTCGGTGCAACGCCCATGCAGGTCGCGCTTGCTTGGCTGCTTCGTCGCTCGCCCAACATCCTCCTTATCCCCGGCACTTCGTCCGTCGCGCATCTGCGCGAGAATCTCGCCGCAGCCGAACTCGATTTGCCGGATGATGCGATCGATGAGCTGAATGGCCTTGCCGGCAGTCCCGGTTGAGCGGTTTTCAGGCGCAGCATGGTGCCAGTGCTGCCTCATGCCAAATTGGGGCCGACAGTATGAAAATGGAAAACGCTCATGGACATCGGGCGCCGCAATGCCTTCAAGACCCTGGTCGGTGCGACCCTCGCCGCCGCAACGGCCCCGCAGGCTCTCGCACGTTCTGTCGAGATTGAATCCCGGATTGCCCGCTTGAATGGCTGCGACATTCATTATCGGGTCGCGGGTTCCGGTCCCACCGTCATGCTGCTCCACGGCTGGCCACAAACGTCCTTCGCATGGCTAGGCGTGATGCACAGGTTGGCCGACCTATACCGCTTGATCGCGCCCGACATCAGGGGCACGGGCCTCTCGGAAAAAACGGTATCGAGGTTTTGGATCAGCCTTGGACCGACAGCCTTACCCTGGTCGCATTCAGCGCTGTGTGGACCAGGCGCACTCGGATGCAACACGACTCTTGGCCCAATAATTCGCCCCAATATCCTATTCCACGATGCGCGGATTTTCGATCTGTACCACGTTCGCCGACGCATGCATCTTGCCGAGAAGAAAGCCGCAGAGACCACGCTCTGCTTTGAAATAGGATCGAGAATGAAAGATCGGCCATATAGCCGCTGACGACTTGTCGGAATGGCCGTCGCGAAGGGTGCCCAAGCCATTGAAAAGCTTGGTGGGCGCACCAGGGCTCGAACCTGGGACCCGCTGATTAAGAGTCACGCTGTTGGCCTTGATTTCTCAAGAGAATTTTTCCAACTGAGCCAAAATCCGGTCATTAGAGATCAATGGCTTAGATTGAAAAATCCAACTGTGCACGCGTGTCGGGGGTGGTAGATCCCTCGGCGGTGTTGAAGGCGACGATGCGCACCGGATGGCTGTACACGCCGTCCAAGAGGTCGCGGATTAGCATCTCGCGATACGTACCCTCATCATCATCGGTCTCGTCCCAGGCGCGGCCTACCCATGCCCCAAAGGCGTCCAGTAATACGAGATACATGTCATGGTCCGCATCCTGCGGCACGATCGATGATGGCGAGCGCTGCGACGACGCCACTTCGAAGCGGACTTTCTTCGCATTCCGACTCTCTTCGAATGTATGGGGCTGTGAGCGTCGTCGCATGGCGCGCTCCTTCCAAGCTAGAGTGAGGCGGGAGCGCCTGATGGGCGATCTCATCACCGATACTGACTGGGGTCCGCGCGGTGATGGCGCTTAACGTCTGTCCGGATTGCAGGTTGCTATTCGATCGAGAACATTGACCAAGCCGCCCAGGTAGTCCCGAGAACGTCGGCTAAGCCATGGTGTGTTCTCTGTTAATTGAAAGTAATGTCCGTTGAGGGGCATAGGCTGAATTTCCTCACGCCGATCGGAAGCCCCATCTGCCCCGCAGAGCGGACATCCGGCGCTTATGATGGAACCGCCAATCATCCCGAACCAATGGCCTCCCTCAACCGGCGCACGCTACCGCGCATCTGATGCATGCTGTAACCCGGCAGCAGCTCATTCTGAGGAGGATTGCAATGACGGTTCGCATCGCCGTGCTCGCCGCTCTCGCCTCGTGCTTTGCAATACCCGCTCTGGCGCAATCGCCGCGCCTGCCGGCAATTCCACTTGAGAGTGCGAGGATGCGCAGAAGAAAGCCGCCGCCGAGTTCGAGGCGGCCATCAAGAGACCGCCGTGCGGACCCTTCGAGAAGCTAATGTACAGCCCCGAAGCGATGGTCGCCGCCCGGGAGATGGGTAGTTATCTGTGCCGCAAGTCGGCTATCGGCACGACCTTGAGCGAACTCGTGATCCTCGTGGCCGCCCGCGAATAGTCACAGGATTTCGAATGGAGTTCGCACGCTCCCATCGCCCTGGAAGCCGGTATCGCCAAGGCGATCGTTGACGCGATCGCAGATGGTCGTCGCCCCCGGGGCATGAGCGCCGACGTGTTACGACTTCTCAATCGAGCTTCTCCGCAACAAACCCGTGTCGGACCCGACCTATGAGCGGGCCAAGTCCCGCTTCGGCGACAAGGGCCCTCGATCTCGCGGCTATCAGCGGCTGTTACACTTTCATAGCAATGGTACTGAACGCCGCCCGCGTGCCGGCCAGAGAGAAGCTAATGCGCTCAACTGTTGGACCGGTTGAGGGCACGATCGACACATTGAATGAGGGCCTGTCCGTCGAAAGGCTTCGTGAGAAAGCAGATGGCCCCGCCCGCGACCGCCCGCTCCTGGATTCGAGGATCCGGAAAAGCGGTGATAAAGATGACAGGCGTTCGACGATCTGTGGATGCCAATCGGCTCTGCAACTCGAGACCGCTGATGCCCGGCATGTGAACATCAGAAATGACGCAGGAGGTTTCGCCGAGTTCCGGCGACTGCAGAAACTCTTCAGCCGACGCAAAACCCCGGGCAGCGAATCCGAACGCCCTGATGAGATTTGCCGTCGAGACGCGAATGGATTCATCGTCATCGACAATCGCAATGAGAGATTTTTTTGCCATTGCTGGGGGATTTTAGAGCACTGATGGTGTTTGCACAACTGGGGACTCGACGAGGCCAGAGCTGCTGCAAGCAAAGCGCTGGCCTATCAAGATTCGCTATCGGCGCCTCGCCCCCATCCCCCCACCCAACCAACTTCCTCGCACATCGGATCGCGGTTGATGTGGGCCAATCGGCTTTGCACGTTTGGGGCGCACGGTTGCTGAAGATCATTCTTCGCAAACGGCCTCGCGACCCTACTTTCGTCCACTGCACAACCAATCACGCAGGCCCGCAAAGCGGATGAGTGTTGGTACGAACCTACCATCAGCAGAACCTCCGTGCCCGATCCGCACGCGAGATTGAATACGAGCCAAAATCGTAGTAGCGTTGCTGTCTCTCTGCCTCAGCGTCATCGTGGCGTCCGCAAAGTGGACGCGGATGGCTGCTTCGATATGAGGTCGTGAAACCGGTTGGCCCGAGCATTCTGATGTCGCAACCGGAATTTGAAACGCACTATGCCACACTGAAGCGCGAGATTGATGCTCTCGAGGCGGACCTCGCGGAGCCAAGAGCACGCAAGCATTTTGCAGACGTGAGGCAGCGGATCGAAACGCTCTACGAGACGTTGCGAGAGAACCATCTGCTCCTGCACACCGTCCTCGAAAACAGCGCCGCGAGCATTTACGCCAAACGCAAAGATGGTCGCTATACCTTCCTCAACAGAGGCATGGAGATGCTGTGCAACGTGACTCGGGAGGAGTGCCTCGGCAGAACAGACTATGACGTGTTTCCCGTAGAAATCGCGGAGCAGTATCGAAGCAATGACGTCGCCGCCATGATGACGGGCAAGCTGTCGGAATCCGAGGAAATGTCGAAGACACCTGCAGGTGACCGGTTGCTCCTGTCCAAGAAGGTGCCGCTGATTTCAGACACCGGCGAAGTCCAGGGAATTTGCGGCATCTCGACCGATATAACGGACCAGCGACGGACCGAACGCGCCCTGCGCGAGGCGGTTGAGACGCTGCAGCGCGAACGAGACAACAAACTGCTGAATGTCGAGGCGGCCACAGCCTCCATTGCCCACGAAATACGTCAACCCCTGGCGGCCATTGCGACAAACGGTCTTGCGGCAATAAGATTTCTTGGAATGACGCCGCCCGATCTGGATGAGTTGCAGACGATTCTGAATCGGATCGTCTCCGACTGCCGGCACGCGAGTGAGGTCTTCAACAGCATCAGTGCCCTGTTTAGGAAGGTCGATCACAGCCGACAACCGGTCGATGTCAACGAGATTGCACGTGGCGTGCTGCAATCGCTTCACGGACAGTTGAGGGATCACGGCGTCGCGACCGAAACAGAACTTGCATCCGATCTGCCGCTGGTCGACGGGGATCAGGGTCAGTTGCGACAGGCGGTCTTCAACCTGGTCCACAATGCGATCGAAGCCATGGCCACCACAACGGAAAAACGACGCCTGCTGCGGGTGAGCACACAGCCTCGGGATCGCAACACAATCGTGGTCGCAGTCGAGGATTCAGGACCTGGGATTGATCCTGGACGTTTGAACAACATATTTGACGCATTCGTCACGACCAAAGCGAATGGAATGGGATTGGGCCTCGCGATCTGCCGCATGATCGTTCAGCGTCACGGCGGTCAACTTTCGGCATCGTCTGACGGCAGGACCGGCGCGCGCGTCCAATTCGTTCTGCCGGTCGGATTCGTGGATACTGCACACGCGCGCAACGTCAGCCATTGACTGTTTCGGTTTCCTGGCGAACGAGGAGGCCGGATGAGTTCGCCAGCCGCCATAACGCTCGATCGTGTAACCAAGGTCTACGACAAACCTGTCGTGTCCGACATTTCGTTGGAGGTGCCGGAGGGAAGCTTCGTCACGGTGCTGGGACCTTCCGGCGCTGGCAAGAGCACGATATTGCAAATGATCGGTGGCTTCCTGCAGCCGACCGCAGGCCGTATTCTCTTCGCCGGTACGGACGTGACGGCGCTTCCGCCCAACAAGCGGCCATGCAACACGATCTTTCAGGACCTCGGCCTGTTTCCGCACATGACTGTTGCCGAGAACGTCGCCTATGGCCTCAAGGTACGCGGCGTCGACCCAGCCACGCGGCGCAAGTGCACGGCGGAGATGCTCGCTATCGTTGCCCTTGAAGGCTACGAGCGGCGCCGCATACACCAGCTTTCCGGAGGTCAGCGCCAACGCGTGGCGCTTGCCCGAGCGCTGGTGCTCGACCCTGCTGTTCTTCTGCTCGACGAGCCATTGACGGGGCTCGACGAGCGATTGCGCCAGCAACTGCGCGGCGAGATCAGTCGGCTGCACCGACAACTCGGCGCGACCATCCTTGCCGTCACTCACAATCAGGATGAGGCTCTGTCTCTAAGCGATCGGATTATAGTCCTGCGAGCGGGCCGCATCGAACAGATCGGTACGCCGCGCGAAGTCTTCGAACGACCGGCCAATACCTTCGTCGCGTGGTTCGTTGGGTTCGACGTAATATTGAAGCCGGAGCGCGTCGATTCCGGCACTGCCGACTGGCATGCGCGCGTTGCTGGACGAGATATCCGCTGTGAACCGCCCGTCAGCCGTGACCCGGCGAACGGTTATGTGCTGGTCCTCCGACCCGAGCGGATCAGGATCGCACACCCAAAAGAGCGAAGTGATCTCGGGCCGCTCACGGTCATTTCCACCGCCTACAAGGGCCGAGACGTCGAGGTTGAGAGCCGCTTGATTGATGGTCAAGCGCTCAAATTTCTCATCTCCGCAGATCCGGGTGTCGCGGTACCCGCACCAGGCAGCAGCATCGAGATTGTTTGGGAACCCATGAAGCCGCTATTGCTGCCGGACGCGCCGGTCGAGCCCTGATATCTGCCCAGCGCCGGCTCTGCGAAGGCGCCTGAATTATGATATGAATCAAGCCGGGAGGCTCCCTGGGAGCTTGGACAATGGCGCACAGCATCGGGAATGGCTTTCCGCCGGGCGTATTCTCCCAGTTGACACGCCGCCAGCTCGTTCAGAACGGTGTTCTTGGTGCTGGCGCGCTGGCAGTCGGAAGTTTGGGCCTGCCGCGCGCCGCCCGAGCGTTAGATGAGATCAATTTTTGGGCAACCGGCACGCTCGATATCGGCGACGACGGTTGGAGAACCATTGCAAACGACAGCGGTGTCAAAGTCGACTTCACCGATAACGGCAACGACCCGGGGCCGGTCGTTGCCAAGCTCGTGGCTGGCAACGCAAACGACATTTATGATGTCGGAGGGCTCCAGGGAGGCAGCGAAAAGGAACTGGCGAGACGCGACCTGATTGCGCCCTGGGATATTTCGCAAATACCAAATTATGCGAGCGTGTGGCAGTGGGCGAAGGACATTCCCTACCTGACCCACGATGGCAAGGCCTACGGAATGCCGACCGTCATCAATGCCGATTCCATCATCGCCGTAAGAGACAAGGCTGGCAGCATCGACAGCTATGGCGTCATCTTTGATCCGAAGCTGAAGGGCAAGACCGCTATGGAAGACGCCTGGATCAACAGCGTCATCTTTACCGCCATTTATCTGAAGAACTCGGAGAATGCGAAGATTGCCGAGCCCGGCAACCTGACCGCTGACGAGCTCGGGCTGGTCATGGAATTCCTGATCAAGCACAAGCGGGACCGCCAGTTCCGCACGTTCTGGAACGGTTGGGAACAGGGTCTTCAGCTCTTGGCCAACCAGGAGGTCTGGGTGATGACTGGCTGGGAACCCATTGTTTATGCCGCGCGGATGCGGGGTGTCGATTGCTATTATGCCGTGCCGAAGGAAGGCTACGAGGGATGGGCTAACAATACCATCCTGCTGAAGAGCGCGGTGGTCCGCGATCGTGCAAAGGCGGCCCATCAGTTGGTCAATGCCCTTTTCTCGGGATTCTACGGCTGCAAGCTCGGCGTGCTGCGCGGCTATGTCGTTCCCACCGACAACAACGTCGCCTACGCGACGGCTCATGCGAATGCTTTCGATCCGGCGGGCGTCCGGAAACTGGCCGAACATGTGAAGCAAAAGTTTGCCGGCAAGATCTATTGGCAAAACACCCGGCCGGACAATTTCCAGCTCTACGAAACATGGTGGCAGAAATTGAGGAACGCGTAGTGCCTCACGAACCGGGGCCCGACGAAAGCGTGGGCGCCCGCTGGCGGCCGGCGGGCTTCCTCCTCGCGCTCCCGTCGCTCGCGGTTTTTGTCGGGGTGGGCTTCATTCCGCTGGCACTGATCACGACGTGGAGTTTCTGGAGCTTCGATCCTGATACCTACTGGATCAAGCCCGCCTGGTCGTTCGCGTCATATGCGGCCCTCCTTGAGAACGGACGAGCAACCGTTTTTCTGCGCACGGCGGGCCTCGCCGCACTGACGGCTACTGCTTCCACGCTACTCGCTGTTCCGACCGCGGCGGTCGTCGGTCTGTTGAGCGGACCGCGCCGGGCTGCGCTCCTCCTCGCACTGTTCACCATTCCATTCTTTACGAGCGGCCTCGTGCGCGCCTTTGCATGGCGCCTCGTGCTTGGTCGGCAGGGCGTCATCAACAACGCACTAATGAGCCTTGGAATTGTGGAGACTCCAGCTGAATGGCTTTTGTTCTCCGATTTTGCGGTCCTGCTGGGGATGGTCGCCGCCTATCTGCCATTCGCGATAGTTCCCATTGTGCTGGCATTCGCACGGATCGAACATTCAGTGATTCGTGCAAGCCAGGACCTTGGTGCAGGCTTCTGGACCGTGCTCGCAACCATCGTCTTGCCGCTCGTCCTGCCAGGAATCGTGGCGGGCTTTCTGTTCGTATTCGTCGTCGCCGTTGGCACATCCATGGAGATCCAGCTTCTTGGAGGGGCTGGTGCTTCTTCCATTTCCATCATGATCGACGATGTGCTGAGAGTGGTGAATTTCCCCCTCGCCTTCGCCATCGCTACGGTTGTCATCACTCTGCTCACCGTCCTCATCATCATCGCAAATCGCGCGCTCAGGCTATCGCGCCTGTTCGAAAGCCTCGGCATATGAACTTCGATGCAATCGTCACGGGACGCACCGGCGGCGGCCGGCTTTTGTTCACCACTATCACGGCGCTGAGCCTGGCAATCATGTATGCGCCAGTACTGTACCTGCTGCTTGCATCGTTGAACCCGGACGCGCAGCTTGGACTCGTTACGCCGAGCCGCTATAGCCTCAAATGGTATTTTGCGCTTCTCGACGATGGCCGCCTCGCTGGGGCTCTCAAGGAAAGCGCAATGGTCGGGCTCGCAACAGCCGCACTGGCGACGCCGATCGGCCTCTCTGCTGCGCTCGCTTACCGGGCGATGACGCGCCTGCGCGGCGTATTCCTCCTCGTCATTCTCTCGGCCATGTTCGTCCCGGGTACGATTGAGGGCCTCGGTCTGTCGGCGACTCTGAGAGTTGTCGGTCTCGCCCCATCTTGGGTCACCATAGCAATCGGACATCTTCTGTGGACGCTGCCGTTCGCCGCTGTGGTCTCGCTCATCGGCCTGTCGGCGGTCAGGCCCAGCACCATCGCGGCGGCCCGCGACCTCGGCGCCGGGCCAATACGGGCCTTCGTCGACATAACCCTGCCGCTTATGCGCACCAATCTCCTCTCGAGCTTCGTCTTTGCATTTCTCCTTTCACTGAACGAGCAGGCGCGCGCGTACTACCTGGCCGGTCGCCAGAACACGCTTCCGCTTTATATGTTCGGCGCGATGAATTCGGGTGCCTCGCCGACCATCTATGCATTTTCAGGCGCGATCATCGTCATCTCGGTCGCAATCGTCGCCTTGGTCTTTGCCGGCCTAATGGGGCAGCAGAGCCGGCGGTAGGCGCCTTGGCCGAGACACAGGAACGGCAACAAGAAACGCGCAGCTGTGCCGGCATTCTCGACGAAGAACTCGAGCGTGAGCGGCTGCGCCGGCGTGCCCGCGTTGGGAATCCTCCCGCCGCATCCGCAAACCGTGAGGGTGCAGTTGGCCGGCTCGGCCGGATCATCCGCCACTTCAATACAGAATC
This sequence comes from Bradyrhizobium sp. CCGUVB1N3, assembly GCF_024199925.1. Classification (NCBI taxonomy): domain Bacteria; kingdom Pseudomonadati; phylum Pseudomonadota; class Alphaproteobacteria; order Hyphomicrobiales; family Nitrobacteraceae; genus Bradyrhizobium; species Bradyrhizobium sp. CCGUVB1N3. The sequence goes on from NZ_JANADR010000001.1 coordinate 3,258,461, forward strand.
CCAACCGATTGAGACAGTTCACCATCGCCTGCGTGTCCTCGCTCCAAAGAGCACCGCGTAGGACGACGGTTGCGCGGTCCGACGGCTCAGGGGGACAATTTCGATGAGGTCCGGCAGCATGGTCCCATCGCAAGGTCCCCGAAGGTAGAGTCGAGGACGGGCGCGGTGGCTGGAGGCCTGAGGCCATCACTCCGTTTCCCATCCTCGCTCATCGAACTGGACGTGCCGATTTCCGGCATCCAGCTCTCCGACTAGTTTCATCGCGAGGCATTGGCGGTTGAGGCGTCCAAGCGCGCATTGGAGAGCGCGTCCGGCCGATGGTCAGACGCGGCCGCGGCACATCCTGACGATCCACTCGGCGCGGTGATCGCGTTTTACCTCAGTGGCGACCATCGCGGAGAAAAGATGGACGGTTGCCCGATCGTGGCGCTTGGCTCAGATGCCGCCCGACAGGGCCCCGACGTGAAGGCGGAATTCGAAACGGGAATTAAGGCGCATCTCGACGTGCTCGGCCACTTCGTCGCCGGGGCCGACGGCAAGGCCTCCCGCAGCAAGGCCATGGCCATTCTCGCAACGATGGTCGGCGCGGTGACGCTATCGCGCGTCGTCAACGACCCTGATCTGGCTCAGGCGCTTTTGGATGCCGCGGCCGAGCAGGTTCGCGACGTCGCTGCCTCTTGAGAGCGCACAGAGCTGGCCCCGGTTGTTTGGACAGCGCCCCGCGAAAATTAAGTGGATTCCTGCCGGGTTATGCTGAAGGCGGGGCTTTACGATTTTGCTGTGGCGTCGGGAGGGCGTAAGCCCGACCAGAGCCGCAGCAAAATCGTTGGCGACGATCATGCGGCCGTCACCATCGTTTGCGCGCCGAAGTAAGCCTCGTCGGGCGTGCGTTCGTCAAGGCTCGAGTGAGGACGTCCTCGGTTGTAGAACGCCAGATATTTGGAAATCGATGCTCGCGCCTCGAGCACGCTGTCGTAAGCACGCAGATAGACTTCCTCGTATTTGACAGTGCGCCACAGCCGCTCGACGAACACGTTGTCGCGCCAGGCACCCTTGCCGTCCATGCTGATGGCGATGTTCGCGTCCAGCAGCACGCCGGTGAAGTCGAGGCTGGTGAACTGGCTACCCTGATCCGTGTTGAAGATCTCGGGCCTGCCGTGCTTCGCCAACGCCTCCTGGAGCGCTTCGACGCAGAATATCGTCTCCATCGTGATCGATACGCGATGGACCAACACCCGTCGGCTGAACACATCGACGACCGCCGCGAGGTAGACGAATCCACGTCGCATCGGAATGTAGCTGATGTCCATTGCCCAGACCTGGTTCGGCCGCTCGATCTTCAATCCGCGCAATAGGTACGGGTAGATCTTGTGGCCCGGTGCGGGCTTGCTCGTGTTCGGACGGCGATAGATCGCCTCGATCCCCATGCGCTTCATCAGCGTCGCGACGTGGCGGCGGCCAATCTGCATGCCCTCACGCTGCAACAGCGATCGCAGCATGCGCGCCCCTGCGAAGGGATAATCGAGGTGCAGCTCATCGAGCCGGCGCATCAAGACAAGGTCCTCGGCCGAAACCGGCCGAGGTTCATAGTAAACCGTACTGCGGGCAAGGTTCAGGACCTTCGCCTGGCGCACGACAGACAGATCATGGTCGCGGTCGATCATCGCTTTGCGCTCAGCAGGCCCGCCTTGGTGAGCGCGCCGGACAAAAAATCGTTCTCCAACGCAAGCTCGCCGATCTTGGCATGTAACGCCTTCAAATCGACCGGCGCCTCGGCCGGTCCGTTGTCCTGCCCAAACACTCCGGCGGCGCCTTCCAGGAGTTGGGTCTTCCAGGTCGTGATCTGGTTCGGATGGACATCAAACAATTGCGCCAGCTCGGCCAACGTCTTCTCCCCCTTCACGGCCGCCAAAGCCACCTTTGCCTTGAATGCCGGAGAATGCGTCCGGCGACTCCTCTTCGTCATCTTCGCTCCTGATTCGCGGCAAGAAGCCTCGCCGCTCTCAGGCAGAAAATCCACTCAAGCTACTGTCCGAATTTGCGGAGCCAGCTCTCACCCCTCGAAGCACGGAGAGATCGAATGCTCAGCGTGACTGAAGCCAAACCAAGTTTGCTCAAAATATCGGACAAGCTAAGCGTACGTTTTCAAAAGACCGGCAGCGGGCCTCCGCTGCTCCTCATACATACGATCCGGACGCAGCTCGAATATTTCCGCGCTCTTGCGCCCCTCCTCGCCGGGTCGCACACGGTGTACGCCATTGACCTTCCGGGTCACGGACACTCACCAATCGATCCAAGCGCGAGCTTCGATGAACCCTACTTCAGGCGGGCCGTCATAGGTTTTATCGAGGAGCTGGATCTCTCGGACGTGACGCTCGTTGGCGAATCGATCGGCGGGGCATTAGCCCTCACAGTGGCGGCGTCGCTTCCGCAGCGGCTGAAGCGGGTCTTTGCGATCAACTCCTATGACTATGAGACCCGCTACGGCGACGGCATTCGACGTGGCAACTGGTTGGCGAATTTCATCATCGGAAGTCTGCAGATCCCGGTCCTCGGCGCGATCAATGCATCGCTCGAAAACAAGATCGTCCTCGGCAAGATCATGGGCGGCGGATATCACGACCCACGCAAACTGCCGGCGGATCTGCTTGCTGAGTTCGATGAGGTAGCCCACCGCCCGGGATACAAGCGGGTCGCACGCAAGGTGCTGGCAGGTTGGCGCTCCTGGAGCAAGGCCCGCGACTACTATCAGCAGATCTCGGTCCCTGTGACGCTCATCTATGGCGATAGCGATTGGTCTCGACCAGATGAGCGCGAACGCACGCGGTCGCTGATCCCCGCCTCGCGGATGTTGACTCTGAATAATACCGGCCACTTCTCAGCTGTCGAGAATCCGTCCGAGCTGGCTCGTGTGATCCTGCCTACAGAACGACGGCAATGATCAAACACAGGAGTACGCGACCATGACTGAGAACACGGCTGCAACCGACTGAACGGTTTGATCTGTAATGCTTGCCGAATTTCGATGGCGTTTTAGCGCAACTTAGATACTACAATACCGGCTGCTCGCAACCCTTCTAAATGTTTGTTAAACATTTCGGCGTGAAATTCTGAACACGGGCATTCTACAGAGGGTCGGCGTGGCCATGGTTGTCATGGTAAGGCTAGTCCGAGTGGGCCTGTCCGTTGTCCTAGCGTGTAGCTGCATTTTTCATCATCGCTTTTTTGATCACTATCGACGACAGCAACGCCATTAAGGCCGACCCGCAAAAAGAGATTTGCGACAATGTCTACGGTCCTTAGATTTCAGCGGCTTTACAGGGGGAAATCTGAGACAAGTCCCTCGTGCCAGAGACTGCCTGACATTTTGGCGAACGTCGCCGCTCTGTTGTCACAAGTTCAAGCTCTGGACGTCCAAACGACGGATGACGCCCGTCAGGCCGTCTTTCTTCTTGAACTCGCGAATAATTGCATCCGCCTGATCATCGGACAGACCAATTTGGATGAAGCGACCAGAGCGACGTTACTGGCGCAATCTGCCACGATCGATATGCGCATTGAAACCGCGCGCAGGGAGGCAGCGCATCTATTTTAGAAGAGAAGATTTGGAATTTTGGATTGCAGATGATGGGAAACGATCGAAAGGCACAGCGTGTTCGGTTTGATCACAAGCATGCTGTCAGCATCATGGGTGTCGATGGAACGTGGCGACGGAGCTGTATTCTCCTCGACGCCTCTGCAAGCGGCGCCAAACTTGAGGTCGATGGCTCGACCGACCCCCTGAAAGCGCAGGAATTCTTCCTCGTTCTGTCCTCCACTGGTCTGGCATTTCGACGGTGCGAGCTGATTTGGGTCGATGGCTCTCAAGTCGGCATTCATTTCGTCACCGCAAAGACAAAGGGCAAGGCGAACCCAGAGAAACGTCTCGTTCGTTCACAGTAAGACGAGCCCTTCAAGTGCAGCTTATTTCCTCTCGAACTATTCCGTCCATCGATACCCAATCTCTCTCAGAGAGCCACGCCAGAGAAGCGCTGCTGCATGACAATCGCAAGGGCTTCATCCTATATCTTTCCAGCGGTGGACCATCATCGCTCACGGAAGAGCGCGTGTTATTTCTAGAACCACGAGAGGCTCTGATATGGCTCAATGAGCCCGTCGAAGAGCGGGGATCATTTTGGGTGTGAGACTCGCGCGGGTATACCGTATAGATTGGCTTCTTCGACCAATGGCACCAGCGATGATGAATGGACTCTCCTCGATTAAAAGTGAATTTGCGATTGGTTCTCGCATAGAGGTAAAGCCCTCAGTGGGGCCGCGTTTGGGTGGTAAGACCGGGACGGTGATTGGTCTTGGCTATCATCCGAAGAGCCTCCGCATCGTCTTAGACGGGTCAAGATCACCGATAACACTTCACTTCACGTACCTTCTAATCGTGAACTCAAGTGCCCCTGGCTCAACGGACTTCGAGGCGTCCTCCGCCCGAGAGGCCCCCTCGTTCAAGAACGCGCTGCGATTGACCGGACCCTCTCGCAATTTGCGATGATCTGCGGCAGCATTTCGTCCAGCTTGAATTGGACTACTTCCGCTTCATTTGTCCGTAGGGCCCTGCGCCTGCTGAGGTCTTCCCTGTCGGGTGGCCTGCGAGGTTCGGCTTGTGACGGCCTCAAACACCGCAATACGGCGATCGAGTTGCCATAGCTCGACATCGTTGACATCAACTAGCTGCTCAGCACGTTCTCGTGCTTCCTGCTCGTTGGCGCACTGCAAATTGGCCACGCTTATAACGTGGTGGTGCTGATCCAAAAGGTAAGCTCGGTAGTGCGCCATCCCCACGCCCCCCAAGGCCGAGAAAAACTGTACTCCATTGATGCGAAGGGAAACCACGGAAATTTTCGCCTGGGAGTTCACGCTTGATGTCTATCCCTTTCAAAGTTGCTTTGATGGAGGAGGCTGACCACGCCGGAATATCGCAAATCAGTCGGTCCCGGTATCAAAGTGCGTCAAGTTGCTTCACCAATTCCTCGGCGACTTCCTTTCCGCCCTCCTCCGCTCTTCCGCGTAGTCAATCGCTACGTCGGCAACCTGTCGTCGATGCCCCGCGTCTTCCCTGACTATCCAGCGCCAGTAATCCGCAACGCATCAGCCGGGACCGAGATGACGCTAATGCGCTGGGCTTGCATCAGTCCGTTCCCAACCGGAACACGGTGAAGCATAAATTGGCGGGCGTTGCACATTTACAACCCGCGTAGGCATCGGAGACATTAAGCTACTCGGTCGAGACCAAAATATATTCGGCGTTTATTTCAGTACGATCAGCGAGGCGAAATATGTTTGATGTCTATCGCAATGATAAACGCGACTTGCTCGTCCTAAGCACGGGCTCAGCGATACCAGCGCTTAGCTCCAGGCATAAGTGGCGCAAGAGCAGAAGAGGGTTTGCAAAGTCAGCGACGAGATCAAGTCAGCCGTCCAGAGACAAGGTTATTACGTCCGCAGCCTGCGCGTTACCTAGAAGGGATTGATCTAGGTCGAGTGCGGCGTTCACCGGCCTCAGGCGGGCATGCGCCAGATGGGCGTGCGTGCCATCCTGGTCTATTGCTCCGACTACCACTGCAGCGGAAAAGGCCTGTGCTCGGCTTTAATTCGCCGCGTGCCTGATTGGGCTGCTAGGATACGCGATGAACCCGCAACGACTACCTTAGCATCCCGACAGGTCGCACACTTCCAATACCCTCAATGTTCGCTCTAAAACACAATTTGCAAACTCGCTGTTGCCAGTACAGGTGTCCACTGCTCTGTTATTTTGATCCGTCACACAGTCAGCGTAATTGCGACCTTTTGCTTCACCGAACTTCTGCCGAAATTTGGCAAGGCAAGCTTTGCTCGCTCTTGCAGTCTGCTCAATCCACTTGTTTCGGTCGATAGCTCCCGCCTGAGCAATCCATACAATCACCATCGCGATAATCAAAATGGATCGCATGTTGTTATCACTTTCCGCTGCGGGCAATGCGGCTACGATTTGAGGTCTGAAACGCCGCTCGGCGTTGTTATTGGATGGCGCACGAAAAGGCCCCAGCCCGGGGCTGACCCGCTGAGGCCCTCCTGAGTCACCCACTCCAGAAAGCGGTCACGACTCGATTGCCACATTATCCCGAAAAATGTTCTAATTTGGCAAAGCGCGTGTCCAAGTTAGGACAGTACCACCGGCGGCCTTATTCGCAGCATTTTGCTTTGCCTTGTTCTTGAACCGGCGGGCACGGGACAGAGCCATAAGTGCAAAACACGCAACAATCGCCAGCCTTGGGGTTAAACCGGGTGCCGCAGCCCTTGCAGTCATAGAAGAACTGGCAGGCGTCGGTTGGCATGGTCTCGGTGGCTTGGTGGCCGCAGGCTGGACAGGTCAGGGTCGAGTTCAATTCCATGGCCCGTAGTAGTTCAAATCAGGCCACTGTCAAATTCAACTTAGGCCACTAGGGTTAAACTAGGCCAGCGCCAAGAAACGTGAGCCGACACAAGCCAGTCGGTAACCTACGCGGCTATGTGCGGGACGCCGGGCTGTTCAAGGAGCACGCTGGGGCGGGCTTGCTCTAAACGGGTCGAAGATTTGCAGGAACGATGGTGCCTGGGCACTCTGCACAGACTGGTCCTGTGCTCGTGCATCTCGTACGGGCCGGGCGGGTACCTCTCCATCTTGCTCCCGCTGGACCTTTGCTCGGGGCTTCTGCGCGTGCCGGATCTTTGCCCTCGCATTTTGCACGGGCCGGACCCTTCGGTGCTTTTGCGTGGGCCCGACCTCTGGTCGGGCATCTTGTGGGAGCTGCACGAGCGCGACCTGTGCCCGTCTATCTTCCTCGGCCCTCCAAGCCTGGAATTGCTTGAACAGGGCTTCAGTTGGTAGCTCAGTGTTTTCCGTCTGACTCTGAGCGGCGGGTTCAGAAGCGGCAGCAAATTCGTCGCGGGTCGGCTCGTTCCTTGCGGCGGTCTTGTTGTCTGATGGCGGCGCTGACTCGGGATTAACCGACGGCGCGTCCCTTGCCGTCGGCGGCAAAGCCTGAGCATCGGCGGTTGATTGCATTGCGGTTGATTGAACTGTTGGCGTCGACTGATCGGTGCCAGGCTGAAGCGCCGAATTGTCGATCCGCGAAGCCGTGACGCCCGCAAAGAGCGTCGCTGGATTTTCCACTGATAGAATCGCGATACCGATCGCTGTCGCCGTTGCAGCCAAAATACTCGCCTTGAGGATTCGCGACGAGATACTCGCACTGTCCAAAGCTTTCCCGATTCCCTGCTCCTCGGGTCCATCGGCATGCTCGGAGAGAAAGAGAGTCAAAGGATCGTTCGAAGTAAAACGGTCTTTCGTCGGCATTGGGTAAAGAGCTGGCTCCGCAAATTCGGACAGTAGCTTGAGTGGATTTTCTGCCTGAGAGCGGCGAGGCTTCTTGCCGCGAATCAGGAGCGAAGATGACGAAGAGGAGTCGCCGGACGCATTCTCCGGCATTCAAGGCAAAGGTGGCTTTGGCGGCCGTGAAGGGGGAGAAGACGTTGGCCGAGCTGGCGCAATTGTTTGATGTCCATCCGAACCAGATCACGACCTGGAAGACCCAACTCCTGGAAGGCGCCGCCGGAGTGTTTGGGCAGGACAACGGACCGGCCGAGGCGCCGGTCGATTTGAAGGCGTTACATGCCAAGATCGGCGAGCTTGCGTTGGAGAACGATTTTTTGTCCGGCGCGCTCACCAAGGCGGGCCTGCTGAGCGCAAAGCGATGATCGACCGCGACCATGATCTGTCTGTCGTGCGCCAGGCGAAGGTCCTGAACCTTGCCCGCAGTACGGTTTACTATGAACCTCGGCCGGTTTCGGCCGAGGACCTTGTCTTGATGCGCCGGCTCGATGAGCTGCACCTCGATTATCCCTTCGCAGGGGCGCGCATGCTGCGATCGCTGTTGCAGCGTGAGGGCATGCAGATTGGCCGCCGCCACGTCGCGACGCTGATGAAGCGCATGGGGATCGAGGCGATCTATCGCCGTCCGAACACGAGCAAGCCCGCACCGGGCCACAAGATCTACCCGTACCTATTGCGCGGATTGAAGATCGAGCGGCCGAACCAGGTCTGGGCAATGGACATCAGCTACATTCCGATGCGACGTGGATTCGTCTACCTCGCGGCGGTCGTCGATGTGTTCAGCCGACGGGTGTTGGTCCATCGCGTATCGATCACGATGGAGACGATATTCTGCGTCGAAGCGCTCCAGGAGGCGTTGGCGAAGCACGGCAGGCCCGAGATCTTCAACACGGATCAGGGTAGCCAGTTCACCAGCCTCGACTTCACCGGCGTGCTGCTGGACGCGAACATCGCCATCAGCATGGACGGCAAGGGTGCCTGGCGCGACAACGTGTTCGTCGAGCGGCTGTGGCGCACTGTCAAATACGAGGAAGTCTATCTGCGTGCTTACGACAGCGTGCTCGAGGCGCGAGCATCGATTTCCAAATATCTGGCGTTCTACAACCGAGGACGTCCTCACTCGAGCCTTGACGAACGCACGCCCGACGAGGCTTACTTCGGCGCGCAAACGATGGTGACGGCCGCATGATCGTCGCCAACGATTTTGCTGCGGCTCTGGTCGGGCTTACGCCCTCCCGACGCCACAGCAAAATCGTAAAGCCCCGCCTTCAGCATAACCCGGCAGGAATCCACTTAATTTTCGCGGGGCGCTGTCCAAACAACCGGGGCCAGCTCTTAATGCCTCCTCTTAATGTTCTTGTCGACCCGGCACTAACTATCGAAGCGACAATCACCGGCACGATTTAGGACAAATCTTGATTTCATTTGGCCGGGGGAACCGCTCGATCACGCGGGAACCGGACTTCCATGGTATCCCCAATCTGCCGAACGGGTGGCAGCAGATGAAGTGGCCCGCGTCACGCAAGGTGACGAGCGCGACTGTTTGGAAGCACAATCGGATGTCGAACGCGGCGGACCAGCCCGTCATTAATGCACAAACGAAAGGGCCCCAGCCGGGGCTTGGCTGGAGCCCAACTTCCCTATTGCGCCCCAAGGCGGGCACGAGGATTAGAAATTCACCAATCGATTGGCCGATCCTATGTCCTAATTCGGAAGAGTGCGTGTTCTAGTTAGGACAGTATGCGCCATCTCTTCAGCTGCCTGAAAGCAACGCTTGCTGGTGCCCTCTGCATCTGCTTCACGGGCGTTGCCCTTGCCAAGGATGATGATGACGACGATGGCTCCTCGAAAGGCGCATCCAAGACGCCCAACATTTACCTCGATGCGAGAACAGCCTACGCCAGCGTACCTGCCGGCTCGCTGCCGATCGGATTTGGCAATTCGGCTCTGGTCACGGCATTGCAATCACTCGCACTATCCAGGGCCAATAGCTTCCCCGCACGTCCGGGCAGCTTGGCGCTGCCTGCGGCTCAGGCTGTCGTTGTCGATCTTCCGATGACCATCGACGTGACCGATGGCGTGTCAATCGTTGGCCCGAGCCGAGCAGGGGCGTAAGTGTTGCCGCTTCGGCTGTCAGCGGCGCACGGGACGTAGCCCAGCCGTCCCCTACTGGCGCTGATGAACCTTCTCAGACATTTCTGCCGGTCTAAATCAGACTACCCCCTAGCTGAGGATTGGCCTGCACGCTCTTATGTACCAAAAGCCAAATCGAGGCGGCGCCCAGCGTCTCGTCTGATAATTCGGAAATTTCCTTGTGACGGATGCCAACGATCCCCAGCAGGTCATTGCTGATCTCCAGTGTAGGCTCGACGAGGCAATTGCACAGCAGGCCGCCACCGCGGACGTGCTCAAGGTCATCAGCCGTTCGACCTTCGACCTCCAAAGCGTTCTCGAAACACTGATAACGTCCGCGGTTAAATTGTGCGGCGCCAATCGGGGTTCGATCTTCCTTCGCGAAGGCGACGTGTTTCCGCTGAGAGCAGCGTCCAGCACCACTCCCGAATTCCTGCAATATTGGGCAGCAAACCCGCCAAAAACGGGCCGCGGTTCGGCCACCTCGCGCGTCATCGCGTCGGGGAAAGTCGAAGTTATAACCGATGTTCTTGCCGACCCTGAAATGCAAATGCCCGCGAGTTCCTTGAACAGAATTCGCGGGACGCTTGGTGTGCCAATGCTCAGAGACAACCAGGTCGAGGGCGTGCTGGTGCTGACGCGACCCGAGCCCGGCCCGTTCCCCCAAAGTCAGATCGATCTGGTGCAGACCTTTGCCGACCAGGCGATGATCGCCATCGAGAACGCCCGCCTGTTCGACGAGGTACAGGCGAAGACTGCCGACTTGCACGAATCGCTGCGGCACCAGACCGCAACCTCCGAGGTGTTGCAGGTCATCAGCCGCTCGCCCGGTGAACTCGATCCCGTGTTCCAGACAATCCTGTCGAGTGCGAGCAGGATCTGTGATGCCCAATTTGGCCTGTTGCTTCTCTACGAAGCCGGCGGCTTCCGCTGCGCCTCAATGTTCAACCTGCCGTCGGCTTTCGCGGCGACCTTTTTGCGCAATCCGATCATCTGCCCGCCGCCGATCGACCCGTTGGGGCGGCTGATTGCGACCCAGCAACTCGTCCATGTTATCGACGTCAAGCAGGAGCCGGCTTATCTCACCGGCTTCCCGCCGATCGTGGAACTGGCTTAGCAACACATAGCGGATGAGATTTGCTCACGTTGAGTTTGGGTCAAAGGCGGCACTTTCCGGATGGGATCGAACGATCACTACCCGGAAGAAGCGCCGGTGCATCGCGTCTCCGTCGATGGCTTCTGGATCGATCGCATGCCGGTAACCAACCGGCTGTTCAAAGCAATTCGTCAAGGCGACCGGCTACGTCACCACAGCGCAGACCGCGGCGGCCTCGACGGCGAGGAATTCGCCTGGGGCAATGCGCTCACGCCTGATGGCAAACACATGGCCCACCTGGCAGGGCAATTTTCCAACCGAGAATCTCGACCAGGACAGCGAGCGCACTTCACCGGTTGACGGCCGTTCCCGCCCAACGGTTATGGCGTCTACGACATGATCGGCAATGTCTGGGATTGGTGGCCAACAAAGCACGAGGTCGATGCAATGTGTTGTGCTGAACGCGCAGCGATGCAACTGGCCGGGCCAGTTGTGACAGCGAGCAAAACGCTTGTGGTGTAGTTCACACACCGCCTTGCGACGCCGTGCGATACTTCGATCAGATTGAACTAGCGGAACGATGGTGCTACCTTTCAGCTACGTCATTCCTCGTAGGTATGATGCTGCAGGGGCGATCACGCTTACGGACTGCCGCCCTGCCATTTGGAAATTGGAATACTTCAGCCATTAGTGCCCCGCCTCCGGACGCATTTCAAAGTCGGCCGGGCGATGTCTCGTTGATGCATTACCCTCCTTTCTTCCCATTGACTCGGAGGCGGGCATTTTGCGTCTAGCGTACCAACAAATCGATTTTCGACATGTTTATTCTGATAAGTCGAGCCGGTTGCGGCAGGGACAATCAGCGTCGTGCAGGGTGTAACTGCCGTCGCTTCATCGTTTCAATGGTGTACTCGGCCTGCATCGTTCTTTTCGCACAAAGCGCGCAGGCTCAATGCGCAGCCCGCGATGTCTTGCAGAACCAGATGAAGTCCCACAAGGTACGTCCATCCGATGTGCCCCAACAGCTCATCAAGTCCGAGCGCGATGTCCCGACGTGGAAGACAATTAGGGCTGGTACCTTTGCCAATTCTATTGCGCTGCGTAACGCGCTGGATGCCATGGGGTGTGGTGTCGGTGGAGCGGCTGCCGAAATTCTCGCTCGACCGACCTTCACCGTCACTTCTAAGACAACCGAAGTGAAGCTTGTCGCTGTATCGGCGGCCGAGCTTGGGTTCAAGACGGATACCGTGACTTTGGCTGCTATTTACGCGCGCGCTAGGCAGCTCGGCTTTGAACTCGCTGGCGCGGAGGTCGGTCCGCAGTTGCGAATTCAATATCTTGACCAGCCTATTGGTGAATTTCTCATCATCGGAATGAAGCCAATCAAGACGTGGGGCGGCGAACCGACTATTCTGAACGTCGCGAATGGCGGCGCTGGATTAATCCTGATCGGACAAGACGGAAGGGACGAAGCGGAAATTGCCGCGACCTCCCGTGTTCTCTTCGCGCGGTCCAACGAACCTGCACCCAGCAACGAACTTGCGAGGGCAGCCGCACTTCTGCCGCCCTGAGCGTGACCGTAGCGATTCTCTTCTTCTCGGTTAGCTCGGTAATGGCTCGCGAATACCGCTGTCGAAGCGTTGCATCTCCGATCTTCGGTTCTTTGGCCAACGTGTCGGCGTAGAACCGATTTCGCCACGCGTTCCGGTTGGAGGCCACAACGCCTTCAGGAAAGCCGGGCGAGCCCGCTGGCGGGCTTTCGCCGTCCTCTGCAAGAACGGCCAGCAACGAATCCAGCGCCTTTCCATCGGGATCGAGCGTTCGGTCAACGCGTGCAGAACGGCCGGCGATATTTTGACGTAGATATTCAACCAGAACCGAAACGTCGCGCTGCCGGGCCCGCCAGCAAATCAGCGGGTTACCGCGTCTTCCTTTCCTCGTCGTTAGGTTCGCGGAACCGGAAGCTCCTAGCGGGAAGCGATTGCACTCCACCAGCGCTTCAATCTCGGCCTGCCATTCTGGCGCGGCAGCGTCGGGTCGTCGAATAGTCGTTACCAGCCCTTCAAGGCTCGTCGTTCTTGTTCGTCATCTCTCGCGCGGCCAGCTTCAGTTCTAATTCGCTGATTTGCTCTACCAGCCGCTCGACAATCTGTTCGTAGTCGGACGGCGCTAGCGAATTTACGCTGCGCGCCAATAGCTCGGCTTGTAGGACTTTCGCCATAACGGCTTTGACGCTCATTTCGACTCCCTGCGCAAATTCGATCATGATGAAATAGCAAGGAAAGGTTACAACAACCTGCGCCCCGTAGAATTACGGCCTATGTCAGTGGCGCCAGCCCTTCTTATCGAATTGCGTTCTGAAGCCTTTTGGTGGTCGCGGCAGCTCTGTCTCATCGTTTGGATTGCAGTCCACCAGCCGCTCACTGACCTGCGTGCCTGTGACCGACGATCGATACGGTCGCACGGCACCGACCTGCGCGGCGGACGGTGTCGATTTCGGCGAATGGCTGGTCCGCAATGGCTACGCGCTGGATTGGCTGCAATACTCCAAAGGCAAGTACGAAGCGGCACAACGTGGGACCGAGCGTGCCGTGCGCGGTATGTGGGAAGGCAGCTATGTCCGGCCTTGGCTGTATCGCGCCTGCATCCGATCGGCGGAACGCAGGGCGGCTGCTCGGATGACGCGAATACGCATCCCTAATGCGCGCGGCATTAGCCAACGGCGCAACTCGTAGCCGACCGCGCCGTAGACGGTGCACCTAGGGTCTGATCGACAATTCGATTTTGCTCGCGGATGTCAGCCGCGCTCCGCCATGATCCGAGCAGCCAATGCATTTTCGAGTTACGCCGGCTGTTAGACACCGGACCGCATCAAAAACGGATCCACGGACACAGCTAATCGGTCCGCAACTTGCGTGACAGTCGGCGTGGACTGCTTTTCGAGCGGTAGCGAGCCGAGAGATTTCATGGCCAGCCCAGTACAAGCGGCAAGAACAGCTATCGCAATCGCAGCGAGATATTTGGTCCTCATGGCGATGATCCCTCCCTTCATCACCCCATTAACTAAACCAGGCACCTTCAGAAATGGTTCCGAGTGCTGTTCGTCTGTCGATTGGGCCGGTTGCCTCAGTGTCGATGGCGCACCCCGAGTTCCTGGCCCGCATGGAACATCGCGCGTCGCGATCAGGTATCGGAACGAAAGCGTCTAAGAGGCTTTAGAAAAGCATGAGACCGCCGCTCGCCGGTACTAACACGGCGCATGTCGCGGGATAGCCAAAGGTCGCTGTGGCGATCCGCTGTTCTGAATACAAGCGCTCGCGCAGATAGCCAAAAGCGGCGGTCTCCGGTTGCTTTGAAAAATGGCCAGCCTGCTCCGATCGGTTGCTGGGGAGCGCTGGTGGCGCTACCGAACCGAAGGCTCCGTGATGCGCAACCACCTCGACATCGACTACGCACACAGCCGGGCCATCGTTCGAGAGATCGGCGAGAGACTACGCGCGACGCTGAAACCAGAGCCGAAATTGCCAGCGCGCCTCAAAACGCAAATCGACCGACTCCGCGAACTGGAGCGTTCACCGTCAATCGTTCCCGGTGCGGAGCATTGGAAGAGATCTCGCCATTGAGCCGCGGATGGGTCGGCCGAAGATGGACGAGCAATGCCATCGGTGAAACGCCATGAGTTAACAATCTTGAACGCGTACGGTGAGGCGCAATCTGAATTGATCGGCAAAGCCGTCGTCCTTACCGATGGAAAGGCAGGCACGGTGGAGAACGTTTGGCTGGATGAATTGCACGGGCTTCGGATTTCGATCAAAGGCCATGACGGAAGGTAGCCGGTCTCAACCATCAAGCTTGTGGAGAGCTAGATCCTCGCCTCGGCCGCGGGCTGCCCAAAAGCCGCGTTTCCTTTCAGAACATTCAAATCAAGATGAAAAAGCCGGACCGGCGCTTATTACCAAAGGCGAACTTCCCGCGTTCACACATGCCGCCATGCAATTGGCCAGGTGAGAATGCACTTGGCCAGGGTTTTTTATTCTCGCCGCAAGGTGCTAATCTCGCTATTCCTTAGCGTGGTCCTTAGAAGAGGGATACGTGCGGCGGCGGGAGTTCATTAGGCTTGTAGTATCGAGTGCCGCCACATTGTCGCAGATGGATGCGCGGGCACAGCAGTCGCCCCCGGTTATCGGTATCTTAGGAAGCTCAACGGCTGGGGACTATGGTCCGATGATAGTCGCCTTTTGAAAAGGGCTGAGCGAAACCGAGCAGCTTAGGTGTTCAACGACGACATGGCTGAACAGCATCGCCAGCGGCGGTCCCGAGATGGTGGTGACTGAATACAGGATGCCCAGTGCAGTCCCAAAGGGAAGACCGACCCACCATGTCTGCCGAATTGGTCTCCGCCAACCGGCTGCCTGAACGAGGATGAGCGGCAGAATGAGTGCGTAGGTCGCGAGTTTGATCCAGCCTGGCTGAACCGACGCGAGAACCAAGGCTCCGATTCCGATGCCGGGCAGGAGCCCGACGATGATTGGAAACACCCTCTTCCATACAGTTGCAACGCCGCTCAGATTGATAAAGAGAACGTAGAAGTTGGTGGCAACCTCGACCAGAACGACGGCGGGATTCAGGATGCGGTTTGCGTAGAAAACGAGAGCCACCGGCACGGTGAGCGAAGAAAACCCATAGCCGAGCGCGCCATTTACGAAGGCTCCAAGAAAAGCAATGCCGGCCAGAACGATCACCGCAGTATCAAGAGGAGGCATCGTTGGCTTCTCCAATACCGGCAATGGTCTTTATGGTACCACTCCTAACCTTCTGTGTGCAGTTGGAATCCGGCCGGGTGCGCGCCTCCGGTGTCAGCTTTCAGTGCCGAACCAATGCCATGCCCTGACGGTTATAGAGCGGCGCACGTCCATACACCGGTCCCATTAACGTCACTTACTCCTCCGAGTTGTTCTCCTCGGAGTTGTCGCGGGCGTTTTGGTCTCGCCGATGGTGCCGCAGCGGGGCAGGTGAATACATGGGCGACGACTTGTTCTGCGGCGATGAGAGCCGACCGCGACCAACTCATCTCGGTCTCACAGACTTCGCAAATTGATGCAACCAACTGCTCTAGTGATCGTCTCAGTACATCCATGCGCAGCAGTCCTCCGTGAGGCGCGTTAGTTCTTTCTGTTGATTTCGACTTCGATTGTGAACCGAATTTGCATCACTGGACCGCTGTCGTCGCGAGCCTCTACCGCGATCCGAGTTGGATTGATTGGCCTAAGGAGCGCGTCTCGGGCTGCGTCTGTCAGTGCCTTCGCGGCCTCTTCCTGCACGGCTTGGATATTCGGCAGCTCTAGCCCCTCGTCATCGGGGGCGAAGTCATCATCATCTCGCAAATCAAAATAGTAACATGACACTGGGCATTCCCGCGTTCTATGGAAAAGGCGGGCGAATTCATTCCTAGGCGTGTGCTCTCACTTGAGAGGCTGTGGTACCGGAGAGCGCAACCACTCGCTGATGTGCGAGCCAGTTTCGGCCTGCCGAACTTTCCGCAACAGCGCCTCTCTGCGAAGGCCGGGCGGGAGCGATTTGGCTTCCTTGCGAAGTCGCTCCGCTTCGTCAGCAAGGCGCACTTCGAGGGATTGTGCTTGTTTGATACGGCGTCGCTTTTGCACGGCGCTGCTCCTTCATGAGAGGAAGGCGGGAGCGCAACCGGCGTTCTCATCACAGATAAAAGCCAAGGTCCGTGCTGTGATGCGACCAAGCCTACGCCTGATAAATTCTGAGCCTGATGTCATATGTTAGGAGATGTGGCGGAATAAATAACGCTCCTCCACTGTAAGTAGGAACATTCCGGGTCTGAGCCGACGGAGAATGTGGTCGAAAACGGCGTAGAGTTAAGCGAGGGCTGATCCCCGGTCTGCTGCGGACACTCGACATGACGACGGCTTTTAAGTGCAGTTCATATGCCCCGTACCGGGAATAGGAACTCACTCTTCAATGCCGTACAGTGTTACCCATACGCATTTTGCAATTGCTTCTCCTAATGGTGCTGCGAGAAGGACAAAATCTGCCTCACGAGAGACTTGGACTATGGCCGCGCGTTGGTTTAAGTCGAAATGAGATTCATGGAAAAGATCTCGACCAGCTCTGGGAATCGACTTCTGGCGGCGTTGCCGCCGGCGGATTTGGGCTTGCTCGCGCCTCACTTCCAAACAGTCTCGTTCCAATCCGACGCCGTCTTGGTGCGGTCGGGCGATCAACTCGACCAGGTTTATTTTCCCCACAGCGGCGCGATCGCCTTCATGCTCGATATGCCCGACGGGCAAACCGTCGCAACCACGTTGATGGGACGGGAAGGCGCTTTGGCTTCGCTCTCCGTGCTCGGCCCATCGCTTTCCTCCGTGACTGCGATTGCTCGCGTGGCCGGCACGGCATCACTGATTTCCGTCGCGAAATTCCGGGCTGCCTATGCGCAAAGCGAAGCCATCAGGAATGTCGTGCAGGTGCACGCCCGCGCGCTGTTGTTACAGCTCCAGCACGTGGCCGCCTGCAATGCGCTGCATCGGGTGGATCGCCGCATGGCGCGGTGGCTCCTACAGCTCCACGACCGCGTTCCCGACGACGTGCTTCCGCTGACGCAGGAGGCGCTTGCCCAATTGCTCGGGGTGCGGCGAACGACGGTGACGCTGACGATGAGCAAGCTTCGCGCGGCGGGCGCCATTCCGTCCGACCGGCGCGGCTTTGTAGAGATCGACCGGGCGCGGCTCGAGCGCGTCGCATGCGCCTGTTATGCGCCGATGCAGCGCAAGATCGATCGGATGTATTGCCAGGAATTGTCGGCGCCGCAACCTGCCCTTGCGCCGTTCCGCGCAAGCTCCATTGTCGCCTTCGACGCCCCGCGCGCTAGACCCCCTCAAGCGTGATCAACATATCCAGATCGCTGGTGCTTTCTTTCCGCAACTTAATGAGCGGCTGATACTCAGGTGAGTTGTACCAATCGTAGAGTGATTGCCGATCAGGAAATTCAATGATCACGACGCGCTCGGGCTCCCAATGACCACCTTCGGGAAATCGATGCTCATCGCCCTTGGTCAGATACCGCCCGCCATATTTTCCGATCATCGGTCCAACCTTGACCCGGTACTCCTCAAACACAGCGGGCTCGGTGACGATGTGCTCAGCGATTAGGTAAGCCTTTGGCATGGCCGTTCTCCCGCTTGATCTCCCGGCCTGAAGCCTATCACGATCGGCCGATCGGCGCTGCGAAGTGGCGCGGGGCTTTCTAAAGGTAATTTTGGGGCAGCCGATGCGGCGCGGGTACGCGGGACCGCGATCTCTTCGCATATCTCGCGATTTCCGTTTCCGGCTTTGCTTGACCGCCGGAAACCCCAACAACGGCGAATCTTCAGCGGCGGTACTCGTAGTTCGTTCAGCGAGACCTCTCGCGTTTGGGATTTCAACAGACAGGCAGCTTCCAACGCAAAGAAAGGCGAGCGAGAGATTCGCGATAGAAGCGAACGCAGCGAACTATCACGCACGATCGACGTACCCCGAATTGACCGATTCAGCGCGAAAAATCGGGAGATCTCCGACAGACGACGCCGCCTTCCTAAAGAGCCCGGATGCGAATGGTTCCGAAGATATGGTGCTCGCGCGTCGTTTGTTTTTCTCTCGACGGGCGCCCCTACGACATCAGGAGACGAAAATACGAGTAGGCGTAATCGCTCGGTATATTACAAAGGAGGTAGACAAACTCCGCTAAGCCGCCACTTGCCGCGGTACTCCGGGTTCTCCCGGCGTCTTTCCGGCATTCAACATCTAATCCCGACCAAAACAGATGCAGCAGCTTGAGCTGCTGAGAAGTCCCTTTCGGGCGTAAACTATCTCAACGTGAACAATCGGGCGAACAACGGACTATTAAGCAACCATTTTTTAGCTGAACCGAACGCCACCGCGTGCCGGTACAGCGCCCTGGTGCGATATCAGCGCACATCTTCCGACATCTTTTTCACTCATTCGGCGAAACCCTTCGAGTTCGCAGGACAAGATTTACAATCTAAGATGACCTCCTCAACAGTACACATGTAGAGGCTCGTCAGGCCCCCTCGCGAGCGGCCCATATCTTGGTGATCGTTGTCCGCGATGCAGGCTCCCGGCTGGTGCACGCGCACGACGGAGGTATCGATCATCCGTACCGCCGCGTCATGACCGGCGGTCAGCATCCATGATCCGATCCCATACGCCAGCCTGCCGCCAACGAACGAAGCGATTATAGCAAGTAGTGCGGGGACCATAGGTTTCCGGTAGATCGCGCCAGGGAGCACTTGCCAGATGGCGTGCTCTGCACCACCACCTTACCCTTTAGCAGCCTCGACAGATCGTGAGATTGGGCTTCAGTTTCTCAATTTCTGCTTGATCGCCCAGCCACTGTATCGCCGATGGTCCCTCGGCAATATCCGGCTTTTGCCTGACCTTGGACTGTTTTGGGCGAGGCCTAATGGGCAGCGGCCGGCCTGTCTCCTCGCCGTCGTCGATACCTACGGTAAAGCCATCGGGACCGGGCTCCTGTGACGGAGACAGCTTGCCAATGCGCGGCGTGGGCAAAATGTTGTCGACGGCTGGTGCCGGCGCGTCTTTGTCATTGGCAGGCCGTGCCGAGTACTTGGCGGCTGCCGATGATCGCGCCGAACGTTTGGCGGTCGCTGTTGGCGCTGGAACATCGTCAGTCACCATTGGCGGAGAAACGTTTTTGATGGCCGGTGGCGGCGAACCCTTAGCGGTCGCTGTTCGCGCTGGAACGTCGTCTGTCACCGTCGGCGCCAAAACGTTATTGATGGCCGGTGGTGGCGAACCCTTGGCGGTCACTGTTCGCGCTGGAACGCCGTCCGTCGCCACAGGCGGAGAAACGTGTTTGGTCGTCGGTGGCGGCGAACCTTTGGCGGTCACCGATGGCGGCGAGGCAAGGATGACGGGCGGCGGATACATCGGGACTTCTGGCGCCATTGGCGGCGGAGGCGGCGAACCTCTGGCTGTCGGCCCCGAGTTGCTGCACGACAGATTGAGACCGCCCCAGTGACACGTAGCCGCTGGTGGCGAACCTTGGTCGGTCACCGATGACGGCGGGGTAAGTGAAAGCGGCCAGGCAACCGAGCTTTGACATCGAGCGGAGCCATGCAGCCAAAAACTGACAAACAAGAAACCAACGGCAAATAATGCAGCGCTTTTCAATCGCATTCTGCAATCCGCTTCGCTGTTGAAATCACTGACCCCTTAGCTGCGCGCAATCCACTATTCACCTCGCGATCAAAAGGCGACCAAAATAGGGAGGATGCGCCGGAGAAGATGCGGGTTCCTGGCATCTTGAAGTACCCCTGCTAGTACCAGCCAACAGGAGGACGCAATCCAGTGGGCCTCTCCACCGCGCTATAGCGCGATGGCTTGCGCTTGCGCTCGCCAACCGGTTGCGCTCAGATACTTCTGGTCTCGGGAGATCAGCCAATCCGAGTTTACGCACGGGGTGCTGCACTATTACTTCAGCGACAAGGTCGACCTGATCTGCTGTTGTGTTCGTCACTACAAGTCGAAGTGCGTCACGCGGTACGACCAGATCACGTCAGCGGCGCAAAGCCGCGACGAACTGATGAAGGGCTTTCTGGAGAAGTTCGGCGGGACGGTTCGCGACGATGCGACGATGCATCGCCTCTGGTACGATCTTCGCTCACAGTCTCTGTTTGAAGAGGCCTTTCGCGACGACGTCGCCGAGATCGACAAGAGCCTGGAGGTTATAGTGTGGCGGGTCGCGTCCCGCTTTGCCTCACTTGGTGGCCGACAGCCTCTCGTCTCCCGGGGCGCGCTCTATGCGTTGTTTGATAGACTCTTCCAGCGATGCCGGCTGCGGCATCTATCGGGTGAACATGCTCTATGCAGCGATGCTCGCGGGCGCTGGTATCGGCCGCACCGACTTTTCTCGTGCGCAGAGACCTGGCGGAAGGTCGCCTGATCGCGCCGCGGCCGTTAAGGCGTTTCGCGCGGCGGTGCAGAAGCCGTGCCTTTGTAGACTTGGGCGGTTACCCGGTCCTGCTCTGCGGCTCGCATTTCCCGCGCAGTCTTCAATGCTCGCCGAAGGAAAGGGTCTTCGGTCTCCTTGGATAGTGTTATGAGCTTATTGCAGTTGTAGCAGTTGACCTGAAGACCATCCCGGACTTGGTTGGCCTTCTCCCGGAATACACGCGTACAGGTCGGGCACCTGATCTTTACCTTCTCCTCTACAACCATGACAAAACCTTTCAATGAAAGGCTTGGTGTCGCGCTTGGCCGTTACGGAAGCACTAACTCCTAACAGACAAGAATGCCCGCAAGCAGCCCCTGTGAGGAACGGGCTGACGTTAAGCAACGTGCAGGGTTAGTGGCTTCTTACTCCGATGCGGCTGCAAGCCGAACGCCGCCCACATTCGGCGGATCGTGGTGTGGGAAAAGCCAGTTGCCGCATCGACATCCTTGCCCCAGACCGAAGCGCCGAGGCCGAAGAGGCTGTCATTCGCCTTCTCAATAGCGGTGTCCAAATTGCTGTAACGAAGAAGCGCAATCGCAGGGCCGAACTGTTCTTCCGCGACCAGTCGACTTTCTTCGGGCAAATCCTTGAATAGCGTGATCGGATAGAAAAAACCGCCGTCCGGAACGTCACCTTTGAAGAACGGCGCAGCGTGCGTCTCAGCCTCGCTAACCAGTTCCGAGACCCGCGCGAATTGCTTGCGGTTCTGCAAAGGGCCGATCTCTACGCCATCCATATCCCACGGACCGATTTTTATCGAGCGCGCCAAAGCGGAGAACTTATCCGCCACGGCGTCGATCATTGCGTCCGGAACATAGATTCGTTTCGCGCATGCACATACTTGACCGTTGTTGGCAAACGCAGCCCAAAACAAGTCGCCTGCCTGGGCCTCGATATCAAAATCATCCAACACGATGGCCGCATCGTTGCCGCCCAATCCCAGAGTGATCCGCTTCAACGTGGGCGCGGCCGCAGCCATAATAGCCTTGCCGGTTGCAACCGAACCCGTGAAGGCAATCTTGCCTATCGCTGGATGTGCCGTTATCCAACGGCCGAGGTTGTCTCCACCGGACAAGACGTTGATTACGCCGACCGGTTGGCTGCAACCGTCAAGGCACGGCGGCAAACAGGAGGGCAAGTTCGTCTGTGCGCTGGCAGACCTCAGCGAAGAAATGAGAGTGCGATTAGTCGAGTTGCCTGCAGCAGCACTCCAAAAATGTTGCGGACACACCTTCGATCTCAACGACGACTGCCCTGATTTGGCGCTATCACGGTATCTCGGGTCGGGGCTTCGAGACATAAGCCGTCAAGGGCTCAAGACCTGCCATCAGTCTAGCTTGCGTTTGGCCCAACCCTTCCTTCAGCACGTCTAGCAAAGACAATCTAGTGACTGCAGGTGACGCCGGCACCGTGTCGTTCCTCGCGGCTTCAATATTCACCCTCGGCGCTGCACGATGAACAGCAACCTTTTTCGAAGGTTCTCGCTTTGCGGGATCTTGTATTTTCGATAGGTCGCTACTTGGCGGAGGAGTTGCTGGCCTGGGGACGGGGGCGACATCTACTGCAACGGTTGCCTGGGGCCATCGTTCAGCAAAGCTCAACACACTTGGTGGAGGTACGATCGTCGGCAAACTCGTGTCGATAACCACCCGCTCAGGTAACTTGTCGGCCGATGCTATCCTGATGGTTGGCCTATCGGTAGCACTGACGAGAGGTTCCGTTGCTGGCTGCGGGAAACACCAGCCTAATCCGACCAGCAACAGGACCAGAGCGCTGCCGACGAAACTGAAATATTTGATCAACGGCATGGGGTCGCCTCCCAATCGAGACGACCATGAGATTCGAATTCTTAGGAGATCGATAAAGATAGATTAAAACTGAAAACATGGTTATCGCCGATGCTGCGATGCAGAAGCGGCGTCATTTCAACAAGGTTCGTGACTTTGAGGATGCGTCGTAGATCTCAATCTTTAGCTTCGGATACTTGGCCAATAACTCGGCCGCCGCCTTCTTTGCGGCTTTCTCCTCGTCAAACTCGGTCTTGAAATGCCCATCAACGGTTATCGCATAACCGGTAGACGGTGCGAGATCAGCACGCTGAACAATGCGTGGTGGTAGACTTTCGACCTGAACCTTTGGCTTCTTCATCGGCTCGTTAGGCCTATTGGGATCGGGAATTGATCTCTTCGGTTAGCTGCTGAGATTGGGGAAGTTCTCCATATTGGGAACTCGCAGTCTGCCAACCTGCGTAAGCACAGCACAGAAATATAACGATCTGCAATCCGATCGTCATCGCCGTCCCCTTGTTCTCGTTGGCGAAGAAATTACAAGGGACGTCCTACGAGCAGCTTAGGCAAAACGGTTTTCGCAACGTTTACTGGATAGGTAAACGATTGGCGACGCAAGCGGTAGACCGAGCCGCAGTGAGGGCACGTAAAATCGTCGGCCTGCGCGTGCTCCACCCGGCCCCTGGGCAACTTTTCGCGCTGGAACGCCACCTCGACGATCCACGGGTAGCGCTTGGGCTTGGCGGCCTTGAGGGCTGCATTGTTTCCATAGCTTTAAAAGTTAGGTGGCCGTCGGCTAACCAGCGAACCTTCCTCGCCGTCCAGAAAATAGCCGTGTTCACTCTCAGCTCGGCCGTGCGGATGCGGGCCGTTGGGTGCAACCAACATCACAGCGGTAACCAACTTCCGTTCGTGGTCGTCCTCGTCTACGACACCGCCAAGCGTTCGGGCGTAGTTCAGGAATGCCGCCTCGTCGAACACGGCAAAGCGCTGGGTGAACTCCAGATATTTGATCGTCATGATTGATCCCCACGCTTCCACGCAATGAGGGTCGGCCCGTGCCGAGACCTCCAGGTCTGGCTGGCGCGCGTGGCGAAAGGCTACACCTCAAGGGGTTTGCGGTGAAGGGCGTTTGTGGCGGGGGGCGGTCCAACCCGGGCCCCCGGGGGATTTTTCCGCGCCGGTAAATCCAACCTTCGGGTCGAGGCACGCTCGGCCTGCTCGATTTTATACCGCTTGCGCGAAGGGGGTACGTCAGCCTTTTTCGGCGGGCTTAGGAGTGGTAGCAAAGGATTCCTGCCGACGCGATGTCACAAGCGCTCAAGCACGGCTGTTGCGCCAGTAGGCCCGACGATTGCGCCTGCGGGGTTGCACTGTTGCACCGGAGGTCGGCGTTGGTGCGTACCGCCTCGCTGTAGCGGCGCCTAGAACAGCTTGCGCGCCGTCTCGATCTCCTTGAGCCGCCGATTCCACATCGCGGCGTTGAGCCATGACCGGATATGGGCGTCGAGCGCCGCCGCGATCACTGCGGCTCGCAAGATATCGGTTTCCCAGCAGCGTGAACCGTACTGTTCGATGTAGCGCTTGGCCCGACTGTCGCTCGGCTTGCCTTCGATGCATTGGCGCAGGCGTTCTTCGGCAGGAGCGTCTCGGCTCCGGCAGGCTCCGGCAGACAAAGGGCTAAGGACCACTTGGCTATGATCGTCCTATGCCCTTCGTTCAGGTCTCACCAACCGACAAGAAGCTTCGGGATGAGAGGGTGAGATCAAATTGAGTTTAAGGTTCCGGTCGCATCACCCAAGTTCGATGTCCGTTTTACACCCAAAGCGACGCAATTGCTGCGCGCAGCGAAATGACACGAAGGGCCAGATGCGGACTCTTGTCGTTGAGTCTTGCACCGCTGGCCTCAAGCCATTTGTTGATCCTTCAAGCCTATCTGTGCTACGCTAAAACATCATGATGATCCGCACATCCGATATCGTCTCGGTCTTCTTCCTCAGCCGTTAACAGCGGCGCCTGCTTCGAGCGGGTGGAAGGCGAGAGCGTGCTGGGCAACTGCCTGGCTCGCCCATCTCACATTCCTGGACCAATGAGCCGCACCCAACGTCGCATCACGCGGCGACGGGTGACCGGTCTACAACGATACGGGGATATTCATGCCTGCTGATGAACATGAGTCGATGCGCGCACTCAGCGATGATCAGGTACAGCAATTCATTCGCGACGGATTCGTCCGCATCGACCGGGCGTTTCCGCGCGAGCTTGCCGACGAGGCCCGCACCATCCTGTGGCGCGATACGGGCTGCGATCCCCACAATCAGGCGACCTGGACAAAACCGGCCATCCGGCTTTCCGGCTACAAGGACGCGCAGTTCCTCAAGGCGGAGCGCACGCCGGTGCTGCACGCCGCGTTCGATCAGATCGTCGGCGAGGGCCGCTGGCGCCTGGGCTCGCTGGGCTTCGGGGGTACGTTTGTCGTACGCTTCCCCCATTCGGATGAGCCCGGAGACGACGGTTGGCACATCGATACAAGCTTTTCCCCCGATGGCGGCGATCCGAATGAGCGGCGCGCGAATGTGGGGTCGCGCGGCCGCGCTCTGTTGATGCTGTTCCTGTTCTCCGACGTCGGCCCACGCGACGCCCCAACGCGGATAAGGGTGGGATCACACATCGACATGGCACGCTTCCTCGCGCCAGCAGGCGAGACTGGGATGTCACAAACGGAAATGGCGCAGGGTCGGATGGGAGCCGAGCGGCCCGAGGCGCTGGCGACGGGTGAAGCCGGCACTGTCTACCTGTGCCATCCGTTCCTCGTGCACGCCGGCCAGCGCCACCAAGGGACGGCGCCGCGGTTCATGGCCCAGCCGCCGCTGCATCCCGCGGAACCCATCCGGCTCGAGCGGGTGGACGGCAATTATTCACCAGTTGAGATCGCGATTCGACAAGCTCTTCAGGGCGGCTTAGCGGAATAACTCCGACTAGCCCCGAGGACGTCGGCCCAGCTGCCAAAATCCAATAGATCGTTGATAGGCGACTCGCCACTGGTGCGAACTTCTTGAGATTCGCACCAGTACGTGAGCAAAGGGCGAGGTCTCGTGACATGGGAGAGAAGGGTGCGGTAGTGCTCGATCTTTTCATTGATTTCATCGCACTTCTCGCACATTGCCGCGTCGTCGCGTCAATGTGGGTAACCAACATTTCCGTGACGCCTGACAAGCGAGCTGGCTGATCTACTACGGCGATGTCCACGTCGGCACCATCGGCCTGCGCTCCGGCAATCCGACCGAGAGCGACCCGTGGCAATGTCGCTGTGGTGTCTATCCCGGATCACGTCCCGGCGAATGCACCGCCAGCACCGAGTTGACCTTCGAGAGCGCGCGCGCTGCGTTCTCGGCGGCATGGACGCTGTCCTGTCCAAGCACCGAAGCCGATTTCGATAAATGGCGAGAAGTGCGCGACCGGACGGCGCGAAAATATGCTGCGTGGGCGCGCGGCGAAAGAGTGCTGGTCCGATAATGAGCTTTTGACACCAACCGCGCCCACTCGCGAGCGCAAGCGCTTGCGCCGCGTGGGGCGCGGAGGTTGATGCTCGCTTTCTCTGGCCGCTAGGACGCTTGCACTGTCGGCGCTGGCCCCGTCGGGCACTGGCACTATCGGCTCTGCTCCCATGGCGCTCGTGGTGCGAGAGACCGTCTCGATCAACCCGCCTTGATGTAGACCCGCATCCCGGATTGGTCAATGGGTGCCGACTCAGCGTATCGATCGACGCCATGAAGTGCACCGCCGAACGCCCCTTCGCCGACCCTGATGCCGCAGCGCGCAAGCTGATCGAGATCTCCAACGCCGTCGAGCCGGTGCAAGACGGGCGCATCTACATCGATCTGATCAACAGTCCCTCCCTGTATCAGCTCAAGGGCACGCCTGCCGAATTACCAGACCGGTTTAGATCGGCGCGGTTGCCGAGGGCTGGCTTTGGCTGCACGAGAGCGGCACTCGCGCAGGCCGGTTACACCTCAGATTTTTGATGCGTCTTATCGCGATCACATTAAGCTGCGCGTTGACTCCAATTGGAGTGACAACCGATGTCCGAGATCGAGGCGTACACACTGGAAGGCCATCTCTCCAAGCTAACAGAGGACAGCGAATCCTTGTCGATTGTGTTCGGCGTGCAGAACGCCTGCACTATGTACCCACCCTACACGATCGGGAGAGACTTCATCGCAGGGCACGATCATGTTGACCCCGCAAAGGCTCGGCCCATCGTGGCACCATTCAACAGCATCCAACAGATCATCTGCCACATGAGGAAGAGCTAGCCGCCGTCTTTAAGGCAAAACTCATGGGGGCGCTCAGGTTATTAAGCGTGGAGCAGTGGGCGGCAAAAGCATTGGATCAAGGTGAAGGACCGGAGCATCCGGCGTGGAGTGAGTGCTTGACGCATTCGCATGATCACTTTAACCCGGCGGCCGATCACGCCGGAGAACATCAAGTGGCAAAAAAGACGAAGAGCAAGCGCAACGAGTACACCAAGGACGACATCAAGCTGCTCAAGGCACATTCCAAGGCTCGCACCCCAGTGGCCACACTCTCGAAGCTGATGAAGCGCTCCGAGGGCTCGTTGAGACAGAAGGCTGGCAGCCTTGGAATTGGACTAGGCCATCAGCGTTAAGCGAAAAGGCCCCGGCGTGCTCACTCGCCGGGGACTTTCTCCATCATAGGCCGGGTACATCCGCCGAACCGTCCGATCTGTCCCTGATTACGGCATCTAATCTGGGACGTGATGTGGCAGCGGTGCGGCGAACTCGGCCCCAACGCATTCGCGGACGTCCGGTTCGGTGCCGATAGCCGACGGCGTAACGAGCGTTTACGTTGGGCAGCTTAGGGCCAAAGGCGGAAATGATCTGACTCGCGACGTCGCAAAACGGCGATTGTGCGACACATCGAGAATGGCTCCGTTAAGCCACTTCCCTGCTTAAGGGGAGTGGCCGCCACGCCGGTCCCTCCCCATTTTGGCTGCGCGGGACGAGCACGTCCTCGTATGCCATCGGAGACAGGCAATGACCATAAGAACCTTTTGCACGCTTGCCGCCGCCATCTTTGCCCTTATCGCACTTCTGCAGTTGATCCGTATTGTGATGGGGTGGTCCGTCACCTTGAATGGCGTCGATGTGCCGCTCTGGGTGAGCTGGATTGCCGTCGCCGTGGCGGGCGCGTTGAGCTTCGTCGGCTTCCGCGCCGCCATGCGCAGCTAAAGGCTGGCAGAGCCCGCCCGGGCAGCGGAGCCACTTCCCTACTCGCGCGGAATTCCGCCGGCGGCCTGATTAAGCGATATCTCACGCCAATAGCGGCCTGTATCATAGACTATCGCAAATCATCGAGAACAAACGCGGCTGCGTGACTGTACGCGTCTTCATTCGGGCGATGCATGGTTACGCCATTGCGCTGGGCGCGAAAGCCCATGGCCAGAAGGTGTCGATAAGCCTTGGGGCGACTGGCATTTGCACATGCCACGACTTGTTTAAGCCCTTGGTCTGCTGCCAGCCTTTCGCAGGCAGTGAGCAATCGACTAAGAGGCATTTCAGTATCCGAGCCCGGATGAACTGCTGCGAACCTAATCAGGCATGAACCGGCTCCTGCAGGGCTCCTGGGGCCGTATTCGCAGAGGGCCACTGCCTCCACCCGCGAACCAGCCGCAAGAAAGATGCTGTCGCCGTGCCCATGAGTGTGAGCAGTTCGTATTTCTGTTGTGAGATCCAATCCGTCGAGTACCTCAGTGGTTAGAGCTCGGCACGCACCGAGCCAATGTGCTTGATCTGCGTCGGCAATGGCCGAGTAGCGAACCGATTCTCCCACAGTTTCATTGGGATCGACTGGGCGGGTCATGATCGCGGTGAGGAATCGCGGCCAGAAGCCAAACCTCTGATACAAGGCAATGTGTTTCGTGCTTTCGGCAAACGTGAAGAAGGCTAGGTGCCGAGCTCCCGATGCATTCAACCGCTCAAGCACTGGAGGAATGAGAAGCCTCGCGGCCCCGCGATTCCAAGTGTCTGGGTGTGTTGAGATTGGTCCGAATACTCCCAAGCTTCCCCAACTAGTACCCAGGCTGGATCCAACGAGCCGGTCTTCAATCCACGCGCCAAAAGCCAGCGAGGGATTTGCCATCCAACGACCAGTGACGAAGTCGCGATCCGTCCAAAATGCATCTTCTTGTCATCGCATTGCGGCTGTGTGCCTGGATGACTACACGCCAACCACCGGCGTCGGAGTCCGTCGCGTATAGGAAGACGTCTTCGGGGCGACGGGATATCTCAATGCTCTCTACGATCGTTGCCATCTGTTCCTCCTTTGCTCCGATCTCCTGCGGATGTCGCCGGGCCGGGGCGCCGAGCATCCGTCGCGGTGGGAGCCGGCGGAGGCGCACCGGGTCAGCAAGGATGTCGTACCCGTCTGGGCCGATGGACTCATCTCCATTTCGCACATGCTCTGGGCCTTCGCATCGTATTCCCCCAATCACGTGGCGGATAGCCGGACGCCCCTGAACAGAACTCCTCTCCTTCCGAAGAAGCAGGATTTCCTGACATCGCTGGTTTACGGCGGCCAAATAAAGTGTGCGACAGGCTCTTACTCGTCGCGAGAGCTTGCCGAGACACGCCGAACTCTCGCTCCCCCGAGACCGAGAAAGCGTTCCAGGCGTTCAGCCGTCAGGTATTCGCCGACGGCGCGCTGTCGCGCGCCAGGAGTTGATGGACGCGATCTGGGTTGCCGTGATCACGGGCGACCGCGATCCGGGCTACGGCTCGACCAGCAAGATGATCGCCGAAAGCGCTCTCTGCCTTGTGCGCGACGTGGAGGGCGAGGGTGGCATCTGGACGCCGGGCGCGCTGATGGGCCGGCGTTGCGCAAGCGTCTGACGGAGCGCGCCGGCCTCACCTTCAGCGCGCGTTGAGATAACGCTCAAAACTGCAGCGGCTGCCTGGTTACGTGTGCTGCTTATCATCGACACGCTTTTGTTGAAACTGCCGAGCGCGATCGAGCTGTGCCTCAGTTCCGTACCGCTTGATGATCCAGTGCGGTGCCTTTCGCGCAGCCCCTAAGCCACGGCATCCTCTCGCCCTAGCGCGAGAGGATGCCTATGTTGCGGAGTACCTGCAGCGCCCAAAAAGCGACAATGGGAGGTAGGCTCATGGACGCGCCCAGCGAGGAATTTGCGCTGGCAGGAAGCCTTGAGGAGCTCAAGCTCAAGGGGCGGCTCGTTGTGCGCGGTGGCCACCGTCCGATCCTCGTCATCTATGACCGCGGCCGCGTTTTCGCCCTCGACAATCGGTGCCCGCACATGGGCTTCCCGCTCGAGCGCGGCAGCGTCGAGGACGGCATCTTGACCTGTCACTGGCACCACGCTCGCTTCGATCTCGAAAGCGGCAGCACCTTCGACCTCTGGGCGGACGACGTGCCGGTCTGCCCGGTCGAGGTGCGCAATGGTGACGTCTGGGTGAAGACCACGTTCACGCATCCCGATCTTGCCGCGCACTGGCATCAGCGGCTTGCGGACGGGCTCGCCCACGATCTCGGCCTCGTCATTGCCAAGGCCGTGTATGGTCAGCTCGCGGCCGGCGTACCGCAGACCGAAATCGTCCGGCAGGTGGCGCTGTTTGGGGCGCAGAATCGCGACGGCTGGGGCACAGGTCTTACGATCCTTACGGCACTCGCCAATCTCCTGCCTGTGCTGCCGGAGGAGAAGGCCTATCTCGCCCTCTTCCACGGTGCGCGCCACGTGGCGGCGGACTGCGACGACGAGGCGCCGCGGCGGGAACGCGCGCCGCTTGGAAGCCGGCCAGATCCGGCCACACTCAAAAGCTGGCTGCGCCGTTGGACAAGCGTGCGCCATCGCGAGGCGGCCGAGCGCACCCTACTCACGGCGATCGCGACCGGCTTCTCCCCGACTGAGGTCGCCGATGCCCTATTCGCCGCCGCGACCGAGCGGGCGTTCGCCGACACCGGGCACTCGCTCGACTTCATCAACAAGGCGCTCGAGTGCCTCGACCTGGTCGGCTGGCAACACGCGGCGGCTCTGCTGCCGACTGTCGTCGGTCAGATGGTCGCGGCCCGTGGCGCCGAGGAATCGACTGCCTGGCGCCAGCCCATTGACCTTGTTGCGTTGTGTGAGACATCTACCGGCGAACTCGCGGACCTGTTCGCTGCGGGACGCGGCTCGCGTGACTGGTCGGGCCAGGCTGCACTTGCACAAGAGCTGCTCGGTGACGATCCGGCTGGGATCGTTGACGCGCTCAAGGAGGCGATCCGCGCCGGTGCCGCTCCTGCTGACCTTGGCCAATCCCTCGCGTACGCGGCAGCGCTCAGAGTGGCGCGCTTCGGCGATGTCAACGAGCACGCCGACTGGGAGACGGCGCATCACGTCTTCACCTACGCCAACGCAGTCCACCAGATGCTAACGCGCATCGGGACTGCCAACATCGACACTCACGTCACGGCTGTTCGCGGCGTATTGTATGGAGCGGTGGCGCTCTACCTTGCTCGCTATCTCAATGTGCCACCGGCGCGCATCCCGGGCGACGGCGGCGAGCAGCTCGATGATCTGCCTGCGGATCCAGAGACGATCGGCGCCGCCTTGCTCGACGCCTTCGACCGGCAGAGACAGATCGATCTCGCCGCACGCCTGGTGGCCCGGCACCTTACCCTCGGCCACTCGCCGCAGGCGCTGATTGCCACGCTCGCGCATGCGGTGCTGCGAGAAGATGCAGGCTTCCATGCGTACCAGATGCTCGAGGCGGGAGTCCGGCAGTTCGGCGCGTGGAGCGACACGGACGAGGGCCGGCACATTCTCGTCGCGGTCGCTCGCTATCTGGCGGCCCATTTCCCGACCGAACGCGCGTCGCTGCAGACAGCCGATATCGCCCACCGCTTGATGCGGGGTGGCGAGCTGCATCAAGAGGCGGGATCGTCCTGACGTCACACGCTCAGGCGATCTGAAGCGACCCTGCGCGCCGCGGACCGAGACGCGCTTCCAATACCCATTTTCTCGTGCTGCAAATGTGCATGACGCCCGGATTAGGTTCCGGACAGGAGCGCAACAGCACGGCTCAGTTGAGGGTCGTCTGACCCGGCGGAGGCCACATCTGCCAGGACCTCGATCGTCGGCGTCACGCCCACGCTCTCCAGGCGCTCGCCATCGACCCGGACATCTTCGACGGCGAGCAGCAGCAAGCCGCTTCCGATGAGGAATGCGGTGGCGGCCAGGACCGCACCCTCTGTCCGGGTGCCTATGAGCTCGCCCAGCCGATACTTTTTGAAGCCATAGGCCAGGACCTCCTTGCCGCTGCGCGTACCGCCGTTGATGAGCATCGCAACGGGCTTGCGCCATTTCACATTGACGAGTTCGCTCCTGCCGTTTCGGTCGGTGACCTGCATTGTGGGCACGCGGGCATTGAAGAGATCGAGATATTGGGGTTGCGCGCCGCCCCAGCCATCCCGCAAATCCCAGATCAGCGCGTCCGCGTCTCTGAGCACCCCTTGAGACAGCAGGGATTCAAGAGCGCGTTGATAGATGGAGCCGGCATAGCACCAAACATGGACATAGCCGATACGTCGTCCGTTGGACTCAATGATGCGCGCACTGGATTCCAACCCACGAAGGAACATTTTCGTGGGCTTGAGATCGATGGGTATGACCGGGACTTGCAGCACCGAGGCGCCCCGATGCACCTCCAAGACAACCGATTTGCCCACCTTCCCACGGAATGACCCGATCGGCTCAAATGCGGTTCCGTTAACGGCAATGGTTTCGTCGCCGGCACGGAGGCCCGCCTCCTGAGCGGGCGTTCCGTCGATGACGCCCGTGATCACGTTGCGACCCGTCGCCTCGAGACGTGAAAGGATACCGATGCCGGGATACGAAATGTGGCCGTCTGGAAACGCACGCTGCAGTCCCCGGCGCTGCAGTGCGCCGGCAAAGATGTCTGCAAGCTGATAATATTCGGGCTCATCGGGCGTGTAGAAACGCGTGTGCGAAGCGTGCAGCTCAGACAGCATGGTATTGATGACGCGCGCCAGAGAGTCCTGGGAAGTTGCCCGCTGAACGTCTAGAAGATATCTCTCTCGTACCGCCGGCCAGTCCAGTCCGTTGTGGCGCGGATCGTAAAAGCGCTCACGCACGGTCTGCCAAACGCTCTCGAAGGTCGCGACGCCATCAGCAGGAACGTAGGAGTTGCCGCCCTCTCCCTTGAGAGCCTCCTCGGCGTTCGGGACCTTCGTAACCACGGCACATGCCGTCACCATGGCTGTCAGCCGCAACACTTGGCGACGCGAAGGCGATGGATCGATAGCCGCTTTCATCGTCTGATCTCCGATGTCCGCGCGTTACCGAACGCTCGCGCTCCCCGAAAGGAGGGGGTCAATGAGGTCAGGACACGCCCGACCACGATAGCGCCCCTGCCACGACGAGGCGAATCTTATGCTTTGGCGACTCTCTGACCTGGGGATGGATTGCTGTTCACGTTCGAACTATGGGAGCAGGCGGGCAAACCCGAAGGACGCGAAGATGAGTTCTGGCACCAAGCGCAGAGGGAATTGCAGGACGCGGAAGGGCGTGAGGACTTAAACAAAGGTGCCGACATGCGACTCCGCGTCCCCCTCGGTGGCCTGACCCAAGCGAGGCGACTGACAGCGTCCGAGCTGATATCACCTTAAGGCGACCGAAACCGATCGTCCACCAGCGCCAAGCAGTGGGACTACAGTGCGGTACTTTCCGGCGGAAGATGGAATGGGCGGTTCGGCGGCCAACTCAACAGACACGTGACCAAGCTCATGCTCATTCAACAGCTTGGTCAATTCGGAATGCACCGCTCGCCAAACCCGTTTTGGGTCAGCGTCGGCCGCGAGATATAGGCGAACGCGCAATTGTGTTGGCGCAGTCTGCACGATCTGAAACAACTCCACACCGGGTACGTGATCGATCTCAAGCGCGAGCGATGGCACTGCGACTTTCTCTCCGCGTTCGGTTTGAAAGGTGAGGATGTCGGCAGTGCGGCCCCGCACGCGGATCGCTGGAAGCGGGTTGCCGCAAGGACACGGATCAGGTCGTTGCAAGATGCGGTCGCCTAGATCGTAGCGGATGATCGGCTGCACGCGATTGGCGAGGTTGCTCACGAGGACCGTATGCGACTCCTCGCCGGGCGGAACCGGCCGATAGCTGGCATCGACGGGTTCGAGAATCACCCAATCGCTGTTGACGTGATACCAACCGTGTTCACAGCCGACGGCCATGAACAGGCATTCCGTCGCGACGTAAACGGTCCGGACCTTGGCGTGGAATGCCCTCGCGATCCGGTCGTATCCGTCCTGCGAAAGCCCTTCCGAAATCGGAAGAACCAGCACCGGCTGAATATGCAGGCGACCAGCATCCTGCTCCGCGGCCAATAGTGCCATGACGCTGGCATATCCGATGAGCAGAGCCGGGCGGTACTGATTGAGTTCGGCGACCAGATTGTGCAACGGCGCCTGCGCCGGAAGCGCCCGTAATCGTCGGGCCGACCGTTTTGTGCGGATTGCAGCAAAGCTGGTTGCGCCGATGTAATGGCCGCCCATGGCCAGCACCGACGCCGCGCGGCCGCCGCGGACGAGGAGACGAAACATGTCGCTGGCGCTCAGCCAGCCCATGATCATGCGCAGCGAAGAAGCGAGAGTGACCGTCCAATTGTGTGTGTCCAACAGAAATATTCCAGGTGTCCCGGTGCTGCCCGAAGTGGTTGCCACGGAATACTTGCCAAGGAGGCGTTGCCCGATCAGCTCAGAGAGCTGGCCCCGGTTGTTTGGACAGCGCCCCGCGAAAATTAAGTGGATTCCTGCCGGGTTATGCTGAAGGCGGGGCTTTACGATTTTGCTGTGGCGTCGGGAGGGCGTAAGCCCGACCAGAGCCGCAGCAAAATCGTTGGCGACGATCATGCGGCCGTCACCATCGTTTGCGCGCCGAAGTAAGCCTCGTCGGGCGTGCGTTCGTCAAGGCTCGAGTGAGGACGTCCTCGGTTGTAGAACGCCAGATATTTGGAAATCGATGCTCGCGCCTCGAGCACGCTGTCGTAAGCACGCAGATAGACTTCCTCGTATTTGACAGTGCGCCACAGCCGCTCGACGAACACGTTGTCGCGCCAGGCACCCTTGCCGTCCATGCTGATGGCGATGTTCGCGTCCAGCAGCACGCCGGTGAAGTCGAGGCTGGTGAACTGGCTACCCTGATCCGTGTTGAAGATCTCGGGCCTGCCGTGCTTCGCCAACGCCTCCTGGAGCGCTTCGACGCAGAATATCGTCTCCATCGTGATCGATACGCGATGGACCAACACCCGTCGGCTGAACACATCGACGACCGCCGCGAGGTAGACGAATCCACGTCGCATCGGAATGTAGCTGATGTCCATTGCCCAGACCTGGTTCGGCCGCTCGATCTTCAATCCGCGCAATAGGTACGGGTAGATCTTGTGGCCCGGTGCGGGCTTGCTCGTGTTCGGACGGCGATAGATCGCCTCGATCCCCATGCGCTTCATCAGCGTCGCGACGTGGCGGCGGCCAATCTGCATGCCCTCACGCTGCAACAGCGATCGCAGCATGCGCGCCCCTGCGAAGGGATAATCGAGGTGCAGCTCATCGAGCCGGCGCATCAAGACAAGGTCCTCGGCCGAAACCGGCCGAGGTTCATAGTAAACCGTACTGCGGGCAAGGTTCAGGACCTTCGCCTGGCGCACGACAGACAGATCATGGTCGCGGTCGATCATCGCTTTGCGCTCAGCAGGCCCGCCTTGGTGAGCGCGCCGGACAAAAAATCGTTCTCCAACGCAAGCTCGCCGATCTTGGCATGTAACGCCTTCAAATCGACCGGCGCCTCGGCCGGTCCGTTGTCCTGCCCAAACACTCCGGCGGCGCCTTCCAGGAGTTGGGTCTTCCAGGTCGTGATCTGGTTCGGATGGACATCAAACAATTGCGCCAGCTCGGCCAACGTCTTCTCCCCCTTCACGGCCGCCAAAGCCACCTTTGCCTTGAATGCCGGAGAATGCGTCCGGCGACTCCTCTTCGTCATCTTCGCTCCTGATTCGCGGCAAGAAGCCTCGCCGCTCTCAGGCAGAAAATCCACTCAAGCTACTGTCCGAATTTGCGGAGCCAGCTCGCAGGGTTGTCGACGAACCCTCGCACTGCCGCGAAACTAACCTCGCGGTCGGTGACCCAGTCGTCAAAATGACGCATGAGCTCTTGCTTGTTAGCTACCGGCAGCACGGACGAACTCTCGATCCGCTCGGGTAGACCCTGATAGAGTTCGCGACAATAGGGCGAGTTGGCGCGGGCGAAGGCGACGGCCTCGCCAAGCCGCGCGCGTTGTCGCTGCGCTATGGCGTCGAGACCTTGCCTTCTTGCGCGGTGCGCATCGAGCAATACCGATGAGATGCTTTCTCTCATGACAGGTGAACCCTCAGCAGGCGAGCGCGCGGCGATGATATTCACTCCCACTCTTGTCGTGCAGGCGCAACGCTTGCGCGCTCGACGGTTCATCCGGACGTAGATTTAGGCGCTAACTCGCGGCGTTCGCAGACTACCTTGCTGTGCACGCCGCGCGATGCGTTAACGCTCTTTTTGGATCGGCTCACTCGGTGCACGATCAAGCGGCGGGTGCGGCAGGGCGAAACCGGTCGTGCCGGGCGACGCGTCGTTCGCAGCTTGGCGTGTGTCGACGCGCTCCAGCGTCGTGACGAACGCAACCACAATCGCGATGGCAAGTGCAACGGCAAATAAAACCAACGCTGTCCGGTGCCTGTCCATGACAAGTCCCTCCTGCGGTAACGCTATAACGAACCGCCAAACCCGCGGGTTCCGCGCAAGGGCATGGATCGTCGACAAGCATAGCCTTCACACCGAGCCCACCGAGCGCGCACCCGCGCGCGAAAACCACTCGCAACGGTGGCTTTCGGCGAGACGCGCGAAAACACGCGTGTTTGCAAGGGCGTTCGGGGGAGCGGCAATCCGTAGATCGGTGGAGAAGGCTCTGTCTGGCGACAAGACCGAGGCCGCTCTGCTGGCAGACTACCGCGGATGACGATTAGTTTTCTTCATCCGGAACATCTCGTTAGATGTCTCGCCGAGCCCGAAATCGGCAAGTTGCACCGGCGCCGGCCCTCCCCCGTACCCAAACTCGCACCATGGGCGCCGTCTGAAACCCTTCGCAGCAGCGGTCCCCCGTGGTCCCCAAACGATGGAATCCGACCGGAGCTGCCTACCTGGCAAGGCCAAAAGGGATTGAAAAGCGGTCATTGCAAGGGCGACACTGCACAGCGTCCCGACGGGACGCCGAGCAAAAATGGAGGAACGCAAGAGGAGGAACGTAATGTCACCGAAGCTGCCAACCATCGACCAAATCCTCAACATCGCCGAATTCTACGGCATGCACCTCAATGAGGAGGACGCCGTATCTTTTCGCGGCCTGATGGCGGGATCAATGGCCTCTTACGCGCGCCTTGACGAGCTCGCAGAGCCGAAGCTCCCCGTCAACTACCCGCGCGCGCCTGGCTATCGTCCGAGCCTCGAGGAGAATAAATACAACGCGTGGTATTGGAAGACGGACATCAAGGGCAGCGGTGAGGGCCCGCTCGCGGGCAAATCGGTGGCGATCAAGGACAATATCTGTGTCGCGGGCGTGCCGATGATGAACGGCTCACGCGTTCTCGAGGGCTATGTGCCCGAAGTCGACGCTACTGTCGTGACCCGCATCCTCGACGCCGGCGGTACAATCGCCGGCAAAGCCGCCTGCGAAGATCTTTGCTTCTCGGCCGGCAGTCACACTTGTGCCACGGGCCCCATCCGAAACCCGCACAATCTGGAGCACAGCACCGGCGGATCATCGGGCGGCAGCGCCGCGCTGGTGGCTGCGAAGGAGGTGGATATGGCCCTCGGCGGCGACCAGGGCGGGTCCATCCGCACGCCGTCATGCTGGTGCGGCGCATATGGTTTGAAGCCAACTTGGGGACTGGTGCCAATGACCGGCGGCATGCCCATTTCCTATTCGGTCGACCACTGCGGGCCGATCTGCGGCTCAACCGAGGACGTCGCCCGGCTGCTCGCCGTCATCGCCGGCCCGGACGGCTACGATCCCCGCACGGTCGTCGCGAAGGTGCAGGACTACGTGGGCGCGCTCTCAAGGGGCGTCAAAGGAATGAAAATCGCGCTGATGAAGGAGGGTTTTGGCCACCCGACCAGCGATCGGATTACCGACGAAAAAGTCCGTGGGGCCATCGCCGAATTCAGCGCCTTGGGCGCAACCGTCGACGAGGTCTCCGTGCCGATGCATTACGACGGGCCGCACATCTGGACCGGCGTGATTCTCGAAGGCGCAGCCGAGATGATGATCAAAGGCTACGCCATGGGCAACAACTGGTCCGGCTACTACACCACCTCGTTGCAGGAGGCCTTTGCCCGCGGCTGGCAGTCGCGGCCGGACGACGTGTCTGAGACGGTGAAGCTTGTATTGATCCTCGGGGAGTACATGCACCGGCGCTACCACAACCGCTATCACGCGAAGGCGCAAAATCTGCGGGTGCTCCTGCGCAAGGCTTACGACGACGTCCTCGACGCTTACGACCTCATCGCCATGCCGACGATACCGTTCCCCGCCACGAAGATTCCGCCGGCCGACTGCTCGCGCGAGCACTACGTCGACGCCGCCCTCAACATGCAGCAGAACACGTGTCCCTTCGACGTGAGCGGCCATCCCGCCTTCACGGTTCCGTGCGGCAGGGTGGGCGGGCTGCCTATCGGCATGATGCTGGTCGGCCACCACTTTGACGAAGCGACGCTGATCAGCGCGGGCCAGGCATTCGAGCAGATCGGGGACTGGCAGAGCCGCTGAACGTCAAAGGCCCATCCGCTCAGAAATAAGCGCCCGATCGCCAAGTGCGGACGGCGCGAGTTCGTCTGTTATCCGACCCTTTTGCATGATCAAGACGCGCTGCGCCAGCGTGGCGACTAGCTTCAGATCTTGCTCCACCAGGAGGATCGTCAAGTTCCAGGCGCTGCGCAGCGCCTGCAGCCGTTCGGCGATGTCATCGACGATCGATGGCTGTACACCGTCGCTCGGCTCATCGAGCAAGACCAGGTTTGGTCGGCCCGCGAGACAGCGAGCCAGAGCCAGCACTTGACGCTCGCCGCCCGAGAGCATGCGGGCACGACGATCGAGCAGCGGCCTTAGGATCGGGAAGCGCTCCAACAGCTCCGGCACGGCGCTCGGCTCAATGACGCCGAGTTCGCCCATGCGCAGGTTTTCTCGCACAGTCAGGTCAGGGAAGACCCCCTCGCCTTGTGGAACGTAGCCTATTCCGGCGCGCGCCCGGTGAGCTGTCCGAACGCGGGTGACGTCCCGCCCATCATATCGGATGACCCCCGCACTCGCCTGCAGCTCGCCGATCAGTGTCTTCAACAACGTCGTCTTGCCCATCCCATTGTGTCCCAGCACGCCGACGAGTTCTCCGCGAACGATCGAGAATGATACGCCGGCGAGGATGCCAATACGGCCATAGCCCGCGTGCAGGTTCTCGACTTCAAGTATGGCGCGACCTGCCAAGATACACCTCGCGCACGCGCGGATCGCGTTGCACGTTTTCCATGACGCCTTCGACGAGGATGCGTCCCTGGTGAAAGACCGTGACGAATGAATTCAGCCTGCGGATGAATTCCATATCGTGCTCGACGACGACGACGCTCGCGTCGCTATTGATAACGCGGATAAGCTCGACCGTTCGCTCGATCTCATCCGCCGCCATCCCCGCCGTGGGCTCGTCAAGCAACATCAGCTTGGGGCGCTGGGCCATGACCATGCCGATGTCGACCCATTGGCGCATGCCGTGCGCAAGTGTCCCGACGGTCTGCTTGGCGACGTTCCCCAGATTGAGGCGATAGATCATCTCATGGACGGCGGCTCGGGCACCGGTCGTCGAATGCCGAAGGCGCGCCGCAAGCCACAGATTCTCTGAGACACTGAGACCCTCGAACACGCTGGGGACCTGGTTCTTGATCCCGATTCCGAGGCGCCCGATTGTGTGCGGCGCCCGGCCAGTGATCTCCTGCCCATCGAAGATGATGCGTCCGCCGCTGGCGCGAAGCTGACCGGTGACGAGCTTGAAGAAGGTGCTTTTGCCCGCGCCGTTCGGGCCGATCAAGCAGCGCAGCTCCCCGCGTCGCATCTT
This sequence comes from Bradyrhizobium sp. CCGUVB1N3, assembly GCF_024199925.1. Lineage (NCBI taxonomy): Bacteria > Pseudomonadati > Pseudomonadota > Alphaproteobacteria > Hyphomicrobiales > Nitrobacteraceae > Bradyrhizobium > Bradyrhizobium sp. CCGUVB1N3. The sequence continues at coordinate 3,298,152 of NZ_JANADR010000001.1, forward strand.
GAAATCCACGCCGGCGACCGCCCGGACGCCGCCGAACCACTTCTCGAGGCTTTGCGTCTCAAGCACCGACTCTTGGCTCATTTGGGCGCTCGGCGCCCTCATGAGGACTTGATCTGCATCGCGGTCCGGTGGGATAATGCAGCCGCGCGTCATAAGGCATTATAGCTGAAGCATAGGCGATGGAGAAAGCCAATGTTGACTCGCAGGACAGCGCTTTTTCAACTCAGTGCAGCGTCGCTCGGTTTGGCCCTGGCGAATATGCCGCAACGCCGCGCCGAGGCGGCGGACGAGATTATCGTCGGCAACCTGCTCGATTCCACCGGACCGATTAACATCTACGGCCTGCCGATGGTCGATGCCACGAAATTCGCGATCGACGACATCAATTCATCGGGCGGGGTCTTAGGAAAAAAACTTCATCTCGTGCAGTTCGATACGCAATCCAACAATCAACTATACACACAATACGCGACGCAACTGTTGCTCGAAAGCAAGGTCGCCGTCCTCATGGGAGGCATCACCAGCGCTTCGCGCGAAGCCGTCCGGCCGGTCGTCGACAAATATGGCGCCCCGTATTTCTACAACGAGCAGTATGAAGGCGGCGTATGCGACAAGAACGTCTTCTGCACGGGCGTGACACCGGCTCAGCAGATCGGCAACCTGGCGCCGTGGGCGGTGCAGGAGCACGGCCCCAAGTTTTATACGCTGGCGGCCGACTACAACTACGGCCATATTTCCGCGGACTGGGTGAAGGTTTACCTCCAGCAGGCGAAGGGCGAGCTCGCAGCGCAAGAATTCATTCCGCTCGACGTGGTCGATTTCGGCTCGGTCATTCAGCGCATCGAGAATGCGCGGCCGAACGTCGTGTTTTCCTTGCTGGTCGGTGGCAACCACATCGCCTTCTACCGGCAGTTCGCCGCCGCGGGTCTGAACAAGAAAATCCCGATCGTCTCGCCGACTTTCGGTCTCGGCAACGAGCAGATCGTTCTGAAGCCGGAGGAGGTCGAGGGATTGACCGTAATTTATCCGTACTTCCAGGAGCTCGACAACGAGACTAACAAGAAGTGGGTAGCCGCTTGGCGTCAACGGTACGGCGCCGACTATCCCTACATCACCGACTCGGCCAATACCGTGTGGAACGGCTGGCATCTCTGGGCCATGGCCGCCAACAAGGCGGGATCGCTCGATCCGGCCAAGGTTATTGCCGCGCTGGAGAGCGGACTGTCCTTCGACGCGCCGGAAGGCAAGATCAGGCTCGACCCGCAGAGTCATCACGTTGTGCATACGGTGCATCTTGCGAAGGTCAACGACAAGAAGGGCTTCACGATCTTCAAATCGATCGAGAACGTCGAACCCTCGGATACTAAACAGGTCTGCGACCTGATCGGGAAGCCCGACCAACACACGCAGTACACGCCGAAGTTCTGATGACAGACGGCGGCGACGGCTGATCCGTGGCCCGGAGGGTTGCAGCGGAATGGAACAGGCAGTGGTAACTGCGGTAGGCGTCTTTTTCTCGATCTCTACCCTTGTGCTGCTCGCCCTAGGCCTCGCCATCATCTTCGGCATGATGGGCGTGCTGAACCTGGCCCAGGGGGAATTCCTCACGCTCGGCGCCTACACCGTGCTCGTCGCCACCTCTCACGGGCTCTCGATCTGGGCGGGGGTTCTGCTCGCTCCGTTCGTCGTCGGTTCTATTGGAGTGATCCTCGAAAGATCGATCATCCGCTTTCTGTATGGTCGTCCGCTCGACACGATGCTGGCCACGTGGGGCCTGAGCCTGGCGCTCGTCGGCGTCATGACTCTCGTCATGGGGCCGACGACCGAAGGTATTGCGACGCCCCTCGGCAGTTTCGAAGTCGGCCGCTACCGCGTCTCCTTCTACCGGCTCGTGGTGATTGCGATCTCGGCCGGCGCGGCTCTGGCGACCTATTTGGCGCTTCGCCACACGCGCGCTGGGCTGATCGCGCGGGCGACGATGCAGTCGCCTCATCTCGTGGCGGTCTCGGGCGTCGAGCCGCAGCTCGTCTATATGGCCACGTTCGGCGCAGGAGCGGCGCTCGCCGGGTTGGCCGGCGCTGTGATGGCCCCCCTGACCGGCGTGGTCCCCACCATGGGACTTGCCTTCATCGCCAAGATCTTCATCACCGTCATGGTGGGCGGCTCCACGGTGCTGCTCGGCACCGTAAGCTCCGCCGGCGTCCTCGGGCTGGTCGAGAGCGCCGTTTCCTACGCCTCCACGCCGATCTACGGCCAGGTCACGATGCTGGCTCTGGCGATGGTGCTACTGCGCCTGCTGCCGAACGGAATGTCCGGCCTGTTTCGGGGCGGCCTATGAAGCGGGGTGAGCTGATTGGCTGGGCCGCGGCGGCGGTTGTCCTAGCCGGCCTGCCCCAGCTGTTGTCGCTGTTCCAGACGGTCCAGCTCACGGTCTTCGTCATTTTTGCAATGCTGGCGCTTAGCCTCGACTTCCTGTGGGGGATCGCCGGCATTCTGTCCTTTGGCCAGGCGGCGCTGTTCGGCGTCGGTGGATACGTTTATGGCATCGTCGGCATCGCCTTGGGGACGACCCCGTTCGGATTGATCGCGGGAATGCTTGGTCCCGCAGTCGTCGCCGCGCTCATTGGCTACGTCGCCTTCTACGGACGGGTCGGATCGATGTATCTCGCCGTAGTCACCTTGACGCTGACGCTGATCCTTTACCAGGTCATGGGCAGCACGGCGGATCCGAAATACGCGATCGGCGATGCGCGCCTTGGCGGCTACAACGGGATGACCAACATACCTTCTCTGTCCCTCGCCGGTCGTGGCGGCCCGCCGCTGGGTCCGGTGGAATACTTCTATGTCGTCGGGGGACTGCTCTTTCTCGCCTTGATATTTTGCGTCACTCTCTCCCGCGCGTCTTTCGGACGCATTCTTCAGGGCATCCGGGAGAACGAGTCGCGCATGGAGCTGCTCGGGTATGACGTTCGCTGGCGGAAGCTCCTCGCCTTTGTCATTTCTGCGGCCCTCGCCGGTCTCGCAGGGGCGCTGTTCGCGAGCTGGGGGAACTTCATAAACCCGGAGGTCTTCAGTCTGCCGCAGGCCGCAGTGGTGGTCATTTGGGTTCTGGTGGGCGGACGCGGCACACTGTGGGGCGCCATCCTGGGGACCGTCGTGGTACAATATTTAACAAGTCTCGTGGGCGAAGTCGGAGCAATCTATACCACGATCGTGCTTGGGAGCATGCTGGTCGCGATCGTGCTCTTGTTCCGCCGCGGCCTAGCGCCGGCTCTGATGGACGGCGTTGTCCGGGTCGTTCGTCGTCGGTCCGGCGGGGTTGCCGCAGGTCGTTGAATTGATGCACGGCGAAACCTAGTTCCCGGTCTGCGGCCTTGTCTTGGGAAGTAAAGGACTGTGCTCCGCCCGGCCAAGACTTACGCCGACGGGTCAGGTGGTGATCCGCCGTCAGTTAAGACGTCGATCACTACACCCGATATTTGCTCGCGTAGTGCTTTCCGAGAATCTTGCGGGTCTGCTCTGTAAGGCGCTTGTTACCAAGCGTCGGAGGCCGGTCGCTGGGCTTTCGCACCTTCGGCCAATCCGTTCCTCGTCTCCGTTTCCTTTGTAGACGCATCGCAGCAAATCGAGTCGTAACGGACCCGCCCTCATTCAAAAGACGATCTCGACGGGAATGCCGATCGAGAGGCCGAGATCGCAGTCCGCGCGCCCCTGATTGACCGCGATTTCGGCAAGGCCGTTCGAATTCTCGTACCTGTGCCTACCGTAAATCACATCCGGCCATATTGATGGTGCAGTCCGCCTAGGACCGGTCGGCATACGATATTCCCGACCCGCTCAACGCCGCGAGGAACCGGGGCATCCTTGTTCAATGACAAATGAGTGCGCGTGGCGTTGTAGTAATCTTTGTACGATAGCAGAACGTGGCGCAGATGTCGTTCGCCGAAGACTACGACATGATCAATGCATTCCCTCCGGATTGAACCGATCAACCGTTCTGCGTAGGCGTTTTGCCAGGGTGAGCGGAAAGACGTCGGGCGGTCTCGAATGCCGATCGACCGAACCCGGCGGACAAAGATCTCGCCATAAACTCGATCGCGGTCCCTGATTAAGTAACGAGGGATTTGCTCCCAGCCACAGGCTTCAGTGAGCTGATTGGCGAGCCATTCGGCCGTCGGGTGCGCGGTCACCCCAAACCACAGGATCTGCCGCCGGCCATGGCCTATGATCAGCAAACCATAGAGCAGTCGGAACGAGATCGTCGGCACGACGAAGAGGTCCATTGCGACAATGCCATCCGCATGGTTGCGAAGGAACGTCTTCCATCCCTGCGAGGGAGGGCCCCTCCTCCGCGCCATATACTTGGCGACGCTGGTCTGGCCGATCTCGATGCCGAGCTTGAGAAGCTCTCCATGGATTCTCGGCGCTCCGCACAATGGGTTGGCGATGCTCATCTCGCGGATCAGCCGGCGAATTTCCAACGGTACAGTTGGTCACCCGCAGCGGTGCCGCGATTTCCAGCGCCAATACGATCTGAAACCGGCACGGTGCCAACGGATGACGGTACCCGGCGTCACAATCGTGAACGCCTTGATGGTATTTGGCACCAAACGATACAGACCAACAAAGATCAGGCGATCCATCGCACTTAAGGGCACTCTCTTCGGCACATGCCGTCGCTGGATGTTAAGTTGATGACGAAGGATCAGGATCTCAGCTTCCAACGAGACCCGCGACCGGAACAATAGGACCAGCACCGACCAGACCAGGCTGTAAGCTTCTCTCATGAGACAGAAGCATTGCGCGATTCGACCTCACGTACCAGATGGATTAGGGTTTCCGACAGGGACAGCCAAGGATGGAGGCACAGCGACGGAGTCTCCAATGGCGGTCCAGCAACTTGCTCCCCTGATATTGAGCGCTGATGAGCGTGCCGAACTGACGTCGCTGACGATGCGGCGGAAGACGGCGCAGGCGCTGGCTCTGAGAGCCCGGATTGTGCTGACCTGTGCGGAGGGTGGTCAGAACACGGAAGTGGCGGCCAAGCTGGGGCTGGACCGGCAGACCGTAGGCAAGTGGCGGCGGCGTTTTATGGAGCAGCGTGTGGCCGGGCTGCACGACGAGCCGCGCTCCGGCGCGCCGCGCACGATTGACGATGCCCGCATCGAAGCCGTGATCGTGAGGACGTTGGAGAGCTGCCCTGAGAACGCTACTCATTGGAGTTCCCGCGACATGGCGAAGACCAGCGGCCTATCGGTGTCGACGGTCCAACGCATCTGGCGGGCCTCCGGGCTCCAGCCGCACCGGATGGAGACGTTCAAGCTCTCGACCGATCCGAACTTCGTGGCCAAAGTGCGCGATGTCGTGGGCCTCTACGTCTCACCGCCGGAGCACGCCATCGTTCTGTGTGTGGATGAGAAGTCCCAAATCCAGGCGCTGGACCGCAGCCAGCCGATGCTGCCGATGCGTCCCGGCCAGGCGGCCCGAAGGAGCCATGACTACAAATGGCATGGCACCACATCGCTGTTCGCCGCCCTCGATATTGCGACCGGACGAGTCATTGGCAAGTGCTACGGGCGCCACCGCACCGCCGAGTTCCGCAAGTTCCTTGACGAGATCGAAGCTGCCGTACCGCGCGAACTCGACGTCCATCTCGTCATGGACAATTACGTCACGCACAAGACCCCAATGATCCGCAGATGGCTGGCCAAAAGGCCGCGTTGGCACGTGCACCTGACCCCGACCAGTTCGTCATGGCTCAACCAAGTCGAGCGCTTCTTCGCGCTCCTCACCGATACGAAGATCAGGCGCGGCGTCTATCGCAGCGTGGCCGCTTTCAGGGCGGACATCGCCTCGTTCATCGAACGACACAACGCCGATCCCAAACCGTTCCAAATCCGCCGATGACATCCTTGCTTCCATCGAGCGCTTCTGCCGTTACAATGCCCCGGCAAAACACGCCCCGATGTTGCGAACTTCTGGTTCAGGACACTAGCGTAATAACGCCAGCAGCCACCACGACAATAACGACGACAGTGGCAAGCGTCTCGATCGAGGCCAAGGTCTCGTACCATTTGTTCCAAAGCTCAAGCATGCGCCGGCCTCTATCGAGAGCGTACCCACGATCGATAAAATCCGCTCTTAAAAAGGACGTGCCTTTGCGACCAAAAACACAATGCTACCTATCGTCGCGCGGGTTTTGACCGCGCGGCAACATGACTTATGCGGCACCGATACGCAGGCCGCCATATCGAGCGAAGGTCGATTCCAATTGCCGCACAGCTGGCCCCGCCTGATCTTTTTCCCTGATCAAGCCATTCGTGAAAACTGGGAATCGTCTCTGACGCAGTAGGCGCGATGAAACACAACAAGAATGATAAATGCCCCAAAGCAGGCATCAACAGCCCAACTCCTCGTAGGCTCCCGCCGCTCCGGCAGCGACGACGAGCCACGTTGATTTTCAGGCCGCCTGGGGCCCACTGTCGATGAAGGGAGCGCGCATTCGCGCAGCGTGCCGATTTCAGGAGGTGTCCCACTGGCGTCTGGCCGGGGCGGCAGAAACGGCGTTCAGCCACCTCCAGCGCAAAAATAAAGGCTTTCGGTCTGGCGCCGGTCCTTCATAGGGGATCGCCGATGACGCCTTTCAGCCGTTCCTTGGCAAGCAGCGTGGCTGGTTGCGGCTGCGGGGCCGCTCAACTTGAAGCCGCGGGTGAACAATCGACGTGGATCCTGTCCGCTGTCGATGAACTCAAGACTACGCCCCCGCAGACCGGAGAGGCCGCGGCACGCGAACTAACCGCTCTCAAGACGATGGTCGCCAATCGAAACGTTTCCGAAATCGCGCAGGCGCGGGGGTGGGACGTTGGCGGACCGGTCTATCGCTGGAATGAAGTCGCCGTGAGGGAGATGCTGACACACTCCGCTACGGTGCCGCTCGCGCCGCGAAATCTTGCCCTTGTTCACGCCGCCGTTCACGATGCCGTGGTGAGCGCCCTTGCGAACAAGAAGAGGTACACTCGTGAGCGACCGTTTGCCGTCGATCCTCAGATCGCCGCTGTACTGCCAGTCCCGAGCAGTGGATCATATCCATCTGATTTCGGCGCAGGAAGCCGTTCGGTCCCAGCGCCGACAGCACCTCATCGCCAATCATGTGAAACGTGTCTGCGCCGCCCGGCGCGGCCACAATGAGGCAGCCGACGTTCTTCGCAGCCTCGACGACAGATGCGTAGTACTTCCACGCGAACTCGGGCTTCTCACTGCGGGAATGATAGCAGACGTCGCCTCGTCTCCTGGCGCAGCGGCCACATGCGTGTCGCCGATGGCGAATGCACAATTGCCATCGATGAGAACACGCTCGTTGACCGGCGTCGCGCCAAAGAGCTGACGCCCACGACTCGAAGGCACTGGATCGCGGTCCGGGCGCAACACTTGAAATCGTTCCGACTGCTGTCAGGCTGGATCGGCCAGCACAACGTGTCAGCCACGGCGAAAATAAATCAGGTTATCTGCACAGTCCGATCTCTGCAGTGCCACCACCACTTCACGCGTACCCGCCTTAGCGACATCGATGATGCGGCAGTCGATGGCGGGCGCGCGATCGGCAAGAATCGGCGCGCCGGTCTCCGGCGTCGACCACACCGCCTCCCAAATCGTTCGTCGACCGGAACCCTGGCCCCGGCATTCCGGGACTTTTGCGACACACTCTGCCAAAACCTGACATGGTATCGTGACGCGGAGCGTATCCGGTTTCGCGCGTCACTTGATCGCTCCCATGGTAAAGCCAGCTACGAAACGAGCGACGAAGAAATTATAGATGACCGCAATTGGCACGCTCGCGATCAGGCAGGCCGCCATCATCGAGCCCCAGAAATAGACGTCGCCCCGCACAAGAAAGGTCGGCACTCCGACGCTCACCGTATAGCTCGACGACGCTGTGATAAACGTGACGCCATAGACAAACTCTTGCGTCACTAAAGTAAAGGCGAAGATCACCGCCGTCAGTATTCCGGCGGCCGAAATCGGCATCACCACCTTGATGAATGCCCCGAAACGACTCAGCCCGTCGATCATGGCAGCATCCTCGAGATCGCGCGGGATCGCCTTGAAGAAACCCATCAGAAGCCAGGTACAGAACGGCACGGTGAAGCTCGGATAAACAAGGATGAGCGACCACACCGAATCCTGCAATCCCAGTATCGCGATGATGCGCGAGAACGGGATGAACAGGATCGTCGGCGGTACCAGATAAGTGAGGAAAATAGTGACGCCCAGGGTTTGCGCCCATGCACCGGCGATGCGCGCGAGCGCGTAGCCTGCCGGGACTGCGAGCACGAGCGTGATGATCACGACGGCCACTCCGACGAAGCCGGTATTCAACAGCCATTGCAGATACTGCGTGTCCTCGAACAGCACCGACAGATGCCTTAGTGTCGGTGGGTCGTTGAACAAATAAGGGTTGTTTTCGGTATTGTGCAGGTCCTGCGTGGTTTTGAACGTGGTGATCAGCATCCAGTAGAACGGGAACGCAAGGAAGGTCACAAAGAAAGTCAGGATGGCAGCGTGGCCGGCCTGCTTGGCAATACGACGTCCGCTGGCTGATCGAGGGGTCATCTCACGTAACCTCCGTGCGCCGGGCGAGCCACAGGAATAGGATGGCAACGCCCGCGAGAACAGGAAATAGGAATAGGGAGATGGCCGCGCCTCCTGCAAGATCACCTCCCTGAATGCCGGTGAAATAGGCCCAACTGGCAATGACTTGCGTGGTGTCGTAAGGACCGCCACGCGTTAGAACGAACACGACGATCAAGTCGGTGAAGGTGAAGATGATGCCGAACAACAACGCCACCAGCGTAATCGGCAAGATCAACGGCGTTGTGATCTGGAAATGATGGCGCCAGAACCCGGCGCCATCCACTTCTGCCGCGTCGTGGATGTCTTGCGGGATCGACGACAGGCCGGCCAGGATGATCACGGTCGCCAGCGGAAGAATGCGCCAGACATTGACGGCGATGATCGACGCCTTTGCCAGGGTTGGTTGGCCGAGCCAGATCGGCCATTCGTTCGGTCCGAGCAGACCGGCTGCGCGCGCCGTCCAGTTGATGACGCTGTAGATCGAATCGAAGATCCAGAGCCAACCGATGCTGCCAAGCGAGATCGGCGCCACCCACGGCAGCAGAATCAACAGACGAACCAGCCATTTGCCGCGGAAATCGATGGCAAGCGCCGTCGCCAGAATATTGGCGAGCACCATGACGAAAAACTGGGAGACGACGGTGATGACGATTGTATTCTGCAGCGAAAGCCAGAAAGTGCGGCTGTCGACGATCCGCCGGAAATTTTCCAGCCCGACGAAGTGCGCCTCCTGGCCGGCGACCGTCGCGCTGGAAAGGCTGTAATAGATCGAAAGCAGGAAGGGAAAGCCCACCAGCAGAACAATGTAGAGGATCGCGGGCGCCAGCATGGCGCGCCACAGCCAGCGGTCGTTATCGGCAAGACGCGACAGGAAGCGGTCCTGCGCGCGGGTCCTGCGAGCCGTCCCCGCGATGATTGACGTCACGTCGCACCTCCGTCGATGCGCCGCCCGCTCTCCTTGTCGAAGCGGGCGATGTCCAAGCGCCGCACAACAAAATCGTAGACCTCGCCGGCTTTAATATGGGTGCGGACGTTCGACGGGATCTTGGAGATCACGTGCGCCTCGGGTATGCGGCCGTCGATGACGCCGTAAACCAAGCGGTCAGCACCGAGATACTCGATGCGTGTGACGCGAAACGGAAAGTCGACGATGTTGCCATCCGGTTCAACTTCCTTCGGCAGGAACGCTTCCGGCCGGAATCCGATCCAGGTCTTGCTATCCTCGATCAGATTCATCGGCGGTGATCCGATGAACGTGGCGGCGAAGGTATCGGCCGGCGAGCCATAAATCTCGTGCGGAGTGCCGATCTGGTGGACACGACCTTGATTGAGAACAGCGATGCGGTCGCCCAAGCCCATGGCTTCGGCCTGATCATGGGTGACGTAGATGGTGGTGGTGCCAAGGCTGCGCTGAAATTGCTTTAGCTCGTCGCGCGCCGAGTTGCGCAGCTTGGCATCGAGATTCGACAGAGGTTCGTCAAGAAGGAAGACGACTGGCTCACGCACCACCGCGCGCGCAAGAGCGACGCGCTGCCGCTCTCCGCCCGACAACTGACGCGGCTTGCGGTCAAGCAAGCCTTGAATGCCGAAGACCTGGGCCGCCCAGGCGACCTTCTTGCGGATTGCTTCTTTTGGCACGCCGACTGCACGCAGCGGAAACGAAATGTTCTTCGCGACGGTGAGGTGCGGATAGAGTCCGTAACTTTGGAACACCATGGCGACATTTCGTGCGCGCGGCGGGAGCCCGGTCACGGTGCTTCCATCAATCACAACGTCACCTGAGGTTGGTCGCTCAAGGCCGGCGATCAAGCGCATCAACGTCGTCTTGCCGCATCCCGATGGGCCGAGCAGAACCAGGAACTCTCCTTCCTTGGCGACGAGGTCGATGCTGTCGACAGCACGGACCTCGTCGAAAAGCTTGGTGAGACGACGTGTTTCCACAATGGCCAAGCGCGACTCCCGATTGCCCACCCTGCGAAGCGGTTCACCGGAACGGCCTCGGTGCCAGGCACGGTCCGTTGGGCTCAGAACTCGTGTGCCCCAACGGCAATGCCCAGCGAGACGATCAGATCATCTTCCGATCTTTCCATTTCGCCCAGATCGCCTTCATCTTGACCTCCGCGCGTTTGAGAGCGTCCTCCGGAGTCTCGGCGCCTGCCGCTGCTTCGGCGAACATCGTATTGATCACCCAGGTATTGAACGTTTCGTCGATCGCAGCACTGGAATAGCCGGGATAGCCGACGTTGGTTGCCCAATCGAGCACGTCCGAGAGGACCGCGTACTTGTCCGGCGGCACCGCCTTGGAATCCTTGGAGATGGTCTGTGCGAGATCTGGCACCGTATCTGAGAAGCAGGGAAAGTTGTAGAATTCGCTCGCCATGAACGCGCTCTTGAAGCTGTCGACGTAATCGACTAGGAATCTCTTGGCACCATCGATGTTCTCGGAAAACTTCCAGATCAGATAGCAGCTCATCAGGTGTTCGAGTCCGATTTGGCGGACCGGACCTTTCGGCGGCTTGGCAAGGGCGATCTTCTCGTGGATCGGAAGCGTGTCGTTTTCGCCGGCGCGCGTGATCGAAATCGCATTGAGCACCAGCGACGATCGACCGGCGAGCATCTGCCGGTTATTGGACGACGCATCCCAGGCAAACACTTCCGGCGTTTCGGTTTCCTGGAACAGCGCCTTGACGAATTTGAGCGCTTCGAGGGTTTCCCTGGTATTGATGGCGAGGTTGCCCTCGGCGTCCTGCTCGTGCGCGCCGAACGAGTACATGATCGCCCGCATGGCCATCGCCGTGTCGATCTCGGCGGAAAGACCGATGCCGACCGGAATGCCGGTCTTGTCCTTGATCTTCTTGCCGCCGACGCGGGCGTTGTCCCAGGTGTCGGGCTTCATGCCGATTTCTCCCCATAGGTCCGAGCGGTAGTTGACGGGATCCGGCACAAAGCTGTCAGAGAATGCGAAGTATTTCTTGGTCCTGGGGTTGTAGGTGCTCTTGACCGCGAGATCGATCGGCTTGCCGTGCTTCGCCGCGCACTCGGCATAGACCTCCGTCATGTCGACGACCTGCTCTTCGAAGACCGACGGTGGCGCGAGGAACATCACGAGGTCGTGGCCCTTTTGCGCCGAAACTTCTGCCGCTGCGCGTGAAGGGATCAGGGCGAGGTTGATGTTGTCGACGATGACCTCGGTGCCGTTCTTGGCACCCCATTCCTTGGTGTAGGTGTTGTTGAACCACTTGTCGTAGCCGGGAACGAAGTGACTCCATTGCAGGATCTTCAGCGTCTTGGCAGCCCGGGCCGGCGCAACGTGGAAATAAGGTCCGACGGCTGCGGCTACACCTACAGCGGACTTGATGACGTCGCGGCGCGAAAGGCCGAAGCGACGAGATGCACGGGATGACATGTTTCCCTCCCATTGCTTGACGGTTCAGCGGGAGGTTGTGTGCCGGTCAACAGCAGGACGAGACTCCCGCTGACATTAGCTGACAATAATTATCCCACGATCAGGAAATGTTGACAACGCAGCAACCGTGCTTCCATCCAAGAACGCTGTTGCCCGATGCAGCGGAATTTCTGCCTGACAATCAGGCCCGGCTAGTCGCGCATGATCCTCGGGTCGTGGTGGCGCGCTCGATTTTCGCGCCGACTCCCGGGTCCATTCCGTATCGCAATCTTGCCAAAGGATGGATACGTCAGAAGCGTGCCTAATTCCACGCGCAGCAAATTCGTAAATTATCTCGATATTTCAATACCATAGGACCAGCACTCCATTCTAAGCGATGCGCCATTCCTGAAGCAGGTCCGACGTCTCCTCCGGCCGGACCAGCCGAGCACTTCGGCAGACCATGACCTGCAACCCAAGCCGCGCCGGGTTTCTGCGGGCGCGCCAGCGGAAGCCAAGCCCTAGGACGGTCAGGCGCGCTTCGGCGCGGTGACGATTTGTCACTTCTAGGCACCGGGTCCTGATCAACAGAAGTCTCTTCGCCTGCCCTCCGATAACGTCGCCGCAAAAAATGCGGGCCACATTCGACTGGGTTGTTGAGGAAGAGTCGATTTCCGCTATGCGAACGGATTTGAGGCCGTAGCCGTGTCGTGATTGATCCAGATCTTCGCCTAGTGCCCTTAGCGCAGATGCAACGAGAGGGACTCACACGCAAAAGTTTGAGGGCAATTTGCTCCGACCGGGAAGTTGGAGAGTGACTCGGGACGGCAGGCAAATCCGACACCGTCAGACGGCGAGCAAAGCCAGCAACGCAGAGCCACTAGGAACGCTGAGAGCTATTACTATATCGAAAAGGCAGGGAGGTGAGACATCGCCAGCTTGTCGCTGGGTGCGTGGCCGGCTCCATTCGCCCTGGCTACGCCGGGCTCGCTACCTGGATAATCATCATGCTTAGAAGATAGACACTGTAAACGGCGTCGACAAGCGATCACCCAAACTGGAGGCAGACACATGATCAAGGATATTCTTGTCAACCTGTCCTACGGGACATCGCAAGATGGAGTTTCCAATTACGCCTATTCGGTTGCGGAAACATTCGGCGCACACATCGTGGGGATCGCCTTTGCCTACCCGGCAATGGCTGGTGGCGTTGGCTTGCCGACAGGCTTTAGCCGAGCCCCGGAAGCGGAGGCTCAGGAACGCGCAGATTCCGTGGCCGCCGCCTTCGACGAGGCGGCCCGTCGCGCCGGCGTTTCAGCCGAGACGCGCAGGATTGAAGCTGGCACTGGCGACGTACCAACCCAGTTTGCGCATATCGCAAGACGATTCGATCTTTCCGTCGTTGGCCAATTTGAAGGCGGCAGGGATCATTCGGCCAAAAATATGGTCATTGAGGCGACGCTGTTTGAATCGGGAAGACCAGTACTCATCGTTCCTGTTATACAGAAGGATCGCCTCAAGCTCGATCATGTCATGGTGTGCTGGGATGGCAGCCGGGCAGCCGCGCGAGCGGTCGCCGATGCCATGCCGTTTCTTACCCGCTCTGGCAAGGCGAGTATTGTTGTTGCGGACATTCAGAGCGTGAAGAGCACAGATCTTCCGGGAGCGGATATCGCGACCCATCTGACCCGTCACGGAGTGAACGTCACGATTGAGCGCATTCCCGTCAGCAAGATCGACGTTTCAAATGCAATCCTGTCATATGCAGCCGATACATTTCCCGATCTCATTGTCATGGGCGGGTACGGACATTCCCGGCTGCGCGAATTTATTCTTGGCGGGACGACACGTGGTATGCTTGCCTCGATGACAAAACCCACATTGATGTCGCACTGAGCGGAGACTCAAACCGACGAGCATCAATGTTTGTCGAGACACCTCGCAAAAAATGCCGACGCAAAGCCGAACGTCTCCCCGACTGACGACCTACGCAACGGGAGACCGAACCGGTGGTGTCGGAGCTTAAAGCATGGCTACACCTTGAAGCGTGGATCGAGGTAGTCACGCAAGCTGTCGCCGAACAAATTGAAGGCGAATACTGCAACGCTGATAGCAACGCCCGGGAACAAGATCATCCACGGCGCCTGACGGTAGAAATCAGCGGCGTTGCCCGACAGCATCAGGCCCCAGGCCGCGGTCGGTTCCTGCACGCCGAGTCCCAGGAACGACAGCGATGCCTCCGCCAGGATCGCCTGCGCGACGAACGCGGTCAGCATGATGAGGTACGGCGCGACCACGTTCGGCGCCATGTGCCGAAAGATGATCCGGGTGTGCGAATAACCCGCGGTACGCGCCGCGTCGACATAGGGCATGCCCCGCACCGACAGAGCCGCCGCGCGCACCACGCGCGCGACGCGCGGCACGATCGGGATGGCGATGGCGAAGATCAAGTTTACGTCGATGCCCACCACGAGCAGCTTGCCGAACGCCGCCACCACGACGAGGGCGAGTACGATGATTGGAAACGCCAAAAGCACATCCACCGCGCGCTGGATCCAGTTGTCGATCCGGCCGCCGAAATAGGCCGATGCGATGCCGAGAATGGCACCGACCGAGGAGCCAACGAAAGACGAGGTGAAACCGATCACCAGAGCCGTGCGCGAGCCATAGATCAGGCGCGAGCAGATGTCGCGACCGAAGGCGTCCGTGCCGCACCAATGATCCCACGATGGCGCGGCAAGCAGCGAAGCAAAATCGACCGCTAACGGATCATATGGCGCGACCCATTCACAGAAAATCCCGGCGATCAGCATCGCGCAGATGATGATGAAGCTGGTGGCCCCAAGCGGCTGCTGACGGCAGAATTCCGCAAATGCCCTGAGTTTCCGGACTTCCGACATCGGCGCAGGCAGAGTGGGGGTGATTATCGACACGGATCACCAATACCTGATGCGCGGATCGAACACGGCATAGAGCAGGTCGACCAGCAGATTGACGAATACGTAGAACGCGGCGATCAGCATCACCATGCCTTGAATCAGCGTAAAGTCGTTGCGCGACACACTTTGCACGAAGAGCATTCCGATGCCGTTGAGATTGAACACCTGCTCCGTTACCACGAGCCCGCCGATCAGGAAGGTGAATTCTAGGCCGATGACAGTGATCGCCGGCAACAAGGCGTTGCGTAATGCGTGGCGCGAGATCACAAGCCTCTCGTACACGCCTTTGGCGCGCGCGGTCCGGATGTAGTCTTCGTTGAGTACCTCGAGCAGAGAGGAGCGGATCATACGCGCCGTCACCGCACAGTAGCGGTAACCGACAGCAAGCGCAGGCCAGATCAGCTGGGTCAGATTGGCGATGGGATCGACGTAGATCGGCGTAAAGGTGATCGGCGGTAACCAGTTGAAGGCGGCGAGCAGAGCCGACATGATCAGCATGCCGAACCAGAACGCGGGAATCGAAATTCCGCCGATCGTGGCTATTCGCATCAGATAGTCGATCCAGGTGTCGCGAAAAAGCGCGGCCATTGTGCCCAATGGAATGGCAATCAGCACCGCAAAGATCGTCGCCATGATCGCGACCTGCAGCGAGAGTTCAAGCCGAAGCGAGATCTCTTCCATCACCGGCCGTTCAGTCCACATCGATTTGCCGAAATTGAGCGTTGCGACGCCCACCATCCAGTCCTTGAATTGAATGACGAGTGGCTTGTCGAGGCCGAGCTTGTGGCGCTCCATTTCGATTGTTTCCTGCGAGACGGCCCCGCCGTCACCGCGCAGTTTCACCTCGACGATATCGCCAGGAACGATGCGCAGCATCAAGAAGACTAGGATCGCCACGCCGAGCAGCGTGGGGATCGCTAGCAGCACACGGTTGATCGTGTAGCGGAGCACGTTGCGATGCCTTCGTTCCGTTTTCGACCTCGTTCTTGTGCGATAGGGCGAAGTTGCCTCAAGTGTTCAGCCAAACTTCTGCCAGATCCTGACCGAGATTGTGACTGGGCGACATTTTCCAGCCCATCACCACCTTGTGGGTCGCCACAATGCGGTGCCACCATAGCAGCGGCTGCTGGTAAGCCTGCTCGAACAGCCGCTTTTCGAACGCCCGAATCATCGCCTTGCGCTTTTCGACGTCGCGCTCGCGCAGATGATCATCATATAGTTTGTCGAGCTCCGGATCGTTCGAGCGCGAGCGGTTTTCCGGCGCACGCGTGACAGACAGATATTTGGCTAACCCGAGACTGGAATCATCCATGAACAGGTTCGAGAAGTCGATCGCCACCTCGTGGTTGCCGGCGTTCATCGTGGCAAGATAGGGCGCGGTGTCGAACTGCTTGTGCTCCACTTCGACGCCGACCTGCCGCCATTGGTCGACCAGGAAGATGCCGGCGGGCGTGTAGGGCATGGCGAGGTTGCGGTTGTGCAAGGTGAACTTCAGGTTCGGCACCCCGGCCTCTGCTAGCAGCTTCTTGGCTTCCTCGCGGGACTTCTTGATGTCCTTCGAAAAACCGGGAAGTTTGACCAGCTCCGACTCCGGCGTCGCGAACGGCGAACCGGGTCGGATCAGGCCGCCGACCGCGCGAAGCGTTGAGATGCGGGATAGGCCTTGGCTGCCGCCCCAGCGATCGATCGCCATGCAGAGGGCGCGGCGGACCCGCACGTCGTCGAATGGCTTTTTTTCCACGTTGAAGCAAACGAGGAGATTGAGCGTCCAGCTCGATTCTTCGATCCGAATCTTGTCACCCATCGCCTGCACCAGCCGGTCGCGCTCGGCTGGCGAAATGCCGCGAAACTCGCCCAGCACCTGCCCGCCCTGCACCGCGTTGAGCATGGCGGCGGCCTGCAGCGTGAACACACCTTTCCACCCGTCGAGATACGGCAGACCCTGCTTGAAATAGCTCTCGTTCTTCCTGCCGGAGACGTGGCTGCCCCTGACGTGCTCGACGAAGATGAACGGGCCGGTGCCGTTGATCCTGGTACGTGGGCCTGCCGGATTTTCGGCAAGGTCTTTCGCCGAATAGATGATGTTCCAAGGCGATGCGAAATGTTCGAGCATCGACGCGTTGAGGTTCTTCATCTTGAAAATGACCGTGGTCGGGTCGGGCGTCTCAATCGTGCCGATGTCGTCGAACGTGGCCTTGCGGGTGGACACGACGCCCTGCGGCGGGTTGCGCAGCCGCTCGTAGGTTGCCCTCACATCGGCCGAGGTGAGCGGCGTGCCGTCGTGGAATTTCAGGCTGGGGCGGAGCTTGAAGGTGTAGCTCGTCAGGTCCTCTGCGACCGTCCAGGATTGCGCCAGATCGCCCTCGACCTCCGGAAACTTGGACAGGTTGAAGCGCAGAAGCGTGGAGTAAAACGGCGCCGCGAAATGCAGCGTTGCATAGGTATCGCTCCCATGCGGATCGTAGTGCGGCGTCTCAGCGCTAATCGCGAATGTAAGCGTGCCGCCGCGTTTGGGTGTCTGCGCTCGAGCCTGCACGGTAGCGAAGTTTAACCCGCCCATGCCGAGGGCGAGCGCGCCACTCACGTGCCTTAGCACGGCGCGTCTTGTTTCCATGGCATTTCCTCGTGTGCTATCGCCCTCCCGTCGTCAGATTTTGATGCAGGCAGCATAATGTCCCGGCCGTTTCTCCTCCAGTGGCGGAATCGTCGCACAGCATTCTGCGCTGGCAAACGGACAACGGGTATTGAAGACGCATCCAGTCGGCGGCGTGAGATGGCTGGGCAACTCGCCTTGGATGAGACGCGGTGCGCGCGCCTTCTCGACTGTCGGGTCGGGGATCGGGGCGGCGTCGAGCAGAGCTTTGGTATATGGGTGCAATGGGTTGCGATAGAGTTCATCGCGATCTGCTATTTCCACCACCCGACCGAAATACATGACCACCACGCGCATCGAGATGTGGCGGACTACGGCGAGGTCGTGCGCGATGAAGAGATAGGCTAACCCCAATCGGTGCTGCAGATCCTCGAGCAGATTGATGATCTGGCCTTGGATTGACACGTCGAGCGCGGACACCGCCTCGTCGCAGACGATGAACGACGGCTCCATGGCGAGCGCGCGCGCGATACCGACGCGCTGGCGCTGGCCGCCGGAAAGCTGGTGCGGATATCGCTCCGCGAGCTCCGGGCGCAGGCCGACTTGGCCGAGCAATTCTCCGACGCGCGCATCCGCTGCTTTGCGGTCGGGAACGAGCTTGTAGACGTGCACCGGCTCACCAACGATCTGGCCGACCGTCATGCGTGGATTGAGCGACGCGTAGGGATCCTGGAAGATGACCTGGATTTTGCGTCGAATTGTCTGCAGCTCGGCTGGCGAAGCGGTAACAACATTTATGCCGTCGAACGTGATTTCTCCAGCGGTTGGTTGTTCGAGCCGCAGGATCAGTCGGCCGACGGTGGTCTTGCCGCAGCCGGATTCGCCGACCAGGCCCACGGTCTCCCCGGGATAGATCGAAAAGCTCACGCCCTCGACTGCGCACACGACCACGGCTTTGCGTCCGAATCTGGCGCGCACCGGGAAATGCTTGGTCAAGCCCCGCACCGACAGGAGCGGCTCGGCACCTTGCGTCGCCGTCCGCCGCCCGGCGGCGCGGCTCGCCTCCCACACAATCGTTCCGGAGGCTATCTCTTCATGGCGATGGCAGCGCGATAGTCCACCGGTGTCTGTCGACGCGAGCACCGGCTCGTGCGCGCAAATTTCAATGCGGAAAGGGCAGCGCGGCGCAAAGCGGCAGCCGGGCGGTGCGCTGGTGAGATTCGGAACCAGACCTTCGATTGTTTCGAGGTTCGCTCCTCGCGCGCGATCGAGCCGCGGCACCGAGCGCAACAGGCCCATTGTATACGGGTGGCGCGGGCGATGGAATATCGCCTCGGCCGAGCCCTGCTCTACCAGACGCGCAGCGTACATCACGATGACGCGATCGGCGTAGCGCGCAACCACGCCCAAATTGTGTGTGATGATAACAAGCGCAATGTTGAGCGTGCGCGACAGATCTTTCATCAGCTCGAGGATCTGCGCCTGAATGGTCACGTCCAGCGCGGTGGTCGGCTCGTCCGCAATGATCAGCTTGGGATTGCAGGCAAGCCCGATCGCGATCATGACACGTTGGCGCATGCCGCCTGAGAATTGGTGCGGGTATTGATCAAGTCGTCCTTCGGCGTCGGGGATGCCGACGAGCCGAAGCAGCTCGATGGCGCGGGCGCGCGCCTGTTCCCCGTTCATGTCAAGGTGGATGGTCAGCGGTTCGGTGATCTGCAGCCCGATGGTGAGCAGCGGATTAAGCGACGTCATCGGCTCCTGGAAGATTATCGAAATGTCGCGCCCACGGATTGCGCGCATCTGCTCCTCGTCGAGCTCGAGCAGATTGCGGCCATTGAATAAGATGCGGCCCTGTGGGATGCGGCCGGTGTGTCGCGGCAGGAGGCGCATGATCGAGAGCGCCGAGACCGATTTGCCCGACCCCGATTCCCCGACGATGGCGACGACTTCGCCGCGCCCCACACTGAAACTTAGCCCCTCGACCGCCCGCACCACCCCGCGCGAGGTGAGAAAATGGACATGCAAATCTTCCACCTCAAGCAGCGGGCCCGCGTGCTGGGGCTGCAGTTCAGGTTGAAGCGGCTCCCTCATCCTGGACTCGATGAGGATTAGGGGTTTCGGTCTTCAAGCAGAACAAAATATACCCTAATTGGCGGACAGAGGTGCTCTCAATTTCTGGGATGAACGGCGGCTTGGTCAGGATGGACGCTAAGTTGGGCGATCGCCCGGCGCGAAGAGGTCGCGCCCGTGAAAACTGGCCGAGAGGCGATCCGGCTTCCAGTCGATGTCCCAGCTGCGCGTCTCTCGGGCACGGCGCCGGACCAGCTCGAACAAGCCGTTGCCGGGACCGATGTACCATCGGCCGTCGGCCTCGAGAAAAATGGACGGCCGCGGCCCGCCGACGCCGGGATCGACGACGCAGAGAAAGACGGTTCCCGCCGGAAACCATGCGGCATAAACCGCCAACAGATACGCTGATGCCTTAGGATTGCCGACCGGAGCATCGGCAAAGAGATCGATAATGGGTATGCCCGGCGCCATCTGGTGCAGCACCGCCTTCATCTGACCAGTATACGGGCCGTGCAACCCAAAATCTGTGAACAGCGCAATCATGTTGTCAGCTTACCCAAATGCGCCGGCGCCTTGCAGCGATCCCGCGTTTCCAATGGCAACTGTTGGGACCTTTGGCCAATAGCTGCGACGCAGCATATCGTCCGCACCTGAAGCTAGGTCTCCCCTCTCCGCCCGCGGTGCCGCGTTCCGTGGACTTGCGCGCTGAAGCGCGCTTATGGCCGTCGGCGAGTGGAAAACGCGATCGACCCAGAACTCACGGTCGCGCCCATTTCTGACGTCGCGCCTTCGCACGTCAGAAAATTACATACTCCCGCAGAGGTCAATTACCCAAGTTCTTTCGGGCGGTTGCCGTGGCGCCCGCGCGGGCGGGGCCGTGCCGCCGTCCGGAGCGAGTTCATCCTGAAGAGGCTCTCTGGAACTCTCCCGAAACCCCATCCGGGCATAGAGTCCCGCGACACTTCAACCCGACCCAGCGCTTGCCCGACGGCGGGCTGCGCCATACGTTTCTTCCGAAGGGCCGTCCTTCACGGCCTCGTGCAGCGATCAGAAACAGGCCATGGAGATCGATCGCACCACGTTCGGCACCATCACGATTGACGGAAAAACCTATGAGCACGACGTGATCATTCGTCTCTCCGGCGAGGTGGTGAAGCGAAAGAAGAAGCTATCGAAGAAGTCGTACGGCACCTCTCATGTGCTCTCGAAGGACGAAGCGAAGTTCGTCTTTGAGAACGGATGCGAGCAGCTAATTCTCGGCTCGGGCCAGTTGGGCAATGTGCATCTATCGCCGGAAGCTGAGGCGTATTTCGTGAAAAGGGGCTGCAAGGTGCTGTTGCAGCCGACCCCTGAAGCGATCCGTACGTTCAATAGGTCGCATGCAAAAAAGATAGGGCTTTTTCACGTGACGTGCTGAATCAGGCAGGTGCCAGCTGCCACTACGCTGCGGGCGATGATCGCCCCGTAGAGGTCGAGGGAATCCTCGACGAGACGCCCTATACCCCGCGAGGACCAGGGCGGCGGGCGCCGCCATCCCAACAACGAGGAGGCAACCAATGCAGCTTAGCTCAAATGCCTTTTCTGGCGGCTCAGCGATCCCGCACCGTTTCACCTGCGATGGAGAAGACCTCTCCCCACCGTTGGACTGGCAGGCCGCACCTGAAATGACCGCCAGCTTCGTCCTCCTTTGTGACGACCCTGATGCGCCCTCAGGCACGTGGCACCATTGGGCCGTTTACGACATTGACGCTGCACAAACAGCACTTGCCGAGGGCGCCAGCCACCGCAGTGGCGCTGTACAATTCAAGCAGGCGATCAACGACTTCCACCGGGTGGGCTACGGCGGCCCCTGCCCGCCCCGCGGTCACGGACGTCACCGCTATCATTTTCGTTTGCTGGCGTTGTCGGTCGACCACCTGTCGCTCGGCACGAAGCCCTCCTGCCGCGAGGTCGAGCGAGAAGCACGCCGGCATCTTATCGCCGAAGCGACCCTCGTCGGGGTCTATCAGCGATAACCTTTCACCTGACTACCCGACGCAGGTGATCAGGCGACTGAGCAAGAGCATGTCCAATCGCGCCGATTTCGACAAGACGGGTCCGCCGGGGATCAATTCGTCCCAAAAGCGCCAAAGGCGGAAGTGCAGATTGCTTTGACCCCAATCGAAGCAGGGCTCCAACGGCTATCGCATCGCTGCATCAGTCTGCTGCTCGTCGAAGAACGCGCTCGGCGCCGAAAAAAGGGGCGCAAGTTGCAGGACGACGAACTCGTTCACGCCGTGGCCGTCCGAGCGAATATGCGGTCAATCTTGGTGGCCAAGATGAAGTCGTTCTCATGCAGTCCCTTGATCTTCTTGGTCTGCAGAGAGACCGTCGCATTGCCCCAACCGAAGCTGATATTCGGATGATGGCCTTCGGCTTCCGCGAGTTCACCAATCTCCTGAACAAAGGTAAGCGCCTCGCGGAAATTGCGAAACCGGAAGCTCCGCTCGATGCGGTGAGCTTCCTCCGCCAGTTGCCAGTCCAGGGCCTGTGCGTGAAAGAGCTCAGCTTGCTCGCGCGTGAGTGGGGGTATTCCCCCGCGGCAGGGAGTACAGGTTTTGCTGGAAAGAGCTTCGGTCATGTTGCTTGCCCCTCGTGTCAACCTTCGCCCGCATAAGGCTCGCAAACTGCGAAGGTGAATGTTGCGGCACGGGCGCTGTCCGCCTCAATCTCCCGAGCCGGGATTTGGTGAGAAGTGTTGGAGTTTGTCCGGCTTCCCCTCCCACTCCTTAGAGTCAGACGGGGGCGCTTTTTTGACCATAATATTTGGCCAGATTTTCGCGTATTCCGCATTCAGCGACAGCCATTTCTCTAGCCCCGGCTCGGTGTCGGGCCTGATCGCGTCGACCGGGCATTCCGGCACGCAGACCCCGCAGTCGATGCATTCGTCCGGGTGGATGACGAGCATGTTCTCGCCCTCGTAGAAGCAGTCCACGGGGCACACTTCGACGCAGTCCATGATTTTGCAGCGAATACAGCTCTCGTTGACGACGAAGGTCAATTAAGCGCCCTTTCAACAGATTGCAGTGGTGAACTCATTCATGGTGTCGTCCGTCCGTCCTCGCGGTGCTCGTTTATTGGTTGAAAATGGACGCACAGAAGACCTACGTCCTCTGGCTGAATCGGAACACCCAGAAGCAGGCATTCAGTGGCCGAGGAGCCCGTGCTCGCCAGGTTGTCGCACATCTCTCTGCCGAAGTGCGTGCAGTCCTGGCAAACACCGATCCGCCGATGCGCCCCACCCGTAGCTAGAGTGGACAGCACTTGGTGCAGGGCGCGACGCATCGCAGTTCGCTCTGTCGCGTCGAGCGAATCCACGGCGCGCACCAGAACCTCGAACGGATCGCGTGCAAGCGCTTTTTTGCCCTTGCTCGTCAGTCGCAGACTGACGCTTCGCCGGTCCGTCTTGAATGGCTGTCGGACCAAGTACCCACCCGCTTCAAGCGCCTTAATGGCTTGTGTTGCAGTGCCGCGGGTTGTCGCTTGAAATTCTGCGAATGCCGACGGGGTCCGCGAGAACGGGTTGGCACGGGCGAAGAAGCGGAGCGCCATCCATTGGGCCGGACTGAGTTCACCGTCATAGCCCTCAGCTTGTACGAGCCGTCCCACCTGCAGCAGGAGCTCTGCCGTTTCGCGCGCTGACATGACTGCCTCTTTGCAAATATAATAGTGTTTCGAAATTAACTTGACAACCGATTGGATGCAGATAATTTTGTTTCGAAACTAGTTTGAGGGCTTGATCATGGCCCGCAACGCGCCCCTGCCGATCCTTACGGCCGACCCCGGCCTCACCCATTATCTTGAGGAAATTCGGCGGTTCCCGATGTTGGAGCGCCAGGAAGAATACCTACTAGCCAAGCGCTGGCGCGAGCACGGCGATCGCGACGCAGCGCACGAACTCATCGCCAGCCATCTGCGGCTCGTGACCAAGATCGCCAGGGACTATCGCGGCTACGGCCTGCCGATCTCTGAGGCGATCTCCGAGGGCAATGTCGGCCTGATGCAGGCCGTCGAGCGCTTCGAGCCGGAGAAGGGCTTCCGGTTCGCAACCTACGCCGCGTGGTGGATCAAGGCAGCGATCCAGGAATACATCCTGCGCTCGTGGTCGCTGGTAAAGATGGGCACCTCGGCCAACCAGAAGAAGGTGTTCTTCAACCTGCGCAAGGCACCAGAGCAAAATCTCCATCCTCGACTGTGGCGATATGCGGCAGGACCAGGTGAAGATCATTGCCCGGAGGATCGGCGTCACCGAAACGGACGTGATTTACATGAACCGGCGGCTCCGCGGCGACGCCTCGCTCAACGCCGCGATCCACGAGGACGGCGAGTCCGGCGAGTGGCAGGACTGGCTGCTGGACGAATCCCCGGACCAGGAGACGACGCTCGCCGCGAGCGAGGAGTTCGATAACCGCCGCAAGACGCTGTCCCGCGCGCTCACCGTGCTCAACACGCGCGAGCGGCGCATCTTCGAGACACGCCGGCTCGCCGAGGACCAGATCACGCTCGTGGAACTGGCCGAGGAATTCGGCATCTCGCGCGAGCGCGTGCGCCAGATCGAGGTGGGCGCCTTCGCGAAGGTGCAGAACGCAGTGAAGCACCGCGTCGCGGCGATAGCGCCCCCCGAGCCGCTGCAGGTGCGTTAGCTTCCAACCCTCTCCCGTGGTGGGAGAAACTGACGATGGACGTGTCGCTATGGGTACGTCTTACGGCAACCGCGCAAGAGGGGCGCCGCTCACCGGGTGCTGATCGGGCCCTCGCTCGACGATCCATCCCCGGCACTTTGCATCATCGACCGGGCGCCTAAGCCGCGCCGCAGATGGAAAGTTATCCGACGTTTCATAATGAAGTCGGGGTGCCGATCGTGCGCATTGGTTGCCGCGAGTTCAAGTGCATTGGGGATAGACCGCCGCAAGATCACCCACACATCTACCTCAAGATGGGCGATGCCAGTGAGATCGTCTGCCCCTATTGCTCTACCCTATTCCGCTTCGATCCGAGCTTGGGCGCACACGAAGCTGACCCGGCAGATTGTGCTTACGGTGATACGGACTGAGTTGAATTGCGGTAACGCTGCTTCCTTCGTCATGCCGGCCGCAGCCAACCAGCGCCAGGCGCCATCGTCCCGCAGTTTCGGGGCTGTGTATACCGAAAACCTAAATCCTGAGGTAGCGGTGATGAAGTCCGCCCAGGATGGCAAGTGACCTGACCACACCGGTTCGCTGAACTGGGCGAGAAACGGGCGCATCCTTATCCAAGGCCAAGTGCGTTCGTGTCGTGTTATAGTAGCAAGCGTAAGATTTCAGAATCCGGCGCAGATGTGCCTCGCCCAGGACAATGATGTGGTCCACACATTCGCGCCGGATCGATCCGATCAGCCGCTCGACAAAGCCATTCTGCCAGGGTGAGGCTGGTGCAATAGGCTTGTCGCGAATACCCATGGCACGCAGTCGGCGTGTCACCACTGCACCGTAGATGCAATCCCGGTCCCGGATCATGTAGCGCGGAGCCTCATTCCAGGGGAATGCCTCCGTTATTTGACGCGCGACCCATTCGGCGGTTGGATGTGCCGTGACGTTGATCCAGACAAGATGTCTGCGGTCTAGCCGAACGACGACGAAAGCATAGAGCAGGCCGAAGCTATTGGTCGGGACAACAAACAAGTCCATGGCGGCAACATCTGGCGCATGATTGTGCAAGACGGTTCGCCATCCCTGGCTGGGTGGCACCCGGCGTTTGACCATGTACTTGGCGACGCTCGACTGCGCGACCTCAAACCCGAGCTTGAGCAGTTCGCCGTGGATGCGTGGCGCGCCCCAAAGCGGATTTTCGACGCTCATGCGCCGGATCAAGACGCGCAGCTCCGTCTCGACTGGCGGTCGCCCTCCCCGTTGGCGCGACTTCCAACGCCAGTAGCAGCGAAATCCGGCTCTGTGCCAACGCACAAGCGTCTCAGGCCGGATGATCGTGAGGACCTTTAGGATTGCTGGAAACCAGCGATACAGCTGGATAAAGAACCAGCGATCAAGGTTCGTGAGCCGAAGGCGGCTACGCCGCCTGCGTCTCAAGACAATCAACTGATGTCGCAGCACCGCGTTCTCGGCTTCAAGCCGCAACTTCGACCTGAATGGCGAGGCCAGGGCGGCCAGAGCGAAGCAGAACAGCCCGATCATCGCGCCAGCTTAGGCGATTCCAACGCGGTATCACACTCGGATGAGGTTTTCGGTACACACAGCTCGCCAAGGCGGGCAACGCACGGGTACGCGGCGGAATGATTCAGTTGGCTTGGCGCTTTTTGCTGTTTCAGAAGGACAGTGCATTGGCCCAGTGGTATCGGACCCGAACTGAGGGTGGCAGAAATCGCAAAACAATAATCGTAGCTCTGGCGCGCAAATTGCTAATTGCCTTGTGGCGTCTGGCAACCACCGGCGAGGTTCCGGCTGGCGTTGTATTGCGAGCAGCGTGAGGGAGAAGACTTAGAAAAGACAAGCTCTCGGAGGCCGACGAGCAGAACATCGTCAGTGTCCGATGACGATCCGAGGTGGCGGTCACCCGAAGCACGCCATGGTTTTGAAACCGGTTTCGAGAATGGGTCCGCCGCCGAGGAGCTTCGCCGCCGATGCGCATGACTGCATCATGGTCAGGTCACTACAGACCTACCGAATACAAGGTTGTGGCGCGATGATCGCGCCCGATGGCAAGCTCCCCTCTGATCATCGTCCCGACCACAACCAGCGTGGCCGCCGTGCTCGTGTCTGTCAAGGCGCGGCCTTGAAACGACGGAACGTGCGGCCAGAGGGCAGAGCGACGGCCGACCTTGACAGGCCCTGTGCGCGTCGGCCTCAACACGTGTGGGTCGGGGCGAAGAAACGGGATTCCGTGTCGAACAAAGAAACTGGAATGAAGGAAGTAGAGAGTGGTGTAAAATATCTGCTTGACTTCAAAAGCCCCATACAAGGCCTGCCCAGACTTTACTCACGTTACGGCCCATTGGATCGCTCAACCGTCCAAAGACGGCCTTTGTCACAAGGCTCCGATCGGTCGGTTGCCCTCCGAACCGCTCGTCAGCTGCCAGATCAATCGACAACTCTCTGGGTGGAATCTTCCTCCACTGTTGACACGCGCCTTCGGGGCGCACTCCAATCCTTCGCATGAGGCAGTTCATGACCCTGAGCGAGCTTAGCTTCGTACTTAAAAAACCGCGCCATCATCGCCTTCTCCGGCGATGGGGCGCCTGCTCGCCGACGCAAAAGCCTGGTGCCGGGACGGCTGTTTCCCGCAGCACCAGCGGTGCCTCGATGACATGCGTGACCGACGGCAGATCCGGATGGGCCTGGCGCCATTCGATGAGGCGGATCGCCTGATCAGCGGTGACGACCGGATCTTGCCGAAAGGTCGTCAGCCGATAGGCGCCCCACGAGGCCTGGGGAATATCGTCGAAGCCGATGACGGACAGGTTCTCGGGCACAGTGAGGCGCCGCTCCCGTCGTGCATAGTCGATGAGGCCGAGGGCCAGGAGATCGTTGACGCAGAAGACCGCCTGAGGGGGGCTTTGCCTGTCGAGAAGGGCCTTGGCCGCCGTGACGCCGCTTTCGTAGTCGGACACCTCGCCGCGACCGACGATGACCGCTAGCCCCCGGCGCTGCGCCTCATCTTGGAAGGCGTGTTCGCGCTCGGTGAGGCTGAGTGTGCCGGCCCAAGAGCTGACTAGGCCGAGCCGCGTGAAGCCGCGGCCGTGGAACAGCGCTGCCGCAGTCCGCCCGGCGGCGGCGTTGTTCGCCATCAGATGATCCGTATCCGGCTCCGACCGGCCGAGCACGATGACGGGCTGGCCGTTGCGGCGGGCCGCCTCTACGAAGCTGGACGGCGGCGAACCCGACAGCACGATCACCGCTTCGGCCATGTGCCCCATCAGGATTCGCTGCGCCGACGCCCTCTCCTCCACCGTCAGGCCGGTGTTGAGGACAATCGGCACGCTGCCACGACGAATCAGCCTGGCGGTCAGCGCGGCGAGAAGCTGCGCCCGGATGCCCTCCTCCGGCTTGGTGACGACGATGCCGACGAGGCGGCTGCGCCGCGCCAAGAGCCCCCTGGCGAGGTCGTTCACGTGATAGCCGAGAGCCTGGGCCGCCTGCATCACCTTCTCGCGGGTTTCCGGAGCAATGCTTGCTCCATCCGTGAAGGCACGCGACACGGCGGAACGGGACACGCCGGCGAGCTTGGCCACCTGCAATGCGCTCGTGAAACGCCGCGCATACCGTGTGTAGTGGGCGTCCGCCATGGTCTCTCGCCATTGGGATATGACGGCCCGACAAAGAAGCAACCGCGGCCAGTCATAAAACCATTGCACAGCCGTGCATCACTATGAGGTGCGTAACGTCCTGAACTCGCGCCCACAAGGGAAATCTTGATGCACAGCTGTGCAGATCCGCTTACAATCCGTTGGCCAATCGGCTTACAAGATAGGCGTCCGGCTTCATCGGACTCGCGGCCAAAAACGATAAGACGGCCGTCCGGCTCAGGGAGGATCGGCATGTTCAAGGGCTTCAACGTGGCGCTGCGCCGGCTGGCCGTAGCTGCTTCCACGCTCGCCGCCGTCGGAGCCGGCGCACCGGCCCTCGCCAAGGATTTCACAATCACAGTGTGGTCGGGCGGCACGAGCGACCCCGAGCACTACCGCGTCGACAACATCAAGCTCGCAGCGGAGCAGTTGCAGCGGGAGGCTCAGGCCGAAGGCAAGGACCTCAAGATCAAGGTCGACACGCGCGTCTTCAACGACTGGGATAGTTTCAAGCAAGCCTTCACTCTCGCGGCGCAGTCGAAGACGGGGCCCAATATCGTCGTCTCCGGCCATGAGGACATCGCCGCCTGGTCGCAAGCGGGCCTGCTGCGCCCGGTCGAGGAACTCGTCGATCTGGACTCCTGGCCGCTCAACGTCATCTTCCCCAACCTGACGAATTCGGCGAAGTTCAACAACGTGACCTACGGCCTGGCGCAGGATGCCGAGGCGCGGCCCCTGTTCGCCTGGATCCCGCATCTGAAGGCGATCGGCTGGAGCGACGCCGACATCGCCGCGCTGCCGGACCGCATCGGCAAGGGGCAGTACACGCTCTACGACATGCTGGCTGATGCCAAGAAGATGCAGGACAAGGGCATCGTCGCCCCCGGTTACGGCTTCTATCCGCGCAACCTGAACGGTCCGGATTTCTGGCAGTTCTACATCGCCTTCGGGGGCCAGATGTTCGATCCGAAGAGCGCCAAGCTCGTGTTCGACCAGGGCGCGATGACCAAGTTCTACAAATTCTTCGCCGATGCGGTGGCGATGGGCGTAACCAAGAAGAACCACATCGGCCTGCCGACCGACCAATGGTATTCCGACGTCGCGAGCGGCAAGGCAGGCTTCTGGCATGGCGGCACCTGGCACTATGCCCGCTACACCGGCAAGGAAAAGCTCAAGGACTTCTTCGGCACGGTACTGTTCGCGCTCATTCCTGCCGGAGAGAAGGGTGGCAAGCCGACCACCCTCACCCACCCGCTGGTCTATCTAATCACCAAACAGGGCAGCGACGACGACGCCAACATCGCGGCGCAACTCGTCACGATCGCCTCGGAGCCGCGCCTCAACGTGCTGCACGCCGTGAGCTCGGCGCATCTCGCGATCTCGGAGGCGGAGACGCGGATCCCGCTCTACGCCGACAATCGCTGGGCCTCCGAGGCGACCAAGCGCCTGCTGCCGTCGGCCGTGTCCATGCCCAACGATGCCAAGCTCGGAACCTATTGGGACATCATGTGGAACGGACTCCTCGCCGCCTGGACGGGCGACAAATCCCCGGAAGCGGCGGTACGTGATGCCGCCACCGAGGCGAAGAGCCGGCTCGGCGACGCCATCGTCGTGCGCTGACCATCACGGGTCGTCGCGTGTCGCCCCCATCAGAAACGCAAGACGCCACCGTCGAACAGCGGCAGCCTGACGCCTGGGTCGGGCGGTCCGGCGTCGCACCTGCGGGCGTGAAGCCGCGCGGCAGGTTCGCGATGTCAGCGTCGGCTCGGCTTGGTCTTGTCATGCTGGCGCCTTCCTTGGTCATCGTGGTGCTTCTGTTTCTGGCACCGGTCATCCTGACCGGCGTGTTCTCATTCACGACGATGACGACCGGCACCGGCATCCGCGCCGGCGCCTACCAGATCGACGATGTCGCTGCCGGCACCTTGCGGTCGCAAGGCGTGCCGGCGGATATTCTCGACCGGCTGAGTGCGGAATTATTCGCGATCGACGACGCGACGCTCGCCGCTGCGCGGCAGGCGGGCGTTGCGGAGGCGCTGG
The DNA here is from genome assembly GCF_024199925.1 of Bradyrhizobium sp. CCGUVB1N3. Taxonomy (NCBI): domain Bacteria; kingdom Pseudomonadati; phylum Pseudomonadota; class Alphaproteobacteria; order Hyphomicrobiales; family Nitrobacteraceae; genus Bradyrhizobium; species Bradyrhizobium sp. CCGUVB1N3. The sequence continues at coordinate 3,328,130 of NZ_JANADR010000001.1, forward strand.
TTTCGGAACTCGCGACGAGCCATCGCGGCGAAAGCTTTCCGACGCGGCTCGACTTCGAGCGTTTTCTCAAATCGCTCTGGGCGCGCCCGGCGACGACCCGCGACCTCAAAGCGGCGAGCGCGCCGTTCCGTCGCTCGATCGTCAATACGCGCTACGAGTCGCGCGAGGCCTTTCTGGCTGCGCTGGACGGTCTCGACCTCAAGCTCGATCCGGCGACGACGGCGAAGATCGAAGACACCGCCTATACGGGCTGGCGGTGGACGACCGCGAACTACACCCGCATGCTGTCTTCGGCGGAGTCGTTCTATCGCCTGCTCCGGACCATGCTCTATGTCGGCGCGACGGTGGCGCTGTTCAATGTCGGCTTCGCGCTGGTGCTGGCCATCACCACCTTCTTCCTGCCATCCCGAACCGCCGCGGCGGTGCGCGCCCTGTGGCTGCTGCCGCGCATTCTGCCGCCGGTGCTCTATGTCTTGTTGTGGAAATGGCTCGCCTGGGACAACGGTTTTCTCAGCGCCGTGCTCGCCCCCTTCGGCGTAGCGTCGCGCAACTGGCTGCTCGACAACAGCGTCAACGCCTGGATATTCGTCGTCCTGATTAACGGCTTCGTCGGCGCCTCGATGGGCATGATCATCTTCTCGAGCGCCATCAGGGCCATCCCCGTGACGCTGATCTATGCCAGCGCCACGGACGGCGCCTCGACGCTGCAGCAGGTGCGTCACGTCATCTTGCCGCAGCTGAGATGGCCGATCCTGTTCGTCACCTGTTATCAGACGCTGTCGCTGCTCGCCTCGTTCGAATACATCCTGCTCTCGACCAACGGGCGGCCCGGCACGTCGACCGAGGTCTGGGCGCTCGCCGCCTATCACACCGCGCTCAGCAACTATACCGGCAACCTGGAATACGGGCTGGGAGCGGCGCTCGCCATCGTGCTGGTCGTGGTCGGGCTGATCGCCTCGACAGCCTATCTGCGGCTGTTCAATTTCGCCACCCTGGTGCCACCGCCACGGATCGAGCAGTGAGGCGCTGATGCAATCGAAGCTGCGCAACCTCGTCATCGCCGTGCTGCTCGGCCTCACCTCGCTGCCGCTGGTCGTGATGCTGATCTCGCTTCTGCTCGACACCGTCACCACGACGCCCCCTGGCTCGTTTGTTCCGGATCGCTTCACCCTTGATGCCTGGCAGTTCCTGTGGTCGGCGCCGCCCGGTCGGCCGAGCATTTGGATCACCACCTTCAACACCATCGTCTTCGCCGGCTGCTCATCCCTGCTGCTGCTCGCCGTGTCCTCGACGGCCGGCTACGCGCTCGCCCGGCTGAACGTGCCCTTCCGCAAGTTCTTCCTTGCGGGCGTGCTCGTCATGCACGCATTCCCGACCGTGACGCTGATCATCGCGATCTTCCTGATCCTGCAGGTGGTCGGCCTCTACAACCATATCGGCGGTGTGATCCTGGCAAAGACCGCGCTCGACCTGCCGCTCGGCATCTGGATCATGAAGGGGTTCTACGACACGGTTCCCTGGGAGATCGAGATGGCCGGCGTCCAGGACGGCGCCAGCCGGTTCACCGTATGGCGCAAGCTGGTGTTGCCCCAGATCAAGCCGGGACTGATGGCGCTCGGCATCTTCTCGGTCATTTCCGGCTGGAGCGAATACATCCTGCCGCAAGTGCTGGCTCCGCGTAACGACGTGCAGGTGCTGTCGGTTTATCTGGCCGCCCTCATCAATGACGACACGCATTTCGATTTTCACGTGTTCAAGGCGGTCGGCCTGTTCTACGCACTGCCGATTTTCGTGATCTACCTGTTCTTCCAAAACAAGCTCATGACCATCTATGGCGGAGGCACGAAGGGCTGATGAGCATCAGGCTCGAACATTTCACCAAGCGTTTCGGCGGCTTCGTCGCCGTGCCCGACATGAACCTTGCGGTCGAGGAGGGCGAGATGCTGGCCCTCCTCGGCCCGTCGGGCTGCGGCAAGACCACGACGCTGTTCGCCATCTCCGGCATCCTGAAGGCGGATGGCGGGCGAATATGGATCGGCGAGCGGGACGTGACGGACCTTCCGGCTCAGAAACGCAATGTCGGCGTCGTCTTCCAATCCTACGCGTTGTATCCCCACATGACGGCGCATGAGAACATCGCCTTCCCGCTGAAGCTGCGCGGCAACGACAAGGCCGCGATCGACAAATCGGTCCAGGAACTCGCCCGGCTTCTGGAGATTGAAACCTTGCTCGACAGGCGCCCCGCCAACATGTCGGGCGGACAGCAGCAGCGTGTGGCGCTGGCCCGGGCTCTCATCCGCCGTCCCGACGTGCTCCTGCTGGATGAGCCGCTGGCCAATCTCGATGCGCGGTTGCGCCTCGAGATGCGCAGCGAGATTCGCCGTATCCAGCGCGAGACGCACACGACCGCCATCCTCGTCACCCATGACCAGGTCGAGGCGATGAGCATGTGTGACCGCATCGCGATCCTGGACAAGGGAGAGGTCATCCAGGTCGCTACGCCTTCGCAGATGTATGCTCGGCCGGCCAACCGCTTCGTGGCGAGCTTCCTCGGCAGCCCGCCGATCGCCTATCTTGACGCCAAGGCCGAGACACAGGGCATGCGCCTTGCTTGCGTTGATGTGCTCGTGCCTTGGCCGGTCGGGGTCGAGCCCGTCGAGCCGGGCTCGCCGATTTCGGTCGGTGTGCGTCCAGAAGCGTTCGGCCCCACCTTCCCGGTGCACCTGCCCGGGCGGATCGCCGCCGTCGAGAGCCATGGTCGCGAGATGCTCTACGCCGTCGATCTCGCAGACGGCAGCCGCCTGCGCGCCATCGGGTCGGGTCTCGGCCAGCTCGATCAAGGCGAGCCCGTCCAATGGGGCATCGAACCGACGAAGCTCCTGGTGTTCGATCGGAACGAGGTGTGCCTGTGAAGGCTTCGATCGAGGCTTTCGTTAGTCGCTACGGCTGGCCGGCGCACGCCGCGCAGCGGCCGCTCTCGATCGGCCATCGCGGTGCCTGCGCCCACGCCCATGAGAACACCATCGCGGCCTTCCGCGTCGCCGCGCGCCTCGGCGCCGATATGTGGGAGCTCGACGCCAGGCTCTCACGCGACGGCGTCGCGGTCGTGTCGCACGACGACGCGGTGCTGGGCGCGGATGGACGCCGCATTGTCCTCGCCGAACATGATGCCGTGGACATTGCGCGCATGCCATTGAAGCGCGGCGGCCATGTGCCGTTGCTTCAGGACGTCATCGATCTCGCGATCGAGACAAACTGCGGGCTCTATGTGGAAGTGAAGGAGCGCGCCGCCGCCCGGCCGGCCCTGGCGCTGCTTGCGAAAAGCGCCGTTCCCTTCGCGGGCCTGGGCTCGTTCGACCATGACACCGTCCGCGACCTCGTCGCCGCCAAAGGGGCCGAGCCGCGCTTCCCTGTTTCCGTTCTCGTGCGCAATGGTGAGGATCCGTTCGCGGCAGCGGCCGCTACGGGGGCCGAAATCATCCATTTGTGCTGGGAGCGGGCCTCGGACGATCCCGATCGTCTGATCACGCCAGAGTTCCTTGCGCGCGCAGCGAGGGAGAATCTCATCGTTGTGACCTGGCACGAGGAGCGGCGGAGCGTCCTCCAACGCCTAATGGCGATGCCGGTTGCCGGCATCTGCACGGACAAGCCTGAGATGATGAACCGCTACCGGCCCCACCCGGATTATCCGATCGACATCGTCTGCCACCGCGGCATGAATGCGGTCGCCCCGGAGAACACGCTGCATGCGGCGCGTCTCTGCTTCGACCAAGGATTCCAGGTGGTCGAACTCGACGTGCGGCACACTTCTGATGGTGCCCTCGCCGTCATCCATGATGCGATCCTCGACCGCACGACCGACGGATCCGGCTTCGTCGCGGCGAGGACGATAGCAGAGCTCCGCCTGCTCTCGGCCGGTATGTGGTTCGATCCGTTCTTCGCGGACGAACGGGTGATGCCGCTCGCGGCTTTCTTCCAGGCAGCCGGCGCCGACGGGCGCCTCTACGTCGAGGTCAAGGATACGGATCCGGCCGTGACAGTGACGGCGGCAGAGCGGGCGGGCTTTCTGCCGCGCGTCTTTTTCTGGAGCCCGGATCCGACCAGACTGGGCAAACTTCGTGGCCTCTCCGATGACGTCGCGATCATGGTCGAACGCGGCAGCTTCTCCAGCATCATGGAGGCGGTCGACGCGCTACGGCCAAACATCATTCAGTACGATGCCGAGCATGACGACCTCGGAGAGATCGAGACGTGCCGGGAAGCGGGCCTCGTCCCAATGATCAAGTACTTTGGCTCCGATCCCGCCATCTTCGAAAGGATCATTCGTCTACGGCCGGCCTTGATCAACCTGGACCGACCGGATGTGTTCCTCGCCGCATATTGGATCGTTACCGGTCAAGGGAGACCCGACAGACAGACTATTGCTGGCGACCAGCTGCCGTCGCAGGGGCGTTCCAAAGCCTGAAGCCAATCCGCTGCATAAAAGCCAGGCCTGTCGTTCGCTGGCGAGGTGAACCGCCACCGCCTTTGGGCAAGGATTATCTTGCCGGAAGAAATTCCTGCCTGTTCACATGCGTGGCGCTGGCTGCACCGAGTTTCGCTCACTGAGATGGAAGCCGAGCGACCGTCACATCTCGAGACCACAATTTGTCAGTTCGATTCGAAGCTGGACTTGCGGCGCAAGAAGTGCACGTCAGAGAGCAGGCGCTTTAGCACAGATTGGCGCCGGGCCGTAATCGACTAGGACAGGCGTGCACCGTGAGCTCTTGTAACCCGAAGCCGAAGTGCTTCATCCCTTGGAGGTAGACCCGGAACTTCCCCGCCTTCGCAGCTAACGCAATTCGCGCCAGCCGGCTCGGTCGCTACCGTCAGGAGTACAAGATCGCAGAAGATCGTAGGCTGGCGTCCAAAATCGTACGATTGGTAGCGGGGGAGCGCTACCAACCCACACTGCAAGCGGTTTTCGTTCTTAGTTGGATCAGCGCAGCTACGCGAGTCGCGGTGAAGAGGTGACGCTTTCAACCTCCGATAATTGAGACGGCTTATCAGCACTCACCCGTCTTCCGTGCACTCGGAAATTTTTTGTCGTGCACTCACGGTGCACACGGAGCCTTCTAATCCGAAGTCGATTGAGAGACCGAACCCTCGCTCCAATCCATCGACGGGCAGCGGAATCCGCCTTTCCAAATGAAGCGACGAAGAGGTGGATTTAAGTGAGCAATATCAAGTGGCTGGGGCGGGAGGGATCGAACCTCCGAATGGCGGAATCAAAATCCGCTGCCTTACCGCTTGGCTACGCCCCAACACGGCCTTCGGGAACGGCGCCAGCACAGGCGGCGGATTCCCTTCGGGTCTCGCCGGTCTATAGAGAGTGGTCGGCCATTTCAACCGTCTCCGCGCGCAAATTGGCCGGCGGCGGGCACGGGTTTGCGCCACTTCTTTTAAATATGGCGCCCTGCCCGCGCCCGGCCTGGCCTCCCAGTCACGAAACTTGGCCCTCCCGGCCATTGAGACCCCAGCGGTTTCGTGGGAATACGGCGCCAACGAGGTTTCCGGGAGTACGCCATGACCTACCGCGCGCCGATCAACGACATGCTGCTTTCGCTCAACCACGGCGCGGGCCTCAAGGCTGCCGTGGAGGCCGGCCATTACCGCGATTTCGACGCCGATATCGTAGCTGCCGTGCTGGAGGAAGCTGGCAAGTTCGCGACCGACGTTCTTGCGCCGCTCAACCGTGTCGGCGATGAGAACGGCATCAAGCTCGACGACGGCAAGGTCACGACCGCGCCCGGCTGGCCCGATGCCTACAAGCGCTGGACCGATGGCGGCTGGAACGCGGTGTCGGGGCCGGAAGCCTTCGGCGGCCAGGGCCTGCCGGTCGCAATCAACGCGGCCTGCACCGAAATCTGGAGCGCCTCCAACGTCGCCTTCGGCCTCTGCCCGCTGCTGACGGCCTCCGCGATCGAGGCGCTCGAGGCGCATGGCAGCGACGAGCTGAAGCAAATCTATCTCGAAAAACTCGTCACCGGCGAATGGACCGGCACGATGCAGCTCACCGAGCCGCAGGCCGGCTCCGACGTCGGCGCGCTGCGCACCCGCGCCGAGCCGCAGGGCGACGGCACCTATCGCATCAAGGGGACGAAGATCTTCATCACCTATGGCGAGCACGACATGACCGACAACATCGTGCATTTCGTGCTCGCGCGCCTGCCTGATGCCCCTGCCGGCACCAAGGGAATTTCTCTGTTTCTTGTTCCAAAGCTCATGGTCAATGCAGACGGCTCGCTCGGCGCGCGTAACGACATCTATGCGTCTGGTGTCGAGCACAAGCTCGGCATGCACGCCTCCCCCACCTGCACCATGACCATGGGCGATCATGGCGGCGCGATCGGCTTTCTGATCGGCGAAGAGAACCAGGGCATGCGCTGCATGTTCACGATGATGAATCAGGCCCGCCTCGGCGTCGGCCTTGAAGGCGTCGGCGTCGCCGACCGCGCCTATCAGCAGGCTCTCGCTTACGCGCAGGAGCGCAAGCAGGGTCGCGCTCTCGGCAAGAAGGGCGACGGCTCCGATGCCATCATCGTGCATCCCGACGTCAAGCGCATGCTGATGCGGATGCGTGCACAGACCGCGGCCGCGCGCACCATCTGCTATGCGACGGCGGTCGCAATCGACGTCTCGACGCGCGCCAAGGACCCCGGCGTGCGGGTCGAGGCCGCGGCGCGCGCGGCGCTGCTGACGCCGATCGCAAAAGCCTATTCGACCGATGTCGGCAACGAAGTCGCCTATCTCGGCGTCCAGGTACATGGCGGCATGGGCTTCATCGAGGAGACCGGCGCAGCCCAGCACTATCGTGACGCCCGCATCACCGCGATCTATGAAGGCACCAACGGCATCCAGGCGATCGACCTCGTCACGCGCAAGCTGGCGGCCAACGGCGGCACCGCGGTCTGGGCGCTGCTTGGCGAGCTCTCCGGCATCATCAAGCAGGTCGAGGCCTCCAACGATCCCGCCTTCGGCGCCACCGGCGTCAAATTGCGCGAGGCGCTGGACGCGCTCAAGCGCACCAGCAAGTGGCTCTTGGAGCGGCTGGCCGAGGCGCCGAACGACGCACTCGCCGGCGCCACGCCCTATCTCCAGCAGTTCGGTGCGACGCTCGGCGGCTGCATGCTGGCAAGCGAGGCGCTCGCGGCCAAGAGCGACGGCAACCTCGATGCGCCCCGCTACGTCTCGCTCGCCCGTTTCTTCGCCGAGAACATCACCGTGCAGGCGAGCTCCCTGGAGCGCACTGTGACGGAGAGCGCGGAGTCGGTCGCGGCGGCGGACGCGGTGCTACTGGGGTAACGCCTGAACTGTCCGCGCCCTCACCCCGAGGTGCGAGCCAACCTGGGCCGCACCAAAACCGCGGCCGCCGCGACGAGGTCGAGCACCACGCACAGCGTTAGCGCTGCCGTGTAGTCGCCGGTCAGGCTTTGCACGAAGCCGATGAGGCCGGGGCCGAACGCGCTGACGACGCCGCTGATCGACGTGCCCAATCCCATGGCGGCACCGAATGCGGCATCGCCGATCTCGCGCTGAATGATCAGGGGTGGGAACGTGATCATGTTCCCGATCGAGAAGCCGTAGACGGCGCAGGCCGCCAGCATCACGCTCGCCTGCGACGATTGCAGCAGCACGAGAAGCGCCAGCGCCTGGCTCACCATCGACACCGAGCTCGCCCGACGCGGATCGATCCGGTCCACGAACAGGCCGAGCGAGAGGCGGCCGACGACGGCCATGCTCGCCATGACGGTGAGCGCGAGCCCCGCCGCCGAGCGCCCGACCACCGGCTCGAGGAACGGGACTTGGTGGACGATGAATCCAACTTGCGCGAGAATCGCAATCGCGATCGGCAACACCATGGTCCAGAAGCCGGGATCGCGGAGCAGTGCCCTTCGTGAAGGCGCGGGAAGCGTATCCTGGCCTGCCGCCTGGGACGATGCAAGCGGCGCCTGCGTTCCGCCTTTCGGCCGATCGATCAGGGACACGATCACCGGCACCAGCACGACAACCATCACCGTCGTTGCGGCCAGCATCGCGCGCGCGAAGCCGACGAGGCCCGTCATGACCAGCAGCAGCGGCGCCAGCACGACGCCGCCGCAGGTGGCGCCGTTGAACGCGAGACTGAGCGCAAGCCCGCGGCGCCGGTCGAACCAGGCGTTGAGGACCGTCGCGATCACGACCGTGCCCATGCCGGTCCAGCCCACCGACATCAGGGCATAGGCGAGATAGAGCTCCCAGGGCGCCGTCATCAATCCGAACAGAATCGTCGAGGCGCCGAGCGCCGACAGGCCGCACAGCGAAAGCGCGCGCGGGCCGATCCGCACCATGATGTCGTCGGTGAAGATGACGAGAACGGAGGTGAGCAGGAACGAGAAGGTGCTGGCCGTCGAGATCAGCGCGCTCGGCCAGCCGTGAACGCGCTGGAGCTCTGCGAGATAAATGCCCTGACCGTAAAGGCCGAAGCCGAACATGAAGAAGGCGATCAGGAAACAGCCGAAGACGACCCGCCAGCCGCGATAGTGCAGCGAGGATTCGTCAACGATCGTTGCGGCAATCATCGATCGGGCAATCGGCCAAACGAGAGCGAAACGGGGCCGATCCTGCCGCACAACTCCCGGTTTTTCAATAACATCATTGTAGCTTTTTGTTGTAGTGCTCGTCTCGCATGTGCGACAGCGGCGAAGACGGGGGTGGTATGCACCGCCACCGTTGAAAACGGCAACCCCAGGTTTGGCAGCTCCGCAAGATGATGTAGGCTGACAGCAAAACGACAGGCCGGCGGCAACGGTGCCGTGGGCCGCTATTGGGGACTGGGAAGCATGGCCGGCCAGATCATTGTGACGCACGAAGGCGCGATGCGCGTGATCACGCTGCGCCGGCCGGACAAGAGGAACGCGGTCACGCAAGCCATGTACCGCGACATCGGCCACGCGATCGACACGGCGCAGAACAATCCGGACATCCGCTGCCTGATCATCACCGGCGGCTCCGGCGCTTTCAGCGCAGGCAACGATCTCGAGGAGTTCCTGGCGGATGCCACGGCGAGCCCCGAGACGCCGCGGGCCTCCAACGCCATCAAGCTGCTGTATTCGCTGGCCCACAACGTGAAGCCGATCATCGCCGCTGTCGACGGCGTAGCGATCGGGATCGGCACGACCATGCTGTTCCATTGCGACTATGTGCTCGCATCAACCGCGGCGACCTTCAGGACACCGTTCGTCCCGCTCGGACTGATCCCGGAGGGTGCGTCCACCCTCTTGATGCCGCGAACCATGGGCTACCAGCGCGCCTTCGCGATGCTGGTGATGGGGCGGACCTTCACCGCAGAGGAGGCGCAGGCGGCCGGATTCGTCAATGTCGTAGTCTCGCCCGGACATACCGAGGCGGAAGCCAAGAAGGTGGGGCGCGAGATTTCCAGACTGCCGGCAGATGCGGTCGCGACCTCGCGCAAATTGCTGCGCCTGCCGCCGGAGGAGCTGACGCGCCGCATCGACCAGGAGAGCCATCTCTTCGGCGAACGCATACGCTCTCCGGAAGCGATCGCCGCGTTCAAGGCGTTCTTCGCGAGAAAAAAGCATTAGGCTCTTCACTTCGCCAAGCTTGCGGGGAGAGAGAGCGCACCGACATCTGACAACAAGCATCGTGAAATCTTTGCGCGGAACGTTTAGGCTTGTTCCATGCGACATCTGCTTCGCCTGATCCCGGCCACTCTCGTTTTCGCGCTTGCCTGCGCCCTGCCCGCTCCCGCCCAGGGCCCAGCGCCGGTCGAACTGCGCATCCTTGCGATCAATGACTTCCACGGCAATCTCAGGCCGCCGCCCGGCGGCATCCGCATCGGCGATCCCGAGGACAAGGCGAAGAAGGTGACGGTCGTGGCGGGCGGTGCCGAGTACATGGCGACGCTGGTCAAGCAGCTTCGCGAGGGCCGCAAGAATACAATCTTCGTTGCGGCCGGAGATCTCATCGGGGCGAGCCCGTTTTTGTCGGCGATGTTTCACGACGAGCCGTCGATCGAAGCGCTGTCGATGATGGGCCTTGCGATCACCTCGGTCGGCAATCACGAGTTCGACGAGGGCAAGGCCGAGCTGCTCAGGATGCAGAACGGCGGCTGCCATCCGGAGGACGGATGCCAGGGGCCGCATCCCTTCACGGGCGCCAAATTCCATTATCTGGCGGCCTCCACCATCGAGACCGCGACCGGCAAGAGCATCCTGCCGCCCTATGAGATCAGGGAATTCGACGGCATCCCCGTCGCCTTCATCGGGCTGACGCTCAAGGGCACCGCTGGCATCGTCTCGCCAAAAGGCATTGCCGGGCTCGAATTCCGCGACGAAGCCGAGACGGTGAACGCGCTTGTTCCGCAACTGAAGGCGCGCGGGGTCGAGGCTATCGTGGTCCTGATCCACGAAGGCGGCGAGCCGACCGGCGACTACAATGAATGCCCGGGCATTTCAGGACCGATCGTCGACATCGTCAAAAAATTCGACCGCGCGGTCGACGTCGTCGTAAGCGGCCACACGCATCGTGCTTACGTCTGCCAAATCGACGGCCGGCTCGTCACCAGCGGCGACAAGTACGGCACGCTTGTCACGGCGATCGACATCACGCTCGATTCCACGACGCGCGATATCGTCAGCGCGAAAGCCGACAACGTGATCGTCGCGAACGCCTCGCTCGCAAAGGATCCCGAGCAGACCGCCCTGATCGAGGCCTACGACAAGCTCGCGTCCCCCATCGCCAACCGTCCGGCCGGATCGGTGACGCAGACGTTGTCGCGCGTGCCCAACGAGGCGGGCGAGAGCGCGCTCGGCGACGTCATCGCGGATGCGCAGTTGGCGGCGACGAAGGACGCGAAGGACGGCGGCGCCGTCATTGCCGTCACCAATCCCGGCGGCATCCGCACCGACATCGTGCCGAAGGAGAACGGCGCGGTGTCCTTTGGCGAAGTGTTCGCGAGCCAGCCGTTCCGCAACCGCCTCGTCACCCTGACGCTCACGGGCAGCCAGCTCAAGGATATGCTGGAGCAGCAATGGCTCGATCCGAAGCGGCCGCGGATCCTTCAGGTGTCGAACGGATTTGGCTATGTCTGGGACGCCTCGAAGCCGTTCGGCGAGCGCGTCATGGCCGACAAGATGACGCTCGACGGCAAGCCGATCGATCCGGCATCGAGCTACCGCGTCACCCTCAACGATTATCTCGCCGTCGGCGGCGACGGCTTTACCGTCGCCAAACAAGGCACCTTGCCGCAATATGGCGGCTATGATGCCGATGCGCTGTTTGCCTTCTTCAGGGCGCACGGCCCGGTCGGCCCGCTGCCACCGACCCGCATCCTGCGTATCAATTGATCCGGATCAAACGGCCCGGAACGGAACCACCTTTGCCATTCCCGACCAAACCCCTACATTGCGTTTTGCATTGCCTTTTGGCGCCGGATGCGTCAAGCGACGTCAAAAGCCCGTTCGCAGTGAGCCCGACCTGATGAGCACGCTTCTTCTCTCCCACAAGGCCTGCCTCGACCATGTTACGCCGCAGGGCCATCCCGAGCGGCCGGATCGCCTGCGCGCGGTGGAAGAGGCGCTGTCGCATGAGCGCTTCCAGTTCCTGGTGCGGGATCAGGCGCCGGAGGGCAATCTCGACCTCGTCACGCTCTGCCACAACGAGCATTACGTCACCGAGCTGCGCCACATCGCGCCGACCAGCGGCCAGGTCTATATCGACGGCGACACCTCGATGTCGCCGGGCACCTGGGAAGCCGTCATGCGCGGGGTCGGTGGCGCGGTCGCCGCGACCGAGGCCGTGATGGCGGGCGAGCACCGCAACGCCTTCGTCGCGGTGCGCCCGCCCGGACACCATGCCGAGATCGGCAAGCCGATGGGCTTCTGCTTCTTCGACAATGTCGCGATCGCCGCCCGCCACGCGCAGCGCAAATACGGCATCAAGCGCGCCGCCATCGTCGATTTCGACGTGCACCACGGCAACGGCACGCAGGACATCTTCTGGTCGGATCCGACCGTGATGTACTGCTCGACCCATCAGATGCCGCTGTTTCCAGGCACCGGCGCGCGCTCCGAGCGCGGTGACCACGACACCATCGTCAACGCGCCGCTCGCCTCCGAGGATGGCGGCCCCGAATTCCGCGACGCCTTCGAGAATCTAATACTGCCGCAGCTAACCAGGTTCAGCCCCGAGCTTCTCATCATCTCGGCGGGGTTCGACGCGCATTACCGCGATCCGCTGGCCTCGCTGAACCTGCGTGGTGAGGACTACGCCTGGGTGACGCGGAAGCTGATGGACCTCGCCGACAAGACCGCGGGCGGGCGCGTTGTTTCGGTGCTCGAAGGTGGGTATGACCTGCAAGGACTGAAAGAATCTGTTACGGCGCATGTCGGCGCCCTAATGGGCGCCTGACGACACCCGCCACATTGCGCCCGCAAAAATATTGCTTCGTAACCTAGCGAAGGGCGGGCAATCGGAAACGGATATGGCCGAAAACACCCAAATCGACGTCACCAGGCTGACCTTTGAGCGCGCGATCGAGGAGCTCGAAACGATCGTGAAGCGGCTCGAGGAGGGCAAGGTGCCGCTGGAAGAATCAGTGGCGATCTATGAGCGCGGCGAGGCCCTGAAGCGACGCTGCGAGGAACTCCTGCGCCAGGCTGAGGCCCGCGTCGACAAGATCACCACGGACGCCAGCGGCCAGGCGAGCGGCACCGCGCCCCTCGACGTTCAGTAGCCGCCCTTCCCCGATACCCCCAAGCCATTCAGAATATTCAGGGAATGCGCCCGAAGGCCGCGCAGCCAGGCTGCAAATAGCTCTTGGCCTGCCCCGCGGACTGCTATAGTCCCGGGGGCAAGAGAATGCGGACCGGGCCAACGGTCCGGACGAACGTCGACGGTTTGCGTCGAAAAAAGCGCGTCAATCGGGGGAGAGAGGCTGGGGCTCCTGTCGGGGCCCCAAGGCCGGCTTGCGGGATCACAGGGTCAGTGCGCGTTCAAAACCGCCATGTCATCTATGTGCAGGGTTACGATCCGCGCGGACTCGCGCGTTATTATCGCATGTTCCGCACCGAGCTGCGCAAGTTCGACCGGCTCTACCAGCTCAAGACCACGATCAGCCGGCCGCAGGATCTGAGCGAAGGCGAGATCGCGTCCTGGAGCATCGAGACCCGCGCGGACGACTGGCAGACCCGCACGGCCTACGACTTCCTGCGCTTTGAGGATTTCATCAAGCGCGACCTCGCCCAGCCGATCCGCAAGACCGTCTTCGCGGCGCTCTGGGTTTACTGCCAACTCGTGTTCGGTGGCACCATCGCGCGCTTCGCCAAGGCGAACTGGCGATTCGCGACCTTCGTCAGCTACCCCTATCTGGTGCTGCTCGCGGAGGCGCTGTGCGCGGCCGGCGTCGCATGGCTGTTCCGGAAAGGGCTGGATGCATTCGGCGTCCCCGATCCCTTCAGCCTGCTCGCAGCCGCTGCACTGTTCGTGGCGCTGCTCGGCACCATGCTGAAATACACGGAGGACAGGACCTATGTGCTGTATCTCCTGCGCGACCACATCTGGACCTGGGAATTCGCCCATCGCCGCCAGCCGGAATGGGACCGGCGCATCGACCGCTTTGCGGAACATCTGTGCAAGGTCGCGCGCACCACGCGCGCAGAGGAGATCGTGCTGGTCGGCCACTCATCGGGCTCGTTCCTCGCCATCGAAATTCTGGCGCGCGCACTCAAGCTCGATCCTGCGCTCGGGCAACGCGGCGCCCGCGTCATGCTGCTCACCGTCGGCGGCAATTGTCCGGTCGTCGGCTATCACGCGGCGGCACAGGATTTCCGTGACCGTTTGCGCGAGCTCGCGGTCGAGCCCTCGATCGAATGGATCGACTGCCAGGCCCGCAAGGACGTGATGAACTTCTTCCAGTTCGATCCGATCGCGGGCCACGGCATCGACGTTGGCGCGGCGCGCTGCAATCCCGCCGCCATTGTGCCGGTGCGCTTTCGCGAGATCATCGCGCCGGAGCACTACAAATTGTTCCGCTGGCAGTTCTTCCGCGTCCATTTCCAGTTCGTGATGGCCAATGAGCAGCCGCATGCCTACGACTTCTTCATGATCGTGTGCGGCCCGGTTCCGTTACGAGAACGGATGGCCATGCCGGACGCGGCCCTTGCGGTCGCAACCGGCGATGCCTCGGCCCGCGAGTTTGCCTGGCGGCGGCTGGAACTCGAAAATTCCTCTCCCCACGGCCAAATTTCTGCCGAGGAACTCGGGAAACTGGAACCTCCGGCCCGGAGCCGGGGTTAACCAAATCGGCCCGAGGCTTGCACGCGCATACCCTGTCCACGGGCCTAACGGGTTGGCTTTGACGGCCGCTTTGGTGTAAAGGTGCGCGGACTATGGCTATTTGAGAGCCTTTCGTAAGCAAGTATTGCTGACGGCAAGTGCTTCAGATCGCTAATGAAATTGGCTGGGACGGGTGACGCCGAGCTGAGTGACAGAGATCACAGAGACTGAACCGGAGCGCACTTAGGCTCACTTAAGCTTGAAGAAGGGGCTTTGCCCCGCGCAGGTGGCTCCGACAGTCAGGGCTCGCGCTGCGCCAATATTGTGCATACCCATCTCGCGCCGGACGGTCGTCCGGCCCTTAAAATTGGAAATCGCCGTGAACGCATACAGCAAGACGCCGCTTCTCGACACCATCCGCACGCCGGATGACTTGCGCAAGCTCAAGATCGAGCAAGTCCGCCAGGTCGCCGACGAGTTGCGGCAGGAGACCATCGACGCCGTTTCCGTGACCGGCGGTCACTTCGGCGCGGGCCTCGGCGTGGTCGAGCTCACCACCGCGATCCATTACATCTTCGATACGCCGCGCGACCGGCTGATCTGGGACGTCGGCCACCAGGCCTATCCGCACAAGATCCTGACCGGGCGGCGCGACCGCATCCGCACCTTGCGCACCGGCGGCGGCCTCTCCGGCTTCACCAAACGCAGCGAAAGCGACTACGATCCGTTCGGTGCGGCACACTCCTCGACCTCGATCTCGGCCGGCCTCGGCATGGCCGTCGCGCGCGACCTCTCCGGCGGCAAGAACAACGTGATCGCCGTCATCGGCGACGGCTCGATGTCGGCGGGCATGGCCTATGAGGCGATGAACAATGCGGGCGCGATGAACTCCCGCCTGATCGTCATCCTCAACGACAACGACATGTCGATCGCTCCGCCGGTCGGCGCGATGAGCGCGTATCTGTCGCGGCTCTACTCCGGCAAGACCTACCGCACGCTGCGCGAGGCGGCCAAGCAGATCAACAAGCGCCTGCCCAAGATCATCGCCAACCGCGCCAACCGCGTCGAGGAATACTCCCGCGGCTTCATGATGGACGGCGGCACGCTGTTCGAGGAGCTCGGCTTCTATTATGTCGGCCCGATCGACGGGCATAACCTCGACCATCTGCTGCCGGTCCTGAAGAACGTCCGCGACATGGAGACCGGCCCGATCCTGGTCCACGTCGTGACCCAGAAGGGCAAGGGCTACGGCCCGGCGGAAGCTTCCGCCGACAAATATCACGCCGTCGTCAAGTTCGACGTCGCGACCGGCACGCAGGCCAAGGCCAAACCGAATGCGCCGGCCTACCAGAACGTGTTCGGCCAGAGCCTGGTCAAGGAAGCCCAGAAGGACGACAAGATCGTCGCCATCACCGCGGCGATGCCGTCCGGCACCGGCGTCGACATCTTCAACAAGGCGTTCCCCAACAGGACCTTCGACGTCGGTATCGCCGAGCAGCACGCGGTGACGTTTGCCGCCGGCCTCGCCACCGAAGGATACAAGCCGTTCTGCGCGATCTACTCGACCTTCCTGCAACGCGGCTACGACCAGGTCGTGCATGACGTCGCGATCCAGAGCCTGCCGGTGCGCTTCGCCATCGACCGCGCCGGCCTCGTCGGCGCCGACGGCGCCACGCATGCGGGCTCGTTCGACAGCGCCTATCTCGGCTGTCTGCCGAACATGGTGATCATGGCAGCCGCGGACGAGGCTGAAATGGTGCACATGGTCGCAACCCAGGTTGCGATCAACGACCGTCCGAGCGCGCTGCGCTATCCGCGCGGCGAAGGCCGCGGCGTCGAGATGCCCGAGGTCGGCATTCCCCTCGAGATCGGCAAGGGCCGCGTCGTCCGTCAGGGCACCAAGATCGCCCTGCTCTCCTTCGGCACCCGCCTTGCCGATTGCGAGAAGGCGGCCGACGAGCTCGCCGCGCACGGCCTCTCCACCACGATCGCCGATGCGCGCTTCATGAAGCCGCTCGACACCGACCTGGTGCTCAAGCTCGCCCGCGAACACGAGATCCTGATCACGATCGAGGAAGGCTCGGTCGGCGGCTTCGGCTCGCATGTCGCGCAGTTCCTGACCGACCAGGGCGTGCTCGACAGCGGCGCGGTGCGGTTCCGCTCGATGGTGCTGCCCGACGTGTTCCTCGACCACGACACGCCGGCCGCGATGTACGGCCGCGCCGGTCTCGATGCCAAGGGCATCGTCGCCAAGGTGTTCGAGGCGCTCGGCAAGGACGTGAAGACCGAGACGGTCAAGCTCGCCTGATTGTCGACCGGACGCGGCCCCCTCACCTCTCCCGTAGGGAGAGGTCGGATTGCGATAGCAATCCGGGTGAGGGGTCTAGAGGTCCCACGAGTGCGCGCAACCCCTCACCCGGCGCTTCGCGCCGACCTCTCCCTATGGGAGAGGTGTTGCACCGCCGACATCGCTCTCATTTGGTGATCGCATGAAAATCTATCTGGCAGGCCCCGACGTGTTCCTGCCGGATGCGGTCGAGATCGGGCGTCGCAAGGCTGCGATCTGCGCCGCGCACGGGCTCGACGGCCTTTATCCCCTCGACAGTGCGATTGATCTCACTGCACCCGATGGTTCGCGGCAGATCTTCGCCGCCAACGAGGCGATGATGGATGTGGCCGATGCCGTCATCGCCAATCTCACACCCTTCCGCGGCGCGGGCGCGGATCCCGGCACCGTCTACGAGCTGGGCTACATGGCCGGCCGCGGCAAGCTGTGCCTCGCCTATTCCAACGACCCCGCCGTCTATGCCGACCGTGTCGGCCGCTTCATGGATATCACCACCGAGGACGGCCGCCTGGTCGATGCGCAGGGGTTGACGATCGAGGATTTTGGCCTGGTCGACAATCTCATGATGATCCACGCACTGGAGCTGCACGGCTGCCCGCTGGTAACGCCAGCCGAGATGCCCATCGACGTCTGGCACGATCTCGCCGCGTTCGAGACTTGCGTCCGGATGGCGGCCGCGCGACTTATCGCTACATAAGCGCTAGAGCATGATCCGGAAAAGTGTGCAGCGGTTTTCCGGAAAGATCATGCTCGAATAACGTTCCCGGAGAGCCTGATGTCCCCTCCCCGCAAGCGCGCGGATGTTTTGCTGGTCGAGCGCGGCCTGTTCGAGAGCCGGGCGCGGGCGCGCGCGGCGATCGAGGCCGGGCTCGTCACCGCCAACGACAAACTGGTTGCAAAGCCCTCCGAGACCATCGCAGAGGACGCGGTGCTCCAGGCTGAGCCGGCGCATCCTTATGTCTCGCGTGGCGGCGTCAAGCTCGCCGGTGCGCTGGAGCGCTATGCGATCGAGATCGAGGATCACGTCTGCCTCGACGTCGGCGCCTCCACCGGCGGCTTCACCGAGGTGCTGCTGGCCAATGGAGCGAGCCTCGTTTTCGCGCTCGATGTCGGGCGCGAGCTATCCCGCCAAGGTAAGAGCGAGTCGTCCGGACTCAATAAAACCGGGGGTTCTTGAATCCGTAGTGAGTCGGATTCCGCAATAACGGCGAGTCGAAACCGCGGGCTTTCAGGATAACGGCGAGTCGATGTAATTCGATCTACATCTAAGTCATTCTACTATCTACGTTTATTGGCGCACCTTACATTGGCTCTTCGTGGTACCATCACTACGCGGCACCTGCGGCTGGGACCAGCCTACCGGTTTCTTTGCCGCGGCCTGCCCTATTGGGCTTCACCAGCTGAGGTGCCATCGCCGGCATCGACCGGAACTGCCGCGCGCGGGCCCGCGCTCATGATCGTGTCGTACGATACCGGGCTCCACCTTCTGGTCTCGCGGTTGAATTCCACGAACTGCCCACCGTGCACGGAGAATATCCGAAATTGCGGAAAACAGGCGAAGGCGGCGTCTCTGTCGACTTCTCCCTCGCCGCCGAAGAAATGCCTGACGAGGATCGGGCCGAAGGCGAATATTCCGACCGTGCGGTAGCCGCGAACGAGCCACTCGTTGCTGGTTCTGCGCTCGTCGATGCTCCGTGCGCAGCTTTCCGAGGTAGGAGCGTAGCCGCCCGATATGATTTCGCCGGTTGACGGGTTGAACGAGGTGCCGTCGTCGTTGGCCCCAACGGTGACAACGGAGTCGTTCGAAGGGATATCGACAATGATGCCGATGCTGCCACCGGCATTCGGGTCCGCGGGGTGCATGTCGGGATGCTGATATGGCCCGACATCGCCGGCCATGATCGTGCTGAAGGAGAGCGGGACGTCGGCCAGACCGGCCGCCTGCCGAAGGTCGTCAGGAAAGACTAGGCCGGGGTGGTTGCTCATCAGCGTCGAGAAATGGACCAGCAGTGCCTGGCGCTCCCGGAGGAAAGACCGGATCGAGAAGTCGGTCTGGCTGGGCGGCGTGGTTTCGGTGGTGTCTTGAGTGTTCATGGGTATCCTTCTTGGGACCGTTGATATCGTCCTCAGGTTCCGGTCAGGCCTTGGGAAGGACCCCAGGAATTGGGGATCGTTGTATTTAGAAATCGGCAGACTTTGCCCGGGGGATTCCGGCGCCAAAGCCGAAAATATTTTTACGATCCTGGCAGACCTCTTGGCGCCCGGACAAGGTCCGCCTTCCTATAATGGAAATCGCGATCTTAACCCTCGAGGACCCGGCCCGAAGTTCCCAGGACGCGAGGCTTCCGGGCGAGCAACACGGTGGTCGCCCGGAAGATTTGCTCACTACGCCATCATGAGCCGCGGCGGACCTGATTTCTCCCGTAGCTGGAGATCCCTCAGGACTCCCGCAGGCATCCGAACGTTGCCCACGGACGTGACCATCAGCGGCAACAGGTCGATCAGCAGCGGCAATCCGGTGATACCGAACGACTTCAGGCGGGCCTCTTCCTCGGCCTGGCGATGCCGATCCTCCCACGGTGCGGTGGCATCTTCCCAGAACCACGTTTCATCTTGGTGCTTGATCCAGTCTGTCGATGGGACCTGCTGCGGTCGCTGTCCGTCGCGCAGGCGCCAGAGCGGAGCGTAATCTCGCGAGAACAGGACCTTGCTGCCGTCCGGCTCCGTCCAGGCGCCGTAGACGAAGTAGAGCCGGTGCGGCAGAAACGGCGGCAGCGGATCACGAGGAATGGAGATCTCCTCGCGCGTGCAGATCCCACAGCGATTATCGGTGATGATCTGCACCGGGGAATCGCGCCCACGGCCGAAGTCGGCCGTCAGCATGGCAAGGCGCCGGGGTCCGGCGAAGCTCCCTCGGAAACGAACAGTGGTCCCCGCCATTCCAGAAACGGGCCAATCGCCTGTTGCCTTCCAGCACTGCAGGCGGATCGCGAACTGATCCTCGATGGTGCCGGCGTCACCGGTCAGTCTGGACGCCAATAGGACGTACAGCGCCTCCCCGGCCGTGATGTCGAGAGCCCGGGCGAGCTTCAACGTCAGGTCGGCGCTGCGGCTGCGGAAGTCCCCGCGGGAAAGATCTTGGTCCAGCGGCACTGGCGGCTGGGCGGAGTGGGCAAACTCCAGTTCGTGCCAGTCGCGATAGCCGAGCACCGTAGCGAGGCCGTTCTGAACCTTCGACAGCGGTAGGCGATCTCCGAGCAGCCGGGCAACGCGTTTCGCGGCCTTTTTGGGTCGGTCGAGATTGGGAAAATGGAAGCGCATGACAGTCCTCATCGCGGGCGCGCGATATGGCGAGACAAGTCCACTTGGCCTCAAGGCGCCCTAGAAAAGGATGTCCATTGAGAGTTTGTTTGCGATTAGTCTGTCCTGCCCCGAAGGCTTCGCCAATGTGGACGGCCCGGCTGGACAAGCCGGTACCCGGACAGAATGGATGACGGACGCCGATTGTCAAGGATCGGTCCAGGCGAAACGCTCGGGCATCGCACGCGCCTTCACTCTCCGCAATCGCCGGCCCGGATCTGGCTTCGCACAGGGCCGGACCAATGTTCGGCCCGATTTCGCGGACGTCCTAGTTCCAGAGAACTCCGCTCGCCAGCTTCCGCGCGCGCTTGCGCAGCCAAGCATACCGCATCTTCTTGGCTGCTCGGGCCTCTGCCGAGGCCGCATAACTCGCCATGTAGCGCGTGAGCGGCTTGAACGGCCTGCGGATGGTAACCAGCAAGCGTTTGAAGCGGTACTCATAGGTAAAGTAAAAAATGCCAGCGATGACGAAAGACAGCGAGATCATCATTATGGATTGAAGCAATTTCTTCGGGAGGTCCGCAGGGTGCAGGTATGGAGCGGCGTAGAGCGCCGCGACCGCCTGGGCCATGAGAATGCCGGACAGAACGGCAAGAAACTTGATGACGAGCCAGGTGACGGCTGCGGTTATCCATTCGACCAGGATCAGACGGTTTGCACATCCGAAGATGCCGCTGACGAGGTAACTCATGAGTTGCGGAAGCAGGACGGCGATGTAGATCGACGCGATCAGATATCGTTCGTCGCGGAAATCCATCGAAGTATTCTGAAACCAGACGATGAAGCCGCCGAGCGGCGCAGCCCCGCTCATGGCGGAGCCGGCTATGGTCTCCGAATGCGCCCACACATAGAAAAAAAGGCCGGAAAACAGCGTGAACATCAGCCAGAACGCGTACCAGATGGTGAATACGTGACCGGGGTGTTTGTGCCGCAAGTATAAGATAGCACCGACGAGCCCGCCGAGCAGAGCCAGATCGGCCACGCCGAGCGCGATGTAAGTCCAGACAGTCATGGTGTGCCTTTCGCTTGGTCGCTCGCCGAAGCACCCACGCTTCCTCGTTCGCCCTCCTGGCTCGCGTACTTCTGCCTTCGCCGGTCCCGCAATCTCTCCAGAAGCGATGGAGGGCGGTCGCTGGATATCAGCTGGTCGACAAATTCCCGCTCCGAATCGTCGACCCCATAGACGTACTTGACCGCCTGCTTGACGACCCTGGCGTTGACCTCCTGAACCAAATCCTTGGAAGGCTTGCTTTTGAAGCTCCGCTCCACTTCCTCGGTATTGGTCGCTAGGAACAGCCGATGGGGCCCGATGGGCAAGGTCAGGTAGCAACCGGGTTCGCTGAACGTCTTGGACATGTGGAGGGGCCTGTCGGACGAAAGGAACGGCGGCGCGTCGTCTGGCGTGGTCACAACGGACCAGCGCATTCGGTTGAGCGCCTGGCCAATGCCTTCATGATCCATCAGTTCAGGCGCAACGTTCATGACCCAACGGGCCATGTGGTCGGGATCTCTCTTCTCGATAAACTCCTCAATCGTCTCGGGATCGTCCGGCTTACGGTTGGAGGCGTATTTCTGCTTCAGCAGCGTAAGGTCCCGCTTCCAGTCGTCTTCCAGTATCTCCGTGAGAGCGGCCAAGTCCTCGGGCATCCGAGTCATGAGCGTGATCAGGAAGAGCGACCAAGCCGACGTCTGTTCGGCATCGTTCTTTACCTTGTCGACGTTAGCCTCGATCATGTCGAGGGCTTTCGCCGCGAAATTGTCGACAGGGCTCATGAACTCGTCCTCGACCTGCTGCGCGATCGATTTGGGAACGCCTTTCTTTTCGTACAGCCTGTCCTTGAAGCCCGTTTGTTTCGGGTAGACGCGCTGGTGATGGATCTTTTTGTAGGGGCGGCTGAACTCGCAGATCCGGCCGTCGTCTCCGGCCCAGCGCCTCGAATAGAACTGCGGAACGTAGTGATGCCGGATCGATTGTTGGGCTGCCCCGCGCAGCCAGATCATATTAGGGCAGACGGCCTCCGTCTCCGCGGTGCAAGGCTGGATGTACGGATGCCCGCAGAAGCCGCACACCACGGCGCGCGGCCGCGTCGGCGGCATGACATCATCGTCGCTCATTTGCGTACGCAATCGTTTTCAATGCTTTGTTCGCGTCGCCTCGCCCCTGGTAAAGGCCCAGCAATACCCCTTCGTCTTCGATCGTTTCAACGCGAAAAAGCGTCCAGCGCTTATCCTTGCCCTGCACGATACGGAAGGTCCGACCGTTGCGACGGCAATAAAACGAGGCAGAGCTATCGATTGAAGTCCAACCGCAATCCGCTCCGGAGAGAAAGCGCTGTTCTAGCTTTGCACGCTCCTCTTCTTTCAGCTTGCGATATCGCTCCTCCTGCTCTCGCCGGAGCCTTTCGTCCTCCCGCTCCAGATGTTCCTGAAGCATTCCGATGATGGCGCGCATCTCGGTACCTTGCGCCTTTTCCGAGCGATACAGCGCCAGACAACCATCCTTGAGGTCTTCGTTGGGATAGGTCGTGTAGGGCTCCTCCCAGATCGCGCGCAAACGCTGCTCCACGTCCGTCTTGGTCAGCGTCGGACCGGGCAAATTATTGAGAGAGGCAAGCAGGTCTTCTATCGGAATCCAGCACGGAGCAGCAGCCTTCGCCACTTCCTCCCGCTCAGCTTCCCACTTGCTCCAGATCGAGCCCGCTCGATCGATCGCGTTCACGATGTCCCGGGCAAGCTTGTGCACGCTGTGCGGATCGCGCAGATGCCGCAGCGATGGGCTTTTCACGAAGTCGAAGAGCAACGAGGCCACGGCATACTGGCGGTCGGAGTTCATGCGGGCCCCTCCGGTTGGCAGGCTCGACATGCTATCAACTAGAACGCGATTGGACGAATCGCGACGAATGACTGCCAACCAGACGCCCTCCACGCCAAGGATTCGCCTGGAGCGTTCTGCGAGGTCCATCACAGTCTTGATTGCAAGACAGGTGCGCGCCCCTGACGACGAGGCAAGGTACTGACCTCTAGGCGTAGGATTCACCGAGGCGTCGGCGCGCGCAGTTGCGGCGGCAATTCGGCGAGACCGGCGGCCAGCTCGTCGAGGGCTCCCTGATTGAAATACCCCACGCGCTAGGCCTCCACGTCCTCGACCTCTCCGCGGTCGCCGACCAGCGCGATGCGGATGCCGGAGGCGGCGCAGCGGGGCGCCAGTTTGCGCCCGACCCGGCGCGTCACCTCGGTTGCCGGCATGACCGCGACCTGGCGGGTGCCGGGTGCCCTCATCATCAATCTGCCGACGATCTCGCAAAGGCCTTTGTCCAGCTTCGAAAGCCGGCCCGGATGGCGGGTCTCGATGGTGCCGCCTTTGCATTCGGCTTCGATCGTGACCCCGTTGGCTTCGGCGGTGACGTCGCTCAGTCCGGACTGCGGATGGATAACGATGCGCCGCCCATCGGCGTCCTCGAACGTGCCGGCGAACGCGCTGCGGGCCGTTGCTATCCTGCGGAAACCACGCTTCTCCAGCCACCCTGGGAAGTCGATTTGCTGCGCGTGCTGCCCGTCGGGGTGGATCCTCACTTCGCGGACCGGCTCCGTCCGGAATAGGTGCATGGCATAGGCCAACATGACGGCGCCTTCGTAGAAGTGCCGATCTGGCCGATCGGCCGGCGCTCCGGCGGTCGGTGGCCGCTCGACGATCAGGTCATCGAAATCCATGTCTAAAACCCGACAACGTGCAATTGTACGCGGACTGTAGCTACCGTGGGTCAGGCGCGCCAGTCCGCAAGCCTGGCGCGCGGTCGCGACCGGGCTTGCGTTGCGGTCCTGTTCCGAAACGGCCCCGAACGGTATATGATCCAGAAGATCGTGCGGCGCATTTCGGAAGTCGCCAAGACGGATCACGAAATTAGAGATGCCGGAGCCCTGCTCACCGTGTTCTCCGAGTTGCGCGATGCCGGCCGGACCGTCGCGGAGGAGTGGAAGAAGATGAATATTTCCATCGATGTCAACAAAAGCCCGCTCATCAAGGAAGGCCTCGATCGTGAGCGCGCCAAAAGCTTCGGCAAGCTGATCGCAAAGCAGCTTCAGCAGAAGTTCGGTGCCGATCCCGCCGACATCGAGCGGCGTCTCGCCGACCTCAACGCCGACGAACTCGAAGCCATTGGCGAGCGCATCATCCAGGCCATTTCGATCGAAGAAGCTTTGACCGTCCCGGCGCCATCGACCGCGCCACGGTGAGCGAGAGCGGCCCCGAGCCGGTACGCAAGCCATCCCCACGCGGGTCCGATCATGACGCCTCCGTCACCGCTAGAGCCGCCCGAAATCTATCAAGTGGAGATCGCGACAACCGACGGCGGAATGACCGCCGTCGCCGTCACCGACCCCGGCAGCGGCCGCAGACTTACGGGCTCGACCACGGCATCCGCAACGCAAATGGTGGCCGTCCTGATCGAGGACCATCGCGAGCGGGCGGAAGCGGACCCGGTCGATCCCTCGCTCGCCGAAGAGAAACGCAGCCGTCGAGAGAAGATCACCTCCGTCGCCGTCTCCGTGTTCGGCGACGAAACCATCGCCCGCGCGTGGCTCACGAGGCCTCACTGCGACTTCGATGATCGACGCCCGCTGGCCGTGGCCGCCCGCGACGACTGCGGTCTGGCCGCCGTCACCGCCAAACTCGCCTCCTTGGACGCCCACCCCCACGTGGAAGCGCCTCCCGCACGCACCGTCCGGACACTTTACGCGGAGGCTCTGGACGTGCTGCTGCGCGGAGAGATGGCCGATGTCGCAGTGGCGAGAGATTGGGACCTGCTGTCAGAAGTGGCGCGGCTGGCCTTCGACGACGCCTCCACCGACTTGGCGGTCACCGACCCCTCCCTGTTCGCCGCCTGGCGCGAGGCGGTCACGAAGTTTCATCTCAAAGGATGGACGAACATGACCCCGCAGCGTGTGGAGGAAGTCCGGAAACGAGCTGCGGAGCGCGCTGCGGAACGTCAACGTCGTGACGCTGCTACTCTCCGATAGATTGCTCGACGGCATCAAAACACGCCAGCGACCCGATCTCTTGGCGACGAGCCGCGCATTCGCTTCGCGGGAAGACAAATGCGACAACAAGCATCAACGTGCGCGCGCCGACCTCGTGGAGCAGGCTGAACGGCCGGGGCGTTTGCTCTTTGCTCGCGGTCCTCGTCATGACCGCATCCGACGCATGAAGGTCGCTCTCCGACGCGTCATTTCGTCATCGGAGCTCTCCAGCAAGCGATCGAGCGCATTCATCATGGGCGCAGCGGACGTTAAAAGTTGGCCGTCCAGTGCCTTTTCGTCGTCGCGGTAGAGAGCGTCACGCAATCTGTCGAGCAGGCTCTCCGACGGAACGCCGCCCGGCATCTCGACCGAGGACGGCAGCGCGCTGCGGCCGGACCAGCGACCGAAGAAGTCCCAGCCGGGCGGCGAGCTTTCATGTCGCAGCATCAGCTCGAGAATTTCCGGGGTGATGTCGACCGCCCGCATGGTCTGCTCGCAAACCATCGGATCCTCGAAATCCGCACCGTCGAACCAATCTCGAAACTCCGGGCACGTGGGACTCGTCGGACCCGTAGCGATGAAATCGAACGTCCCGTGCTCGTCGGTGCCGCTCGACGCCGAGAAGGGGAAGCCCGGGCACCAGATTCCCGCCGCCGGATTAGGCCAGCCCTTATCGCTCGTCGATCGCGGCCCGGACGCAAGCAAGGTCCAGGATTCCAGAAGCAACAACGCTTTTGCCCTACCGCGTGCACGCGACGGACCGACCGCCAAGTGCACCGCGTAGCAGAGCTTAGCCTTGACCTTGCCGATCGGCCGAGACCGGTTCTTCAGCGATTGCAGCGTGTGCTCTAGGATGTCGGAGCCGTCGTTCTCGCTGCACTCCACCTCGGCATGTCCGACGACGCGGGGAAACAAGAAGATGCGCGGCCAGGTGAGATACCAGCTGAACTCCGGATCTTCCCCACGATATTCGAGCTGCCCCGTCGGCTCGTCGAATTCCAGGCGGCGCTGATCGCAAGCGGCCCAAAGCCGGCTCAGGTCGATAATCGTTCCGTCGGCGGCTTTCCTTGGCCTCGAGAGATATCGGCCGATCTCGGCTAGGCCTTCGGCGAGCTCCTCGAACTCGTCGCGCCGCGCCAAGGGGACGTACGGCTCGAGGAAATCTTGCACGGCGACGGCAAGCTCATCGAGGAGCGGAAGCTGATCGCATTCCGCAAGCGCCGCCGCGGCGACGACCAGGTCTCTGTATCGGACGAGAGTCTTGTTGAAGCGCCCCGCAGCGAATCTCGTCTGCCCTGACTCGCGCTCTTCACGCGTCAGGTGGAAGCGGTAGAAGTTTTTCGGATCGCGCGCGATGTTGGCTGTCTGGCAAATCGCGGAGCAAGAGAGGCCAAGCCGATCCGCGATCCGCGTCACGACCAAGGCCGCCGCCGCGGCCTGATCGTCGGTCAGTTTGCGGCCGGCCGGAAGCTTGTAGCCTGACTTGGGTCGCAACATGTCGCAGACCCTGGTCAAGGTCTGTCCGGGGTGGGCGACGGCGGCGAGAGCGTCGTTCATCAATCTGCTCAAGGGGGTCTCGGTGGTCATGCTCATCTCCTCGCGGGTTCGGGATGGGCGATGGCTACCGGGAAGCCTCCGGACGCGCATTCTGTTCTGCTAAATCTAAAATATCGTATTTTGCAGAACACGGATGAGGAATTTTGCAGAACATCGTGAGCCCCAGCAGGTTGGCTCGCTCGGTTCGCCGGTGGACGGTCGGGATCTTTTGAGTCCTCTTCGTGGGTGGGGGCGCTGGGCCTGGGGTGACGGATGCTGCTGGGGTGCCCGAGCTCATGCTGGAGCCATGGACTCGATCAGCCAGACCCCACCGGAGACGCCATGCCGTCGGCAAAAATGCCGCTCCAGACGCCGATTCCCTGAAAATCGACATCGGGGGGCGCCTAAGGGGGCCGTCCGCCACCCTGAGCCCCGCGTTCGCGCCGTGCCGGAAATCACCTAACTGCGTGCCTCACGACTGCGCTCCGGACCCGGCGCCATCTTTCGGAAACAGGACTGCTCTGGCTCGATCCGCCGTTTCGAGCGACTTCCCCAACACGACCGGGCTCGGCTTCATCCGTCTCGAGTATTCCGAGTGCGCGATGAAATTGTGAAGCGAGCACAGTGGGTCCACGTCTCGGATCTCCTTCACGTAGTCGGACAGCAGCCGTGCAAGCGAAATGGCGCCGGACGCCACCCCGCCTTCCAGGTTCTCCAGATCCTGGATGGTCATGACGATCAGCGGCCTGACGCTCTGGCCGGCATCACCATCGAGCAGCTTTCTCATCTCCTTGCGGAAGAAGACACCTGTGCCGGGGCTGTCCAGGCGCAGATCGTGTGCCACCACGATCGGATAGATTTCGGTGGGGCTCGCGAATTCGTCCGGAAGCTCTGGCCAATCGCGCTTCGAGATTGCGCCGGTGCTCTTCGCGAGTTGCCAGACGGCGTTTCCCTTACTGATGTACTTCTCTCGCAGGTGGCCCACGAAGTCGGCGTACTCGTTGCCGGAGACGAGCTCCTCCTTGAGAAACTTGGCTTTGGCCTCGAACACGAGGATGGCGGCCGCCTCGCCGGCAACGGCATCGACCTCGAACTCCGTCTTCTTGCCGTTGGCCTTCTCGAGATTGAGCCTGGCGTTGCCGAACATGCGCCCGACGATGGCATTCGCATAGTCCTCGAACGCCAAGCCGAACGCGTGGAAGACCGCCCTTCCGCGCTCCGGGTGATCGCGCAGCAGGAAAAACAGAGGCCCGATCGAGAGCTTCGCGGAATAGAAGACCGGATCGATGATGACCGATGCCCCGTCGGGAAAGAGGATGATCGGCCTTTGCCACATCGCCTTTTCGAACTCGGCCTGGCTCCCCTGGCTGGCCTGCGCGAACTGCTCCGGCGTCTGGCTATCCAGCGCGAGATAATCCGGAAACACGCCTCTGTACGTGGTAGCGGCCCCGACCGTGTTGATCTTGAAGACCCGGCCTTCGAGTTCGTTTCCGACCATGATGTAGGACATGAGGCCGGAGACGCAGGTCGAATATTGGTCGAACGTCATCCTGGTCGCCTCCCGGAATTCATCTTCGAACTCCGGGTAGTGCTTCGGGAAATGCTCCGCGAACAGCAGCCATCCGCGTCCGATCGTGTTGACCACGTTCGGCGCAGGGTTGGTTTCCTCGATGACTTTCCGCAGATATCCCATGTGATCTTCGACGGTGTCCTCGGTCACTCGCGCGAAATTCCGGGACGCCATCGTGCGCTCGGTCCACAGCGCGCTCGCGACGAGCGCCGCCTTGAGAAACTGCGCTCGATTCTTGGCGGCTTCGTAAAAGTCGGGACGGGGCCCCGGAGAGCAGTGCCTCACGGCCAGACGCATCAGATGCAGAAGCTGGCCCCGGAAGAATACCGCATGCGTTCGGTGTCCGCCGCGCGGTCCGGTGAAGCTCAGAATCCTCTGTTCCTCCTTCGGCAACGCGATGAACGACATCGCGGCTCTGTTGCGGCGCTCCATGGTTGCGATTCCGATTCCGGAGACGATCGCGTTGAGCCGCGCGCAGAGGATCACGGTCTCCTGGAGAGGGAGAGAGGCCAGCAGATTTGCGGCATACCCTTCGGTGGACGGCAGCCCATAGACGTGGGCTATGTCGGCGAACGAGTTGACGTCGCGCGCGTTGACGTAGCCCATCAGCTGGCGCTCGACAGAAACGGGTCCCGGACCCTGAAGCGCCAGAAAGTCTCCCGGATCGGTTTGGTTTTTCGGCCGTACAACGGATCGCTCCCGCAGCAGGCAGTGGTGAACACTGCCCGGGCCATATAAATGAGGATCCCCTCATAATCGTTCAAGCGAGGTCGCTGGACCGGCCCGATGGGCCTGTCGTCGGCAGGAACGCAGCTACGGACGTCGAAGCCCTGGAATCGATATCTGGACCCCCGAAAACGCCTTGACTCACTGCCGGCTCGCTGATCTCGACTCTGACGCTGGACGCAACGATGAAGCGGCCGCCACACCCTCCCGAGCTTGTGTAATCGAACCCGACCGATCCAAGGTAAGAAGCCGGCGAAGGAGGTGGCGGCGAAGAAGCCCGCAGCCAGACCGCATCGGAAGTCGGCGTAGCGCTCGCTACTTCTTCGAGTAGAGCAATTCGTCGAGCCGGCAGGCGGCCCGGTAGATTGACCCGCGACGATTGCTGCTTCGGGGGTCCGCTCCCTGGGCCCGATCCAGGCAGTCGAGCAGGATTTTTCTGATGCTTTCGAGGTCCTTCGGCTTCGCTGTCGTAGGCAGAGCCTGCACAGCGCCGGCGAAGACTACATCCTCGTCAACGTCGGCCGGCGCCGCGATCTCGCCGCGCGCCAGCTTCGCGCGCAAGGCTTCGGCCTTCCCGGTGGATTGACGGAAGGCAGCGTCCTTTCCGGCGAGCCTATCGACGAGCGCGTCGCGCGACGACGGGTAGGTCGCGACTTGCTTGCGCAGATCCTCGGCGACCTGGTCGGCCGTCGACTGCGTCTGGTCGATATAGAACCACACCGGAAACCATTTGCGTTGGGCGTGAGCCTGAAAGTGGATGTACTGCATGGGCTCCGCGACCTTTTCGTTCCGCAGGAAGTTGCGGACGACCGCGTCGGGGGTCACGTTTTCGCGGATGATTCTCGTTCGCTCCCTTTCCACTTCCGAAACGGGCTCGACGTCGCCGATCAGCCTGAGTGCCGGCGCCCCCTTTTTCTCGTCGAACTCGCCCTCGCGCACGAACTGGATGCTCGGGAGCAGGGATTTGTCGATGAGGAATTTGCCGCTGGTGCCGGCGACTTCGCCGGAGTCCAGATCGATCGTCGCTTCCTTGCCGATTGCGACGCGGTTCATGCGGGCGCTGAACTCGGCGACCGCCCGCTGCTCACGCGCGGCGATGATCTGCCTGAGCTCTCCCGGCTTGATCAGGCGGGTCTCGCCGACGTACCGGAAATAGATCCCACCTTCCTTCACGTCCTGGCCGACGTTCTTGATGGCGATGACGGGCCCATGGTCGTGCTTCTCCACGTAAAGCACGCCGACCTGCTTGCCGCCGAGCTCGATGAGGCCCTTCGTGATGTGAGGAACGGGATCGAGGGCGCCGGCCAGGATTCTGTTGAGGAGCGAGATGTCCGACTTCGTGAAGATGTCGTCCGAAAGCCCATCCGCATGATAAGTCGCGTCGGTGACGCCAAACAGGAGATAGCCGCCCTTGTTGTTGGCCAAGCCCGCGATCGCGCGCAGTGCCTTCGAGAACCGATCCTCCGGCTGAAGCCGGAAACCTGCCTTGCACTCGATGCGGTCGGTCTCGCCGCCGACCAGCCGCCACGTGCCGGTTTCGCGGACGAACAGGGAGCGAAGAATTCGGATGTCGACCGGAGACGGAGCAGGAGGCGACTTGGCATCCGGATCTTGCCGGGCGGCAAGGAAGGCCTCGAGCTCTTCGGGCTGGGCTTCCTCGACGGATGCCCCGTACACCCCTTTCTTGATCTGGGTGATGCGTCCGGAGCTGATCAACCGGTCCGGCTTGTTGAAGTGAAAGTGGATGACGTCGTTCCGCCACCCCTTACGGAGCATCGCCTTCACGATGCCGATCTCGGCATCGGAGAGATTCCGCTTCTTGGCCATGTCGCCCCCGGCGCCGAATCGTCGGGCCGGTGGCGCAGACGGTTCGCACAATGTTGCTTGACGTTGGTGCTACTGGAGGATGCAGGGGCAGCGCAAGAGCCTGCGAAGTTACCTTGCCGAGTCGGGCGGGCACTCCGGGCAGGTGTCCCCCATCGAATCGAGGACGTCGCGAATTTCTGCAAGAGATTCATCAGGAGAGATCCCGGCCGGCGGATCGTGACGAGCGGCGGCGAAGGCGCGGTCGCGCGCATGCGGGTCGGCGCGATCCTGCATCCAGCCGTGCTCCTCGCATTCGTGGATAGCGCCTGACTCCTGCAGCACGCCGATCGCCCATCCGCGCAGCGTCCGGATCGCCGGCCGTCGTTCCATCGTCATCAGCATCGACAATCGCTCCTGCCGTGACGAATCCTTCCGCCCGCCGGCCCGTTCCCGGCCGTTAGCACAAGCCAGGGATTCGAAATCGGGAGGGCTCGAGTTTGTCCACCTGTTCCGCAGGACCTGTGCAGAACGTTATTGGGCTATAGCGGCGTGCCCTTGACGTGTCCCCGCCCGCTCACGAACTATGGGAACCTCTTTTGATGTCACTTGGGCGTCGAGATTTTACGCAGCAAATGGCAGAGGTTGCGCGCGCATGACCCAGGCGGCTTCGACCCGACTCCTCGACGAGAAGAGCGTCATCGCTCCCGTCCGCAAGATGGCGAAGGGATGCTCCGATCTTCGGCTCGCCGTCGCGTTTTGGGGGAAAGGCGCCTCGAAGATGCTGCGCTTGTCGAGCGCAAAGAGGGGCCGCGTCATCTGCAATCTGGAGTCTGGAGCCTGCAATCCGGCGGAGATCCGCAAGCTTCGGGCTTCGAAGAAGTTCAGGATCAAGACTCACGCCCAACTTCACGCGAAACTCTACTGGTCGCCGACAGGCGTCGTCGTCGGCTCCTCGAATGCGTCCGCCAACGGTCTAGTGGTCGGTGCCGACGTCGCGAAGGGTTGGCGGGAAGTCAACGTTCTGTTCGACCAGCAGGATCAAGTCCGCCGCGCCGGCGAGCGCTTCGATGCGCTGTGGAAGCAGGCGAAGCCCATTACAAAGATTTTGCTCGATGAGGCGGACCTCAAGTGGCGGGCCCGGGCCAAGGCTACGAAGGTGCTCTCGGTGAAGAGCAAGACGCTTTTCGGCGCCTACGCGGAAGATCCGTCGATCTTTCGCGACGAGCGGATTTTCCTTGCGATCTACGACAGCTATCTTTCCCGCGAAGCGTCGGCGGAGCAGAAGAAATGGAGAGCGAAGAAGGAGACCGAGCAGTTCGAGGACGGTCTCCTGGCGAAATCGAGCACGCTGACGACGTACGAAGGCTGGCGCAAGATGCCGGCGGGCGCGTGGCTGATCGACTGCTCCTTCATCAATTCCAGAAGGCCGAAATTTCGAGGAATATTCAGGGTCTGGGAAGGCGGACTTCTGGAATTGTCCGAATCCAGCATCCAATTCGCCTATCGGATGCGCTCGATAGTGATAGGAGACCGTTCCTTCAAGCTTTCACCGGCGGAGAAGCGTAGCATCGAGAAGAAGGCGGCCACGCTTATCCGGGCGGCTCATAGAAGTCGCAGCGACCTGCTCGCACTCGGCGATCTTGTGCGTATCTGTCGAAATTGAAAAAGTACGCCCATCCTTCGTGAGGAGGCGGCGTTTCCTCGTCGATCAAGTCGCCGGCGCCGGGTCTTCCTTCGTGCCACGTGCGACGATCCGCAGCGCGCCGTCCGGCAGCGGCCGCTGCAGCTTCAGCGCTTCCTCCGCCGGCGCGGTCATCCAGGTCTCGACCTCGTCGGGCGTCGTCAGGATCACGGGCATCGCCTTCGGGTGGATGGCGCCGACCTCGGCGTTCGGCTCCGTCGTGAGGAACGCGTAGAGGTCGTTCGTGGTCTCGCCTTCCTTGACCTTCCGGACAGACGTCCAGTTCGTCCAGATGCCGGCGAAGCAAGCGAGCGACCGGGTCTCGTCGAGCGCGAACCAGACGTCGCCGCCCTCGGGCTTGTTGAACTCACTGAACGAGTTGAACGGGACGATGCAGCGGTGCTCCGGACCCAGCCAGCGCGCCCAATGTTTGCTCTTCACGTTGCGGATGTTGGTCGTGCCGCCGTCGGGCTCCATCCGGAGCAATTCCTTGAAATCGACCTCCTTGCCCTTGGCTTGGTGCTTCTCGGCGCGCTTCTTGGTGGCATCCATCAGCGCCTTGGACGACGAAGGCATGCCCCACCGCGCGGTTGCAAGCTCGCGGCCGTCTCGTCCGCTGCGAACGATCGGCGCCTTGTAGTCCGGAAAGACGCCCGGCATCGGCGCGAGGTTGCCGACGTAGCGGTTGACCACGCGGAACAGCGCGCTGATGGCGGCTTGATTGGTGGTGATTGAATAGAGGTTGCACATCGTCAGGTCTCCGCAGCGGCCTGGCGAGCGCGCTGTGCCAACTGTAGCAGCGTGGCCGGCGGGCGGCGATTGACCTTGGCGCACTTGCTGCAGCGGAGCCGGCTCGCCAGGTCGTGCACGAAGGTCGTCGGCGGATGGCGCAGCGCGGCCAGGTCGACGTCCCGCTTGGTCTTGCACCGCGAGCATTCGATCTCGAGCCACGGGTAGCCCCCGTTCACCGCTTGGTCGATCGAGGGAGACGGGTCGATGGGCCGGCCGTCGCTCCACATCCGCTCGTTCCATGATTCGCACAGCAGCTTGTCCGCGGTCCGGATCAGAGCCTCGCCTTTGGCCCGGGCTTCGGCGGACTGGCCCGCGAGGATCGAAGTCATCGCGCGGGCCTTCCCCAATTCCTTCTGCAGCGCCTTGCGGTCGCCTCCGGAGAGTGGGGTCGGGTGGTATTTAGGGGCCATGGCCGTCCCGCCAGCGAACTACATGCCGCCAAAGTCCGGCCAGCACCCATCCTCTTCGTGACGCCCGGTCCGCTGGCCGCACGTGTTGTCCAGCAGACGCTGGCCGACGTCACGCCAGAGCGCCGCCGCACCGTACAGCCGGACCGCGTCGGCCTTCTGGATCTCGACGGTCCGCCCGCAGCGCCGGCAGCCGACCCGCAGCAGGTGCTGCGGGACATCGGCAAGTCGCCGCGTCCGGATGCCGGGGTCGGCCTGCCTGGCGTCGGCGCCGGCGTCCCGCAGCAAAGCGTCCCAATATTCAGCTGGCATCGGGTCCGCCGGACCGACGGGAGGCACTGTGGGGACGCGCCTGCCGACCGCAACTTCGGCGGCCATCTTCTCCATCTGCTTGGGGGTCGGCAAGCGCCAGCTGGCGGGGCGATCGGTCATGCCGAACTAGAACATATCATGAACATTGGAGTCCAGCCCGTTTGGCTGGGATAGTGGAACGGAATGTGTTCGCGCGCGACTAAAGTAAAAACGATTGCGCTTGCGGGACGATTCAACCCATGCGACGATTCTGCTGCTTTCGCGGGCACTCGGAGCTCCTAGAAAGCAGCGAGATCAATTTGGCTGGGTCATTTTCTCGACTTCTACATTGCCGACGAACGTCATGCGCGGAGCGCTGAGCATCAGGGAGGACATCACACCCCTGCGGTTCCAACGGCGAAATAGGAGGGAAGGAAGCCGGCCTGAGGCTGAGGTAGGGGCATGGGCATTTTGGAAGCGACCGGCAGACCCGAGCGGATTGTAGCCGCCTGGCGTCTTGCGGCGTCCGGATTCATGATGGCCGCCGTGGGCTGGAGGGCCATCTAAGGTGCCAAGCTATCTTGAGTTCTTCGCAGGCGGAGGAATGGTGCGCGCCGGACTCGGGGGCCGGTGGAAATGCCAGTTCGCGAACGACTTCGATCCTTTGAAGGTCCAAGTCTACTCGGACAATTGGGGCGAAAAGGAAATCCTGGAGGACGATATTCATAAGGTCGAAGCCGCCGACCTCGGGCGGCGCGCCGACCTGGCGTGGGCTTCGTTTCCTTGTCAGGATCTCTCGACTGCGGGCAACGGACTGGGGCTCGGCCAAGCGAATGGCCGCGATCGAACGCGATCCGGAACGTTCTGGGCGTTCATCGACCTCATGAAAAAATTGAAGGCGAACGGCCGCCTGCCCCGCATCGTCGTGCTGGAGAACGTCGTCGGGCTCCTGACCATCAACGGCGGCGAGGAATTCAAGGCGGTCATCGCCGCGCTCGACCGGTTGGGAATGCGCGCCGGCGCCGCCGTGGTGGACGCTCGACACTTCGTTCCGCAGTCACGACAGAGGGTCTTCATCGTCGCCGTTTCAAAGACCGCGAAGGTTGCTGACGCGCTCGTTCGCGACGAACCGCACCCGATCTGGCACCCGGATCCTTTGGTGAAGGCCGTCGGCAAGCTCTCAGGCCAGTGCCGCGAGCAGTGGATGTGGCTCAATCTCGGCGCGCCGCCCGAACTGAAGAAGACCCTGAACAAGATCGTCAAGAACAAGCCCGTCGGCGTCGAATGGCATACGCCGGCGGAGACGAAGCGCCTCCTGGCGATGATGTCGGACGCGCACAAGAAGAAACTGGCTGAGGCTAGGAACTCCGGCAAGCGCATGGTCGGAACGCTCTCGCTGCGGATGCGGCCCTCGCGCGGCAAGACCGTTCAGCGGACCGAGATCTGCTTCCGAGGTCTGGCCGGTTGCCTCCGGACGCCCAAAGGCGGCGGATCGCGGCCCCGCGTCATCGTCGTCAGGGGCGGCAACGTGCGGACGCGCCTCCTTGCGCCCTCGGAGGCGGCTTCGCTGATGGGATTGAAGGCCAGCTACCGACTGCCTGAAGTCTACGAGTACGCATTCAGGGTCATCGGCGACGGCGTGGCGGTGCCTGTCGTCTCGTTCCTGCGCGGAAAGCTCCTGACGCCGCTGCTGCGTTCGATCAAGAAGTCTGGCGGGGCCGAGGCGTCCAGGCCCAAGCAGACTGCGCGAGGGGCCGACCAAAGAAGCCGTCGCGGCCAGCTGGAGCTTCGCATCTGAAAATGACGGTGGCCCTCCCATGCACGTATCTGGAATGGGAGATCGCTCTAACGCGCCACTTCTTGTCTATCGGCCAGGGAGACGCTTCGCCGCTCCGATCTTTCGAAGTCACGGACTACACCCTGACGGAGGCGGTCGGCCAAAAACACACGGATCGGGAACGGGTGATCGAGGCCTTCCGTTCGACTTTGGCGGACAAGCAGGATGCGCTCGTAAAGGCGCTGCAGCGTGGAGAATATCGCAGATATTCGGGCGACGAGATTCCGGGCTGCTTCGCATATTTGGCGCTTACGATGCTGGTCGAGGGAATGATCGATCCCGACGCGAGCGGCCACGCGTTCCGGCCCAAGCTGGCCTCGTTTCTCAAATTGGACCGCGCCTTCCCGCACCTTCCCGGCATCAACCGCATGTGGCTGGACCTCGACGCCTGGCTCAAGGACAGGGCGGCGAGAGGATCGCCTTTCCGCGTGCTCGACCTGCCGCCCGAAGATGAATGGCGAACGCAGATCGGATACTCGGTGCACATGTCTTTTCCTTCCAGGAAAGACAAGCAGGTGGTCCAGAGCTTCCTTTCCGAAAACCGCGACGCGCTGTCCAGCCCGCTCGACTTCCTGGACCGCTTCAGGCGCGTCGCCGACGGCTCCAAGTCGTCCGCATATCTGAAATCGGCTTACAGCGATTTCGCGCGCAGCTATCTCGCCGGGCATCGCGCGCTGTCCGATCATCGCTTCTGGCGTCTGGTTCAGGCAATCAGCTTGGGCAGGAAGACGTCGTCGACGTTCGAGCTCTTGCTCGAGATGGTCCACGACGAGGACGATCTCTGGTCGTTCTTGGTCTCCGACCTGACGACCGGCCGCGGGCTCGGGTCTCACGCAACGCTCGCCAAGGCTCTTGTCGCATGCGCCGCCGTGGAGGGACACGATCTGACGCATGCCATCGATCTCGGCGTGGTCTTCTTCCATCAGACTGGGCATGCCCGCTGGGAAGCGATGCCGTCTCTCGCCGACGGACCCAGCAAGGTCATCGTAGGCCTGTCGCCGCGGGTCGCTGGCAAGATCGGCGCGAAGCTGGGGGTGCTGGAGCAGAGCGGCGATTGGGCCCTCACGCGCATCGTGCCGTCCGGCAAAGCGCACGACGTCATCAGCGCCGTGATCAAGCTTCCGTCGGCGGGAGAGCAGATCAGGAGCGTGCGGGTGTTCGGCGGAGTGCGCAGCGCCGGCGAGTGGCTTGGCAGGCCTCGGGTTCTGCCGAACGTTGCTGCCGATGCATGTGGCCTGTCGATCGCGCCTCGCGGCGGCGCGGCTGACCTCTCGGTCTCATGCGGGGAGAAGTCTCCCGGGACCTATGCGATCCGGAGCGAACGCGCCCTCCATGGGACGTACGTGGTGCAATCGGCCGCCGACGCGACCGGCACATCTCCGTCTTGGTCTCGCAGCCTCACTTTCGTTCGCGACGCGCACGTTCACCGTTCGATAGGCGAGGCAAAGGGCGCATCGGTCCCGGAATGGAGCGATGTCGTCGCCATGCAGGATAAGGTCGCCTCACCGCCTCGGGGATGGAGCGACATCCACCCCGCGCTCGATGACCTCATCGAGGCCGTATACGCGGGTGGAGGATCGTCCGGCTGGTCGGAGGCCGAGCTCGTGCCGATGCTCTCCGACATCCTCTCCGGCGAAGCCAGCCCATGGGACGTTCTGCGGAGCCTTCAGGAGGCGGCCATGATCGAGCCGATCCTGAAGCCAGGATGGAAGGGGCGCACTTGGATGCTGCGCCGGCCGACCATCGCGCCGCTGGGACCGCCCGCGGCCGGACTTGTCGTCGTCGATGGCTGCGTCGGCGCGCGTCTGGCCGAGGACTTCAGGGAGGCCGTCGCAGCCATGGGCGGCCAGCCGTTCCGATCGGGCGGGGTGGCGCGTTGGTCTCCGCCGCTCCTCGGTGCGGCCTCCGTGCAGCCCGACGAGCTTGCCGCGCGCCTTCGTTGGATGGTGGACTCGCCGAAGGTGGCAGGTAAAGCGCCGGCGTCGTTCGTCCGGACGCCGATCAGCCACGAGTTCTATGCTCCGGCTTCCTTTTGGTCATGGAAGCGCGGCCATTTCGTCACGGCCCGCGACGAAGACCGCGAGCCGGTGCGCCTGGTCCGCTGGAAAAGCGTCGCCGACCGTGATCACGATGTCTACGTGGTCTCCACCCGAGGAGGGGAAGCCAGGTTGCTCTCCAGGCAGGCGGCGATCGCGCATGCCCACGTCACTCGCCGCGCCGCGATGTTCAGCTTCGAGGCAGGGACACTTGTCCGGTCCGCCAGCGAGGGCGCGCTTCCGGCGCCGATCTCCTCCTGGCTCCGCTGCCGGAATCTCGCGAATGCAGGCTCGTCCGGCAAGCGGCATTATGCGTATCCCGCAGCGGCGACGGACCTCCCAAGACTCCAGAGCCTGCTTCCGAACATCGTCCAAGCCGATGCGGCTGGGTCAGCGCACGATGCGGCGCTCGCCGTGCGCAGGTCGCGCGACGGGACGCGCCTGCTTTGGATCAACGACAGCGTAAAGGCGGCGCGCGTGTTGCCGCCGGTTGGGTAGGTGCCAAGTGTCAAACGACAGCAACTTCGTGGTGGGCGTCTGCACGAGGACTCAGGGGCCGTCGGCCTTCGTCGAGGTGCGTGCGCAGTCGATCGAAGGCGCGATTACGGACATATCGGCGTCGTCCCATAATCTCTTCGGCAAAAGCGGCGAGATCGAGGTCAGGGCGGTGCGCCCCGCGCTGAAGCCGGGAGACTGGGTGCTCGCGCGTCCTTCGCTCGAAGGTCCTCCGAAACGGCAGCGTTACGTCGCGGCTTCAGGCAAGCGGCTCGTCTCCTTCGAGGATTTGTCGGGCCTCTACGCGCCGGAAGCGGCCCGCAGGCTGCTGGTCGAAACCGGGCGACAAGACGGCTTCGCGGGCGACAAGATCTTCCGCATCAGCGCGTCCGACATGATCGAAGTGCGGATGGCGGTCTCGCCCGATGGACGCTCGCGGATCGTCGATCCAAAAGACCTGAGGTCGCTGCCGCTCTGGCCCTACCAGGCGGACGCGCACATCCGTGTGCCGACCTCGACCGGCCATCTCGACCTCCTCGCCAAGGATGCCGCGGCGTCGCAGAGCGGGGTCGTCAACTGGAGCACGGACGCCGACTTCCTGGCGCAAGTCATTCGAAGCCTGGCAAGCGAGGGCGCGGAAGACGGCGCTCTAAATCAGGTGGCGACGCTCCTTTCTGGCCACGTCGCGAGGCTCGAGAACTCGCTCTCGGAGGCCGAGCGGCTCGATCCGCGGGTCGGGCACGAGATCATGCGCTCGAGACGGCTCGCCGATGTCATGAAGTCGCGCGACGACTTGCTCCGCGACTTCATGAACGTCCTTCGCTCGGATCCGGAAGTAAGGGCACAGCTGACCGCCCGCACCGAGGAGCTCGCGGCGGAAGCTGCTCAAGCCAGAAGCGAGACCCTCGTGCAGGAACGCACGGCCGCGCTCGAAGCCGACCTGAAGGAACGGCGCGCGGGCGGCGAGGCTGAGATAGCCGCAACGCTCCGCGAGCTTGAGGCGGCCGAGCTGGCCTCGATGACTGCGCGCCTGAAAACGGCAGAAGAGGCCGCGCTGGCGGGCATTTCGGCGAAGAAGGCGGAAGTCGAGACCGAGGTCGAGCTCCTCGCGGAAAGAAGTGCGCAAATCGAGGCGCAGAACGCCGCCGAGGGCGGCCGTCTCGCCGAAACGCAGCAGCTGCTGCGAACGCTCGACGCCGAACTCGCGAGCCGAAAGGACGAGATCGACCGCATCGTCCGCATCGAGTCGCTGCTGCACGCCCGAGGGAATGCGCCGGCGGAGAGAGCGCGGATTCCAGGGATCCGCCCCGTCAACGATGCGAAGCCGATCGCGCTCGGCGAACTAGCGGCCTGGGTCGACGCCAGCAAACTGCTATCGACGGCAGGCAAGCATCTCTGCGTTCGGGCCCTGACCGACCTGCTTTCTGGCAGCCTGCCTGTGCTCAGCGGGAGCGAGGTCGACGATTTCGTCGCGCTGCTGGCGGCGGCGGTCGGCGGAGGAAGGCATGTCTCGTTCGACTGCGACCCGACGGTGATCACGTTCGACGATCTCTGGGTCCGTCCCGCCGGCGGGGCGCCAACCGCACTGGGCGAAGCAGTCGCTGAGTGCGCCGGTCAGGGCGCGGTTCGCGTTTGCGTGCTCCGCAACATTGACCGGTCTGCCGCGCATCTCTGGGTGGAGACGCTGGCGGACAAGCTTCGCAGCGGCGTCATCCCTGAAAACATGCTGATCTGCCTGACGTTCGCGGAGCCGCCTAGCGAGGCGCTGGCAGAGGCTCTCAAGCGGCTCCCGTCCATCGACACGAGCGGCGCAATGGAGAAGGCTGGCGTCATTGCCGCGCTTGCGCGATCGCCTGCCGATCGCCTTGAGCGGCGCATCGAAATGTCGACGATCGAGCCGGCGTCCGGGCCTGCAGCCGCCGAAGCGGCCGGGAAGCTTCTGGTCAAGGACGTGCAGATCGGTTTCGCGGACGTCGACTGGTTCGCTCGCCTGGTGACGGTCGCCTCCGCGCTCCTCAAGAAAGACGCGGAAGATTTCATCCTCGCGGCGGCCCGCCGACGGGCGGCGGCCGAGAAGGGCGGCGCGCCGAGCAACGGAAAGCCGGGTCTGCGCGTGATCGAGTCCGGAGGCGCGTCGAATGCTTGACCCGGTCGGCGGCTTCGAACGCATCAAGGACTTCTTCATCGCCTACGTCGAGACGGCGTTCCGTATCTCCGATCGCAGGACCGCCGCAGCGCGCCGATCGCTGCTCGAGTCGGAGGGAATGCTCGCGGCGGCGCCGTTCGTCGAGCCGGTGCTTCGTTACTTGGCGGCCAAGGAGCCTATCGAGGAGCTCATCGACGATCCGGCGCTCGATCGGCTTTCACGAGCCGGAAAGGTCGCTTTCGCCGAGCTTTCACTGTCGGGGTTGTTCGACGGCGAGCCCGCGGACGGCGAGATCAAGCGCAAGTCGATCTTCGCGCCGTACATCCATCAGAAGGACATGCTGCTCCGGGGCGTGCAGCCCGGAAAGCCCGGCATCGTGACGTCGGGCACGGGATCGGGAAAGACGGAAAGCTTCATGCTGCCGCTGCTCGCGCAGCTTTCCGACGAGGCGGTGGGCTGGCCGGCCCCCGGACCCGGCTATCTACAGGGCCGCTGGTGGCGCGGTTCGGAGCGGTACCGGGCGCAGAGAGGCGGCGAGACCAGGCGCGCGGCCATCCGTGCGCTCGTTCTCTATCCGATGAATGCGCTCGTCGACGACCAGATGGTCCGTCTCCGCCGGACGCTGGATTCGGACGCCGCCCGGGCCGTCATGGACGACCGCTTCAAGGGCAATCGGATCTTCTTCGGCCAATACACCAGTGCGACGCCGGTCACGGGCTACGAGCGTCATCCGCGCCGGTTCGCCGATCCGGTGGAGAAGAAGCGCCGAGCACGGCGGCTCGGCAAGCTGCGCGCCGACATGCGCTCGTTCGAGAAGAGCCAGAATGCTGCCCGCGCGCATGACGCAATGAAGGCGGCCGACGCCGCAGCGGGAATCGCTCCGCCGGAAGACCCGACGCGCTACATCTTTCCGAGCGTGGACGGCGGCGAGATGGTCAGCCGCTGGGACATGCACGCCGCGCCTCCGGACATCCTCGTCACCAACGCGTCGATGCTCGGCACGATGCTGTCCCGTGAAGTCGAAGAGCGGATGTTCGAGGAGACCCGCGACTGGCTGCTGAGCGACGACAAGGCGTATTTCTACCTCGTCATCGACGAGCTTCATCTGGTGCGCGGCTCGGCCGGGACCGAGGTCTCGTTCCTGATCAAGTCTTTGCTGCAGCGTCTCGGCCTCGACGATCCGGAGCACATGCACAAGCTCCGGATCCTCGCGTCCAGCGCCTCGCTGCCGCTGGACGAGGTCCGCGGGCCCCAGAGCTTGCGGTATCTGCGGGATCTCTTCGCGCCGTTCGGCACCTGCAAGGAAGCAGGCGACCTCGGGACGACGGAGACCGAGTTCTGGCGCGGTTGCGTCGTGCCAGGCGAGGCGAACGTGCTCCCGTGGGCCGGACGGAGCCTCCCGCCGGAGCCCTTCGAGCGCCTGCTCACGGCGAGCGATCCGGACCAGCACGGGTTCGTCGCCAAGATCGAGCCGACCGAAGAGATTCGATCCACGTTCGCCGACGTGCTGGGCGCGCTTGGGATCGCGCGCGACGCACCCGACCGCGTGGCGCAGGCCGCGGTCCAGGCCGCTGCCGCCTTGACCGCGGCATGCCAAAGCGGCGACGGCGTCCGGGCGACCTCGGTCTCCGACATCGCCGCTCGCCTTTTCGGCCACAAGACTCGGATCGACGCCGTCCGTGGGCTCATGCTCGTCCGCGCGCTGCCCGAGAGCAAGCACGCCGAGTTCAAGACCAAGCTGCCGGAGGGCGTGCCGTCCTTCCGCTTCCACGGATTCATCCGGAACGTCGAAGGACTATTCGGATCGATCCGCGCCGTGGCGGACGGAATCGAAGTGGAGGATCTGACGACCGAGAGGGGCATCTCCCATGGCGTTCCGGCGCAAGGCGAGACGCGAGGCCGCCGCCTGTTCGAACTCCTATACTGCGAAGCTTGTGGAGAGCTCCTGATCGGCGGTCAGCGCGGCGACAAGAACTCGGGCGCCGTCGTCGAGATGCTGCCGTCGGCGGCGGACCTGGAGAACATTCCGGAGAAGGGCATCTCGGAATACTACGACAAGATGCTGTTCGATCAATTCGCGGTCTTCTGGCCACGGCGAGACGCATGGAAGGGCTCCGAGAAGGGGTTCGACCGCTGGGAGCCGGCTTCGCTCGATCCCAACACCGGCGCGGCGACGGTCGGCAGCGACGTGCCGCCCGGCCACATCGGCGGACATCTGTACTTCCAGACCGACGCGGCCGTGACCGTGAAGAGGAGAGTGGCGTTCCCCAAGACGGCGCAGCCCTTCTGCTGCCCGAAGTGCTCGACCGACTATTCGTCCAGGCCGAGGGAAAGCCGGTCCCGCTCTCCGATCCGTGCGTTCCGGACCGGCGTCGGGAAGGCCTCGCAGATGGTCGCCACCGAGATGTTCGAGCTCCTGCACGCCATCGGTGCCGACGCGAAGAGCATCGTCTTCAGCGACAGCCGTCAGGATGCCGCGAACCAGTCGCTCGAGATCGAGCGGCTGCATCTCCGCGACCTTCGACGCGAGATACTCGTTTCCGCCGCGAGAGCGGCGCTCAGCGAGGCGGAAGCCACGTATCTGACGAAGGACCAGCAGAACGCGATGATCGTCGAGATGGCGAAGACCGATCCCGGCGCCATCCCCGCGATGATCGAGGGCTGGAA
Organism: Bradyrhizobium sp. CCGUVB1N3; assembly: GCF_024199925.1. NCBI lineage: Bacteria > Pseudomonadati > Pseudomonadota > Alphaproteobacteria > Hyphomicrobiales > Nitrobacteraceae > Bradyrhizobium > Bradyrhizobium sp. CCGUVB1N3. The sequence continues at coordinate 3,371,159 of NZ_JANADR010000001.1, forward strand.
GAAGAACTCGGGCGGCGGCGCGATCAGCGTCCCGACCCGAAAGGTCCGTCTCGACCACCTGCTGCAGTTCTCCGTCAACAGCACGAGCGTGTCTCGCATCACGTCGGAGCTCGTCCGGCTGGGCATCCATCCCTTCGACGAGTTCGGCAGAAAGCGCTTCAACCGGCAACCTTGGTGGCAGGCGTTCAGCCAGACCGCTGACGAAGTCACGTTCTCCGGCGCGTTGACCCCCGTCCTGCGCGGCGACCTCTCGCAGGAGATCATGAGGAGCCAGTACGAGCTCATCGAGGACGTGATCTTCGCGAACAGCTTCTTCGCGATCGAGGAGACCGGCCTCGCGTACCCGTCTCTGTCGGAGGACGACGGCGACGCCGCGGACGAGATGGACGCATGGCTCCGCGTTTTCGCGAGCGGCAACCGCGTCCAGGAAGGTCAGTATTTCGATCCGACGGACTACAAGCAGTGGCACTCCGCGCAGGATGTCCAGGAATCGAACAAGGTGCGGCGGTTCGCGGACCAGATCTTCGGCGCGCAATGGCAGATCGGCCTCGACGACGTGCTGAGGCGGCTAACGGCGAAGGATCAGCTCGGTGGCACGATTCAGGTCGGAAAGCTCTATCTCAAGATCGCGCGGAAGGACGATCCGTACTGGCGGTGCATCGCATGCGAGCGGGTGCACATGCATCGGGGCGTCGGCAGATGCACGCGCTGCTACGCGCCGCTGCAAGTGCCGCGGACTGGATCCGTCGAGGAGCTTTGGGATTCGAACTTCCTCGGACGGCGGATCGTGCGCGGCGCCGAGCAGGGCATTCCGCGCTTCAGGCTGAAGTGCGAGGAGCTCAGCGGCCAGACCGACGACTTCTCCGACCGCCTGCGGCGATTCAAGGACATATTCGTGGGCCTCGACAACCTGGTCGGCCAGCATGCGCAGGAGATCGACATGCTGTCGGTGACGACGACGATGGAGGTCGGCATCGACATCGGCTCTCTGCAGACCGTCTATCAGGCGAACATGCCGCCGCAGCGATTCAATTATCAGCAGCGCGTCGGCCGCGCCGGCCGAAGAGGGCAGGCGTTCTCGTTCGTCACCACGTTCTGCCGCGGCCGCAGCCACGACGCATTCTACTTCCGTCATCCGGAGTCGATCACGGGAGACCCCCCGCCCGCCCCGTTCCTTGCGGTAGACCACAATCCCATCCCGCTGCGGCTGCTGCGAAAGGTGTGGCTCCGGCAGGCGTTCGCGCTGGTGCGGAACGAAGCCATACGGGACGGGCTGCCGTATCCCGGGGACGATCTCACGCCGCCGGACGTGCACGGCGAGTACGTCCCGACGACTGAGTTCTACGAGGCGGGCTCCGCCTGGCCGGACAAGCTCCGCAAGGCTCTGGACGAAACGGAGGAGGTCCGTCAACGCTTCATCCGGACGGCGGTGCTGAAGCCAGCGCAGCGCCAGCAGCTTCTCGACAGGTCCGCGCCCGAGACGCTCATGGGCGAGATCATGGGCCTCGCCGCGCAGAAGCCACGGGTGCGCGGCGGCCTTGCGCAGTTCCTGGCCGAGCAGGGGCTGCTGCCGATGTACGGCATGCCGACCCGCGTCCGGAATCTCTATCTCGGCGCGAGGCGCGAGCCCGGCGTCGTGCCCGAGGAGTACGACTGGAGCCTGATGGATCGGGACCTCGAGATGGCGATCTACGAGTTCGCGCCGGGGGCGGTTCTCGTCAAGGACAAGGCGCGGCACCGCGTCATCGGCTTCACGGGGCCCCTGCCTGAGCCGGAGCGGCGCGGAAGGGAAATCGTCGTCGATCCGCCCAAGTCCGACTGGTTCGGCGAGGCGACCCACGTGGCGTGGTGCGGCGCTTGCGGCGCTGCGAGCCACACGGCCGACCGTCCCGGAGGGCCGGTCACGTGCGATGATTGCGGAGTCGACATCGCCGAGGATACGTTCAACTATTACGTCTCGCCGAGCGCCTTCCGCACCGACTTCCGCCCGACCCCCAAGGACGTCGAAACGCCCGGTCAAATGGCGATCCGGACGGTCGCGACGATCCAGCACGACGGCGTTCCCAGCACGATCGGCAGTCTGACGGTGCATGCAGGCGCGGGCACCACGATCATGAACCTGAACAGCGGCGTCGAGGACGAGAACGGCCAAGCAAAGTTCTTCAGCGCTGACGTCGCCACCGACAACGACGTGCTGGGCTGGCAGAAGAACGTCACTGTTCCCGAGCAGGCCATCGATCCGGACATCGAGCGGATCGCGGGAAGCCCGAGATGGACCCTTACAGCGCCGCACGGCATGCGTTTCGGGCTCCTCGCGCGCAAGGAGACCGACGCGCTCTTCCTCGAGGCGACCGGCTTCAATCGCCGGCTCAACCTGGATCTCGTTGCCCGGCGCGGCCTTCGGTCCAGAATTGGCGCCAGGTCGGCGGCCGTCAGCGCGACGCATCTGCTGGTGCAGAAAGCGGCGCTCGTTCTCGACGTGGCTCCGGACGAGTTCGAGGCGCTGGAGCCGCGACTCAGAGGCGACAGCCCGATGCTTCAGATCGCGGACACGCTGATCAACGGATCCGGACTCTGCCGGCGGCTTGGCGAGCCCGGGCCCGACGGCCGTCCTCAGATCGTCCGGCTGGTCGAGGATGTCCTCGGAGACGACGGGCAGTGGCCTCTCAGGGACTTTCTGAAGGAAGATCACGTCACTCGCTGCTCGACGTCGTGCTACGTGTGCGTGCAGCAATATCAAAACCGCAGATACCATCCGCTGCTCGACTGGAGGCTGGCGCTGGCGTACCTGCGCGGGATGATGGACCCGCACTATGCGTGCGGACTCGACGGGAATTTCGACGGACACCCTGAGCTTCGAGGTTGGCTCGAGAAGGCCCACTCTCTCGCGCAGGACGTCACGTCGATGCGACCGAGGACGCTTCGCTACGTTCGCGTCGGCCCCCAAGGACGGATCCCGTGCATCGAGGAGCGCACGGTGGATGGACGGCTCGAGCGGCGCTACGCGGTCGTCCATCCACTTTGGAGACTGGATGCCGCCTCGGCGCGCGAATTCGGCATCGCCCCGGACGGCAATCAGCTTTGCTTCGTCGACACGTTCGATCTGGAGAGGCGGCCGCTCAACGCCTTGAGGTTCGCCGCAGTCCGCCCAGAGGACACCGCTCTGACGCGTTGAGGCGGCTGATGTCTTGACGGCAGTCACCGCGTCTTGGGCGACCTCGCGACGACTTTTCGGCGGAGAATTCCAGCGAGCTTTCGGGGATTCTTCGCCTCGCACTCCCAAATGCGGACACATCGCCAGCCGGCCTTTCGCAGGTCGGCGGCGGCGCGCGCGTCCCTGCGTACGTTCCGGTCGAACTTGGCGGTCCAGTATTCGACGTTCGAAGCTGGCATGCTCGCCCTGCGGCAGTCGTGCCTGTGCCAGAAGCAACCATGCACGAACAATGCGATGCGCCTCGACGCGAAAACCAGGTCGGGCGTCCCGGGCAGATCTTTTCGGTGAAGTCGGAACCGCAGCCGCAATGCATGCGCTGCCTTGCGCACCGCCATTTCTGGCTTGGTGTTTTCCGAGCGGACCTGGGCCATCGTCCATGAGCGGAGCGACGGATAGCTTTCCTTCGAGCTGTGCGTATGCATTGCGGTTCGCTTAGCGGCCTTCAGGTAAGGCCGTTTTGGACGTGCTCGGACGGTTGCTCTGCGATGGACTGCCATTGCGCGTCTAAACCGTCGAGTCCAAGTAGTTCGTCAGACACCGAACTCTATTTCGTCATCGACCCTCGGGCACTGCAACTCACGTTTTCAGCTTTGCCCGCTTTTGTTTGCGGCGCTCAACATACTCGCGCGCGGCATCCTCTATTACCGACCATGCAGCCCGCCTCTCTTCGATCGCTACATCTTTGATGTCGGCGACGACCACGGGATCGAGCATCACCAAAACCTTGACCCGATTGCCGATCGGCGTCCGCAGCCCCCTGACGGGAGCTTTCCTCCTGCCGCCCATTCCACCTGTCCGCGTGATTCCACTTTGTTAACCATATCGGACAGGCGCCCGCGGTGCGAGCCATAAAGGCACCGTCTTATATAAGAGTGCGAGTTCCTCTTATATAAGAATTTTCACCAACCGCTTGACTCCAGCTCGCCTTTTGCGTTCTATGTTCTTGTTTTGTTCTAAGTCACGTTGAGGTCGGTAATGTCGGGCGTCGTTGGAAATTGGAGAGTCGAGCTCGTCGAGCGTTACCGCGATCTCTTCCATCCGCCGGCCGGCGCACCGATGTCTGCCCAGGGATCCCCCGAGTGCGGGTCCGGCTGGCGCGACTTGCTCGACAGGATGTGCGTCCGAATCCGGGCCGCGGTCCGGCCTGACGGTGGTGCATTCCGCTTCACCCAGATCAAGTCCAAGTACGGGACGCTGCGCGTCTACTGGGACGGCACGCTGTCTCCGGACGCGGCCGCCCTGGTCGAGGAAGCCATCGCCTTGGCGGAAGCCCGCAGCGCCTGTAGCTGCGAGATCTGCGGCGAGGAAGGCCGGCTCTATGAGGGCGCCTGGCTGACGACGCGCTGCACGACGCATGCCGAAGGTCGCTCGCCGGTCGCCGTCCGCCCTGGCTTCGAGAACATCTACATCGTCAGGTACGTGGTCGGCGGCAAGAGCCGGATCACCTGCCGCCGATACGACCGCGAGAACGACGCCTTCGTTGACGTTGATCCCGCCTCGCTGGACATCGAGGAGGAGTGAGATGGCGCGCACCCACGATTGGCGCATCGACCTCATCGAGGCACACGCCGCTCTCTTCCGCGCTCCCGTTGGACATCCGGAGCAGGCATCCGGCTATCCCTGGTGCAAAGTCGGCTGGCGCGATCTGCTCGAGCGCCTGTGCCAACGGATCGAGACCGCGCTGCGCGAAGGGGAGACCGTCCACTTCAACCAGATCAAGGAGAAGTTCGCCGGATTGCGCTGCTACTGGCGCGGCGACGTTTCGCCGCAAACGGCGGCGAAGATTCATGAGGCGGTGGCGCTCGCGGGGGCCCGCAGCGCCTGCACGTGCGAGCGGTGCGGGGCGGAGGGCAGGCTCTACAATGACAATGGCATCTACATGACGCGTTGCGTCTTGCACGGCCAGGGCATGCCCGTGCCATCCGGACCGGGGCAGCAGAACGTCCACGTTGTACGGCTCCCGACGCCCTCTGGCTTTCGTCTCGTCGCGCGGCGCTACGACCGCGAAGCCGACCGTTTCAGCCAACCGCCGTCGCACGACAGGGAGCACTGAAATGGCCAGATTCCGCTGCCGCGCCTGCGGGCAGGAAGGCGAGTTTACCTACATCGGCGGCCACGAATGCCCACGCTGCGGCTCCGCCGACGTGCAGTTCGCGCTCGGCATCGACGAGATGCCGGTCGAGCTCATAGACCGCATCATCGAGAGCCTCAGTCAGGCTGAGTCCCTGGATGAAACTCCGACCGACGAGGAGGACCGCTGACATGAGGCTCTGGATCATGTCCGACCTCCACATCGAACTCACCCGCGGTTGGGACCTGCCGGCAGCAGCCGATCGTCCGGCTTTCGACGTCTTGATCATCGCCGGCGATCTGATCCCAGGCGCGGAGCGCGGCGTCGCGTGGCTGCGCGAACGCGTGGCGGACCGGCCGGTCATCTATGTCATGGGCAATCACGAATCCTATGGCGGCGACATCGATCGCACGCTCGAAAAGGCCAGGGTCGCGGCCGAAGGAACGAACGTGTTCGTGGTGGAGAACGAGTGCGTCCGGATCGGTCACGTGATCTTTGCCGGCTGCACGCTTTGGACTGACTTCGCCATCCGCGGCGACGCATATCGTGGCATGGCGGTCGCGGGCGAGCGGATGAACGATTTCAAGAAGATCCGGACCGCGAATTACCGGCAGCGTTTCCTGCCACGACACGCGCTTACTCGGCACCTCACGTCCGTGGCGTTCCTGGAGAGCGAGATGCGCAAGCGACGCAACGGCAAACTCGTAGTCGTTTCGCACCACGCTCCAATTCCCGAGATGACCGACGACCCCGGCGGATCGGGCGAGGATCATACGCTCGATCCCGCATATCGGAGCGATCTCAGGCGGCGGCTGATGGTGTCGGTGCCGGACGACGGGAGCGGCGCGCTGCAGCCGGCGGATCTATGGGTCTTTGGCCACACCCACTCGTCTTTCGACGCCGAGATCGGCGAGACAACGCGGGTCGTGAGCAACGCCAAGGGCTACGGCCCGTGGCCCGGCCATCAGCGCGGCTGGGACAACCCGAATTTCAACGAGAAACTCGTCATCGAGATCTGAAAAGGGGGACGGCCATGATCGACGCTAGACAACCAGATTCGCACGGAGACCCGCGCCGCCCTTTCAATGGTTTGGGATGCTTCATCATGTTCACCTTGATGCTCGATGCCGAGCCTCTCGAAGATGAAGGCGAGGACTGACATGAGGCTCTGGATACTCAGCGATCTGCATATCGAACTCACGCGCGGGTGGGACCTGCCGCCCAGAGACGCGCGCCCTCAATTCGACGTCCTCGTCGTCGCCGGCGATCTGATTCCGCGGGCGGAGAGAGGCGTCGCGTGGCTTATCGAGCGCGTGCAGGACAAGCCCGTCATCTACGTGGCAGGCAATCATGAATTTTACGGTTGCGATATCGACAGGACCGTCGAGAAAGCGCGCGCGGCCGCGTCCGGGACGAACATCCACGTGCTGCAGAACGAAGCCGTCTCCATCGACGGCATCACCTTCCTGGGCGCGACGCTTTGGACTGACTTCGATCTGTTCGACGACCCGGAATACGCAATGAGGGTCGCTGGCGATGTCATGAACGACTACCGCAAGATCCGGCACGGCAATTATGAATTCCGGCTGCGCCCGACGCACACCCTGACGCGCCACCTGCAATCGCGCGACTTCATCGCGCGCGAGCTGCGGAAGGGTGGGCGAAACGTCGTGGTCACGCACATGGGGCCGGTGCCGGAAGCCATGCGACGCGGTTGCGAACACGACATTTCGTCGGCGGCTTATACCAGCGATCTCCGGGATCTCATCCGCGAGGGAGCGCCTGAACTTTGGGTGTTCGGCCACACGCATGAGAGTCGCGACTTCGAGGTCCGCAGCACGCGCATCGTTAGCAACGCCAAGGGCTACGGCCCGTGGCGCGAGGGTGAGACCTGGGACAATCCGAACTTCGACGTGAACTACGTCATCGAGATCTGAAAGGGAAAACGTCCATGATCGACGACAACCATCAGCCCGCCGAAACTCGCCCCGTCATTTCAATGCTTTCGGATGCTTCGTCATGTTCACTCCCACCCGCCGCGGCCGCCCCGACTTCTTCACATCCGCCAAGACCCCGACCCCGGTCCCTGCGCGACACGTTGCGTTGCGCGAGGCTCTCGTCCTGGCGTCTCTCGATCCGGCGGTCCGGTCGATCCTTCACGTTCCGTCGGCGCCTGCTGGGGCCGCGCAAGTAGAGGTCGTCGTCCTGCAGCATGACCGCGGACGATTCCATCTCGACGTCGTGCCGGCGCGCCGCGTGCGCGACCTCGACGAGGAGGGTCTCATCCAGATCGCGCTGCGCGACCTCGGTCTGGAGCCGCTCGTCGTCACGGCCGAGGACCTGCGCACCGAGCCCCGCAGATCCAATGCGCGCCTGGTCTGGTCATACAAAGACCGGCCAGTGCCCGTCCCGCTGCGCCTGAATATCCTGAAGACCGTTGCCGACGAGGGCCCGATCGAGCTTGGCCGCCTGCTCGAGATCATCCGCAGCGGCGAGGACCCCTCGCCGGCCGTGATGGCGCTCGCCTGCGCCGACCTGCTCGAAATCGACCTGACGTCCGAACCGCTCGGTCCATCCACCATGTTGAGAGCCCGCACATGAAAAAGCCGACACGCGGTCGCCCGTCCGGCACCGTCATCCGCATGACTCCGAAACGACGCCACGATCAACGCACGGCTCCGCTGATCGACCGCATCTACGACCCCAAGCTCGGCCGGTTCGAGGACGACGATGACGACGACCAGGTCGAGGGAAACTTCCTCCTCGAACCCGAGGAAGACGCGGCCCCGCCGGACGGCGACCGCCCGAACGCGGTGACCGCTCTGGTCGGAGCGGCCTTCGAGGCGGCCACGACGCCGGAGCTGCGGCGCCGCCTCCGCCATAACCAGGCGCTCTGCGCCATCGTCCATGTGCCGAGCACCGCTTGGGTCATGCCGGTCTCGCTCTATTTCCGGAGCACTTTCGGCGAACGCTGGCTGCAGCAGACCAGGCATGGCCCCACTCCGGGCGACAGAGGATTCTCGACCAGCTCTGCCTCGGTCTCCCTCGCCTTGTCGGGCGGCCAATCGGTCGTCGGCATTGCCGCCGATCTGGACCTGCTTCCCCGAGCGCTGATCGGCGCCGCGGACACGACGGTCCGGCTCACGCATCCGAATGGCACCGTGCTGAAGACGGCGATTGCCAGGTTTTCGAAGCGGACGGCCCCGCCGCTCGACGATTCAATCGCGGCCGATCTCGACCTCACCGACCTCGTCGCGGCATTCCGCCCCGGCGCCGGCCCCGCGCGGATCGTGCAGCGGCTCGCTGCGGCCGCCGCCGCGCTGCGCGTCTATGCCGACAAGAGGGAGACGACGCCATGCTCGTCGTGACGGTCGAGATCTTCCCCGGCGGGTTCGAGACCGCGCGGCGGACAGTCGGGACGCTGCGCATCGCGAACGAAAGCAACCTCGCCGACGTGTCGGACTACCAGGTCGTGGCCATTCGGTCCGCCAATCCCTTGACGGACGAGCCGGCAGGGGTCGCCGAATTCCGGGTCCTCGGGCACGACCGCCGGCAAGCCGTCTGGAAGCTCCTGCAGCGCGCCTGCGAGGAGGCCATCGTGGCCGACTGGGTCGAGCTCTAGGCCAATTGAGGAGAGAAAGATGCGCTTTCTGATGGTCCTGATGCCCCCAAATTCAGCGCCCGACCTTGCACCTACGATCGGTTTGCGTCGCCCGCCGGTCCGGCCCCCCTCGAAAAGGGCGGCCTCTAGGTCGCAGGCGCGAGGTTTTCCACAGATCTGTCGAGACCCAGGAAAACTTGGCTTTGTGGTCCGCGACAGGACGCCAGAGCGCGAACGGACCCTGCCGCGGTCCTTGCGAGCCAGAGTCCGGCCAAACCCGCTTTTCAAGGATTCGAGGTTTTTGTCACAAGCGGCGGTAGTGCCGACACCGCGGCCTCGGACGCGGATTCCCCTCCATCCGGAGTTTGCAAGTCCCGAGTCGGCAATGGACCTGGCGATGGAGCCCGAAACGACGTCAGCCTATGCCACACAAACAGATTCAACCAGCCAGTTGTGCTGGCCCAAGGTGGCGATCGTAGATTTGGCGGGGCCGGCGAGGCTTCCGAGATTCTCGTTGCGACCGAAACCAGCGATCGTCATCTTCCCGCCCGTAAACGCAAAAGAGGCCCAAAGCGAAAGGAGACGGACGACCCCATAGGCCAAAAAACGAAAGCGGCCCCGCGCGAACGGGACCGCCTTTCGTTCAAGGGTAGCCGACTTCGAGAAACCGGACACCGCCATCACAGAGACCCGCACCTGAACAGCTTGGCGCGGGCATGGCAAGGTCTCGGCCATCCGGTTTCTCCCAGATCCCCGCAATTCACCGCCCCGCCGGGAACACCCTTCCCGGCGAACGGCGAAGCCTTGCCGAAACCGGCGTCTACGAACTCACGGAGAGCTTTTTGACGAAACGAGACAACCGGATCAGCCGGATCGCCGCCGGCCTGGTGCAGAGCGGACCCCGCATCGTCGAATCCGACGACGGCGGACCGCTGCGCCTCATCATCAACGGCCGGCACATCAAACCTACCAGCCGGTATCCCGCTTTCAAGGCGAACGGGGCAGGCCTCCCGTGCGAGGCGGATCATGAGGAGGGGCTGCTGAAGATCAGCGACGCCGACAAGGCGGTCATCAGAGTCCTAGCCCAACCGCATCGCGTCGTGATCCCTGTGCCGTGGCAGAGCCCGCCGCTGATCTATTTCCCGGACCTGCGCAGAGACTTGGCCGACGGCACGGTCGAGATCATCGAAACCGAAGGAAAGAACGATCGCAGGAAGAAGGAGCCCCACTATCAATTCAAACTCGACGTCGTCCGCGAGGTCTATGCCGGCGAAGGCTGGACGTTCCGGACACTCGTGCAGAAGCAGATATTGGGCGGCCGCCTGTACAGGAACGCCCACGAAATCAGCACCTGGGCCTATGCAAAGATCCCGTCATCCCGCCAGTTTGCGCTGGAAGCCGCCATCGACGAAGCCGCAGGAGCGCTGCCTTTCGGCAAGGCGGCGGAAATCGTCGGCGGCGCGCCGCTGCTCTATGCGCTGGTGGTCCGCCGCTCGGTCTATTTCGACCTGAAGCTGCCGGTTTCGGACGACCTCCCGGTGATGCGCGTGGATCACGACGCACTGCGCCGCCATTCGCCGCCGTTGCTCTGAGGAATCTACGTGACCGTTTCTCTCGCCATCAAGCAAAACGATGTCATCGAACGAAAGCGCGACCTGTACCGCTATGCGCTCGAATTGCCACTGGCTCGCATGCTGTTCATGCCCGTGGAGCCCGGCCAGGGGGCCGAGTTCACCTGCACCGAAGACGAATTCGGGAAGCTCTTGAAGGAATGCGAAATCCGCGCCCACACCATCATCCGGGACCATAACGGCGACATCATCGCGGACGGTGACAAAGACCTCGCCCCCGGCAAGGATGACAGTAAAGCAGTCAATGACGCCCGTTCGCTGTTCTTCTTTCTGAAGAAATGGCACCAAAACCCGACGAGCCTCCACCACCCTCGTCTGGACGATTTCGTCGAAGAGCATGCAACGGAGGCACGCAAGCTCGGCCATACCTGGATGCCGAGTTCCGGCGCCATGCATCGCCACATCCTCAAGTACCCCGATATCGAGCAACTGACCGCCCGGTTCCTCATTTCGAAGTCGGGCACGGTGACGCGCCAGCGCTGGCATCCGGAGATTGGCAAACTCCTGGAAAAAATCATCGATTGGCACTGGGAAGAAGGAACTAGCGGCCGCCATCTGAGCGACTCGATCGCCGAATTCGATGGCTGGTTCAACGAAGCCGCAAAGCGCCTTGCCACGGATACCGCGCTCATCGAGCCGCTGCACAAGCCCAGCGATGAAACCGTGCGCGCCTACATCAACTCGGCGGAGTGCTATGAAACGGTCTGCCGGAAGTTCGGTAAGGCACGCGCCGATGCACAGTTCGCCGGCAACTACCATCCCATACCCGCATCCAAGCTGCTCGAGGTCGTTCTGATCGACAGCACGGTCCTCGACACTTGGTGTGTGCTCGACGACGAATTCATGCTTCCGCTGGGCAGGCCCACGCTGACCGTCGCCATCGACCTTTTCACAAGGATGATCCTGGCGGTCATCATCACGTACGAACCCCCGAGTCTTTACACCGCGATGGCGTGCTTGAAGCGCGTCAACATGTCCAAGGAAGACATCAACGAACGATGGCCGACCATCGTCCGTTCGTCTGACGGATGGGGCAAGCCGACCACGGTCGTGGTCGACAACGAGCTCGCCCAATCCGGAAAATCATATCAATCGGCCTGCGAGGACGCCAAGGTCCACGTCAAGTGGGCTCCTGTCGCTCGGCCTCAGTATAAGGCCGTGATCGAAAGATTCTTCCTGACGCTCAAGAAGATGCTGCTCGATAAGCTTCCTGGCGGCATCCCCTATAAACCAGACGTCATGCGGCAACTTGGTATCGACCCCAAAGAGGTCGCGACCATTCCGCTGAGCAAGCTCACCGAGCTTGTCAACATGTGCATCAACGACGTCTACCACTACGAACCCCATTCGACGATCGGAATGCCGCCGGCGCTGGCCTGGGAAAAATCCAAGCAGAAACACAAGCGCCCGTTCATCGGCGACATCGACTTCCTGGACAAGGCCTTCGGCGCGCTGGAAACAGGGGTGCTCACGACGTCCGGCATCAAGTTCGACAACATGGAGTTTCACGACCCCAAGACCACGGGGGCCCTGATGGACGATCTGGGCGGCAAGGCGCCGCGGCGGAAACGCCGCAAGTCGCTTCTATCATCCCTGAACCCCCAAGTGATGTTCAAGTACAATCCGGCGAACATCGAAGCCATCAGCGTCTGGAACGAGCTCCGGAAGGAATACATCCGCCTACCCAACATCGCCGGAGAAGGCGCCGCCGGTCTGTCGATTTGGCACTGGCGGATCCTGCGGATCTGGACCGAGCAGGAGAGCATCGCGTTCTCGACGCCGTCCGAACAATTGGCGGCCCGCCGCCGGCTCCGCGAAGCGGTCGAGGAACAGATACCGGCGGCGGCGTTCAAGGCTATCAAACAGCAACGCCGCATCCTCCACGAACCCTCGGAGCTCATCGAAGGCAAGATCACCTTGAAGACCAAGGCCCCTCCGACGGTCGGGGGGATGGCGCAGGACGACGTCGAAATCGACGTCGCCGCTTTCGCTCCCGATGGCAATCGCGTCCCGCCGCCGGGCCCCGCACGCGGCCGGAGCAAGGGCAAGAAGGTCGACGGCCGGACGAAGGAACGCATGAAGGAGGCCAAGCAGTCGGCTCCGGAACTTCGCTCAGCAAAAAGGGCCGACCTTGTGGCGGCCTTTGCCCGGGATGCCGCAACGAACCACCCCGCGCCGCCGGTCCAGGCCGGACCGGCTTCGCCTGCCTCGGGCGTCGACGCCTCGCTCGCAGCTTTCTTCCGCAAGCGCAACGCCGGCAAGACCGACGCCGGCGACACCAGCGTGTGAGACCTACACCATGACCCCTGCAATCTATTCGCCAGATGAAATCGCACGGCGCATAGCGCTCTTCGAGCGAATTCGCCACCCGCACAAACTATTGAGCGAGATTCATCGCGCGCTGAACATCGTCCGCGCCGAAGTCAACCAGTCTCGCGCCGACATGGTCGAATTCGCGAAACAAAACCCCGGAATGACGATCAAGCCAAGTCCGCTTCCGCTGATCTGCGTCATCGGACCGTCCGGCACGGCGAAATCTCACGTGATCAAGACCTACTACGAAGATGTCTGCCGAACCGAGAACTGGCAGGTGGGCAGGCGGGCAGTGTTCGACTTCGAACTGTCGGTCGACGCCAACAAGAGACAATTCCACGTCGATGCCCTGACGGCCTTGAAAGACCCCGATCCCGAGAAGGGTAACGAATCCGTGCTGCGGCGCCGCTTCGGCAAATTGACCGACAAGCTCGGCACCGAATTGGGCCTCTGCGACGAGGTGCAGCATTTCATCGCCAGCGACACCGGAAAGCGTACCAAGAGCGTCATCGACGCAATGAAGAAGACCCTCAACACCGGCATCTGCGCACTGGGGCTGTTCGGAACCCAAAAGGCCGCGGACATTTTCGATGCGAGCGAGGAGTTCGGCCAGCGAGCGCACATCCGGTTCGACCTCAAGGGAGGCAATCCCGACGTCGCCGACGACCGCGCGCTGTTCGTCGCCTTCCTGAAGACGTTCAAAACCGAAATCGAAAAGATGGGCATCCTCATCAGCACGAAGACGCTCGAGGACGCCGAGACCATCGGCTGCCTGTTCCTCCAGGCCAGCGGAAGACTGGGCCTGTGTCAGAGGATCATGAAGGCTGCCCTCCGCGTCGCGCTTGAGAGCGGCGCCACTACCCTCCTCCCGGTCCATTTCGCCGTCGCCATCGATCGCGGCAAGTTGCTGTTCGGGATCAAGGAGAACCACTTCGCGAGCCATGCCGAAGCGTTCGCAGACTAGTTCGGGCATCCCATCCATGAACACCTTCCCAATCCCGACGACTCCTCTACCTGATGAAAGCCTCATGGGCTTCGTCGCACGAGCCTGCGACGACAACGGGCATCCTTCGGTCATCCGTGTGCTGGAGCTCGCCGGGTTTGAGACGCTCCGGGCACGCTTTCTTCCGGTCAGCGAAACCGTTGATCTTGAAAGCCTCGCACAATTCTTCGGCTGCAAGGAAGCAGAACTGCGCTCGAGAATGCAGTTGCCCATCGAGGTTCAGGGCTCGCTGCCGAACACTTTCATTTCTCATTTCGGTTCGCCGGTCCGACGCTTGATGCGCGAACCGGCTCTTCGGCGCGTGTCTCCTGCATCCCTTCGCGTTTCGCCGCATCACAGGGCTCTCTCGGCACTGCGACCGCTGCGGTACTGCCCCGAGAGCGGCGAATTGCTGACGTCCGACTGCCCGAACCCGGCATGCGGCAAGCCACTCGGCTGGAATTATGCGCAGGGCATCCCTTTCTGCGAACACTGTCTCGACGACGACTTTTGTCCCACCACGGATCTGCGGGATCTGGAATTGCCGCGTCTTGTTGGGGACGAACTAGCCCTCTACCGCTCGGCAACGGGCTTGCTGACCGGTCACCCCGACGCCATGCGTGCGCTGCCCCCGGCTTTCGCGTCATGGCATGGGTGGGAAGTCTTCGACATGATCGTCATGCTGGGCAACCACCTATGCAGACGCTTTCCCGATCGGTTCAAACTGAGGGGGGCGGCGTGCTTCGCTCTTCCCGACTGGCATCAAAACCTCATGTCGTCCGCTCGCGCGGTTCTGAACTGGCCAGACGGCTTCGGCGACCTGGTGAAGATCCTGAATGATGCTGCCGGCACGCGCACTGGGCACTACGGCCGCCATAAAGAGCTCGGGCCCTTGGCCGACTTCGGTGACAATTACGGCGCGCTTCCGAAGGTCAAGGCCGCGATCGAACTCGCGATCGCCGGCCACTATGAGACCGTCCGCGGGTCAGCCCCCGAACGCAGCTATCAGGCGCCTCCGGAGCGTGCAGATGAGATGATCTCCTACCGCGAGGCCCTCACGAAGTACGATGTGACCACGATCTTCTTGACCTCGCTCGCGAAGAACAAGGACATCGAGGTCATCCAGACCGGGGACGAGAAGTTCGCCCCGACCTATTACAACGAGCGGCAACTCGTTGAATTGCTGGAGGCCCGTCGGGAGGTTTTGTTGATCGATCGCCTGGTGGCGATCACGGGTCTGCCCATGTTCGCGATCGAGGGATTGGTTGGGTCCGGCCACATCCACCTCGCCGCCGGTGCTCTGGCAAGATTTCGCGATCCATCCGTACATAAGTCCGAAATCGAACGGTTCGGAAGCAGGATCGAAGCCAATGCGAGCGCGGCCGGCTTCCAAGATGGCAAGCCTTTGATGAGAACGGTTTTGGATGCCGGCGGCGCCGGCGGCGGCCTGCTGGTGAGGCTGGTTCAACTTTGTCTCGATGGCCGAATTGAGTATTGGCTATCGGAACGCCGCGGCGGCTTCATTTCGCGAGTGGTCCTGTCCGCTAAGGCCGTCGGGCTCGTTGAGACAATGGTCGACGAAGTTGCGCCGGCCCCTACCCCGACGAAGATGACGCGTCGGGACGTCACGATGTATCTCGACATGCCGACCGAAGACATCGTCGCGTTCGTCAAGGCTGGGGTGCTGCAGGCGGAGTACAAGGTAAACGGGGAGAGCGTCCGACGATTCAACGAAAGCTATGTCACTACCTCCACGGTCGCGAGGCGGCTGAACATCAGCGTTCAAGGGGTCAAGCGCATCATGGATGGCCGCGGCGTACAGCCGGCGCATTCGGTCGATCCGCCTGGACGTTCGACGACTTTCGCCTGGCGCAGGGCAGACGTCATTCCGATCATCGAACGAAGCGTTCATGCCCCGCGACATCGTGAAGGTGTTGGATCGAGCACACAGCAGCCATTCGACGAGCATTCGGCTGATGACGACACTATCCCGTCGGACCGCCGATCGTCCAAGACGTCAAAACCGAAAGGAGCCGCTTTCGATGAGTGACAGCAGCACTGCACCGGCGGCGCCGACCGACGTATCTCGCCGGCCGAAAACGGGAGCCGAACGACAACGGGCCTTTCGCCAGCGCCAGCGGGAGAAACGCCAGATTGCGCTGGCTTCTGCCGGCATCGGTTCGCCTGGCCCGATCGGCGATCAAATCGCCGCCTTCGAGCCACCAGTCACGACGAACGTCACGGTCACGCCGGTAACGGTCAGCGCGTTACCCGTGACACTCGTCACGAAAGACGTGACGTCACGCGTCACGGAAGGCGTAACGTCTCGCGTTGCGGACGAAGTAACGGTGTCACGCCGTCACGTCACGGAGCGGAGTTCGATCGCTTCATACTGTCTAACGACGGCGGCACTGGCGCTCGCCGGCGTCGGCCTCGTTATGAATGGGTGGTTCGCCCGAACGCTCGGATCGACCGATCTGGCAGGCTGGACGTTCGTTGTGGGCGGCATGGCAAATGACGTCGTTGCTCTGACGGTGCCTGCAGCAGCCGCAAGGCTTTGGCTTGAACGGCAACGAGTGACTTCGGCAGTGGCGTGGCTGGTATGGTCCGCCTCTTTTGTTTTCGCTCTGATCTCTGGTCTGGGGTTCGCCTCCGTCAACATCGCGGATTCCACCCTGGCTCGCGCGTCACGCGTCACACCTGCCGTGACGATTGCTCAGGACGCGTTACGTGATGCCATGACGTCGCGTGACAGGGAATGCGCGGGCGGCGTCGGCCGCTTTTGTCGCGAGCGCGAGCAAACCGTGATCGAGCGTCAGCGTGCGCTGAATGCTGCGGTCAGTTCGGTCGAGCGGGCCGTCGATCCGCAAACCGAGGCCGCGAGTAAGATCGTCGCTTGGCTCAGTGCCGGGAATGCTAATCCCACAGCGGCGGACTTCGCGATGCTCCGATTGTTGCTGCTGTCGTTGCTTCCGCAGGTCGGTGGCCTCCTCTTGATGATTGGCCGAGTCCGCTGAGGGCTGCGCGCTCTTGCGACCGGGCTCCAGATTTGACAGAATCGGACGGTTCCGCCGCTTTTCCGCGAAACGACTCACCGTTATTGCGGAATCCGACTCACCACGGATTCAAGAACCCCCGGTTTTATTGAGTTCGGGCGACTCGCTCTTACCTGGGGCGGATACGAGCAGCTGCATCCCTCGCTGCGCGGTCATCCCAAGATCGTCTCGATGGAAGAGACCGACATCCGCTCTTACGAAGGCAAGCGCCTGCCGGCGCGGCCCGATGTCGTCGTCATCGACGTCAGCTTCATCTCGCTGAAGGCGGTGCTGCCGGTGGCGCTGTCGCTGGCGGCAGCACCGATGAGCCTACTCGCGCTGATCAAGCCGCAGTTCGAGGCCGAGCGGAAGCATAACAAGAAGGGGATCATCCGCGATGCCGCCGTGCATCAGGAGATCTGCGCCGAAATCGCGGCCTTCGCCGCCTCGCTCGGCTGCACCGACATCGAGGTGTTCCCCTCGCCGATCACGGGCGGCGACGGCAACATCGAATTCTTCCTGGGCGCGCGCCGTGGTTGAGCGTCTGACAATCGATCACGTCGGACATCGGGGCGACGGTGTCTGCCTCGACGGTCGCGAAGCGATCTACGTGCCCTATGCGCTCGGCGGCGAGACCGTCGAGGTCGAGCAGGTTCCCGGCCATCATCCCGACCGGCGCAAGCTGCTCGCTGTGGCCGTGGCAAGCCCCGAACGCATCGCGCCGTTCTGTCCGCATTTCGGCGTCTGCGGCGGCTGCGCGATCCAGCACTGGGCGGAAGCGCCGTACCAGGCCTGGAAGCGCAATATCGTGGTCGAAACGCTGGCACAAGCCGGCGTCGCGTGCGAGGTGGCGCCGCTGGTCGACGCCCATGGCGCGGGACGCCGCCGCATAACGCTGCATGGCCGCCTCGGCACGCATGAGATCCTGAAAGTGGGCTTTGCGGCAACAAGCTCGCATGACGTCATCCCGATCCATCGCTGTCCGATCCTCGATCCGGCGCTCGAAGGCGCGCTCGATGCCGCCTGGGCAGTCGCCGAGCCGCTGACGTCGAAAATGGCGGTCACGAAGCCGCTGGACATCCAGGTCACCGCGACCGAGAACGGCCTCGATGTCGATGTGCGCGGCTCAGGTCCCCTGCCGGCGGCGATGGTCGCGGCACTCTCGCGCGTTGCCGAGCAGCATCGCCTGGCGCGGCTGACGCGGCATGGCGAACTCGTGCAGCAACGACTGCCGCCGACGCTGCGCATGGGCCGCGCCGAGGTGACGCTGCCGCCGGGCTCTTTCCTCCAGGCAACCGTCGCAGGCGAAGAGACGCTGGCCGCGCTGGTGAGCGAGCGCATCGGCAAGGCGAAGGAGATCGCCGATCTCTTCTGCGGCGTCGGTCCATTTGCCTTGAGACTTGCGGAGAAGGCGCGCGTCGCGGCTCATGACAGCGACGCCGGCGCCGTCGCAGCGCTCGCGAAAGCCGCGCGCACCCCGGGCCTGAAGCCGATCACGGCCGCGCCGCGCGACCTGTTCCGCCGCCCTCTGGTGCCGCAGGAGTTGCGCGAGTTCGACGCCGTCGTGTTCGACCCGCCACGCCAGGGCGCGCAGGCGCAAGCGCTAAAACTCGCCGCAAGCAAGGTGCCGGTCGTGATCGCCGTGTCCTGCAACGTCGCGACGTTCGCGCGCGATGCGCGGCTCCTGATCGACGGCGGCTACAAGCTCGAGACCGTGGTGCCCGTCGACCAGTTCCGCCACACGCCGCATGTCGAGCTGGTGGCGCGGTTCAGCCGGTGACGATCCTGCCAGGGCCCTATGCCGAAGGCTCGAATTGCGGCTGCCAGCGCAACAGGTAGGACTGCAGCGAGCGCACGGCGACCGCCAGCAAAATTCCGACGAACATCATGACGAAGATGGCGACCATCATCTCGCTGGCGTTCGCGCGTGCCTCGGCTTCGATGATGAGCTTGCCGAGCCCGCGTTCGGCGCCGATGAACTCGCCGACGATGACGCCGATCAGCGCAAAGGAAACTGCGGGCAGGAGCGAGGCGAACACCCAGGCGAGCGCGGAGGGGATCACGACGGTGCGCAGCACGGTGAATTCGCTGGCGCCGAGCAGACGGGCGGCTGCGATCTGGTCGCGATCGACCGCGCGCGTTCCTTCGAATGTATTGAAGAACACCACGAAGAACACGACCAGCCAGGCGGTCGCGATCTTGGAGAGATCGCCGAGGCCGAAGATCAGGATGACGAGCGGCACCAGCGCGATACGCGGGATCGAGTTGAGCGCCACGACGTAGGGGCCGAACACGCGGGCCAGGAAATCGGAACGGCCGAGGATCAGGCCGGCCGCGATTCCGCTCGCCGAGCCGAACAAAAATCCCCACCAGGTGTTCTTCAGCGTGACCAGCGTGGCAAGCCACAAATTATTGTCGTTGCCGTTGATGCAGGCGGCAAAGCCGCCGGCATCGGCGAAGCAGCTGAGCCGCAGGAAGCTTTGCCAGATCAGCGACGGCTTGGCGACGAAATAGGGATCGAGGATTTTTGGCACGTAAGCCTTCGGCAGCAGCGCCTTGCTCCATTCAAAGCCCCACTGCCAGATGACGAGCACGGCTGCGAGAATGGCAAGTTGCCAGAACAGGATCACGGTGCGGCTTTTGGCCATGGTCAGTCAGCCCTGGTGCGGCGGAATTCTTCGCCGAGGGAATGCCAGATGTGGGAATAGAGGCGGCCGAATTCGGCGGTCTCGCGCACGCCCACGGGATCGCGCGGCCGCGGGATGGCGACGTCGAAATCCTCCTTGAGCCGCCCGGGCCGCGCCGAGAGCAGGATGATGCGGCTTGCGAGCGTCAGGGCCTCGCCGAGATCGTGCGTCACGAACAGCACGGTCTGTCGCTCGCGTTCCCAGATTTCCAGCAGCGTCTTGTGCATCTCGAGCTTGGTGTGGGTGTCGAGCGCGCCGAACGGCTCGTCCATCAGCAGGATTTCGGGCTCCAGGATCAGCGTGCGCATCAAGGCGACGCGCTGGCGCATGCCGCCGGACAGCATGCGCGGGAAGCTCTGCGCAAAACCTGTGAGCCCGGCCTTCTCGACAGCCAAAGCGACGCGCCGGGCACGCTCGGTCTTCGGCAGTCCCGCGATCTCCAGCCCATAGCCGATGTTCTGCTCCACGGTGCGCCAGGGAAACAGCGTGTCGCGCTGAAAGACGTAGTCGACCCTGGGGTTGACCTTGCCGGTCTCGACGGTGTCGTCGTCGATGAGGATGCGTCCGCCCGAGCGCGGCAACAGCCCCGCGACCATGTTGAGGATGGTGCTCTTGCCGCAGCCGGATGGGCCGAGCAGGGCGACGAATTCGCCCTGCTTGACCTCGAAGGACACATCATCGACCGCCACGAATTCGCGGCCGCTCGCATTGAAGCGTTTGGCGAGGCCTTGCACGGCGATGCGCGTACGCGCCGCTGCCCTGTCATCGTCGTCTCTCGCGCGCGCGAGGCCCGGGCTGGGTCCGGCCATCATTTGTATTTCGCCCTGGCTGCCTGGAGGAAGCTCATGTCGACGACATCCTCGTACTTGGTTTCGGGAATGTCGGTTCCCTTGCGGTACCAGGGCTTGGCACCGCGTTCGAACGAGGATCTGTCGATGCTGCCGTCATAGGCCCAGGTCGACTTGTCGAAGCCGAGCTCGGCGCTGATCGCATCGGGGTCGATGCCGGAGAAATATTTCGGCGTGACCAGCGCCTGCACGTCGGCCAGCGGCGTCGCCTTCACGAAGGCCATCGCGCGGTAGATCGCGTTGACGTAGGCCTGCACCATCGCCTTGTCCTGCTCGACAGTGTCCTGGAGCGTGTAGATCACGAGCACGGGCAGCGTGCCGCCAAAATCCTTCTCGAACACGCCGGGCTTTGACGTGTCGTAGATCGTCCTGCCAAAACCCTTCTTCTCGACTTCGACGATCCAGCTCGGCGGCGCCATGATGGCGTCGAACTGCTTGGTCTGGAGCGAGGGGAACATCGTGTTGGGCCCTCCGCCGGCGACCCAGTTCACCTTGTCGGCGAGCCCGCGCGCCTCGAACACATAGGTGCCGAACACCCAGGTGCCCGAGCCGATTGCGGTGGCGGCGACGATCGGCTTGGCGCCGTCAGCGCGCTTGTAGTCCGCGAGCTTCTCGACCGAATTGATGCCGCTCTCGTAGAGGTCCTGCCGGACCACGATGTTGGCATAGGAGCACACCATCTCGGTCGCGAGCAGGATCTTGCAGGGTTTGCCGCGCGCGCTCAGTTGCAGCGGATGGCTGGCATCGCCATGCGCGAACAGCGCCTGCCCTGCCGCCAGCGTCTGGCGACCGAACGTGCCCGCATTGCCGGTCACGAGCTTCGAATCGAGCCCTTCGTCCTTGAAGTACCCCTTCAGCTCCGCGATCATGCCGATGGCGTAGACCGGCGACACCGGTCCGAAGGCGAGCGAGACCTGCTTGTTCTCCGCGTGCA
The DNA here is from genome assembly GCF_024199925.1 of Bradyrhizobium sp. CCGUVB1N3. Classification (NCBI taxonomy): domain Bacteria; kingdom Pseudomonadati; phylum Pseudomonadota; class Alphaproteobacteria; order Hyphomicrobiales; family Nitrobacteraceae; genus Bradyrhizobium; species Bradyrhizobium sp. CCGUVB1N3. Next base: position 3,392,475 of record NZ_JANADR010000001.1, read on the forward strand.
GTCGTCCCGGCAGCAGCGATGCACCGGCCAATGCAGAGCCCGCGATCAGCGCCTGGCGCCTGGTGATACTCATGTGCTCCTCCCGTGTTCTGTTTTGATCACGCCGATCAGTCAGGACGGCGTGACCTTGATCGTCCCTGCTTGTCGCAGCGTTTCGATTTCGTTCGCGGAAAGGCCGATCTCGCTCAAAATCTCGCTCGTTTGCTCGCCGATCTGCGGCGGATCGTAGCGGTTGGGCAGGCGGCGGCCGTCCATGGAGATCGGCAACAGCGGCGTTTTTGCCTCGCCGCCATCAGGCAGGCGAATGTCGGTCAGCCCGCCGGACTGGTTGAGATGCGGGTCATCGAAGAGATCGCCGGGCTTGTTCACCGGCGCGTATGGCAGATCGAGCTGCTCGAGGCGCGCGGCGAGATCGGCCTTGTCCCATTGCTTGAAGATCTTCGCGATTTCGGGGATCAGCCAGCCGCGATGGTCGACACGGTCGTTGCTCGTCGCAAAGCGCGGATCGGTCAGCCAGGATTCGCGATCGAAGGCGCGGCAGAACGCCTCCCATTGCTCTTCACCGACGATGGTGACGAACAGTTTTGAGCCATCCTTGGTGTCGAAGAGGTCGTAGACGGGCCAGGGGCTGTCCTTGATCGAATAGGGGATCGACGGCTGGCCGCTGACCACCTCGCACATCATGGCCTGCGCCATCAGGAACACGTTGTTCTCGTACAGTGCGCTCTGGATGTAACGACCGCGGCCGGTGCGCTGCCGCTCCGCCAGCGCAGCCTGGATCGCGATCACGCCGAACATGCCGCCCATGACGTCGTTGACCGAGGCGCCGGCGCGCATCGGCCTGTCGGGCAGGCCGGTCATGTAGGCAAGGCCGCCCATCATCTGCACGACCTCGTCGAGCGCGAGGCGGTTCTCGTATGGGCCCGGCAGATAACCTTTGAGCGAGCAGTAGATCAGGCGTGGTGCAAAGGCCGCGACGCTCTCGTAGTCGAGGCCGATGCGCTTCAACAGGCCCGGTCGGAAATTCTCGATCAGGACGTCGCTGCTCTCGATCAGCCTGCGCGCGATGTTCTGGCCTTCCGCGGTCGATGTATCCAGCGCGATGCTGCGCTTGTTGCGGCTGTAGGTGGCGAAGAAACCGGCGGCCGGTCCCTTGAAATAACGCGTGCGGTCGCCCTTGGGCGGCTCGACCTTGATCACGTCGGCGCCGAGATCGGCGAGGATCAGCCCGCAGCTCGGGCCCATCACCATCTGGCTGAACTCGATGACGCGAAGGCCGGCCAGCGGACGAAGCTCCGACGCGGTCTCGCGCATAGAAGCCGTCATGCCGCCCCCCTCAGGACCCTGGGGATGCCCGCCTCGTGCAGATGCCCCGTCAGATGTTTTTCCGGGATATGGCGAGCGAGAATCTCGCGGGTTTGCATCAGGCGATCGAGGTCGATGCCGGTGGACAGGCCCATGCGCTCCAGCATGAACACGAGATCCTCGGTGACGATGTTGCCGCGCGCACCTGGCGCAAAGGGGCAGCCGCCGAGCCTGGACACCGCCGCATCGAAACGGCGGATCCCCGCCTCGAGGCCGGCGACGGCATTGGCAAGGCCCGCGCCGAGCGTATCGTGCAGATGCAGGCGCAGCGTCATCTGCGATCCGACCTCGCGCCTGACAGCTTCGACGATCTGCCCGATCAGTTTGGGGGTGGCATAGCCGACGGTGTCGGCAAGCCCGATCTCGTCGGCACGGGCGTCGGCAAAGGCGCGCGCAACCCGGCACACGGCAGCTTCGCTGACCTCGCCTTCCAGGGAGCAGCCGAAGGATGTAGAGATCGCGCCCATCAGTTGCGGCCGCTGGTCCACCGGCCGGGCGTCGATCGCGGCGCGGACCGCGCGAAATCCGTCGAGCTGCTCTTCGACCGAGCGACGCACATTGGCGCGGTTGTGCGTCTCACTTGCCGAGATGACGAAATAGACGATGTTGACGCCGGCGGCGATGGCGCGCTCGGCGCCCTTAGGATTCGGCACAAGTGCGCCGATGGTCGCCGTCTTGTGCGTGAGCGCATGCGCCATCACCGCATCGACGTCGGCGAATTGCGGCACGACCTTTGGCGGCACGAAGGATCCGGCATCGATCTCGCGCACACCGGCGGCAGCGATCGCGTCGATCAGCGCGCATTTGGCTTCGGTGGGAACGAAGATGCCGAGATTCTGCAGACCGTCGCGGGGAGCGACCTCGCAAATATGAACATCCGGCGCGCGCGCCATCGGGCTCTCCCTGCTTGATTGTATATTGTTGCATAAAAGAACAATTCATGGGACAGTCTGTCAAGCCCTAAACTTTGCGTGCACTGCAATGACATCCGACAGTTCCCGACAGCGCGCCGCGAGGAACGGCGGTTCCGAGCGCGCCGAGCACCTCGCCGGCCTGATCATGGCGCTCGCCCGGCGCGAAGGTATGAAGGCCGGCGATCGCTTGATCGAACAAAGGCTTGCGGACGCGCTGGATCTTTCGCGTGCGCCGATCCGGCTCGGCCTGAAGGCTCTGGAAGCGGCGGGGCTGGCGCGCGGCGAGCCGCATCGCGGCTTCGTGCTGGCGAAGAACCCGACCAGCAGCGCAGCCCAACCCGCGCTCGCGGCAGTCAGGCGCAGCGAGCAGGTCTACGCGACGATTGCGGGCGATGTTCTCGCGACCCGGCTGCCGGCCGACGTCACCGAGGCGGAGCTGATGCGCCGCTATGAGCTGAGCCGGGCCGAGCTGCAGCGGCTGCTCGACCGCATCGCGGCCGAGGGGTGGATCGCGCGCCTGCCGGGCTATGGCTGGCGCTTTGCGGAGACCGTCTCCAGCCCCGAAGCACAGGCCAAGGCGATGGCGTTTCGCGTGGTGATCGAGCCGGCGGCGATCGCCCAGCCCGACTTCATGCTGTCGCAGGAGGTGATCGCACGCTTGCGCGAGCGCCAGCTGCGCGTCCTGGAGGGCGAGCTCGAGAAGATGACGATCGGCGAGGTCTATCATTCCGGCTGCGAGTTTCATGAAGAGATCATCCGCGGCGCCGGTAATCCGTTCTTCGTTGAAGCGCTCAAGCGGGTGAACTCGATCAGGCGCCTGTTCGCCTATCGCAGCTTCGCCGACCGCGACGGCATGCGGCGGCACGTGCGTGAGCATTTGCGCCTGCTCGACGTCCTGGAGGTGCGGCGCTACGCCGAGGCGGCGGAGCTGATGGCAAAACACCTGCAACGCCCGCTGGTGGCCGGCTTGTCTTGAGGCCTGAGGTAGGCAGCGGCGGCTGATTCTCCTGCGATTGCGAGCGGTGACAAAAATGTCGCATACTCAGAAAAGATCAGTGCCCTGCTTTGGAACTGGCTGATCTCCCGGTCCAGCCGGTCCGGAATCCGGTAATGTCCGCAGTTGTTACATTGTCCCTTTTTAATGCGGAACGACTCAAGTGATCATTGAAATCGCTTGTTCTGTAATTTGCATCGTCGCGATGCGGGCTATTTCGAAGACGTACAAGCGACGGCGAGACGTACTTTATGGCCCGTATATAACCCCGGCCGATTAATTGCCGGGCGGCGAAGTCGGCTCTGTCGTCAGCTTCCCCCAAGTCGAGGCGTGAACAGCAGCGCCCGTCGATGGCATGCGATTGCCATCAAAAAGAATGCGCCTGCCACCTGAATTGGCAGATAGGCAAATCCGCGTACCGGCGACTACTCTGGCAAAAAATACCGCCGGAGCATTGCCATGTCGGCTCAGATTATTCAGTTCAGCAAATATCGGAAATCCCGTGAACTCGCTCGGATGCACAGCGACATCGAAAGGAGCCTGACCAAGCTAAGCGAAATGGCCGCCCAAGTGTTCAACGCCTTACGAGACGATACAACCGCTGCCCCCTCTGGAGTGAGCGCTCGACAACAGACATATCCCATTGAACCAGGGCTCGACTGCCGGCCGCTTCCGTCATCCGACCTCCAGCGCGACCTTGGTCCGCACGCAGGCGGGCTGCGATGGCTCAGTGGACAAGACGACAATTCCTGATTGTCCGGGAGTGGGATCGCTGGATCACGAGGCAACGATTGCCACGCTATCGAACCACGCGCAAAGCAACTCTCGAATTTTTCCTCGAACTTCAAAATGCCAAGTCGCCGCTCCTGGACTTCAATCCACGCGGACGCGACAAATGGGCGATCGTGCATCGTTGGTTGGTAATTGCGGGGCGGGTGCCCGACGGTAGGCCGCGCTCAAAATAGGCAGCCATTCAATACGCACGGACTCCACTCGGCCACGCCGCCCTACCCCGCGCCTGCCGAGCCATGGCTGGCGCTTTGCGGCGACGGTCGCCACCCGCGGGCCGCTGGACCTTCTCCGAGAGCCGGTTACCATCGAGCTCGCGACGAGGTTTGCGCAGACACGTTGAACCTGCAGCGCGCCGGATTGACCCACATAGAGGACCCGCGGATTTCCGAGAGCGTCGCTCTCGTCACGGCCGATGGCTCGTGCGCGGTCCGGCAAAGCACAACTGCTGGTAAATGCCCGACACCGCATGGAGGTTGTCATGGAAGTCAATTCCGACAAGTTAAATGCCTTTATGGGCAAGATGATCACCGAGGTCGGCGCGGCCATGAACGCATCGCTGGTCCTGCTCGGCGACAAGCTCGGCCTCTACCGCGCCCTCGCCAAAGCACCGATGAACTCTGCCGAGCTCGCGAGCGCCACCGGAACGAAGGAGCGCTACATCCGCGAGTGGCTGGCGAGCCAGGCTGCGTCCGGTTACGTCGAATACGATTCCGCGTCGGGCAAGTTCTCGATGCTACCGGAACAGGCGATGGCGCTGGCCGACGAGGAGAGCCCGGTGTTTCTCGGCGCGGTTGGCAACGTCATTGCCGCGGCGTTCCTGGACGAGCCGAAGGTGACGGACGCCTTCAAGACCGGCAAGGGTGTCGGCTGGAACCGGCGCAGCGAGTGCCTGTTCTGCGGCACGGCCCGCTTCTTCCGCACCGGCTACAAGCACCATCTGGTGCAGGAGTGGCTGCCCGCGCTCGAGGGCGTGGTGGAAAAGCTCAAGCGCGGCGCCAAGGTCGCCGATGTCGGCTGCGGGCACGGCGTTTCGACACGGCTGATGGCCGAGGCCTTCCCGAACTCCCGCTTCTACGGTTTTGACTATCACGAAGGCTCGATCGAGACTGCACGCCGGTCTGCCGCCGAAGCCAAGCTCGGCGATCGCGTCAGCTTCGCCGTCCACTCGGCCAAGACCTATCCGGCCGAAGGATATGATCTCGTCTGCTTCTTCGACTGCCTGCACGACATGGGCGATCCCGTCGGCGCCGTCAGCCATGTACGCGAATCGATGGCGAAGGACGGCACCTGCATGCTTGTCGAGCCGTTCGCCAATGACCGCCTCGAAGACAACCTCAACCCGGTGGGGCGCGTCTACTACGCGGCATCGACCATGATCTGCACGCCGGCATCGCTCGATCAGGAAGTTGGTCTGGCGCTCGGCGCACAGGCCGGCGAAGCAAGGCTGCGCAAGGTCGCGCGCGAGGGCGGCTTGAGCCGCTTCCGTCGTGCCGCCGAGACGCCCTTCAACCTGATCCTGGAGGCGCGGATCTGACGTCGATCATGCCGGGCTCGGGTCTGCGCGCGACGTAACCGACGCGCAGGCCCGGCACGAAACCGCAACGCTCGTAGAAGCGATGCACGCGCGCGTCCTTGCGGCCGCTTTGCATGAGCACGTGGTGGCAATCCCTGGCCCAGGCCGCCTCCAGCGCCGCGGCGACGACGGCCCGCCCGTGTCCGCGCCCCTGAAATTTTGGGTGTGTCACGACATTCTCGAGAAAGCCGTGCCGGCGGCCGCCGCGCAACAGGTTGGGCGCGGTGATGAGCATGCAGGTGGCGACGATTTGGCCGTCGGCTTCCGACACGAACACGGCGAGGTCGTCGCGAGACAGGGTCTGCCGCCAGATGATTGCGGCCTCCTCAGGCGCAGCGCTCGCACTGACGTCGGACACGCGGAACAGCGCGAGCAGCCCCGCAAGATCCGACGTTTGCGCAAGCCTGGCGTTCGCCATCGATTTCACCCGGTCAGGACGACGCGCCAGTCTTGCCCGCTGCCGGTCCCGTTGGCAATGCGAACCATCAAGCATCCGCCCGGGAGTTGACCATCGTCGTCAAGAGGACCATACCCGCCGCCGGAAGCACACGGCACCGTGCGGGATCTCACCCGATGGCAGCGCAGACGGACATCCAGCGCGATCCGCTCATCGAGCGGGTGGTATCCACGCTTGGCGACGTCGCAGGCGTCGAGGCCATCGTGCTCGGCGGCTCGCGGGCGCGCGGGACGTCGCACGAAAACTCCGACTACGACATCGGGCTGTATTTCTCGGAAAGCCTGAAGCTCGACACCGATAGTCTGCAACAGGCGGCGCGGCAGGTTGCCGACGACCCCGAGGAGACGACGGTCACCTCGGTCGGCGAATGGGGACCGTGGATCGTCGGCGGCGCGTGGCTGACGATCGAGGGGCAGAAGGTCGACTTGCTCTACCGGAACATCGATGCGGTCCGCCGCACGATGGAGGCCTGCCGGACGGGGCAGATCAGCATGGACTATCAGCCCGGACATCCGCACGGGTTCTGCTCGGCGATCTGGATGGGCGAGATCGCCTGCTGTCAGGCGCTGCGCGACGAGCGCGCGGTGATCGCGGAGCTGAAGTCGATCGCACTGCCCTATCCAAAGCCGCTGCGCGAGGCTCTGATCCGGCGCTTCCGGTGGGAAATCCTGTTCAGCATCGAGAATGCCGAACTTGCCGCGCTGCGCGAGGATCAGATCCATGTCGCCGGCTGCGCCTACCGCGCGCTCACCTGCGTCGCGCAGGTGCTGTTTGCGCTCAACGGGGAATATCTCATCAACGAGAAGGCGGCCTTGCTGCAGGCCGCGGAATTTCCGCTGACGATCCCGGACCTGATTGAGCAGACCTCGGCGATCTGGCGGCGCATCGGAAACCATTCGTTCGGGGCGGCGCTTTCGAACCTACGCACGATTGAGCGGGAGCTGGCGGCACTCGAACCGCGCTAACGAACGGGCTCAGGTTCTCGCCTACCTGCCCCAGCGGTCCTGCCAGATCTTTTCCCCGATCAGGCAGCTCACGCGCGGCTCCTTGTCGGCGACGTGCACGACCTTGCGCTCGGGCGTGCGGCCGGCGACTTCCATCAGGAGCTTGGTGCGGATCGCCTCCTTGAACTTGTCGCGGTCCTTGATCGCGATCACGAAGGAGCCGGGGCCGCCGACCACGCAGTCCTCGTAGTAATAGTCGAGATTGTCGATATCCATGGTCGAATAGGACGGCTCCTTGACCATGATCGGCAGGCCGTTGATGACGATACCCTTCTCCAGCGCTGCGTCGCGCGAGACGGTGACCGGTCCGCCATTGTTGTTGGGACCATCGCCGGAGATGTCGATGACGCGGCGCAGACCGCGATAGGGATCCTCGTCGAACAGCGGCATCGCGAAATTGATCGCGCCCGAGATCGAGGTGCGTGAGGCGCGCCGGATCGGCGTCTTCAGGATTTCGGCAGCGACTGCATCCGCCGTCTCGGGCCCGTCAATCAGCCGCCAGGGGATGATGATCTTCTGGTCGCTGGAAGCGGCCCATTCGAAATAGGTGACCGCGACCCGGCCGTTGGGCCCCGCCTTCAGCGCCTGGAGGAATTCCTTCGACTGTAGCGCCTGGGCGTAGCCCTCGCGCTGGATCGCAAGCTCGTCCATATCCATGGAGTAGGAGACGTCGACGGCGAGGATCAGTTCGACATCGACGCTCTGCGCGTCCTTGTCTGCTGCTTGCTGCTGATATTTGGCCCCCGGTGCCGCGATGCTCGCGACGTCACCTCCGGCAATCACCCCGGCCACCAGCACAGCCCCGATCGAGATCAGCAAGCGCATCGCGCCCTCCCGTCGTATGACGCGATGGTGACATGCAAATGCATTTCCGCAAAGCGCGAAGATCGCCATGGCTTCACATTCGAGTTAGGGACGCACGCTCTTGCGCAAAGCTGCCGCAGCTCCGCCAACGTCGTGCCGCTTCGCGCTAGCGATCACCACGAACGTCATTCCGGGACTCGCGAAGCGAGAGCCCGGAATCTCGAGATTCCGGGTTCGGCTCTGCGAGCCGCCCCGGAATGACGGCGTGGACATCGAAGCAAAGCCGCCACCCTATTGTGCGGCGCGATTTCCATGCTAGGCTTGTCACACAGATGGGGATGGAGTCCCCCGATAACCGCCCGACGATGTCAGATTGTATGGGCTGATGACTCCTGCTTGAGGTGAGGCATTTTGGAAAGCCTCGCCTTCGGCGGGAGCATGGATAACCCGCCGGTGGCGGGTTTTTTGTTGCCTGAATGCGAAAGGCAAGAGGTGACGACGGCGACGCCAAATCCATCCGTGACCGCGGTCCCCAGGGGAGTCTGGGTGCTCGGCTTCGTGTCGCTGCTGATGGACGTCTCCTCCGAGATGATCCACGCGCTGCTGCCGGTCTATCTGGTTACCGTGCTCGGCACCTCCACCATGACGGTCGGCATCATCGAGGGCATCGCGGAGGCGACCGCCTCGATCACGAAGATCTTCTCCGGCGCGCTGTCGGACTGGCTCGGCCGGCGCAAGCTGCTCGCAGCGCTCGGCTATGGGCTCGCCGCGTGCACCAAGCCGCTGTTTCCGCTCGCGCCCAGCGCCGGATGGCTGGTTGCGGCGCGCTTCATCGACCGCATCGGCAAGGGCATCCGCGGCGCGCCGCGCGATGCGCTGATCGCCGACATTGCGCCGGCGCACCTGCGCGGTGCGAGCTTTGGCCTGCGCCAGTCGCTCGATACGATCGGCGCCTTCGTCGGGCCGCTCGCGGCGATCGGCCTGATGTGGTGGACGGCGAACAATTTCACGGCCGTGTTCTGGGTCGCGGTTCTGCCGGCGTTCCTCTCCTTTGCCCTGATCGCGTTCGCGGTCAGCGAGCCCGAGCCCGACGGGGCCCGCGCGCCGTCGCGTAACCCGCTCAACACCGCGGCGATGCGGCAGCTCGGCGCCGCCTATTGGTGCGTCGTGGCGGTCGGTGTCGTCTTCACGCTGGCGCGCTTCAGCGAGGCCTTTCTGATCCTGCGGGCGCAGAATATCGGGCTCAACGCGATGTGGGTGCCGGCGGTGCTGGTGCTGATGAACATCGTCTATGCGCTCTCGGCCTATCCGGCCGGCGCCTTGTCCGACCGCATCAACCGCACCGGCCTGCTGGCGCTCGGGCTCGTCTTTCTCGCCGCCGCCGATCTGGCGCTTGCGCTGCTGCCTAGCCTTGCGGGCCTCGCCCTCGGCGTCGTGCTATGGGGCCTGCATATGGGACTGACGCAGGGCCTGTTCGCGGCGCTCGTCGCCGATACCGCGCCGCCGAGCTTACGCGGCACCGCATTCGGCTACTTCAATTTGTTCACGGGGCTTGCGACGCTCGCGGCCAGCATACTCGCGGGCGCGCTGTGGGACGCCTATGGGCCGGCCGGCAGCTTCCTTGCCGGGCTGGGCTTTGCGCTGATCTCGCTTGCTGGACTGCTTGCGATCGGCAAGAGCTTCGCGAGACCAGTGGGACAGTGATGGGACAAGCAGGGGATCATTCGACGTGGTGAGCGGTATTCTTGCAATCGCAATCGGCAGCGTGCTCGGCGGCTGCGCGCGCTATTTCCTCTCCGGCGCGATCGCGCGGCGCTTCGGCGAGACGTTTCCCTGGGGCACCATGACCATCAACGTCACCGGTGCCTTCCTGATCGGCATTTTCGGTGCGCTGGCGACGCATCCGGGCTCGATCTTCGCAGCCCCGACGCCATGGCTGTTCGCAGTGACCGGTTTCCTCGGCTGCTACACCACCGTGTCCTCGTTCAGCCTCCAGACGCTGACCCTCGCGCGCAGCGGCGAGCAGCTTCCTGCGCTCGGCAACATCGTGCTCTCGGTCGGCCTGTGCCTCACCGCCGTGACGTGCGGCTTCCTGCTCGCTGACCGGTTCGGAGGCTAGAGGCGATGACCGCCCTCACCTCCAGTGCCCGCTGGCGCACCGCGCTGCTGTATGCCTGGGTCGCCGCCGGCAGCATCATCGGCGGGATGACGCGCTGGCTCGTCGGGCTCCTGCTGGACACCGGGCCCGGCTTTCCCTTCGCGACACTGTTCATCAACGCCACGGGATCCCTGATCATCGGTTTCTATGCGACGCTCACCGGCCCCGACGGCCGCGTGCTGGCGCGGCCCGAGCACCGGCAGTTCGTCATGACCGGCTTTTGCGGAGGCTACACCACCTTCTCCACCTTTAGCCTCGAGACCTTCCGCCTGTTCCATGGCGGCATGAAATATACCGCGCTGGCCTATATCGCGACCTCGCTCATCTGCTGGCTGGTGTCGGTGTGGCTCGGTCATATGATGGCGAGCCGCTATAACCGCTTGAAAAGGAGCTGATCATGCAAATTCCCCGTCAAGCAGTCCTGCTCCGCATCTTCATCGGTGAGAACGACCATTTCGACGGCAAGCCGCTCTATGAGGCCATCGTGATCAGCGCGCGCGAGCGGCACCTTGCCGGCGCCACCGTGCTGCGCGGGCCGATGGGCTTTGGCAAATCGAGCCGGCTGCACACCTCGAAAATCCTGCGGCTGTCGGAAGACCTGCCACTGGTGATCGAGATCGTCGACAGCGAGGACAACATCAACGCATTCCTGCCCATCCTGGATGGCATGATGTCGAGCGGGTTGATCACCTTGGAGAAGGTGCAGGTCCTGCAATATGGTGAGAAGGCCGCGTCATAAGCGCCGCAGCCGGAACCCCTCGCGTTTTTTGGAGGCGGAATGAACGACACCGTCACCAAGCCTAAACCTAAGACGAAGACCAAGGTCGAGCGGCCGCGGCTGCACAAGGTGATCCTGCTCAACGACGACTACACGCCGCGCGATTTCGTCACCCTGGTGCTGAAGGCCGAATTCCGCATGACGGCCGATCAGGCCTACAAGGTCATGATCACCGCGCACAAGCTGGGCGCCTGCGTCGTCGCCGTCTTCACCAAGGACATCGCCGAGACCAAGGCGACGCGCGCCACCGACGCCGGCCGCGCCAAGGGCTATCCGCTATTGTTCACCACCGAGCCGGAGGAATAGAGCGCGCCAGTCTGCCGCATGCATTTGCGTCAATTTTACCGATCCGCGCTACCACAGGTTTAATCTCCTGTGTCACCACCATGCGATGACAATCGCACTGCGCAAGCAACTCGAGCTCCGGTCCGCCCGCCACGAGACCTCGTTCGGTCCCTTCAAGCTTCTACATGCCCTGCCCTGGCTGATCCTGGCGGCCGCCATGCGGGTGATCGCGTTCGGCGGCGGTCCTGCGGCGCTGCCGGCGACGATCATTTCCGACTTGTCGGTGCTGCTGGCCTTCTTTGCGACGGCGCAGCGCTCGATCGAAGCCGCCGGCGGTCAATCCTCCCTCGGCGCGCTGACGATGGGTGAGCAGTTCAAGCTGTCTTTCGCGATCTTCTGGCGGATTACCCTTTTGATGATCGCCGTGTCCATCGGCACCGAGGCAATCGGCTATGCCGCATTGTCGCGGCACCTGATGGCCGGGCTCGACGGCATGGCTTTCGACCAGTTCACGCACGTCGGGCGTTTCTGGAGCGCATTGATCGCCACCCTGGTGCTCCTCATCATCGTCCATGCCGACCGCAATGACGGTCAGATCGCGCTGTTTGCCGCGATTGCCGAGTTCGCCCGGCGTGGGTTGTGGCTCGGGGCCGCCGTGATCGCGCTCGGCGTGGTCAACATCGCACTTTTCTACGGGCAGGAGCTGGTTCGCAGCGCGATCTGGAATTTCTGGCAGACTTCGCTGGCGAGCCAGTTCACCAAGAACCTGATCTATTTCGTCTTCATCTTCAGCTTCGCCATGCTGCGGCTATGGATCACCCTGACGATCCTGACGTTCGGGTTGAAGCAGTCGCATATTCGTGGGGACCACATCTGATCGTCGCAGTCATGGCGATCTCGGCGATCGAGTTGCCCATCCTCATGTTTCAATTCGGGTTGGGCCGGTACGGGCTGCGGGGCGGAAAAGATTCGCCTTCTCTCGCGAGGCGGCGCCATCTCGAAACGGACAGGATTGCAGCTAGGCCATGACTAGGCGCCAGCCGTCGTGTCGGGCAGATCGACGCGCTCGCCGCCTGGCTTGCTGACATAGAGATGGCTCTCCAGTACCGATTGCATGGTCTCAAACATCGCATAGAGATCGTCGCAATAGACCGAAGGATTGTCGTAGCCGTTGTTTTTGGAGAAACGATGCGGGAGATAGCCTCCCCCGCACGCGTTCATGAACTTGCACTGGCGACACTTCGCGCAAAGATTGATTGACGCATCGCGCGCGGCTTTCCAGCGAGGCTCGTTCCTGACCTCGTCGATCGCATGATCGAAGATGTTGAAGTTGGTCTTCGTAAAGCCGTCGCCTGCGATCCGCAGCACATCGTGAGCCTCCACGGTGCCATCGGTCATGACGGTGCAAAGCTCGACGGGTTTGTGGCCCACGCCCTCGGTCGGCGAATTGTTGCCAAGCAGGGCCGTGATCATGTCGGAAATGATACGGATATTGGTCGTCGGCGCCTCGCGATTCGCTTCCAGCCAGAGGTCAAACAGACCCTTGTAGAATGCGGCAATGGATGGTGGCTTCTCGTCCACCGTCGCGTCCGGGATCATGATGTCGTAGTTGGAGATTCCGCACGCGGCGAAAAAATCGGCATATTGCTGCGGCGCGTAAGCGGGATTGCAGACTGCCAGGGCAATGACGCCGATGTCGCGCGATACCAGCATGCGCGCGGCACGTTCCACGGCGGCATGGGTGCCCGTACCCTGAAACGTCCTGCGATGGAGGTCGTGAATATGTGCCGGCCCGTCCAGGCTGATCGCAACCGAAATGTTGCGGGCCTCGAAGCAGGCCAGCCATTCGTCATCGATCAACACGCCGTTGGTCGTGACGGCGATGGGTATGTCGCAGCCAGTCCGTGATGAAATGCCTTCGCAGGCCGCGGCAAAGCGGTGGAAGTTCTCGACACCCCACAGCAACGGCTCGCCGCCGTGCAGAATGATGGGAAAATCGACGAGGGAGAATCTGACGACGTGCTCCTCGATGCGTTGCAGCAATCGATGCTGCACGTCGGGGCTCATCAGCTTGGGCTTCCCATAAACGGACGCGTCGCGGAACCAGTAACAATAGGAGCAGTCGATGTTACATCTCGCTGCGACCTTGACCAGCAACTGCGTGATCGGCTGATCCTCGAAGGCGGTTAAATCTGAACCGTCAGCCGACATGCCGACACCGAGACGGGGTTGAAGGACCTACCTAGTATCCTCGAACAAATCCCCCTCGGCGGAACGCGCCCACGCCGGGAGCGTATCCCGCTCTGCGAAAGGCGCCAGCATTCGCCCCCTTGGCAAAAGCCCCTCGTCTGAAAGCGGCCTGGGTCACTACGGGTTCGCCGGAAACAACGCCTTGCTCCGCACTCTGCCCACGCAGATCGTTCAGTAATGCGTCGATACCCTGATGGTCGCTCTGAATTGTCGCGCCCGGCCCATGCAGTTGCATGAGGCTCGCCAAGACCTTCAGCGTCGTAATCGGCATGATGATGCTCCTCTTTTCGCGACGCTGTGCAGGATCGAACGAAAGGCCGGTATGTCGAACCGGCTGAGCAATGACGAACAGTATACCTTTTCTATCGTAACGGCAACGTGTCGGGCTCGGGCCCCCGGACTTCAACGGATCGAGATCCGGTCGGACTCCTCTAGCAGGCTGTTGAAGAAGTCTTCGAGCGACGCGCGATAAATGGGATGTCGTCGCCATTAAGGAGGCAGATTTCACCTTCGAGTGAGCCGTCATCCCGCAGTTCGGCCTAGCCATCACCGTTGGCTGGCTCCATTTCGTCGTTTCCCTGCCAGCCGAACTGGACGGCATCGCCGTCACAGGCTCCATGAATGCAGCCCGTGAGGCAATCGAAGGCGAACTCGCCGCCGTCGTCATCGAACAGGATGTAGGCGCCCGCCACGGCCATGTCGTAGCCTGGTGTCTCGACGACCCGCCATCTACCTCGGATGCTCATGCCGGTGCCGCCAGAAGCTTGGGCAGCCGGATCAGATTATAGGCCGCAAGCGCCAGGACGAAGACGGCATCCACCCGGTCGCGGCCTCGCAGCTTGACCTTGGCCAGGCCAGCGGAACTCTTGATCCAGCCGAAGACTTCTTCGATGCGTTTGCGGCAGCGTTGGCTGATGTCATAGCCGTCGTGACGCGTGGTACGCGCGTCGACCGCCGTCTTGCGCCGCTTGCCGGTCTTACTCAGATGTCCATTGATCGCGATATGCGGAGTAACCGATCTATCTCTCAGGTCATGCACGAACTGCGTGACGTCGTAGGCTTTGTCCGCCCCCAGAGTGACCCGCTTCGCACACCCGCGCCTGTCGATCATGGCAAGCGCAATCTCTCGTTCGGCGGTGCCAGTAGCTTGGCTCACTCCACCTAAAACCGCCAAACCATTGCGGTTCTCCATCAGCGCATGGCCCATATAGCAGAGTTTGGCCGGCTGGCCGTCGCCCTTTTTATAGAGCCTGGCCTCAGGATCGGTCGTGCTCTCATGGGTCTCGTTGGATCGCTTCTCCTTGTGGAAGCTGCGCTCGGCATTGCGTCCCGGACCGTCCTGATCTTTGTCGCTGCCATCCTTCCTCCGGAAGCTCTTGATCGAAGCCCAGGCTTCAATGAGCGTGCCGTCCACCGAGAAGTGATCGCTCGACAAAAGACGCTTCACCTTCGGCTGCGCCAAAAGCGCGTTCAAGAACTTGGCCGCAATCTCACCTTCAAGCAGCCGGTCGCGGTTCTTCGAGAAGGTTGAATGGTCCCAAACCGCATCGTCCACCCCAAGCCCGACGAACCAGCGGAACAGAAGATCGAACTCCATCCGTTCCATCAGATGCCTTTCCGAGCGAACCCCATAGAACGCCTGTAGGAGCATCGCCCGAAGCAGTTTCTCCGGTGCGATCGAGGGCCGACCGAAGTCCGTGTAGAGCTTGCCAAACTCCCCAGAAAGATCGCCCAGCGCCGCATTTGCCAGATCCCTGATCGCCCGCAGCGGGTGGTCGACGCGAACCCGAGCCTCCAGGTCAACATAACTGAACAGCGAGCCAGACCGTTCGTCACTTCCCCGCATCGTGCCACCCCAGCAAAATCCTGATCCTAGGGAATCACGATCCAAAACGCTTCGCCAGAGACTTCTTCAACAGCCTGCTAGGCCATGACGACCGGCGCTTCGTCGGCGAGGCCATAAACGCGCTGCGCCTTCGAAAAGCCGGCGATCGGGAATTCGCCGAGCTCGTTCCAGTCGGCGCCGCAGGCACGCACGAAACCTTCGGAGGCCACCACCGTCCGCCCCATGCGGCCGGCGATCTTCTCCAGCCGCGCTGCGAGATTCACGGCGGGGCCGATGCAGGTGAAGTCGAGACGGTTGCCGCCGCCGATATTGCCGTAGAGGATGTTGCCGACATGCAGCGCGACGCCGAAGCGGAAGCGCTCGATCGCCTCGCCGACCGGAAATGCCAGCGCATCGACGCTGCAGCGTGACTCACGCGCGGCCTCGAGCACGCGCGCACAGACGTGGTTCGCATCCCCGATATATTCGTCGATCGGAAACACCGCGAGCAGGCCGTCGCCCATGAATTTCAGCACCTCGCCGCCATGTGTGCGGATCGAGGCGACCTGGCAATCGAAATAATGGTTGAGGATCTCGACCACGGTCTCGGCCGGCAGACGGTCCGACAGCGCGGTGAAGCCGCGCAGGTCCGACAGCCAGATCACCGCCTGCATTGTGTCGGTGTGGCCGCGGCGGATCTGGCCGCCCATGATGCGCTCGCCGGCGCGGTTGCCGACATAGGTATCGAGCAACGTCGTGGCGGTGCGGCGGAGCGTAATGATCTCGGTGATGCGCGTCAGAGGTTTCGTCAACGCGCGCAGCGCCACGACCTGCGCATCGCTGAAGCCGCCGGGTTGCTTGGTGGTCAAGGTCATCGCGTGGACGGTACCGTCGAGGAAGCGCAGTGGCATCGCGACGTAATCTGTGGCGCCCTCCTGCTTGAGGTCCCCGAGAAACGGAAAGCGCTCGACGTCGCCGGGGCTGTCGGGATTGCCGCGCACCTCGAGGCCCTGGTTGAAGACGAGGCTCAACGGGCTTCGCTTGAATCCCGGCGTCTGCTGGATCTCGAAATCCACCGTGCCGACCTCAACCTCGGGGTCGCCCTGCCGCCAGATGAAATTGCGGCCGAAGATTTCGGGGTGCAGCGTGCGGATGAACACGCCGACCCGCCACAGCGGCAGGCCGGCTGCGACCATGCGCTCGCAAGCCTGGGCCATCATCTGGCTCGGCATCGGCGCCGAGCGCGCGCCGTCGA